>JBGSPU010000114.1:0-9951 GCA_041738415.1 Bythopirellula sp.
CTCGATGATTGAGCATTGTCCAGCGCTACCGTTCACCACGTCCGGAGGGAACCTTCTTTTTTGCCCTGCCGATGCCTGAAAAAACGCATTCCCGCCTGCCAAAACCCGATCAATCACCCACAAATTCTGGTGAGGAGCCAATATTCCTATTGGTCTTCAAATCTGCAGAACTTGCAGGCCCCAATTCGGGCAATAGTCACAGAGGGCGAGTCCTCATTCGTCCGTTCCTGCACCCTTTCCTTCCCAACGAACGCTGCGCACCCCGGGTATCGATCCTAACTTCGCTGACAACTCCGCTGCATCGCCAGTCGGTAAGCCTGAAGGATCAAGCTGACAGCGGACTAAGACCGTTCCTCCGCGCAGCATAGGAGTCATGGACGGGTTTTGTAACGCCGAGAGGACTTCCTCGACGCTTGCTACGGTTCTCAGAACGTTGCCCGCGGGGTCGACAATATCAAACCTGGCGTCATGCGCGTGGACCACCAGAGGAGGTTGCCCAGCGACGGCACCTCCTCCAGCGAGGATTCCTAAGCCGATGAACGCAACGAACTTGACCACCCAGCAAGACAAGGCAACCAGAATCGCTTCCACGAACGACTTCTCAAACACGGCCATCACTGCTGCCAGCCAGATGACGGGTGACAGCATTCCGAGGTACGGAATCAGTGAGAACACAAGAACGCCCGTGTTAATCCCCAGACATTTGAGGAGCATGTCTCGATCCAGTCCCTCACCAAATATGGTCAGCACACCGGCAAGCACGGCGGTTGTGACGATCAACATGATGACGAAGTAAAGCAACACGACTGCTAACGACATCGTTGACTCCTGTTTCTTAATTCAGCCAGTAGAAATGACTTCTCCAGCAGATGAGCCGGCTCACCCACTGGTTGGCCTCACTGCGGTAAGAGCACAGCTATCACCAAAATCACAATGCCGATCCCAACACCAATGATGATAGCGATTAAAAGTTGGCATAAGGCTACCAGCAGCCCTCTCCCGAAGGTGGTCGGCAACAAAGCCGAGAGCATACTGGCCATGACGAGAATACTGAGCGGGAACGCTACGAGTTGAGCGGTTGCGCTGCCCTTGACTGCCGGATAGCCCGTTGAGTTGCCGATGATGGCCAAACCCACGACGAACTCGACGACTTTGTTGACTAGGGCTGTGACGAAGGTAATCCCCATCGCTTTGCCCAGGGGTGGTTCTGGTGCGGCGGTTGGCGAATTCGGACCGCCAACCATTTTGTTGTAGAGGCTGACACCGGCGCGGAGGAACAGAGCACCGATGAATGTGATGAACACCAGCATCACAGCCGAGACGATCAAATACATCAAAAGGAAATCAGGATCGGACATGGCAAGTCTCCTGGGGTGTGGTCATGGCAATCAATAAATGGACGAAGTCAGCATTGACCTAAGACAATGATGGTGGCGAGTGGTGAGTGGCAGTTGGGGTGATCTTGATACATGACTCACGATCTCAACTCCGCGGAGTCCTCCATCGAGAGATGAATCGAGCAATCTTCAACCTCGGTGCAGCCGGAATCTGGCAGCTCGGCTCAAACCGGAAGTCGAAGACTGCCCATACTGCCCGCGGGGCCAGATTAAGGTCATGACGCCCACGAACGTCAACCACATGCTATTTGGCTCAGGCACGGCGACCGCGAGCGAACTGTCTGCCCCGTAACTCGCCTGCCAGAGTGCGAGGTCTGCGCTGCTCAAGGGATCGGGCGATTCTCCCCGCTGCCAGGCGAGAAAATCCCGGCCGTCGACGAGGGCATCGCGATTGAAGTCCGCCGGTTCGGGGATGAACAGCGGAAATGTGTTGAAGCCCGCCAAGCCATTGCCCAAGTCCGCAAAGGTCATGCCAAAAACGAACGGAGGATCGGAGGCGTTTGCTGCAATGACTTCCGATTCATCGATACCCAGCAACAAGAACGACTCGACCCCTGCGGAGTCGATTGCGGCAAAGTCAAACGACGTTCCTGCAGACAGCGGATAAGATTGACCGGCGTAGTGAATGGAAAAAAGATCATCGCCATGCGGCAGAGCTTCGGGGATGATAAAACTTGTAAACCGCGTGCCTTCCTCTGCAATAAAGCCATATCCGACCGCCAATGCGGGATCGAAGTAGACAATTGCGGTGTTTGCATAGTCACCAGGGACAACCGGAGATGAAAAGTTGGTGAACTGTCCGCCTGCCCGCAGCAGTAGATCAAGCTCGCTGGCATCATCCATATCAAGATTTGACTCGAATGTCCTGTCTCCTTCGCCAAATGGGCCTTGCCCGGTGCCAGCGGACAACAGTGCAGACTGTGGGTTCAGTCCGGGCAAAGGGGCACCATTGACTGAATAAAAATAGAAGTACTCACCCGAACCAGAGTCATTATTAATGTCAGATTCCACTCGTATTCTATCGCCGCCACCGATTCTCTGATTTTTAGCCAGGAGGACGGTGTTAGACCGAAAAGGGTTCAATGCCCTGCTGTTGAAAGAAGAGTAGTAGTAACTCAATGGATCGCTGGCGAACGCTGAGAATGACCAAAGCAATTCCGCTGCCCAAACCTGGTTCATAGTAATCCCCCCACTCCCCGATCCGCGGACCTTACCCCAAACGACCCCTGCATTCGGACCAATCGCATAACACATATGTGCCAGGGCTTCATCGTGGACAACTTGCGGCGGTATAAGGATAGTACGGGTAGAAGCAGCATCTGCCAGTAGTCCACCCGTGGTTCCAATGACTCCGGGAGGCGTTTGGTAAGAATCAGAGTCTCGAATCGATTGGGCCTGAGCAATTACGTTTGCTGTGAAGTTCAAATTTATCAGAGACTGACCACGACTGCATGTAGACGGTCCGAACACTGCCGTTAACATGGTGCAAGACATCGCCAGATATGGGCTTCTGATCGCCCACAAGACGCCGCAAACTCTTGCGTGCAATGCATAACCGTTGAGATTCATGAACTGTGCGCTTAGTGTGTTCATCGATTTCTCCGAGTGGACGCAATCTTGAGGCATCGATTGTGTGAGATTTGAAGGAAGTAAGTGAGTGCGGGTCTCTCCAAAAGTAATTCATAGCGGTCTAGTGATTGGAGGTTTGAGTAGGAGCGTCATACTGACCATTAGCATGGTCGCAAACCCTGCTGGCTCTGGCACGGCGACTGCACCGGTGAGCGAACTGTCTGCCCCATAGCTCGCCTGCCAAAGTGCGAGGTCTGCGCTGCTCAGCGGATCGGGCGATTCTCCTCGCTGCCAGGCAAGAAAGTCCCGGCCGTCGACGAGGGCATCGCGATTGAAATCCGCCGGCTCGGGTACGAACAGCGGAAATGATGTTACTTCGGCCAGCCCAGGCTCCATGAAGGTTGCACCATAAACAAAGGGAGCATGGGTATTGCCGATCGCAGTAATCAGTTCGGTTTCATCGATACCCAAGAGCAAAAACGAATCGACTCCCAATGGTTCGATCGTCGTGAAGTCGAACACTTCGCCAGCTGTAAGAGGATACGCAACGCCGGCGTAGTGGATTTCGAACGTGTCGTCGCCTTGCGGCAGCGCTGCGGGAATCTGGTAGGTATGGAAACGATTGGTGTCCTGCAAGGTATAGCCGTATCCGATGGCCAGTGCCGGGTCGATGTAGACGGTGTCTGTTTGGCCGTAGCCATTGTCGACCACAGGAACCGGTGTCAACGAGGTGAGAAAAGAGCCGGCGATATTGACCGGTGGGTTGGCACCTGAGTCTTCGTAGACATTTCCTCCAACGATTCCATCAATAATTGCCTTGTCGATTGGAACCGCGGATTCGCTGGGAAGGGGATTCTGCTGGGTCTGACCAGGGAACGGTGTCCCATTGACGGCATAGAGGAATGTGGAAGTACGTTTCTCCATAGGGCCATGCGGGAATATTGCAGTTGTTACGTAAGTTATGTGAGCAGTTTCGGACCCAAATATGCCGCCAATGGGTACGTCGACGCTTTGAAGCTGGCCTTGCGAGTCGATGACTTCAACGTGGAGGTCCTCGGCAGCTTGCGCACGTAACCACCATGTCGTAGTTGCCTGGGCAGCAGGGTCGCTACCTAACAGTTGACTGTATTCGACGTAGTTATATATCCGTCCGGAAAGTCCGCGGATGTCCCATTGTATTTCTGCCCATGCTTTGGCAATTGCCGACCAGGGCGGGTCGCCAGTCACGCTGTATTCCGTGTATCGATAGGCGCTTCTTTCACCTTCAGAAATGCCATGTTGTTCTTGTTGTTCAATAACAGTCCTACCAATGGCTGATGCACTGACCTGGGTCTCAAAGCTAAAACTCGACCACAGCTGCGCCGCACAGGGACTGGAACGTGTCACCGCATAGGCTGTAATGACGCCAAGGAGAATTGCACGTTTCATTGCGGGTTCCTCAGTAAGAGTTTGCGTCGCGGGCCAGCCAAAGTGAGCGCCAGCTCGACCCACACGAGTAGGCTGCCCGCTTCGGGGGCAACTGCCGGATCGTTGCATCGCGATAATCGCTCAACGTTCAAAGTCAAATATCCCCGCCTTCATTGATGTCGCTGAAAATTTCGTTGGCCATCGCACGTAGGGTGGCTTCGGCCGAGTCAATCATGCCATTGCCATCTTGATCGTAGATGTAGGCGAAGCCGGTGATGTCGTTCGGCTGATCCGTCAGCGAGTCGGTTGCCAACAGCAATTGCATGATGGTCAGATCGGTGCCATCGGCCGCGTCGAATGCAGCGCCGCTCGTGCCAACGTTGACGACCTTGGTGCCGATGCCGGTGTCGGTCACGTTGAACCCATAGCCGCTGGCAAGCGAACCCGCCAGATTGCTACTGGTGAAGTACGCAGCCAGTGCTACGGCCATGAACTGGGCATCGACCTTGGCCGGGCCGGCGGACTTCTTGCCGAGTTGCTTGAACAACTCATTGCGGTAAAACTCGGCCACGTCCGCCCCGCTGGCTCCTACAAGACTGCTGCCGAAAACGTTGCTGAAACTGGCCGAGAGCCAGTTCGCCAAGTCCGCCCCGCCTGCGGCGATCAGGGATTGGCCGTGCTTGTTCTGCCAAAAACCAATCGTTGCCGTGTCACCGGCAGCAACCTGCTGTCCGACTTCGGCAAAGGCGTAGTCGAAAGCATCAACATGCTCGAGAGCGAGCTGCATTGTGTCATTGGCAACCACAGTGCCCGCCAGCGAGCCGAGGATGTCTGCGCCGTCATTCACTCCGGAAGGTTGGTTCTCGAACAATTGATAGTCGCCGGGGTCGAGGTCTTCGAAGAGGTAAATGCCGCCGCTTTGGGTGACCGCCACGATGGCATCGCCGTACGCGTCGAGTACCGCATCGCCGTTCCCGTCGCGAAGCTCAACGGTGACGCCGTCGATCTCTGGCTCATTGGCATCGAACAGGCCATTCTCATTGACGTCGACGAACACCACGCCAGAGATGCTGGCCTGGTTGATGACCGTAACCGTCACCTCTGCGGACGCAGATTCACCAGCCAGGTCCGTGACGGTAATCTGCAGTTGATAAACATTGTCGCCGTCGTAGTCGGCAGGTATTTCATAGTCGGGAGCTGCGAGAAAGCTCAAAGCCCCCGTGGATGAGTCGATATTGAAGAGCAGGCCATCGTCGCCTCCGGAGATTGCATAGGTGAGCACGTCGTCCGCATCAGAGTCCGAGCCGCTCATGCTGCCAACGGCCGTATTGTTTTCGGCCACAGCAAAGGCAGCATCCTCGATCGTAGGAGGCGAGTTTGTATATCCAATCAGCCGGGCAACAGCGAAATCATAGAACGTAGGGCTGTTTTGGTAGGAGTAGCCCGCTACCACGACGTTGTCCTGACCGTCTACTGCGACGCTTTGCCCAAGATCGTAAGTGTTGCCGAAGTCGATCGTTTGCTTGCCATCGCCGTCAAAAGAGGCGTCTAGAGCTCCAGTACTCGTCAGCCGTGCCACGCCGAAATCCCAGCCGGTAGCGATTCCCTGATATGTTCGCCCTGCCACCAACACGGTGCCCTGGCTGTCCTCGGTGACACTCGAGCCGTAATCGTGCGAACCGAAGTCGATGGTCTGCTTGCCATCGCCATCAAAGGAAGTATCCAGAGCGCCGGTAGCAGTTAGCCGCGCTACGCCGAAGTCATACCCGGTAGCGCCTTGAACTGTCTGGCCCGCCACCAACACGTTGTTCTGGCCATCCACGGCGACGCTATTGCCGTAGTCGCTCGTGCCCCCGAAGTCGATGACCTGTTTGCCGTCCCCGTCAAAAGAGGCATCTAAAGCGCCGGTACTTGTCAACCGTGCCACGCCGAAGTTGCTCCCACCTCCACCCTGTGTTGTCTGGCCCGCCACTAACACGTTGTTCTGTCTATCCACGGCGACGCTACGGCCGATGTCTTCCGTCCCATCGAAGTCGATGGTCTGCCTGCCGTCACCGTCAAAGGACGGATCTAAGGCGCCGGAACTCGTCAACCGCGCCACGCCGTAGTCGTACCCCGATGCGCCTCCCTGATACGTATAGCCCGCTACCAGCACGTTGTCGTAGCTATCCACGGCAACACTTTGACCGAAGTCGGTCGTTGCACCGAAGTCAATGGTCTGCTTGCCGTCGCCGTCGAAGGAAGTGTCTAAGGCACCGACGCTGGTCAACCGCGCCACGGCGAAGTCGTACCCGGTCTCGCCACCCTGGTTCGCGTAACCCGCCACGACGATACGGCCTTGGCTATCGAGGGCGACGCCGAAAGCGACATCGGCAGTACCACCGAAGTCGATCGTCGCAACGCCACGATCGCCGAACGAGGTGTCGAGACTACCGTCAACGTTGTAGCGAACCAGGGCAAAGTCCGTGTTCGACTGACTAGCATTTCCGACAACAAGGACCTTGCCGTCTGACTGGTAAGCGACCGCGTCGTACCCAAAATCGCTCGACCCAGGTCTGCCGATGTCGGTCGTCACCCGGCCATCAGCACTGAACGTGTTATCGAGAATTCCTGCACTGGTCAATCGTGCCACGCCGAAGTCGTTCCCGGTCGCATTGCCCTGATACGTCTGGCCCACAACGAGCACTTTGTCCTGACTATCTACGGCAACGCTAGAGCCCTGGTCGGTCGTCCCACCGAAGTCAACAGTCTGCTTGCCGTCGCCGTCAAAAGCAAAGTCTAAGGCGCCGAAACTGGTCAACCGCGCTACGCCGAAGTCATACCCGGTAGCGCCCTGAAGCGTCTGGCCCGCCACCAAGACGTTGTCCTGGCTATCTACGGCGATGCTACGGCCGTAGTCGCTCGTGCCCCCGAAATCGATGGTCTGCTTGCCATCGCTGTCAAAGGAAGTATCTAAGGCGCCGGTACTGCTTAGCCGCGCCACGCCGAAGTCATACCCGGTAGCGCCCTGAAGCGTCTGGCCCGCCACCAAGACGTTGTCCTGGATATCCACCGCGACGCTATAGCCGTAGTCGGTCGTTCCACCGAAGTCGATGGTTTGCTTGCCGTCCCTGTCAAAATTGGGGTCTAAGGCGCCGGCATTGGTCAATCGAGCCACGCCGAAGTCGATCCCGGTGGCGCCGCCCTGCGCCGTCAGGCCCGCCACCACTATGTAGTCCCGGCGGTCCACAACGACGCTATAGGCGATGTCGTCGGTCCCGCCGAAGTCGATGAGCTGTTTGCCGTCCCCGCCAAACGAGGTATCTAGAGCGCCTGTACTAGTCAGCCGTGCCACGCCGAAGTTCCCAACACCGCCCTTTGACGTTTGGCCAGCCACCACCACGTTGTCCTGGCTATCCACGGCAACACCAAAGCCGAAGTCGAGTGTACCGCCGAAGTCGATGGTCTGCTTGCCATCGCCGTCGAAAGTGGTGTCTAGAGCACCGTCACTCGTCAACCGGGCCACGCCGAAGTCGAACCCGGTGGCGCCGCCCTGAGCCGTATAACCCGCCACGAGGATGCGGCCCAGACTATCAATGGCGACTCCCTGAGCGACATCGCTATTTCCACCGAAGTCGATCGTTGCAACGCCGCCATCGCCGAATGACGCGTCGAGACTGCCGTCGACGTTGTAGCGAATAATCGCGAAGTCGGTGCTGGATGGATTGGAACTTCCGACAACGAGAACCTTACCGTCCGCTTGATAAGCCACCGCGTCGTAGCCGCGATCGGACGTCCCAGGTCTACCGATATCTGTCAAGACGAGACCGTCGCCATCGAATGTGGGATCTAAGCCCCCGGCGTCGAGCAGGAGCCGGCCCTCCAGCGACTCCATCCGGGGTCGGCGACCAATTTGTTGGATCTGGCGACGGTTACGACGTTGCTGACGTGACAGCTTACGATTCTTGCGGGAGATGTTCATGGTCGATGTCCTGTTGTATTAAGGCAGATGTGTTGCGCGGAACAGTGGAAGGCCCTACACCAAGCCAACCAGGTCTCATCTTCTAGAACCGAGTCGGGACAGTCATCGCGGGGCATTGCCCGTTCTCGCCACCTCTCTAGGCGAGACCGCCGGACTAATCGGACGGGAATTCGCCGAAAACTAGAACAAGAACGCGACAGCCGGCGCCAGCGTTACAGTTCGGGGGATAATTCTCTCAAAAATCTTGGCCAGCCGCCCCGGCAACGGGCGTCGAAAACTGGAAAAAGTCTTCAAACTCACGCAACACGTTGGTAAACTAATCCTAACGTCTGCCGTAGCGGCCCCGCGTCGCTGCGGAATATCAAACCTTGTCTCGCCGCGATGTCCAAAACGTAAAGATATTCTTGAAACAACCGCGATCCCTGTAACACTGGGGCGGATTCCCGAGTTACTAGCTTAGGCACGTTTAACTATGTCTGAAGCGAATGAAACCGAAGCACTTCTCCGCCGGGTATCCGCAGGAGACGCTACGGCAGCCAACGAGCTGCTATGCCGTCATCGGGCACGGTTACGGCAGATGGTAGCCATGCGCGTCGACCGGAGGCTGAGCGCGCGGTTTGACCCGTCCGATGTCGTTCAGGAAGCACTGATGATCGCCCATGCTCGGTTGGTGGACTACGCGCGCGAGCAGCAAATCCCGTTCTACCCGTGGCTGCGCGGCCTCGCCTGGGAGCAGCTTTTGAAGTTTCGCGAGCGGCACATGCTTGCGCAAAAGCGCTCGGTTGAGCGTGAACAAACTACAGCCCCACCAATCAATGATGAATCCGTGGCTTTGCTGGTCGACCGTTTCGTTGACGCTGGCCAGACCCCCAGCCAACACGTGGCGAACATGGAACTGAGTGATAAGGTTCGCGCGGCGCTCGGCACGCTGCGCCAGAGAGATCGCGAAATCATCGAACTGCGTTACCTGGAGCACCTCGACAATGCCGAGATTGCCGCCGTTCTTAACCTGACAGTCAATGCCGTACGAACGCGGCTGTTTCGGGCCCTCGAACGATTGCAGCAGGCCCTTCAAGACGGGAGTGTTGCGTGATGAAAACGATGAATCGTATTGCTGTCGCGGGACGCAAATCGAACGGGGTGGCAGCCTCCGGCAATGGTTCGATCGACTCCCACCTGCTGTCGGCGGTCGACCTGATGAGCGACCAAATCCTGCGCGGCGAGGCGGTCGACGTCGACGCCCTCGCGACCAAATTCCCCGACCACGCCGACTATCTGAGGCAACTAGTGCAGACGTTGCGCGGGGTCGCGGCGCTCGGCGTCACGGAAGATCACGGCTCCGTCGCCGCGCAATCGCCACTCACTCAGAAGCGAATCGGCGAGTTTAGGCTCCTTCGCCGCATCGGCGCCGGCGGTATGGGGCTCGTCTACGAAGCGCAGCAGGACACGCTCGATCGTCGCGTGGCCCTGAAAGTCCGGTTCCTCACCAGAATCTGTGGGTCGCCAAGTGGCTTTTGGGCGTGTATGACAGGCGTTTTCGAGGCATTTCAGGGCAAAAAGAAGGGTTCAGGAATCTGGCCCCCAAAAAACGACCCTGACGGAACAAGCCGTCCGGGG
>JBGSPU010000115.1:0-16192 GCA_041738415.1 Bythopirellula sp.
CTCGATGATTGAGCATTGTCCAGCGCTACCGTTCACCACGTCCGGAGGGAACCTTCTTTTTGCCCTGCCGATGCCTGAAAAAACGCATTCCCGCCTGCCAAAACCCGATCAATCACCCACAAATTCTGGTGAGGAGCCATAATAAAAGTGGTTATGCAGCCTGCGGGAGACTACAGCGGGTGGCAAATCAAATCTCCAAAAAAAGCTTTCGGATGACTATATAGAGGGCAACCCAGTTGGGGGGGCTCGATAGCGAGTAAGCCGACGTGGTGGAATACCTTTGGGTGTTCCTCCACGCCGGCTTTTTCTATTTCCTAGCATCCGATAAAGCAGCGAGGTTTAGATTACGCATGGAATTATTAAATGGTAGCAATCCGCAGCAAACCAAAATCCCAAGCAACGAAGCGGACGTCGATCGTCGGAAAGATGAGTTCATAGCCTTGCTTGGCCATGAGTTGCGGAACCCTCTTTCAGCCATTTTAGGTGCCCTCAAGGTTTTGGATCATAGTAAACGCATTCCCCGCATGACCAAAGAATTGTACGGAGTCATTCGACGACAAGCTAACCTCATGAAGACGCTCGCTGACGAGCTTTTGGACCACACGCGTATTGCCCGAGGAAAGATCTTTTTGCAGAAAAAGCGATTCGACTTCGCGGCCCTGGCACGTCACACCATTGCAGACTATCGCCACTGCTTCGAAGAGAATCAACTGACACTACAGACGGTGGTCTCACCTACAGCACTTTGGGTGGATGGCGACGCCGGGCGACTCTCCCAGGTGATGACCAACCTGTTGCACAACGCCACAAAATTTACCGATTCTGAAGGTACAATTTTGGTACGTGTCGAACGCCAAGGTACTTTTGCAGAGTTTAGCATTCGCGATTCTGGCATTGGCATGGTGCCAACGGAGGTCGCAGCAATGTTTGAACCCTACCGGCAGTCGAATTCTTCCCGAGTTCGTTGCAAAGGTGGACTTGGCCTTGGGCTTTCGCTCTGCAAGCGATTGATAGAAATGCATGAAGGCATAATTATTGCCGAGAGCGAAGGACTGGGCTACGGTTCGACGTTTACCATTCGCTTGCCGCTATCAATTGCAGCTCCGAGCGAGATTCATCCTCCAGTTCCCAAGTCTAAGGTCGCACTACGTTCCCGTCGCATTCTGATCGTAGACGACCGCAGAGACGCAAGATTCGTTTTGTCGAATTTACTGAAAGGGTTGGGCCAAGAGGTTCATGAAGCCGAAACGGGCATGTCTGCCCTGGAAGCCGCGGAAACATTTTTGCCCGAAATCGTTTTTTGCGACATCTGCCTTGAGGATATGGACGGCTATGCCGTGGCAGTTGCCATGCGATCAAACCCAGCTCTTGTGGGAGTTCAACTCGTGGCTGTTACCGGCTCTGGTGGTGAGGAAGATATAGAACGAGCACTAGCAGCGGGGTTTGATCGACTCCTTTCTAAGCCCATCAGCTACAACCAGCTTAGGGACCTGTTGCTCACTGAAGACGTAAGGCCCCTAAATCAACACGAGCTTGCATTGACCTAGTTATTGTTTGGATTGAATATATCCAGAGCGATTCCAACCCGGAGTTCCTGAGTGTGACCTGATGGCGATGCGTCGGTTGGTGTGGGCTCATCGGTACGACGCACTACTCCCAAACCCACGCGACCGATTTCACTTGTCCCCTGGATTACGTCTTCGTATCACGGCAAATTGGCGCCGTTCCCAGTGTAAAGACCACGATTTCTTCACCCGTAAGCGTGCTGATGTCGTGGTGTAAACTGACTGGTTTGATGCCAGTGATATCCTGTATCACTGTCTCCAAGGCGGGCCGCGCTGTTTCGATGAGTTGAATTCGAACCTGTTTGAGCAGATCTCTCCCCTTTTCGGGGGGCAGCGTTTTCACGAGATGCTGCTCCGCAGCGGTCAAAACTCCCACGAGGCGAACGATCAGCAGGTCACCAATCAGATGGGTACGGATATCCTTGGGTCCCCGTCCCATGTATTCCTGCTCGAAGCGGGAAACCCTTTCACATACGGCAGCCTCAATTTCCCCACGTGTCTTCATTGGAATTCCAATTTGCAAATAACTCTTAAAAACATCGGCCAGCCCCACGAGACACCAAATCGTGGGCAATCAAGAGATCGGACCCACTCCAACCAATATACATTCGACCATAAGGGGGACAAAGGGGGTTGCATTCCATTGGGGATGTCGTAGCATGACTTAAGAGGGGCACTGGATTGCTGCCAATGGGACGATTCCCATCAGCAGCTATCAAGTTTTCCAGAGTAGTTTTCGGATGACTAAATAAAGAGCAACCCGACTGGGGGGGCTCGATAATGAGTAAGCCGACGTGGCGGAAAACCTTCAGGTATTCCGCCATGTCGGCTTTTTTTGTGTTTATGTGCAGGGTGAGAAGCTCCGTGCGAACACCTCACCGCTGGTTGTGTGGAGAGATACACGATCACCTGCAAGGACAAATCCCATGAATGAATCCGAAACGGTGATGGCACAGAAGATTGCCCAAGTGGCACTCGCTTTCCAGACGGAAAGAACAGGCCATGCGCCTGCTTCGGTCACCGTAGTCCTGAGCGAGGATACCCTGGTGATCACACTGCACGACGCGTTGACACCAGCAGAAAAAGCCATGGCGCTAAGTGCCGAGGGAGCAGCCCAGGTGCAAGAGTTTCACCGGCAACTGTTCCAAAGTTCGGCTGAGGCACTACGGATGCAAATTAAAGGAATAACGGGTCGGGACGTACGCGAGGCAGCCGCCGAGGTCGAACCTGCGACGGGGACCGTCGTACATGCCTTTACTACGGGGAACGTTGTACAAGTTTTCTTACTTACCACAAACCGGGGAACTGAAGTTGGAATCAAGAGCTAACCAAGTGATCGGAGGTGTTGACATGCTAGTTTTGACTCGAAAGTGCCAGGAATCCGTGGTGGTCGGCGAGACCAATGGTTTTGAGAAATTGCTCAAAGTCACGGTATTGGATGTTCGTAATGGCAGAGTGAAATTGGGCTTTGAGGCCAACCATGAGTTGCCCATTCATCGGGAGGAATTATGGGAGCGTATTCACGAAGAAGAGTTACTTGATCCCGTCCCCGGCGTCCCAGAATCAGGAATTCGACTGGTTTAGGACGAACCACTGAAAGAGCGTCTGTTCCCATTGACCATTCAATATTTTTACAACGAATAACTTACAAAGTTCACCATTGACTATTTAAGAGCAACAATTCATGAACAACACGCTTTTAACGATTGCGGGCCTCCTTGGGATCGTCGCGGGCGGAATAGCTTACCGCCAAGGTTGGTTCCGACGAGTGCGTCCCCTACCCAAGAAGGTAAGCAACAAGTCCGGGAACAGTGGCAAGATTTAAATGGCTGGTGAATCACGGTGAATCAAGAGGCAGGAACAACGCTCGTCGGATGATCCCGTGCAATTGCGATTTAGCAACAATGATGAAGCAATATAATTGTCACGGGGTCATCCGCAGCGGACTTTGATTCCATTTGGTAACAACCACACGTTTTCAGCAATGCACGAAATAGGTGAGGTATGAAGAGAATTGGTACAACCTTCCTAGTGCTGGCGATGCTTGTGATCGTCTTGGGTTTTTATCGAGGCTGGTTCGTCTTGTCGAGACCAGCCACCGAGGCAGGAAGCAGCAAGGTGAGCATTAACCTCGCAACCGACCCGGGCAAGATGAAACAGGATGTCCAAACGGCAAAGGACAAGGCTACCGAACTGACCGGCGGGGTCACGGAAGACGGCAAGGTGGACGGTCAGGCAAACGACAACGTGAAGTCAAATGATCTTTAGAAAACACAAACAGCGGTTGCCAATCGCGAGAGACTGAAGACCGCTTTTTGCGTTCGACGCTTATTAGTTTAATTCGAGGAGTATTGAAATGTTAGGTACTATTTTGATTGTGCTCTTGGTCCTGATGCTGCTCGGGGCGCTACCTACCTGGGGACACAGCCGTAACTGGGGCTACGGACCGAGCGGCGGGCTAGGGTTGGTGGCGATTGTCTTGGTCGTCCTACTACTCATGGGCCGCATTTAACAGCACCTCATCCAATGTTTGAGATTGATAGGACATCCGATTTTGAAAAGCACGGCTTGCTTCACGGTGAAGCGGCCACTTGAGAGAACCCCAATTGAAAGGATCTGAACATGAGACACTTTTTAGCTTCGCTACTGCTGAGCATGTTTGTACTAGCGACCATCGGCTGTGCCGAGAAATCGTCGACCACGAAAGAGACGACAGTCTCTACGCCCGGCGGAACGACGACCGTCACTACCAAGAAAGATGTCGAGAAAACCGGCGACAATCCGCCGGCCGCACAACCCTAAACTTCGAGGTCCGCGCTTCGCGAGAAAACGTGCCAATCTGATCTGCTCGATAGAACAGCATTTCAAGTTTTGCATGCAACTGCAGTAGCAGTTCAAGGCGAAATCGAGTTGCAACGACAATCAAAAAACTTTCGAGAAAGAGAGCGTGATCCCATGAGTTTTGGAAGCATTCTTAGTTGGATCGTCTGTGGATTGATCGTGGGAATTTGTGCGCGGTTTCTGGTTCCGGGTAGACAGTATATGAGTTTGCTGCTGACGACGCTGCTCGGAATCATTGGTGCGCTATTAGGAGGATTCCTTTACTCTCTCATACGAGGACCGGCCGTGGAGGCGTTCTCGCTGACCAGTCACAATTGGTACGGCTGGATCGTCGCGATTCTAGGAGCGACGTTCCTCGTGTGGATCTATCCTGTGGTCTATCCGCGAAAGTGGTGGAATTAAGCCGTTGAGCTTCGAGACGCTACGCGCCAGAAAACGCCAGAAAAGGTGCGCCAGAAAAGGTGTCAGGAACCGTTGTGTCACGGCCGAGTGATTCTGCTAAGCTTTGGCAATGGGACGGCCGCAGCGAGTCGCCAAGGGTGGGTATGTGTACCACGTTTTGAACCGCGCCAACGCGCGGATGACGATCTTCCAGGACGATGGCGACTGCGAGGCCTTCGAGAGCGTGCTACTCGAGGCGGTTGAGCGGACGGCCACGCGGTTGTTGGCCTACTGCCTGCTGCCCAATCACTGGCACCTGTTGGTTTGGCCTCGCGCGGAGGGTGAGCTCTCAAGGTTCGTGGGTTGGCTAACGCTCACCCACACCCAACGCTGGCACGCCCATCGACACACTGCCCGGTACGGGGCATGTCTATCAGGGGCGATTCAAGTCCTTCCCGGTCGAGGAGGGTGAGTCTTACTACACGGTGGCTCGTTACGTCGAGCGGAACGCGCTGCGAGCCAACCTGGTGCAGCGGGCCGAACAGTGGCGGTGGGGCAGCCTCTCTCGGTGGCTGCGCGCCTCCGCCGAGGATCAGGTCTTGTTATCCGCCTGGCCGCTGCCGCGCAAGGCGAGTTGGGTGGATCACGTGAACAGGCCTCAGACGGAAGCGGAGCTGACCGCGGTGCGCCGCAGCGTGGAGCGAGGCAGCCCCTTCG
The DNA here is from genome assembly GCA_041738415.1 of Bythopirellula sp. Classification (GTDB taxonomy): domain Bacteria; phylum Planctomycetota; class Planctomycetia; order Pirellulales; family Lacipirellulaceae; genus Bythopirellula. The sequence continues at coordinate 5,505 of JBGSPU010000115.1, forward strand.
GCAGCGATGCCTGGAGCAAGCGGACGATCCGCCGTCTGGGGTTGGAATCGACCCCCCGCCCGCCAGGCAGGCCCAAAAAGCCCAAAAACGGTTCCTCCCACCTTTTCCTCCTCACCTTTTCCTCCTCACCTTTTCCTCTCCCAGACCCTGGGTCTGCGGAGTCTGTGAACGTTGTGTGAATGACATGCTGTGCATGCTTGCGATTGAATGTTTATGGGTAAGCCGGATGCGGGAAATCCGCACGTCCGGTTTGATGAGGGCGAAGGTCACGGCTTACGCCGGACCTTCGCTACTCGACCGAGAACCTACTCCCCCCGCCCCCTCTTTTCTGACTAGTGTCTATTTCCCAGGTGGCCAAAACCCCCAGAACACCCACCAAAACAAATCAGGCCGGCAACTCTTGCGAGTCGCCGGCCTGGCGGGTGCAAAGCCGCGGCCAAAGTGGATTTGGCAAATTTGCTGGTTGAGTTCCCTAGTATTCCGAGCCGTCGATCCCCAGCCGCATCTTGAGCACTTCAAATAACTCGATGTATTCTTCGTTGGTCGAATGGACGTGTTCCGCTTCGGTGATGAATCGCATCTCTTCGCGGCAATTCAGCCCCGCGTCGATCAATGCTCCTTCGTAGGGCGTCAGTTGCTTGCCGTAGACGATCAGGAGTTTGTGCTCGTCGAATTGCACTTCCTGCGGCGTCGTGGGATTCAGCACCGCGATACCCGTGCAACCGTCATTAACCAGCAGGTCTTCAAATTCCCACAGAATGCTCTGCAGGATTGGCATATCGATGTGCTCGCGATACATATCCTGCATGCTGTTCTTGGGATAGTGATGGCTGCTTTCAAGCACCACGTCGACCACTGGACCCAGCGGATCCAATAGTTCCATAAACGTCTCGAACACCCGCTCCCGCGAGACCGCAGCCATCACGACCGGCACATCTTGCTTGGCATTTTCGTCGCGGTAGGTATCGTGGCGGAAACCTGCCGAGGGGACCACGTCCAATCCATAGGAGGGTCGCACCGCGTCGGTCAACTGAAAGCTGCCGTAACGACTCACTCCCAGGTGGGCTTCGAGTTCTGTCTCGTTGAGCAATTCAAAGCTGCTGGTGCTTTGGGTACCAAGTTCCTCATGGAACACATTACGGAAGAATTTTTTCAGGAAGCCCATCGGCGAACTCATTACAGGTTTGAGCAAACTGGTGTGATAAAACGTGCCAAATGGGGAGTTGCCGGCAGCATTTGCAGTGGGGACTTGCTTCTCATCTCGCATGTCTTTCTGCCATTAAAATCTAGGTTACGCACAGACTAATGCCCGGCGGCACTCGTCCTGCGGATAGCAAAACGTAGCTCAACACCGTTTCGAACCCAGGGGAAAAGGGCTCTCTCCAGAACACTTTTTTGGCAAAATGCTGAGTTGCTCTAGTGCCCTACGAAATCTTCGCGCTAACCGCACCAGCACGTTGAAAAACAGAAACTCAACCTGGTTCAGACGGTGCATTCATGCCACACCAGCCGCTTGCTGCGGCTTAGCGTTTGGCTTCTAAGACTTCGCTATGGGCGTCTGGCAGACAACGCATCAGCGACGAGATAGCCATCGCCGTGCCGTATTGCTGGTGATAATCGTAGAGAATGTAGTCCCACCAGCTTCCGTCGCTTTCCTGTAAAGGAAGCAAAACATGCGCAAGCTGACCTTGGTAGAACGCGCGCTCTTTGGCAGGAAGCTCCTCGATACACATCGAGGCATAGAAATGGCCGTAATAATAAAAATAACCCGCCACACTAAAATCCGCATAATGGGGCGATTGGCCCGGAAAATTGCGTTTGCGGCTCATGCTGAGCCAGCCATTGCGAGCAATCAAACGATTAAGCCAGGTCTCGAGTACCTCATCCGTCACCAGCTTGTCACCATACAACCGCAGGGCAAGATTACAGACCTGCGAGCGACCCAGGCTTCCCCCCGGACGATTGATGTCCATCCGCGGCGCGTACTTTAGATACTCGCCATAAGCATACGCAAAGTCGGGATAACGCTGCCGCTCGATCGAGGCAACCGCCGGCCTTGTCACTTTGTCAGGAACTTCGATTCCCATTTCCACTTCCGCTTGTTTCAGTGCGATCAGCACGGTAGCTGTGGTGAAACTAATCGAACTCCCCGTAGGGGTTGCCAGCTTGGCACGACGCGGATGAGTAGGATTGCCATACTTGTCCGAATAGGGATCGTCGTAGTAGCCCCAACCCCCGTTGAGAAACTCATTCTGCGCGAGGCGTTTGATCTGGAACTCTACAAAGTCCTTGAGTTTGATTTGAAGTTCACCATTCCCGGCAGCTCGCTCATGCAAGCGAACCGCCGCGTGGATGGCATACGCATGGCCCCAGACGTTGTAGAGGGCATAACCCATGAAGTCGTCGTAGCGATCAGGTGCGCTGCGGCGGAGCTGATTGCCATGCTCCAGGAGCCATGCCTGACTCAAATCCAGGGATTGCTCGATACTCTCACGCAGTTCGCCGGCGAAGAGCTCGCGTGCTTCGATCAAGGCCATAATTGCCAACGAAGTGGTCGCTGTGCGATAGGCATTGTGAGCCTCGGGTACGGGAGACCAGATGCGATAGTATTTGCCGTTCTCAGAACGTCCCCAGGCTCCCTGTTTGAGCTGCGACTGGAGCAGGAACTTAACCCCTCGCTCGATCGACTGTTGAATCTCGGCAAAGGTAGGCGGAACTACGGGTACGGGCTTGGGACCTTCGATAGACAGGGGATAAATCGACTTTGCAGACGCGCTGGCCTTGGTCGGAGTATCCGATTCTGCCAATAGGGCGTTCGAATATGCCAGGGAACCCCAGAGTGTGATCGCTACCCTGCACAGAAAAATCAATCTGTAGTTCCCTATTCTCATACCTACCTTTGTCATTGCTGGGTAAATCGCGAAATCGGAGCTGAGCGTCTCGCTATTTGTCTTCTTCCTCATCCTCTTCTTTCGGCTTGTCCTTGCTAATTTTATCCCCTTCTTCCAAACCCTCAAGAATCTCGACCATATCACCTTTGGTATGCCCCAGTTTTACCTCTCGTCGCAGAGGCTCCTTCTCGTCCTCGATAACCACCATAACGTACTTCGTTTTCTCATTTTCTTTGTCAGTCTGAATCAAATCCTTCGGAACCTGCAAGACATTTTTTTTCTCGTAGGTGGTAACCTTGATCTTACAAGACATTCCAGCAACCAACCACTCGGGAAGTTCGCTCGTGTCCAGATCGAGCTGCATTTCGAACTTTCTGCTAGCACTCGGAATACCCGCCAGGCGATTGACCTTTCCAACAATCTCTACGTCCTCGTCAGCACTCGGAGTAATCACTGCGTCGAGTCCCACTTTGAATTCTGAGAGATCCTTCTCGGCCAGTTCGGTTACAACATACAGCGGCCGTTGATTGACAATCGTCATCATCACGGTGTTAGGAGGAATTGTGCCGTAAGGAACTAGCTTGGAAGAGAGCGAGCTGATTTCTCCCCACTTACCATCAATACAACGACCGTAATAGACCGTTCCTTCCACCGGCGCGTGGATTTCCATCAAAGCCCGATCGCTGAGCAACTTCGCGTTACTACGCACGCTTTTGGCGCGTTCTTCACGCTTTTTTTCGAGTTCGTACTTTCCCCTGGATATGCCCAATTCACGAGCCGTTTTGGCTCGTTCCAAGGTAAGTCTCGCTCCCTCCAAAGCAGTTCTATAGGTCAAATCATTACGCGGCAGCGAAACATTCAGGGTATAGTCGCGGCTGGCCGTTTGGAGTTCCAACATAAGCTCAGCGGTATTCACCTCAAACTCCTGACGACGCAACACGATGGCCTCGGTTTCTTCGGTCAATTCATCCGCTTCATACATCTTTTTGAGTTGGGCAAGTTCTTCGCGCTGCGATTCCAAGTCTTCCTTGGCTGAGTCAAAACGATATTTCGCGATGCGCTCTGCAAACGGACGGTCTGTTTCCAGATAGTATTTGTGATCTTCAAGGAGTTGCTCATAGTTCCTTTTCGCTTCACTATATGCGAGGTCAAGCATTTTTTCCTCGCGTGGAGTCTCCTTCTCCGCAAGCATAAGCGACAATTCGTCCAGACGTAGAGCAATCGACTCGTCAGCCAAACGGTCTTCGATTTGCTCATCCTCAAAACGAACGAGCAATTCCCCTTGCTTGACTTCCGTGCCATGTTTGACGGATTCAAGCACGACAAAGCGTGACCAGGTATCAGGTCGAACGGCAATCTCTTGCATTTCCGTAGCAACAAAAACACCTGTTAATTCTTTTTCAATCTTGAGAGGCTTTCGTTTGACGGTATAGAGTTTGGGCTTTTGTTCTGCTTCCGTCTTCTTTTCGGAGCCGTCTTTGGACCCTCCCTTGTCAGATTCTGTTCGATCAGCAGCAGTCTGAGTCTCCTTGACCTCAGCCTTTTTACCCTCAGAGCCTGACTCATTAGAATCGGCGGCTGCTGCTTTTTTGTCCTTCACTTCGGCAGATTTGTCGGATTTTTCTTCCTTCTTTTTGTTGGGTACTGCCTCGGCCTTAGACTCTTGGGCAGCAATTGCCTGATAGGCAACCGCTTGGCTGGCTATATTTCTACCCGCGTCAGTAGATACGCTTTCCGCAGCAAACACCCAATTTGTCGTTAGGGCTATTGAAATAGTGCCCAAGAGCGTCAATAACTTCCTAGGGCAAACTGTTATCCGAGACATCGAGGGCTCCTCGCAAAGGATCTTAGTGTGATTCAGCATCTGTCCAAAATGGCTTAAAAGTGCCGAGCCGGCAAGATAGGAAAACTTTGCGGCCCCTAGATTCTAGCTCTTAGACTGGTTGGCAACTAGATTTGAATGCCTGATTAAAGGCATTTAGGGGCCGTGTTTAATGATTGCACTTGGGCTTGACTCTTTAAGTTATTTCGGGTGACCCCACGAACTTGGGATCGTCTCCTTTGGTGCAGTCCCGCTCACCCATTGGTGGCCGGATGGACGTCAGAGCCCGCACAATTAAGCTAAGCGATCCTGCCCCTAAAACCGCTATCCAAAACCTAATGCTATGAAAATCTATACGAAGACTGGTGATGACGGCACGACCGGTCTCTACGGGGGAGTTCGCGTGGCCAAAAATGATGGGCGCATCGAGGCTTGTGGCGCAGTTGATGAATTAAATGCAGTATTGGGAGTCGTGCGAACGAACAACCTTTTGCAGCCAATCGATCAAATACTCGCCCAACTGCAAAATCAGCTCTTCGACCTGGGTGCTGAACTTGCTACGCCCGATGCGTCAGGTAAAGGTACTGACTACTTACAGGACACCAACGTCGCTCAACTGGAAGCCTGGATCGACCAACTAGAATCTGTCCTCCCTGAACTAAAGACCTTCATTCTGCCGGGGGGGAGTCCGGCAGCGGCGTGGCTCCATCTGGCTCGCTGTGTCTGTCGGCGAGCAGAAAGGTGCATCGTTACTCTCAATCAACAATCTACCCTACGGAAAACTGTGTTACTCTATGTCAACCGTTTAGGAGACCTGCTGTTCGTAATGGCTCGAACTGCCAACGCCGAGTCAGGCACTTCTGACGTAGCTTGGCAGAAATCCCGCTAAGAAACAGCCACTTCTCGCCCAAAAATCTCCCTTTTAGCTACTTTACCGGAATCGATCAGGCTCTTATTCTACTTAACAGTTGGGTATGGCTGTGGCTGCACGCACCGCTCACTTTTCGCCAGGAAACTCATCACCGACATCAGGGGGAGGATCTTATGTTTAAGTGGATTCAAATTGCCATCGGAGCGCTACTCGTCGCTGGCATGGCATCAGTGGGAATGCCTGTTCAGGCCCAGGAACTTGCCGAAGTTGCCGCGAAGGCGGATGAAGCGGCCCTCGCTGGTCACAATGCGTGGATGCTGACCTCTTGTGCCTTGGTCCTCTTCATGACGGCCCCCGGACTGGCAATGTTTTATGGAGGACTCGTCCGCAGCAAGAACGTGCTGAGCATTATGATGCAATGTCTGTTCCTGATGGGGCTGATGACCGTACTTTGGGCTTTGTATGGATATAGCCTCTCATTTGGAGGCGACAACGCTGAAAAACTTGGCAGTAAGTTCAGCCCTTTCATCGGTAACACCGATTATCTGTTCATGAAAAATGTCGAACGCACCTGGGACGAATCAGCCAAGGCACCGATCGAACCGATGGCAGGGGTTATACCTCGATATACCCATATGCTGTTTCAGGGCATGTTTTTTATCATCACTCCTGCGTTGATCTGTGGTGCGTTTGCTGAACGGATGAAATTCAGTGCGATGGTCGTGTTTAGTATTTTGTGGGGGACGTTGGTCTACTGCCCTTTGTGCCATTGGGTCTGGGGTGGAGGTATTTTGGCTTTCGGTTCCGAATATGGCCTCCAGGGAGGCGCTCTCGATTTTGCCGGGGGGACTGTCGTGCATATCAGTTCCGGAGTGTCTGCCCTGATGTGTGCCTTGCTATTGGGCAAACGCAAGGGCTTTGGCACTGCCGATTTGCGACCTCATAATCTGACCTATACCACATTGGGAGCCGCGATGCTGTGGGTGGGTTGGTTTGGTTTCAACGCCGGAAGCGAACTGGCTTCTGATGGTCTCACTTCGAGTGCCTTTGCCGTGACTCATTTTTCTGCAGCCGCAGGCTTATTGGGCTGGGCGTTCTACGAATGGCTCATCAACGGCAAACCGAGCGTATTAGGTGCTGCTTCGGGTGCAGTAGCCGGTTTGGTTTGCATTACCCCGGCAGCCGGTTTCGTGAATCCGATGCCGGCGATTTTCATGGGAGCAGCGGCTGGTGTCATTTGCGCCTTGGCGTGTGGCAAACTCAAGGGTAAGTTTGGCTACGATGATTCGCTCGACGCCTTTGGTGTTCACGGGGTGGGAGGGACGCTCGGCGCGGCACTCACAGGGGTCTTTGCCACTCGAGCCTGTTGGAATATCGCTGAGGGAGAGCCTCTTGGGATGCTCGAAAAGGGTGGTGTCATGCCTGGCCAACTCACTGCGATTGCCGTGACTTGGGTGTTCAGCATCGTCGCCACTTTGATTATTCTCAAAGTCGTCGATGTTGCCATCGGGCTGCGCGTGGATGAGAATAGTGAGGTGCGCGGGCTGGATCTCACCGAGCATGGTGAAGAAGGCTACATCTTCGTGTAACATGTAGATCGACAGATCAGCCGGACGCGATAGACCGGTTTGAACGGTGAGCCCTCAAAAATGGGTGCTAGCGCTCGACGGCTGATGTAAAGAAAAGTAGAACAACGAGTATCATGAAATCAAGGGAGTTCCCACGATGAAGAAAATCGAAGCGATCATTCGGCATTTCAAGCTCGAAGATGTCAAAAATGCCTTGAGCGAGATCGGCGTCGCGGGCATGACCATTACCGAAGTCCGGGGGTTCGGTCGCCAAAAAGGCCATACCGAAACCTATCGCGGAACTGAGTATGCGGTCGATTTCGTTCCCAAGGTGAAGCTGGAAATTGCGGTTACTGAAGACCTTGCGCAAAGGGTTATCGACACGATCATCAAGACCGCTCAAACGGGGCAGATCGGCGATGGCAAAATCTTCGTCTCCGACCTCACTGACACGATTCGCATACGCACCGGTGAAACCGGCAATGGTGCGCTCTAAACGGCACCTGCAACTTAGCAACACGACATTCCTGGGGCAACGTTTATTCAGGGAAACTTGATTCATGCCTGAAAGTTTCCCCTTCGGTGAGTTGTTATCAGAGCTTCGCCAGGAGTTGCAGAAACGGCGGGCCGAAATCCGCGAGGTACATGAGCGCGGGCTCAGCGGGACTCAAGTCTCTGCGAAGCTTGCGTCTTTGCTTGATACGATTTTGGTGCGGCTTCTGGATACTACCCTATCTGAGGCGTCTGGGCCACGAACGACCAAGTTATCAACCCATCTGGCCGTTGTCTGCCTGGGGAGTCACGGACGGCGTCAATGCTCTCCCTTTTCTGATGTGGACCTTATGTTCCTGTACAAGGGAATGTCGAGGTCTGAACTCGCTGGATTCCTGCGACCGATGACCCAAGGTGTCTTTGATATCGGCCTGCACCTGGGATCGAGCATTCGCAAACCTGCCGAGGCCGTGCAACTGGCCCGTGACGATACGGTGATTTGCACTTCGCTCGTAGATGCACGTCTGCTTAAGGGGGATCGGAAGTTGTTCGAAGAATTTCGCACGAGCTTCGAAAAAATGGCCCGGCGCCATAGCAAGTCGCTCTGCCGAGATTTTCTTGAAGCCCGGGCCGAAGAACGCAATCAATATGGCGAGAGTGTCTACTTACTCGAACCGCATGTGAAACGTTCCCGGGGGGGGATTCGTGATTTGAACTTGCTCCGCTGGCTCGGTTTCGCCGAGTTCGGACAATCCGATCCCGATCGGCTGCATCTGCTCGGAGCGATGTCAAAATTCGATCATCACCGCTTGCTCTCCGCCAGCGAATATTTGCTTCGCCTTCGCAACGAAATGCATTTTCACGCCGACACAGCAACCGACATGCTCGACCGGGCCGAGCAATTGCGAATCGCCCAGTGTTTAGGCCTGCAACATCGCAGTGGTCTTTTGCCCGTCGAGCAGTTCATGCGAGACTACTTTCGTCACACCAACCATATTTGGCAGATGGTTCGCCGCCGTGAAGCTAGTTTGCTTTCTGTATCGACCGCATCGCGGGTACTCGACCCATTGTTCACGAAGACAGTAGATGGCGACTTCCGTGTCAGGCTCAATCACGTCAGCGCAACTCCAGCGGGTTTGGCACGACTGAAATCGGACCTACGTGAAGTACTTCGGCTTGTCGAACTTTCTGCCCGCGAAAACAAGCCGCTTGATCAAACGACCTACTCTGCTCTCTTGTTGACTGCGCCCGATTTTCCTGAGGAGGTTCCAGTCGAAGTTCGCAAAGTATTCTACGAAATGCTTGCCGATCCCCTCATCGTCGGACGGCTGCTTGCTCTACTGCATGAACTGGGATATCTGGAAAAATTGGTTCCCGCCATGCAGCACGCGCGATATTTGCTGCAGTTTAATCAATACCACAAATACACTGTCGACGAACACTCTCTGCGGGCGGTGCGCGAGGCCGCCGCTTTTGCCAATGCACAGGATACCCTGGGCAATGCCTATCGAGATATCCCGGACAAACGCGTTTTGCATATGGCCTTGCTGCTGCACGACCTGGGCAAAGGTTTCGAAGAAGATCACAGCGAGGTCGGCAAACGGATTGCCGAAGAAACTGCCGAGTTGTTTCAGCTAGCTGAGCAATCGGCTCAAGACATTGCGTTTCTGGTTCATAAACATCTGGTGATGTCGCACCTGACTTTTCGTCGCGATACTTCCGACATCCGGGTATTGGAAGGGTTTGCGCGGCAAATTGGGAGCAAGCAGCGTCTACAGATGCTTTTCGTGATGACGTGTGCCGACCTGGCTGCTGTCGGCCCTGACGTGTTGACCGATTGGAAACGCGACGTGCTAGCCGATGTCTATACTCGTTCTCTCAAATTTCTCGAAGACGAAGACACCACCGACTTCCGTGCAGTTCTCACCGCTCAAACCGCTGCCGTTCTCAAAGAACTGTCTCATGAGCAACGGGGTGATCCGTGGTATGTTCGCCAACTGGAGGCACTCCCTGCGAGCCAGTTAGTCAGCCAGGACCCTGAAAAGATTGTGCAAACGCTCACGCGACTCAAATCACTAACCGCTGGGGCTGCCGACGCATGGTGCTATTTCAACCCGGAAACCAAGGTCGTCGAGTGTTTCGCTGGCGTAAGTCGCGGGGTGGGGCGTGGTGTATTTTCTAGCATGGCAGGCTCCATCAGCAGCGCAGGGCTAGAAATCCTCTCCGCCGACGTCGATGTGCTGGCAGACGATCTGCTGATCGTCCGCTATACGGCAACCGAATCCCAACCTACGAGCCCCACAACGCCAGATCGCTTGAATAAGCTTAGCAGGCACATGCTCGAGTCGCTCGAGAGTGATAGTCCACCCCAATTCCGCCGCGTCTGGGGACAAGAACAAGAGGAGGCATCCAGAAGACTAACGGCAATGAATAACGAAGTGCGAATCGATACATCTTTATCAGCCGATTTCACGATCGTCGAAGTCTTCACCTTTGACCGAACGGGCCTGCTGTATGCCTTGGCACACAAGTTACACGACCTCGGCATGGTCATTCGCCACGCCAAGATCGGCACGTTTATCGACCAGGTGGTCGATGTTTTTTATGTGACGAACCACAAGGGTCACAAGGTTACGGATGAGGGGACTTTGGTACTTCTGAAGCATGAGCTGATGGCGGTGATTGAAGAGGAGTAACCAAAAGGCAATCGCCGCGATCAAACTTGATCGCTGGCTTTCTGGAATTCAGCAGCACTTCCGCTCCTTCAACCGAAGCAATATCCCCACCGCCAAAGTGGACGTGGAAGAGCAGGCACGCTTCAAAAAAAGAACTGGAACCGCGATTGCAGGAGGCGCGTGATCATCCGCGCGCCTTCCGGCAGACAACGCTTCCATGTGCTCGGTGCGATCGACGCGATCACGCATCCACTGGTGACGGTCACCAACGACAGCCACCTCAACGCCCAGAGCGTCTGTGAGTTTTTGCGGAAGATTGCCGCGGTACATCCCGGCATCCCAATCCCGCTTGTCCTGGACAATGCTCGC
>JBGSPU010000125.1:0-61673 GCA_041738415.1 Bythopirellula sp.
CCCAGCTTTCTTAAACGATGCCCAAACGCATCCAACATCTTGATCGATTCCTTTCCGATTGGCCATTTGTTCCAGGACAAGTGATGGTGCGGGAAGTGAAGGGTTCCGACGGGCGACCGCTCTTGCAATTGCGCGTCGACATGGGGATCATTCAACTAGAAACCACCGGCCGTCCGGACGGAGAAAAGCCCGAAGGGTATGATACTTATTACGACTGCCTGCTTGCTCAATCGTTTGCCGATGGTCCCGCCTTTCAATTGGATCTCGAGTGCTGTCGTGAAATCGACCGTGAGTTTTATCAGTTTTACCATCGTCGAGTATGTTGGTTGACGCTCAACCGATATCAAGAGGCAATTCGTGATGCTGATCACACGTTGGCCCTGATGGATTTCAGTTCAGCCAATTCGCCGGACCCCCATTGGACCATGATGCACGAACAATACCGTCCGTTCGTCATGTTTCATAAGATACAAGCTTTGACCTTGCTTGAGTTGGAGAAATCGAATCACCGTGGTGCCGTCGAAGCCATCGACGCGGGATTGGCTTCAATGCAAAAACTGTTTGATACCCATTCCTCGGGAGAAGAGAGTGACGAAGATACCTTGCTAGAAAAATTGCGCGATATGAAGTCTTCAATCGCTAAGCACTATCATCTCGGCCCATCTTTGGCCGAGCAACTGGCCCAGGCCATCGCCTCAGAACAGTATGAATTAGCGGCGAAACTACGTGATCGAATGGATCGGCGCCCGCAGAATTGACGGCATTCCAAGCGTTTCGGCTCCCAGTGATTCGTTCGGGCAATCGTCTTTCCTGACTGACAGACTTACAAAAGTTTTGCACAAGTGTGTGTTAGTAGACCGTCCACTATCGGGTGCCAGCAGTGCGAAAAGCCTTGTAGGACAGTCAGATACGGCGATTTTCAGATTGCCTACGCACAAGTGGCATAGCCTATGCGTAGTATGCTTGTGTGTCCCATCGACACCAACTTCTCTGGAACAGAAGCTTATCTACACAAGCAAAGGGAGTGCGACATGTTAGTTCTGACACGGAAGCAAAACGAGAAAATCAAAATTGGCGAGAATATTACCATCACCGTCTTACGCATGAAAGGCAAAGGTGTACGCTTGGGAATCCAAGCCCCTGGCGATATGAATGTTCTTCGAGGTGAATTGGTCTTCGATATCGAACAGGCCACACCTTCTCAGGATTCGAATCAAGACGATCTAAATCTAGAATCCAAGGCTGCTCCATTGGATTCTCGTGCGGAAAAGGCTTCCCGTCAGTTTCGCAATTCGATAGCTTGGTCGAAGGATACGCATCCGACAATTAAGAGAGAGCCAGCGGAAACTCTGGCAGAAAACTGCCAAATCAGTTGGTCGATCTAGCGCGCGATAACTGCAGTTCCTCCGCGGGCGATTTCCAAATCAACGGAGGGACTTGACGCTGAGTTCTCGATGATTGGTTGATGGGTAATATCCCATCGGGTAGCCGGTGGAGTAGAGACCTGTTCCACTCGATCACCGTAGGTGTAAGTGCGCAATTCGGCCACCTGCTGCAGCAGGATACGTCGGACTTCGAGAATGCTTTGCGGATGGCGATGCACGAGAGTGTGATCGGCAGGCACGACAATCTGCGATTCGGCATTTTCCAGTCGGGCACTATCAAGAGTTACAACGCCGTCCCCTTTGCCGCTGGAAAACCAACTTGCGATCCCCTTGGCGGGTACCTCACCCATAATGTTGTTGTACTTCACCCAAGAACTACTGTGGGCCGTAAGCAATACCGGCAAAAGTGGTGAATTGGGCTCAAGCGAGTCGATGCTGGTGTTGATATCGAGGGGGGCGTTCTTGCGAAAAAAGTCCGGATTCCGTGCGATGAGTTGATGTTTTCCTTGCATGAGCTTCGTGGGAATGCGAATCAGTTTTCTGCCAAGCCACTTGGTCGTATCGTTAGCAAATTCGCTCCCGCGATGAGGCGTGCCAATCGTAATCACGCGGCGAATCGACGGATTGGGATCAAAAAAGAACGTTTGCGCAAGCCCTTCCCGCAATTCTTCGTCGGCTTTCAATTCAGAAAACGGGTGTTCACTAAGTGTGGCCCAGAAGTCGTTGCCGCTGTCCACCGTCTGCAACTTGGAAACCAACCCACCCATGCTGTGGCCGACCAGCACCGTTTGATCGAGTGCCGGAAAACGGCCCTCGGGATCGACTTTCTGTCGCATGTCGGCGAGATCTTCCCGCAACTGGGCGGCACTGAACCAGAACGGCTGACCTGTGGGATAGAGATAGAACCAGAATTGGTAATACTTCCTTATTTGAGGATCACTCCGCAAGTCATTGAACATTTCCATCCAAGTGACGGGACTCGACCACAGGCCGTGGACCATCAAGACGGGAATCTTGTCCTCCTGAAATGGTTCGAGCATGTAGAGCCCTTGCACATTTTCGACTTTATCAGGTTTCAAGAGTCCCAAGGTGGAAAGGCGATTGTCGTCCAGTGCGGGCTGACTCAGCGTATGAGCCAAGGGGGTACTTAGATCGGTTTCTAACGGGACGTTTTGGTTTGCTACCTGGACTGTCGGCTGATTGAGAGGATCGAGGAGCTCTAAGACAGCGAACTGATCGGTGTTTCTATTCTCTGGTGCCAAGTCAACGCGGAGGAAGGCTGTGACAGGGAAGGAAAGGTCGTCGGGATAGTATTCTTCGCGCGGATCCTCTCCCTCGTGCTTGCGGCGGATGGCTATCAGGGGAACGCCCAGGCCAAAATTATGGTAGTGATTACGCAGGCCATGTACCTCGAAGTCAGTGACGAATTCAAAATGGTCGATGTCATCCACATGCCAATCGTTGCTTTCTAACCGCACTTCGATATGACAATCGTGATTCGCGGTCTTGATGTGCATCTGTGTGCCTGGTCGAAGAGATTCCTGTGCTTGGACAATCCGCAGAGTTCCTTCCAGGGCTGCGTTGTAGAGGTCACAAGCGCGGCGGAATTCGGGATCGTAGGGGTTCGAGGCGGTTGCATATTTTTCGTCAAACAAATACCGATAGGAATGCAACACGGCTGCCCCATAATACTCCAAGGCCTGCTTCCGATGATTACCTCGTTCGGCCCGTTTGCCCGTGACATACGCCAGTTCGGCCTGGGCATAAATATTTTCTCGATTTGGGCTGCGCGTTTCGATCTCGTCTAACTTGGCGAGCAATGCCCGGCGATCCCCCTCCAAGCCCTCGTGCAGGTTATAGCGGCGGAGTAATTGGAGGGTTCGCTCGGTCGGCTTGGGGCCTTGCTTAGTCAGCAGGCCGAGCGACTCGGTGAGCGGATTCCGCGGGGTGGAGCGCAGAGCGACCCACTTGTTGGTTGAGGTCGCACAACCAGCCAGCAGACAAGAGAGCAGCAGCACCGAAACCACTGAGCGAAACCGCCCGGTGGTCTGCGTCAGGTGCGGGATGGCTGTTTCTTGCTGCAAGGGTAATGTCCGCGGAGATAGAGTGGCAATGTCTGCGCGCAGGGAGACGCGTAGTCCTGGAATCCGGGGCGAAGACTAGGGAGATCGCCAGAATGCGTCAAGTTCACGGCCTCAGCCGATCCCGAACAGCCCGGCAATCTTCCCCGGAGCTAGCACCATGAGTCTTTTCGTAGAAGTGCGAAATTGACGGAATTTACCCCAACATGCAGTGGAGAGTATTGTCGGTGGTGAGTGGTTTGGGGTGAGCGGCGCACCGGGAACGACAGTGAGCGGAGAGGATAGGAGGGAAGGAGCAAGAAGAAAAGAGGACGGAGATCGGCGGCTGGCGGTTCATTGCTAGCGAAAAGATGACGGCTGGCTGGTAGCTGAGAGACACCTACTAAGCCGCATGCCACTCACGACCAACCACTCGCTACGTGCATGCCTTGTGGCAGCAGCCAAGATTCCATGATGTCGGCTGTTGAGAACACCCGATAGATCGTCGAGAGCGGAAACGCGAGGGCAGTCTCGACTCCGTATCGACTTGTTTGGACATACCGCGAACCTCCTTCACTTCTGGCGTCCAATGCCATATGGGGCGGATTGACTCATCGTGACTTCAATTCGTGGTAAAACTCATTTTCTTTCTCTACGCCGTAGGCGTTGTATGTAACACCTACGGCGTAAAGAATCGCAGCGAGAAATGGTTGGTAATGAACCTAGCCACGAAGTGGTTCAACTCTACAGCCCAGAGGGCGGACGCGCTTCCCTTAGTTGAGCAGAACTCAACTGCGGGTCGCGGCTAACCAATTCGAGGGCGCGGCTAACCAGGAGAGGGACTAGTTGGTTCGAGTGTTTAGCGAGTGATATTTCGGACTCGCGTAAATGCGAGTAGTAGCACCAAGCTCACCAACAGACTTGTTTCCGGTTCCGGCAAGGCGTTCGAGGTGAATGTTGCCAGGCTGCCAGCCAAGGGTGTGCTGAATTGTGCTTGCCAAATCAAAAGATCTTCGTGGTCAACTACTCCATCGAGATTTCCATCGCCACTTGAAAGGATTTCACCACTTGGCATGCCAAATCCGCGTTGCCAAGTCAAGAAGTCGTGGCCGTCGATTTCGCCGTCTTGGTCGAAGTCGGCCGTGTGGGCCACTCCAGTGGTGGCCGAGGCACGTTGTTGAAGTAAGAACAGTTTACTCTCGCCACCCACCGTGCCGGTGACGGCCCCCGAATAGGCGTTGCCGATGGTGCTTGTGCCAGTAATCGTTTCATAGATCACGGAGGCAGCGAGATAACTTCCTCGGTCGTTTTGGTGAGTTCCATCGGCATCATGCAATCTTAATTGGGAATTTGCGAACCCGTAGGTGTCGTACCACTTGCCCCAAGCGTCGCCAACCCGAGCAATGGTTGCTACGTCGGAGTGATCCCACTGGCCAGGGTTCTTCTGAATTCGATCGTACCCTTGGTTGGTGAAACTCAGCATTTCGTCGGCGTCGTTGTTAAAAAAATCAATTAAGTCCTCATGCCCAGGAAACTTTGACCAGGAGTTGTAGAGCACGACGGCTGCCTGAGGTTGGTGCTGCTTGATGAGATCGATCAGCACAGGTCCACCAAGGTCGAGATTCGTGAGCTGAGAATCCATGAATTTGATTGCTCGACCGGGGCGGTTGCTCTGCTCCTGCAAGACTATGGCGTCCCACTGATATGTAGCCGAATTTGTGATCAAGTCCGTGGTGATACTACTTTCAGCGTGGGTTTTGAGCGACCAGGAACTTTCCGCGCGCGCGGTGACATTACCGGTGTGGGCTGGGTCAGCATCGAATAGCCCTTGAAGATCGAGACTTACAGCGCGGGCCAATGCATTGCCTTGCACGTAGCTGTTTCCAATCATCAACACGTTAAAGGCATCGCCGCGAACGGTTGCCACAAGACAAAGCGCAGTTGCGATTGAGGCGAGAAATGTCGCATTGAAAAATACGGATTTCTTGTGAGATCGCTCTGGCATTTTTAGATCGCTAGTGGTGGAATCACTGATGGCGGTGAAACTTCAGTATAACTGCTAACGGCGTCGTCCGCGAGTTATTGGAGGGGACTTAAGCTCAAACTGCAAGTTGTCGACGTCACCGGCGATCTCGGCGGTGAGTTCCGTACGCGAGTTGTAGTTGACTGGTATGTATTGTTCGTAGCGGTCGACTCTCTCCGTGGTGCCAGGTTCGGGGGGGACTTGTCCTGCACTGCGGGTTGCCCTGACGGCTACGTTGTAATTGCCGGGTTGAAGGGATTCAATGACAAATTGGCCGTCGATGATGTTCGCTTGTACGGGACTTTCGAGAGTTGTTTCGTCTGCCGAGATGAAGGTGATCGTTCCCTCTGGAATGGGCTCACCGTCAAAGATGACTCGACCGCTGACTGCAACACCATCACCTCCGCAACCCGTCAGGATAATGGCGATGACCCACAAACCAGTCCTTGTGATGGAGCGGCAAAGTGGGGAAATGAAATCGCCCAGAGGCAATTTCCACCGACTAGAGTTTGCCATTGAGGATCTCTCCCCCATCGAACGTCGAAGCTGCCCGCCATACCAGCAAGTCGACGTCGTTCGAAACAAATCTCACGCTACTATCAAGCATTAGCGCATTGACTCCGCCGCTGTGGGCACTGCGAGCGGTGTTGCGGTGCCAGCCTTGCCATCCAGAAGCGGACTGAAAGCAGGGGGCTTCTGGCTCATCCACACATAAACGCGTGCGGTCCTTGAGTTCTTGAATGACTCCACGGTTGTTTGGAGCCAGGCTATGAAGATACATGACCCCACCACCCCAATGCAGTGCGCCGCGTGTGTCATCTCCTTCAACCGTGCGGACCTCTGATATTGCGATCGTGTTGCTTGTACCGTCAGTCGCCTCGCGAAGAGCGATCCCCCGATTGACCAGAAATGGGCCGAAACCCGACATTGCCGATTTGACTTCAGGACGGGCCGCACCGGGCACGGGGTTCGACACAAGATGTCCCGAAGTGCAGTTTGGATAACCGCGGCCGTCTTTGCCGACCTGTTCCCAATTCAGGTCATCCATCCAGAGCCCACAATCTTCTTCCGGATCTGTGAAGCCAGCGTTGGCTGCATAGTTGCCGCGTGCGCCATAGAGGCCGTTGTTCCAGGTAACGATACCTACTGGCCCATTCGAGGGACAGATGTGGGACTCGAGAATGAAATGATGGGTTGGAGTGTTATTCGGTCCGATAAATCCTTGCTCGAAATAGGGTTTCGTGAAATCCATTTCGTTAAAGAGATTGCCGATTTCCATGAAAGGCATCGTCTCAGTCACCCAGGTGCCGAGCGAATCGATGCCGGTGGCCGACGTCTTCTGTCGCCAATCTCCTTTTGGGAGCGTCTTTTTGGTCGATTCAAAGTTCATGACTGCGAGCCCGACTTGCTTCAAATTATTGAGGCATTGAGTTCGACGTGCGGCCTCGCGAGCAGCCTGAATCGCTGGTAGCAAGAGGGCTACTAGTACGCCAATGATCGCAATCACAACCAAAAGCTCAACTAAAGTGAAAGCCGTTCGCTGCTCTTTTCGCAAAGTCGTATCCATATCCATGATCCTCAATGCCCAAATAAATTGTTGCAATCACACCTTAATTATTTTCGACGGCGTCTGCCCCATAAGCCAGCCGCGGACGCCAATGCAGCCAATGCCAGTGCGGATGGTTCAGGAACGGCTCTCAGCGAAGTGGCTGCCACGACTTCAATTTGCACGGTTGTCGTTCCGATGTAATTGATTTTCAATGCCAGGTTATTCGCAGCCAAATCTCCGAACGCATCGTCCACGATCAAATTAGAAAACGTGCCGGTGATCGTTCCAGATGTTGAAGTCGCACCGAAGCTTCGCTGCCATGCCAAGAAATCAGCACCATCGCTGTCGCCGTCACCATCGGCATCGCTATTTCCATTCGCTCCGTAGTCACCTTGCCACTGGGCAAGATCAAGTCCATCCACAACCGTGCTCCCGTCGAAGTCTGCTGGCGAAGGGGATGCTACGGTGGAGATGATGTCCCATGTGTCGCCCAAAACGGGAGGGAAATAAGAAGGATCGGGTGGCGGAGACACGCCGGGGACGACAACGTCAGGATTGAGTTGAATGGTGAGAGTTCCGCCTAAGGTCACATTCCCTTCTACTTCAATCTTGTCGAAGAAGACTCCGTCAAAATCGCCTGGTCCCGGCACATAATCTTCCGCTTCGTTGATCTGCATGGTCAAGTTGGATCCTGAGCTGAGAGTCAGATTTCCTGTACGACCACCACTCTTGACCACATGTAGTTGCTGTGGCTGGGTGCCGACATTCAACGATCCGCCTGAGTGGATATCGATTTCGCCAACTTCGACAATCGCTTCCGGTGCTAAGTCAAATCCGGTGGTCAACTGACCGTTTCCATTGATCACGACCTTTGCTGCGGGCATCGATGCTCTCATTTCAATGTCGGCGTAAGCATTGGCCGTGATGGTGCCTGAATAGCTGACACTTTCAACATTGGTATCGCTCCCCGCATCGACTCCAATTTGAATGGAGTTGTTACCGACGCCCGTACCTGGGGCGGCCAGGGTCCCGTTAACGTCGACATCACCGCCGCCTCGTAAGGCGCGTGTGATTTGGAATATCCGGCGACCGTTGCCAGTAGTTCCACCCGTGTTTGTGACCTCTGGGGCAGTCAAGTCCAGCGTTACTGGTGCGTTGACTTCCAAAAAGGCAACACCCTGCAGTCGGTCGCTCTTAGGGTTGGTGTTTGAGCGATGGTCGATCGTACCGGGTTGATTGAACACGACCGTTCCGAATCCAAACTCTTGCTCAGTATCCTCACCATCGAATACAAGCGTGTTGCCGCCCGTCGAGTTCATTTCCAGGGTGCCGCCGACCCCCTCATCCTCGCTAAGGATGACTTCGTCGCCCGCACCATTGAATTGGATGAGCCCACGACTGGATTGGGGGAATCTCATGATGAGATCCGATCCGACTCCACCATTAAAAGTAAAAGTATTCCGAGTGCGAATCGGCAGGTTGATCGTCAGACTTTCGCCTGCAGCGGCTGTGTAGGCTAGATCGCGGTTGATGACCAGGCCGCCGTGGAAGCGAGCGTCGTTGCGACTGAGTGTGCCGTCGCCGATTTCGATGTTACCCGGGGTCGAATGACTGAGGTTGCCGCCGGCATTCAACTGGATCAAAGGAATGTCGACAATCACACCAGGCACAAAATCGAGTGTGCCGTTGTCTACGATCACGCCTTCGCCCGCAAAGGCTCCGGCCGCGACAGTGACGGTATTGCCGCCGGCGACTCGATACCAGTTGTCGGCCGCGGGCAATCCGCCCCAAGTCCCTGCACTTGCAAGATTACCGTTTGCTTGGGAATTGACGACATCGAAAGTGTATAGTCGCGCTGGTGTTCCCGTGTTTTCCTTTGTATTGAAGCGAAGGCGATTTGTCTCTGTGCTCGTGATGCCGAACGTGGCAAAGGTATTGCCATTGACGAACGTGCTAATATCCGACCCGAGGATAGGGATGCCGATGGCGGCGTCCGCTTGAGAGGGTTCGGGCGCAAAAAAGACACCGACGAGGGGTCCTGCGGCGAGGAAGTTATCAAAACCTGCCGTGGCATTTGGCGCATTATTTTGAAAATCTGCGTCCGCAAATTCCCAGGAAAAGGTCGACTCATTAAATGTTTGCGTCGGCCCGTCCGTAATCGAGTAGAGTCGAAACGTATCATTTGAGTTTCGCGCATCATCGGTCGTAACTTCGAAAAAATACGGCAGGTTGGGATCAATCGCCGGAGACGCTCCCAGGTTGAAACGAACCAGTGATTTGGAAGTCAGACTCAAACTATTAAACGGATCACCTCCGCGAACTTCCATAAAGGTAGCTGTGCCGCGAGGAGTTCCACCGATGCCAGCATTGGAATCGAATTCAACAAACGTGTCCTGATCGACAGTTCCCAGCGATTGCTCGGCAGCATGGGCGATTGAAATAGCGGCAATCGCCGCCAGAAACGCAACTGAAAACACCAATCGGATATAAGGTTTCATGAGTGAAAATGCTTTGTAAAAGTGGATAAAGGGATCGAATTCGAAGAGCAGAGGGAAATTAAAAGTGCCTGGAAATTCGCGTTTCTGACATTTCGAGATTGGCTGAGAAATCTGGCCAGATCCCACGGAGTACCTCGGGATAACAACTCGTGCTCGCATCCGGGATTCACGAACTCAATTGCCAGACACTCTCATTTAAGTAAAAAAGTCCCGCGACGGCGATTGCTGCCGACCTTAACCGCCGCCGCGCGAGTTGCCGTTCAAAGTGATGCTTATCGTATCCGACGACCGGCAAAACATACCAAGCTGCCCACGAGCAGAGCAATCGAACCAGGTTCGGGTATTGCGACTCCGGTAAGTGCTTCATCGAAGCTGGTGGCTACGACGAGATTATCCACAATCTGCTGCCCGTTGTAATCATTACTTTGACGGAAGGCATAACTGAAATTATCGGAAGCCGCAAGCGAGTTCGTCGCAGTGATGTTCGTGCTCGAAATATCGGCGGGATCGAGCCAGAGTCTGCTCTGCTGAGTCGCAGCGTTGTACTCTGACACAACTCGGTAAGTCGTATCGAATGACAACTCCGTAGCCCAGATCGCACCATCGCCGATTGTACTATCTTCGGAAAGGACCAGTTTGAAGTCCCCGCCACTATCTGGCGGTAACACGCCGACTCGTGCGCGGAAGGAAGTACCCGTACCACCTCGAAAATGGGCGAAGTACAGTCCGTTGGAATCGAGATTGGAAATGTCTGAATTGGTGGTAGCCGGAAGGCTAAAATCAAACCTTGCGTAGGTAGTCGAAGTGTCGCTTTGAATGGCGTAGGCCGTGCTAGCATCCTCACCACCCTGCTGATTGATCACAGCAGTTCCACCCGCAACTTGAATCGGATTAGTTCCACCGGCGCTGTGGCCCGCCCACTCGTCTCCTGGTCCTGGTGTAGGAGTCTGGCCAACTAAATCACCGTCGGGATGCGTGAAGTTTTCGTTGACAAGAATAGTCGCAGTAGTAGAAGACACTAGTAGTGTTGAACTAACGATAGCCAAAGTCAGCACACGGAACAATAAATCACATTTCGCAAGACAACTCATTAGGACCCTCCCTTCGGTGGCTTATATGCCGCCCAGTTGAAAAGATAAAAAACATTGACGTGGTTGTTGTTCGAACGAGGTGTCTTTGAGGGAAACTAGCCGCCAACCAAAAATGCCCGTTCAAGAGGAATCGCGCCCACAGATCAGATTATCCGAAAAAAAACGGAAATCGATTGCCGAATTCGGCGGAAGGTCTATTTATCAAACAACTTACGGGATATTTTCCACTTTCGCCGCTGAGGCGACGACCTCTTCCAAAGGGAGGAGTCAAAATGGAGTAAGCGTGGATTCAGTAGTTGCTGCCTGAGAGCTCCTCACCTGCAAAGGTGGAAACGGCCTTCCACAAGTTGCGATCTACGTGGTTTTCAACAAACCGGACACTCGAGTCCAAATACAGGACATTCACACCGCCCGGATGGGCACTGCGAGCAGAAAGCTTATGGTAGCCTCTCCAAGTTTCTTCCGTGGAAACACACGGGGCTTCCACCGTACTCATACACAAACGGGTAAAATCTTGAATCGCTGTGTTCGGCACCTCGCTATGAAGATACAAGACCCCGCCTCCAAAATGAAGTGAGCCGCGGATATCATCGCCAGGAACATTGCGTACCTCCGAAACGGCTACGGTATTGCTCATTCCGTCGGTAGCTTCTCGGAGAGCAATTCCTTTGTTGACCATGAAGGGTCCAAAACCGGAAAGAGCTGAGTGAATCGTCCTGCCATTATGGGCTTTGAACTCAACTCCGGTCGGGTTTTCTGGATGGCCTCTGCCATCGGTACCGATCTGTTCCCATTGGATGTCGTTCATCCACACACCGCTATCTGGACCCGCCCAGCCCGTATTGGCTGCGTAATTGCCGCGTGCCCCATAATGAGCGTTTTTCCACTGGATCAAATCCATGCGTCCATTGGATGGACAAATATGAGTTTCAAAGAAAATGTGATGAGGTGGCAATGAATCATCAAGTCCCACTTGTTCAAAAAAAGGACGCGAGAAATCAAATTTATTGTACAGGTTGGTTTCTTCCAGATAGGGGAGTGTGACTGAGACCCAAGTGCCCAGTGAGTCGACATTCGAAGATTTCATGCGCTGCCGCCAATCTCCTTTGGGCAAAGAACCTCGTGATGCTTCAAAATTCATCAGGGCCAAGCCAATCTGACGGAGGTTGTTGGTGCATTGCGTACGCCTGGCAGCTTCACGGGCAGTCTGTACAGCGGGCAGCAGTAGCGCCACGAGAATGCCAATGATCGAAATGACCACGAGCAACTCAATCAAGGTAAAGCCCAGGTTCAGAGATTTCCGCAGACTCAAACTCATGTTTCTAGATCGCCTACAGGCACTCTTGAAAAGCAGAAGAAAAGCAGTAATAAGTTCACCAAGACCACCTTTTTATCATAACTTGAATCATTCTGAAGAGGGAGTCCACAAAAGCAGCGTCTACCATGCCAAGTCAATTATTGCCCCCCCAAACTAAGCCAGATAACCCTGAAAAATAAGGCTATTTGGCGGGAATCCTCCCGACGAATCAATGAAAACCAAACGCGATCCTTAAGCACTGGACGCTCAAGAGTCCGCACTCAACAAATTTTTAGTTCAGACCCCATCCATTTTGAATCGCGCATGGACTGCTGGATATCCGAGAAAAATAATAATTATCAGAAGAAGTCACGAATTGACACTCTATCAGAGCAAGTTTGATTCTTTCGCTAAATATTGACACTCGCTGGTAGAGGAGTTTACAAACGAATGATTGGGCTTGGTTTAGCCGTGAATACCAGGAAGTCTTCTCGAGGTCTGAATCGGTCAAACTTGTTCTCTTCTGTCGTGTTAACGAATTGAATTGCCTCAATGTTCAATGCCCCCAAGTCGTCTGTTGGTAAGCTACTTTACTTCGGCATTTTCTTGCTTACTTTTGCCCCCTCGCTTGCACTTGCACAGACCGATTGGCCTCCGGTGGGGCATTATGAATTCTCTGGTTGGGCGGGACCAAAGTTGGATGTGCTTTACAGCATTCCTCCGCTGGTAGATGCCGATTCCCAGATAGTGATCATTATTCCTGGTGCCAAGCGTAATGCTCAGCAGTATCGAGACGAATGGGACCATTTAGCTGTTGCTAACCACTTTATCACGCTGGTTGTTGGAGCGGCAGAGAGAAGTTTTCCAACGGAGTATGAGTACAACCTGGGAGGGGTTGTCGATTCGTCGGGCAATCCACGGCCTGAAACAGAATGGTTGTTCTCAGCTATGGATCCTCTCTTCGATGATTTCAAGAGTCGTTTCGGCTCGAAACGAGAGACTTACAACCTATATGGCCATTCCGCGGGGGGAGTTTTCGTTCAACTTTTTGTACTTTTCAAACCAAACGCGAAAGTCGAAACGGTTGTCGCAGCGAATCCCGCTTTCGCTACACTTCTGGACCGCGAAGTGACATTCCCCTTCGGACTCCGTGGCGCACCTCTCCCCGAGTTCGCAGTCAAACCCTGGTTGGCGAAGCGTATGGTTCTGTTGCTGGGAGATCGCGACCTCGACCCCCGCACCAAACCGCTAAGCGACAGCCCCGCTGCTCGAATGCAAGGGCCCCATGTGTTTGCTCGGGGATTGGGTCTTTATCTGTCTGCACTCTCCGCGGCAAAATCGCATAGTACAGACTTGAACTGGCAACTTGAAGTTGTGCCGGGGGTCGGCCATAGCAATGCCCACATGGCTTCCTACGCAGCAAAGCATTTAATCCACGAGTAAAATCCTCAATTATCGGAAAGCTTGCTTGTCCCGAAGCCCGCCAGAACTGGGTCAGCGGAATCTAATCCACGGAAGCTGGAAACCGACGAATCGGCGACCTCGTCCGCGAAGAATAGCTATTGATTTATCGATAATGATATTGTCCTGGGAACTGCCGTGGGTACGGCCATAGTTTTCGCACTTTTCAGGCTTGTACGTGGTCGAGGGGACAATTCTATCCGGATCCAGCATGACGAACCTAGGAGGGACTGGGGACGTGGCCGTTCTTTCGCCTGCCAATCGAATGGAACTCATGCCAGTAGCCCAAATCTCATCGCGAGTCGGTAGGGCGTTCATTTTGATGCTTACTTCCCGGCTTTTGAGGGCCGTTGTTTGAATTGATTGGCGACAAGCACTGCAAAAGAGCCACGTGAATTATTTTTTTCGGATTTTTGCCTGTTTCAGCGCGACTCCAAGTGGCGGAGCAGACCAGCGAACAAGTTTCGCTGGTCGCGGAAAACGTGCTCTAAACATATAATCCAGGCGGATGGAACAATTATCAATGGATGCTTCGTCAGCGGAAGAATTTGTTCGACTGTTTTCCAAAAGCCAACATCGTATCCTTGGCTTTATTCACACCTTGGTACCCAACCTCCCCGAAGCAGAAGACGTCCTCCAAGAGACAAGTGTTATCCTTTGGAAAAAATGGCCAGAATTCCAAAGAGACCGCGATTTCGTCAAATGGGCTTGCGGAATAGCCCGGTTCGAAGTGTTTCGTAATCTTCGTCAGAACAAGCGTACCCCATTGTATCTCAGTGAATCCGTCTTGAATCAGATTGCCGACATCGCTCTGGACGAAGCCAAGGACAATCGGAGATTTGAAGAGAGTGGGACCGCCCTTAATGCGTGCCTGCAGGAATTGCCAGAATCTGACCAACGGATTCTCAATCTCAGATACCAGTACAACAAAACCGTGCAACAGATTGCGAAAGAATGCAACCGCCCCAAGAGCACCGTGCATGACTTGCTGGGAAAAATTCGCTCCAAGTTACTGCGTTGTGTTAGACGACGCCTCAGTACATTGTAAACGAAAATGCTATGGAATTAGAAAATATTAAACGTCTGCATGCCCTTGCGTCACGACTCTGTGATGGAGATATCGATGCTCAGCAAGTGCAAGAGCTCTCGGCTCTGATAAACAATAATCAAGAAGCGATTCGCGAATACTTAGATTACACTTCGCTCCATCTCAATCTAGAGCACAAGTTAAGAGCAAGCCGCAATCCAGAGGAGTTTGCTGATGAATTGGCAGTTAGGCTCAGTGAAGATGCCCACGCCGCAAAAGCTGCCACGCAAGTGTCGGAGCCAAATTCGAAGACCGTTCGTGCCTTCTCTATTCTTGCATTAGCCGCTTCTGTATTTCTCGCGGCAGCTTTTTTGATGAATTCTTTCAAGTCTCAACCTTCGTATTCTGCCCGCATCATTCAGAAAATTGATTGTGATTGGGGTGATGAGCGCTGGGGAATTCCCCAGTCACCTTTATTGGAGGTTGGACGCGAAATCAAGCTGGATCATGGTCTTATGGTTTTAGAGTTCGGCGATGGTGCAGAGGTAACCCTGGAAGCGCCCGTCCATTTTAGCATTGTTGCCCAAGATCGGGGAAACCTGGCTTTTGGCAAACTGTCTGCAATCGTGCCAGAACGCAGTCGAGGATTTTCTATAGAGATCCCTGCCGGGGAAGTTATTGATTTGGGAACTCGCTTTGGAGTGTTGGTCGATGAGTTGGGGAATTGCGAAGCACATGTGTTTCAGGGCAACGTGTTAGTGCGAAGCGATTGGGGAAATCACAATCACTCGCCTCAGGAATGGAAATTGGCTGCCGACGAAGCGATAAGACTGTCAACGACGGCTCAGAGAATAGAACATCTGGCTGCACAACACTCACTATTCGTCACTTATTCGCGATTCAATAGCGTCGCTTCTATTGAAGAATTGCCTGCACTATCGATTCCAGAAGAGGGTGATCTCATCCTGTGGCTTGATGCAGCAAAGAGTCTACAGCTAGATTCGAGCAATCGAGTGATAGGTTGGGGCAATCTGAGCGTTGGCACGAATTCAACGGAAAACAATGCCTGGCAGGTAGACCTCGGACGACGACCGCGCTGGATAAAGCAAACGCTTGGTGGTAGACCGGCTGTCCGCTTTGACGGCTCCTCGCATCTCGTGACTTCTCCATTTTTGTCAGGTGACGAAGTAACTATTTTCTGTGTGCTTCGGCCTCAGCAGGCAGAACAATTCAACCGTCATTTCGGTCAGATTCTTTCTCTCAATACCACCCCGGATTTAATCCTTAAAATCACTCGTGACAAGCAACTAGCTGGCGTTCTTTCGACACGAAAAGTCCCCACCAATAAACTGCAAGACATCTTTCTGCAAAGTACTCTGCCGAACGAGGATGAGCCAATAGTGTGTACACTCATTTATAGCAATTCCATGAACCGAGCGGCTCTCTTTGTCAACGGTGACCTCGTTGCCGAGTCGCAAGCACCATCGATCGCTTCGATTCAGACTCCGAAGTACATTGGCAATTCGAACCAGGGAGAAGCTGGGTTTGTTGGTGATATCGGTGAGTTGCTCGTCTTCAACTCTGCTCTCAATTCGGATCAGCGCATTCAGGTTTGCAACGCACTCCTGGAGAAATATGGAATTGCCCCGACACAACGCGAACCGAGAGTGCTCTCAGGAATTGTTCCAGAAGAGCAGTAAGTCAAGCAAAGCAAACTTTGGAGTTTAAGGCAAAAAACATCATCTCCTTTTTAGTTGCTTGCTGGTGCATTCGAGTGCAGCGGCGAAATTTGCCCAAATGAGATCGAGGGTTATAGGCCAGGCGGCAAGAGAGAAACTCGTCACCCTGCCAGAGTAATGCTCACATGGCTTCGCACACTGTTCAATACCTCTGCCAAGATTAATCACCATTCGGCGAAGTAAAATAGGGTAGACGAATGTGCGAAGGTGCCAGGCAACAATCGAAAAGCAATCGGCTCTTATTCGCCTGCCTCCTAGTGGTGTTGATCGCAAGTTACCTGGCTTCTTTGGTTCAATCTTCCGGTGGTCGCGTCCAGGTTCAAGAAATCAAGATTCCGACGCAAAATGGTCAATGGATCGTAGCGGACTTATTTAAGCCCAGAAGTGCAACGCCACAAACTCCTGCTCCTCTCGTCGTGGTTGTTCCTGGATTTCAACGCTCGAAAGAAACACTCTCTAACATTGCTCTCGAACTAGCACGTCGCGGCGTTGTCGTGATTGCCATCGATCCTTATGCCCAGGGGGGGTCTAGTTCTTCAACGAGTAAGCGTTCAGCAACAACCGAAGGCTACGGCATGTTTGCCGTAATTAACTACGCCTACGATACCCCCAATCTCAACTATATCGACAAAAGCCGAATTGCAGCGACGGGACATTCCGCTGGCGGGAATGCCGCGATTCGGGGGGCCAACTACTTTGGAAAGCTTGCGAGAAAGACAGGAAAACCAAGCAAACTCAACTCGGTCTTCGTTTCTGGCTACGTCGAGACGATGGAAGATGCGGTTTTGAAGGATGTCCGCTGCAACGTGGGCATGAGCTATGCCAAATTTGATGAAGGGGCTTATCGAAACGAGTTGAAGAACGGGGATATGCGGTTCGCTCCTGAAGCACTGCGACTAGTAAATTCCGGTCTACTTGCTTCGGGAACCAAACTTGAAGAAGTAGAAATTGGTCGCTACTACGGCAATAAAGACGATCAAACTTTGCGGGTCGTTTTCAATGAGGGATTGTTGCATCCTTTTCAGCCCTATGCCGTCGAGGCTACAGCAAATCAACTCGATTATTTCGAGAAAGTCCTTGGAATCGACTACGAAATCTCCAGCAAGAATCAAACATGGTATTGGAAGGAGTTCCTAACTTTAATCTCGTCGATTGCAGCACTCGTTGCACTGATTCCCCTTACCCGCTTGCTTCTGCAGCTTCCTTTATTCCAGAAACTTGTACACCCGCTGCCAGAGGCTCTGCCTAAACCACAGGGGAAGGGAAAAATAATCTTCTGGAGCCTCTTCGTTTTTTCGGCTTTGGTTGCTTGTTTCTCTTACATCCCGATGGCAGAACTTTCTCAGAAGCTCTTTGTCGCTGCGACGAGCCGAGAGCAAACTTGGTTCTTTCCACAACGAATGAACAATGCCGTCATGCTTTGGGCAGTGCTTAATGGTATCGTGGGGTTCCTGCTATTTTTTCTCTCTTACCACTTCCACGGTAGGCTTCATGGAGTGCGTCCTGACATGTGGGGAACGAATACGAATCTCGCTGAACTCGCCTGTACGTTCTTACTAGCTTTGTTGCTTTTCGCTTTTTTCTTTCAGTTGCTATTTGCGATACACTATTTTTTCCATGTGGACTACCGGTTTGTATTTTTTGGGGCGCGCGTATTTCAGCCAGTCATGTTTCTGTTGCTGAGCATGTATGCTCCCATCTTTTTTTTGTTCTTTCTTTCCAATTCCTTGCGTGTCAATGGTGCCATGCGATTCGAAGGAGATCAGCAGTGGAAGAGCATGCTACTTGCTGGCTTGGCCAACACCGTCGGGCTTTTACTCATTCTGATTGTGCAGTATTCGGTGTTCGCGTTCACAGGAACCGTTTACTGGACCGATGGATGGCTGTATGTCAACTTGCTTTTCGCTGTCGTACCCATCATGTTTGTCTTGCCATACTTCAATCGTTATTTTTTTCGATTGACTGGAAGGATCTATCTAGGACCTATGACTACTTGCCTGATATTTGTCATGATCCTTCTGTCCAACACCGTCTGCTACATTCCGCTCTGATGATTCTGGTCTTGCAGCAAGGGGGATTTCTAAGTCACTCATGAAAAAAGGAATCACTGCGGCACAAGGCGAGCCGAGAGTGCTCTCCGGTCTTGTTCCGGATAAAAAATGATCCGAATTGCTAATCTAAATCTTCTGAAGTAGCGTTCATTGAATCCGAGCGCAGAACCCATACACGGATTCTGCCCGTCAAAAAAAGCCGGAGTAGACGGCTCGGGGGCTCATCGTATAAATGACGCGCTCCGCTTAGCCGAACACACACTGCTTGTTGAGGGCACAGCGGGTCGCGGCTAAACAATCCGGGGGGTAGCTAAACGGGATTTAACTATTCGGCTTTTAGTTCCTTGAGCAACTCTTCGGCCTGTTTGCGGAAGACGAAGAGGCCCTGTTTTTGCTGGAGGACTTGCTCGAGCGCCTGGCGGGCTTTGTCTTTTTGGCCTTGGTCGGCCATGATGCGTGCGATCAGGTAGGCCGAGTCGGTTTGCAGTTGGCCTCGTGCGCCGATCTGGAGCGGTTCCTGGGCTTCGTTCATACGGCCTAGCTTGTAGAGTACATATGCCTTGGTGATATTGGCCTGGGAGTTTTGAGGAAAGAGCTTTGTGTTTTGCTCGGCAAAACGCAGCGCCCGTTCTTGATTCGACTTGTCTTGGCTCTCAATTAACAACAGGGCCATGAGGTCGTTGGCGCGGGCATTGCCGGGGTCGAGGCTCAGCACCTTGTTAAAGGCCTGCTCGGCACGATCGTCTTGATTGAGCATTAGGGCTACGACCCCATCCAAGAGGACTGCTACGGGTGCCGAGGGGGTCAATTTCAAGAGTTGCGTGGAAACCTCCTGAGCCTTCTCAAGCTCGCCTTGCTGCAACAGCCATTCAGCGTAGGTGCGCACGGTGGTGGGATCCTGGCCGTCTTCCTTATAAGCCCGTTCAAAGGCCTTGCGGGCGTTTTCCATGTCGTTGCTTTGTGTGAAGAGTTGGCCGAGCGAGGCATAGGGGTGGGGGAGATCGGCATTGAGCTTGCGTGCCTTGGTGAATTCGTCGTAGGCTTCCTTGGACTTATCCAAACGGAAGAGGGTGACTCCCAAGCGGGCGTGCGACATGGCATTGTCCGGATCGGTTTTCACCCATTCGTTGAGTAAAGCGAGCGCATCCTCCCACTGGCCCCGGCGTTCTTTGACGGCAGCCTTGCCGGCGAGGACGCGAATCTCCATATCGCGTTTGCGTTTGGCATTCCCGTCGAACTTTTCGACCAGCGGTTCTGCTTTTTCAAACAGGGCTTCAGCCTCGGCCGTGCGATTGCCGGCGAAAGCCTGATCGGCCAACAGCAGATAGGCTTCGGGGTCGGTAGGATCCTCGGCGACCTGGAGTTCGAGCAGGTTGTAGGCCCCCTGGGTGTTCTGCGCCATGACTTGCAGTTTGGCGAGGGTGATGTAGGTCGGTGGGAGCTTTGGATATTTTTCCTTGGCTGTTTTCAAGAACTCGAGCGCCCCTTCGACATCGCCATTCTTAAATCGTTGGATCGCTTTTTCGATTTCTGGGTACTTTTGGTTGGAAAGCGAGACAGCGTTACCGATAAGAGCTTCGACGGTGGGCTGCATGTTGGCGTCATCGGCAGCCCCCAAGCCAGAAGGAGGAGTGGCAGCGGGGGCCGTGGGGTCCTGTGCCGGAGCAAAAGAAGAGTTAAACGAAACCACGGCGATTGCCAAGCAGTGGATCAGTTTGAAACGGATTGTTGAACGAAGAGACTTGCAGAGATTCATGGATTTAATTTGCCTTAAAGTGGGTCGCATACATACCGGCAAACGAACTCAATAGGCCAGGCATGACGACGATGATTGGAACGTGGGCGGAACGCTTTCCGATGCCCACCGGTTTCATTTTAGACATTTTGGACTGGGTAGCCAGTCGCTCCAGGAAAAATGATCTGAGATGGGCAAGAAACCGGGGGTCTGGCGCCAGCGACTATATTGAATGTTGGATACCTCAGACTCGACTCTGCCTGCTTTGCGGCATATAGTGGGGAATCGTCACGAAAGGCGTTTGCCGTTCGACTTCGCGTAGTTTTCCCAATTGTTCAGGGTTTGTCAGCTAAGGGAACCAGTAGGTTGCTCATCGGTCCGGTTTTTTCACGCGAAGTCACCACGAGTGTTCGCAATTGGCGACTTTATCTGCAACGGGCTGTTTACGTGGCGGCGTTGTTTGGGTTGGTGCTCACGGCCTGGCTGATTCTGCTGGGGTCGCAGAATGTGCGGAGTTTGAGCGATCTTGCTCGATTTGGGGCAGCGGTGTTTGGTCTGTTGGCTCCCCTGCAAATGGCGATGGCGGTGGCCTTTGCTGCGCTGTTGACGACCGCAGCGGTGGCCCAGGAAAAGGATCGCCGCACGTTGGACCTGTTGCTCATGACCCGCATGACCAACGCTGAGTTGGTGTTAGGGAAACTATTTGCCAGTTCGCTGGGTGTCTTTTTATTAATTTTTGCCGCCGTCCCGTTGCTGATGCTGCTGACTCTGTTGGGTGGGGTCTCTTATGGGCAGGTCTTTCGGGTAGTGGGGATCACGCTGGCTGCGGCGGCCGTGGCGGGGAGTTTGGGCTCGACGCTCGCGCTGTGGCGAGAGAAAACATTTCAGTCGTTGGCGATGACGGCGTTGGGGCTGGTGCTGTGGGTCGTTGGAGGTGAGGTACTTGCCAGCGGACGCCTTGGCAGCGAGTGGCTGGAGGCACCTGCTGAGACTTGGGCGATTGCCGTATCCCCTTTACGAGCGATTTTGGCGGCGATCCAGCCGATGCGCGATGCGAACCCGCTCTTTGAGTGGTGTGGCGGATCGGTCAATTTATTCATGTTGTTGGCCATCGCGGCAGCGGTGTTCTTGAACGCGTGGGCGATCTTGCGGGTGCGGGTGTGGAATCCTGCGCAGGAAACCCAACCCAAGCTCACCGACGAGCAAGCCGAGAAACTCGCAGCTCAGGCTGCCGCGAATCCCCAACACAAAACTTCCAAGCAGGTTTGGGATAACCCGATCCTATGGCGAGAAATCTGCACCTGGGCCTACGGGAAAAAGATTGTCGTCGTGCGGATCGCATATCTCGTGATTTTTGCCATCTGTGCGGTGGCTTTGGTGGCGATGCTCGATGCAGAGTCCCACGTTGGTGCTCGGTACGCGGCCAGTTTACCCGCGCTGGCCCAGCCGCTGTTGCCGTTGATGATCTTGGGACTCGTGCTGGTGAACGCGCTGGCTGTGACTTCGCTCACCAACGAACGCGACCTGCGGGCACTCGATCTCTTGTTGGTGACTGACCTGAGCCCGAAGGAAATTATCTACGGAAAACTTCTGGGGACATTTTATAATTCGAAAGAGATGATTCTCTTGCCGTTGGCCTTGAGTGGGTTCTTATGGGCCACTGGAGCGCTCAGCACGGAGAATCTGGTGTTTCTAGCACTGTCGTTCCTGGTGATGAACTTTTTTGTGGCGATGCTGGGGGTGCATTGTGGCATGACCTATGCTGTTTCGCAGACGGCCGTTGGCGTGAGCTTGAGCACGGTTCTGTTTCTGCTCTTGGGAATCGGGGTCTGCATGCGGATGATGATGGCATTCCAGAGCTCGTTTACTTACCAGCTCCAAGCGTTCATCGCCTTCATGGTTTGCGGGGGAGCCGGCATGTTTTACGCCTTGGGGATTCGCAATCCCTCGCGGGCCATCGCCTTGGCCTCGGGAATCACGCCGTTTGCCACCTATATTGTAATTACCAACTATTTCCAGCAGAGTTTCGGGGCGGCGTTTTTGATTACCCTCGTTACCTACCTGTTTGCCACGGCTGCGATGCTCGTACCCGCGATTTATGAATTCGATGTTGCGACAGGGCGGACGACGGGGCAGGATTGAGGGAGTGCGGAATTCGAATTGCAGATGGGGGATGTTGGAACGGGAGAGTTTTCTCGGGTCTCCGTTTCTTAGCGTGTGAGAAACCTTCGTGATCTTGCTTCAAAACTTCGGGCCTGCGTTTGCCACGATGGCGTTGATCGTCGTTGGGTCGGCGTTTTTCTCTTGCAGTGAAGCGGCCCTGTTTTCGCTGCAACCAGAGGATCGGCGGCGGCTCAAGTGGGGGACGCCCCCGCAGCGAGTTGCCGTGCGGTTATTGGCACATCCAGAGTTGCTGCTGATGGCGATTCTCTTCTGGAATCTCATTTTGAATATCGCGTACTTTGCGATCGCTTCGGTGGTGAGTATTCGCCTGCAAAGCGAACGGCATCATGCCGAGGCGGGGCTGGTTGCTTTTGTCTCATTGCTCGTTCTGATCTTCTTCGGCGAAATGGTGCCCAAGACGATCGGTGTACTCGCCCCGCGATTCGTATCGAGCCTCGTGAGTTTTCCGTTGTCGGCAGCGGTGCGGATGTTTAGTCCCTTGGCACCCATTTTCTCGGCGGTCAATTATGCCTTGCGACGCTTGATGTTTCCCAACTTCCAAAAAGAGATGTATTTGGAACTGGCCGACTTGGAGCAGGCGATCACCATCTCGACACCTAATGAGGAGTTGGCCGCTCAGGAGCGGACGGCACTGCAAAATATCGTACTGCTCTCGGATTTGACGGCGGAAGAGTTGATGCGACCGCGTACGCTCTATCGAAAATTCACGCCGCCAGTCCACCTAGCCGACCTGGGAGGGGAATTTCCGCGCAGCGGCTATTTGCTGGTGACCGAGCCGGAGAGTGAAGAGATTGCCGGTGCGATTGCCTTAAAGTTACTCTCAACCATTCCGCGACAAAACTTGGAACATTTCGCGAGTCCCGTGGTCTACGTTCCCTGGTGTGCTTCGGTCGCCTCGGTGTTCGACACACTCAATGCTGAAGACCGAGAGGTGGCAGCAGTCATCAATGAATTTGGCGAGACGGTGGGCATCGTTACCCTGGAAGATTTATTGCACACAGTTTTCGAAGATGACTCGAGCCGCAGCGCGCGGATGTTGGCCACGGCGTCGATTCATCCCTTGGGAGAAAATCTATGGCAAGTCACTGGGATGACCAGCTTGCGTCGCCTGAGCCGGTTCTTTGACGTGACGCTTACCAAGTGTAAAAGCACTACTGTGGCAGGAGTGTTGCAGGAAGTGCTCCAGCGTCTGCCCGAAGCGGGAGACATGGTCGAGTGGGCCCCATTTCGGTTTCGCGTGTTGGAGAGTCAACCCAAGATGCTGTTGGAACTCGAACTGCTGCAACCTGCGGAGGAGGAGTGATGATTGTCGCGATAATTCTGTTCCTCTTGGGGCTGATGTTGAGTGCTTTTTTTAGTGGATGCGAGACGGGTTTTTATCGCATCACGCGTGTGCGGTTGGCCATCGAAGCGTTGGCAGGGAACTGGACTTCACGGACCCTGCTGTGGTTCGGCAACCAGCCGACTGTGTTTGTGGGTACGACGTTGGTCGGAAATAATTTGGCGAACTATCTGGTTTCGCTGAGTGTGGTGATTGGCTCGCAAAGTCTTTTTCCAAAGGGAGGCTCACTTGTCGATATCCTGGGGCCCATCGTGCTCGCTCCCGTGGTATTTCTTTTGGGTGAACTTTTGCCAAAAAACCTGTTTTACGATGCACCAAATCGGCTGCTAAAACGCTGCACAGCCCCGTTGTTGGGTAGCGCCGTACTTTTCTTCCCTGTGACGGCCTTGTTGTGGACTTTTAGTCGTGCGGTGCAATTTGTCACCGCCAGTTCACCCCAGGAATTGCGTCTGCGACTTGCCCGCCGAGAGTTGGCCGAATTGATCACCGAGGGTCACGAAGCCGGCATTTTGAGGCCAGCCCAGCAAACACTAGCCCAAGCGATGTTGGCGGTTGCTGGGCTGCCGCTCAAGTCGATAGTCTTGCATCAGGGTCGCGTGGTGCGCGTGACCACCACCATGAGCAAGAGCGACGTATTGCGGATCGCACAACGCCATCATCGAGCGCTGCTGCCTGTCGAAGATCCGCGAAACAAGCGCGAGTTGGTCGGCTATCTGCGGATGATGGATCTGTATCTGAGCGATTCACCGACCCTGCCCGAGCCGCAGCCAATGGTGGAACTGAACGAAAACCTGTCCTGCCTGGCAGCGCTCCGCAAGCTGGGTAAGTCCGACGACGCACTGGGACACGTGACCAACAAGGATGGCAAGACGATGGGATTCGTCACGGGACGCGAACTGCGTATGGCGTTCTTGCGAGCGACGTAGGTAATGAACCATCGGCTTCCGGCGATAGCTAGTGCGCCTGTGTGGGCGATTGAATCACAGCGACCTATGGCGTTGGCATAGGCTACGATGAAAGAAGGCCTTCGGCCAAATCTTCGCGGGGGCAATTGGAACAACAACTCCAGCAACTTGCGCTCCTCGAACCGGAACAACGACAACCCGACCAACGTGAGCAACAACGTCGGTTTTTGCGTGGCAAGTAACCCTGAGCCAAGTACGATGCTATCAAGAGCATTGGCTTGTGTGGGAATGTTGCTGCGGAGAAGGCGTTAAGCTATCCCTCTCTTTTTTCCCTTGAACCTTTTATCTTCTCGCCGCTGAGCCTGCGAGGCACGCGATTTTGAAATTGCGTCGTGTCGTGGTGTCGTCGTGGTCAACTAAAACCAGGAACCAGGACTTAACCACAACGGCACGACGAATAACAATGGTCCTGGTGAGGGAGGCGACGTGTCCATGTTAAAAAGTGCTTTCAAAAGGTAAGTTCACTAGCATGTACGTTGTGTCGTCGTGCCGTCGTGGTAAACTAAAACCGTGATGCAGCAATCAACCACAACGACACGACGGCACCACGAACGAGAACAACACCATTGGGTTCCGCGTGGCAAGCCCCTGACAGACGCGACGATTCGCAGCCGCCTCCGGCGGTTGCTGTTGAAACGTCACCGGAAGAACCCCGCGCGTTTACCCCGTCAGGAGAACCGCACGCACGGTTCGGAGGGAGGGGAGTCCGGCTCAACCGGACTTCCCTGCCCCTATCGAATGGGGGCAATCTCAACCTCGTTTACTTGCTGTAGCCGAGGGATTTGATGATGCCTAGCATTTCTTCGAAATCGATGAAGCGGCGGCGGTGGAGCAGCTTGTATTGATCGATCGAGCGGGCCAATTCGGCGGCTGGTGGGGAAAGCTCGGAGTGGCTGTTGGCGAATTGGCGGCGTTCCCGGTCGGGGGCGGAGCCGGTGGCATGGGATTCGCGGCGGTCAATGAAGTTGGTTGGTACGGAGATTTCGGCAATTGCGGACATGGGCGAGTTTCCTGGCAGGTTAGTTGGAAGGTGAGAGGCAAAGCCAATGAAGCATACCTTACTTCTACCCACTCGGCGTGAAGCCTCTGTGGGGATTCCATGCGCAGGAACGTCGTGACGAATGCAACGATTATTTACGCTCAGCGACGAAGGATCGTCTGTCCGGCGACAGTCTCAACTTCTTGAAGCTGGGCGAGCATCACGCGGCTTGGCTCGTGCCCGGCGTCGAGCGCAATCGCCCTTTGTAGTGTGGCGGTCGCTGCGTCGCGCTGGCCAGAGGCTTGTTCTGCTTGTGCCAGATGGAACAGAAGTTCGGCGCGAGGTTCGCCGCGCTGGCTGGCGGCGTGGAGGCTTTCGACGGCCTCTTGATGTCGGCCCAGGGAGTCGTAGGCCAATCCTTCGAGCCACAACACTTGTTGGGGTTCTTCGCCAGGGGGATAGATGTCAAGGAGGTAATGCAAGGTCGACAAGCTTCGCTGGGGGTGGCCCTGCTCGTGCTGGATCTGGGCAACCTCGAGCAATGCACCAGTATCGTGCGGCGCGAATCGCAAGGATTGTTGCATGTCGGCAAGGCCCCGGTCGAGTTCGCCCTGTAGGCGATAGACACGGCCTCGGAGGGCCCAGCCGCCGGCCAGGGTGGCATCGAGTTTGATCGCTTCCTCAGCTCTTTGCATCGCTTTCTCGGTTGCGCCAACCATGAGAAGCATTTCGCCGGAACGGACCAAGGTGGGCGCATGGCGTGGGTCGAGCCGGACGGCGGTTTCCATGTGGACGACGGCATCACGATGGGAACCTTGTTGCCAAAGTGCCTCGGCCAGATTGCGGCGCGCCTCGGCATCGCTAGGGCTGGCTTCAACAGCTCCGGCAAGCAACGTCTCCGCACGATTCCACTGACCTGTCTCCATGGCGGTCACCCCTTCGCGCGAGAGTTCTCGGCACGTGGTGAGCGACTCGGGGACCAACTTTTTTTTGCCCAGCGCGCAGCCACCCACAGCAAGTGCAATAGCGCAGCAAGAAAGCACCAATCGGATCTGCCGAGAAAAGAAAAGCACCTTTTGCCCAATCGAGGAATTTGGATAGGACCAGAGCGGGCGAATCGTAGCAAGCACGCTGCGGAGATGGCAACGGCAGTGGCCATTGGCCGTGGTTGCTGATAGAATCGAGTGCTAGCATTAATTCGCTAAATTGGATCGATAGACTTGATTTGTTGCCACTGACAACTGCCCCATTTCTTCATCATGCCCGCTACGTTTGATAATCTTGGCATCCGTTTCGAATATCCGGAGAATTGGACCGTCGAGACTCAGGAAGATGCGGCCAAAACTGGGCAAGTCGTAGTTTCAAGCCCTCATACGGCATTCTGGCAACTCAGCAAGCATCCCTCAGATCGAGAGCTTGAACCATTGTTCGACGAAGCCCTGGCCGCGTTGCGGAGTGAATACCAGGAAATAGATGTCGAACCGACGAACGAATTCCTGGAAGGGCACTTAATTGAGGGCTACACGGTCAACTTCTTTTATCTCGATCTGACGAGCACTTGTTGGATGAAAGGCATCGAGACCCTCGGAGCGAACTTTCTGCTGATTGCACAGGCCGAGGATCGGGAGTTTGAGCAGGTGAATCGTGTGTTTCAAGCGATGCTGGCAAGCGTGCTGAGGAATTGGGGGGATGGAGAGTAGGAGAGCAAACCAGTTGTAGAAGTTGCAATTGAGGATGCTGGCGCAGCTTGATAATTGCAGCTTAATCACGGGATATGTGGACTCGGTATGAATTGGTATGCGGTGTGCATTACTTGGAGGTAGTCCGCCAGGCACGCAGATGCAAAGTCTTCTCTCGCATCTTGAAGGCAGAACTCTGACCCAGGCGTTGCCTCTCGTCACAGCGCGTCGCGGTACGACGCTCCTTTCCCGTCGCGGGCAACTACGAGCAGGGCTGGAATCTAAGGAACCGGTTGGCACCCCTCGCAGGGCCAACCGGTTCCTTTCTGTGGAGGGCGAAGCAAGCTGGCGCGGCCAATCTTGCCCAATTCCCCATCTCATCCTTGCCGGTAAACTTTCCTCAAGTGGTAATCTCCCGCTGTCGAAACTCAATTAGGAGTCGCGGTGCGCGCAGGAAGTCAACCATTGGCCTGGCGCCGACGACTGTCAAGAGGAACTCATACACATGTCAACGGGAATTGAGTATTCGCCGCGACCGAGGCGCGGAGTGCTGTCGGCACTCATCGATCCGATGGTGGATTTGGGTGCCGTGGTGCTGGGGATGTTTGAGACCTTGGGGGACATGACGCTCTTCGCGATGCAAACGCTGCGCTGGCTTGTCGCTCGCTTGCCGAGCAAAGAATCGCTTTACACCAACATGTATCAGATCGGCGTGATGAGTTTGCCGGTGGTGGCCTTGACGGGGACATTCATCGGAATGGTGCTCGCCGTGCAATCGTACACACAATTCCGCGCTTTCGGCTTGGAAACCCAATTGGGGGGCGTAATCAACCGTACCATGTTTCGCGAGCTGGGACCTGTGCTGGCGGCTACGATGCTTGCTGGCCGGGTGGGGAGCGCGATGGCGGCGGAACTTGGCACGATGCGAGTGACCGAGCAGATCGACGCCCTGTCAAGCATGGGCGCCAATCCGATTCAGTATCTCGTTGTGCCCCGCTTCTTGAGTTGCCTGCTCTTGATTCCATCGCTCACAATCATGGCGGTGTTCATGGGAGTCGTCGGCGGGGCGGCCTATTGCGTGTTCTTGTTGGATATTGATGTCCATCATTACTCAGCGAATTCTAAGACCTACGTCGAAAACTGGGATTTGCTCTACGGCGTTATCAAGAGTGTCTTCTTTGGTGCGACGATCGGGCTGGTGAGTTGTTACCGTGGCTTTCACTGCAAGGCCGGTGCCGAAGGGGTGGGGCAGGCGGCGACGAGCGCCTTTGTTCAATCGTTTGTCGTGATCATCGTGCTCGATCTGTTTCTGAGCATCATGCTAGACAATATCTACTCGTATCTTTGGCCGACCAGTCCCATGTTACTCAACGGGTAATGGCAACTTCGAAACCAAACGCTGAACCAATCATTGAAATCAATGAACTGAATGTCAGTTTCGGACGGCAAGATGTGCTGCGCGATATTTCGCTCTCCGTTCCTGCGGGTCAAACACTAGCGATTATCGGAGAGAGTGGTTGCGGTAAGACGGTCTTGCTGAAAACCATTATTGGGCTCGTGCGACCCACGAAGGGGTATGTGAAATTTGATGGGCAACGAATCGACCAACTCAACGACCAGCAACTGACGCGGCAGCGGACTCGCTTCGGGTTTGTGTTTCAGAATGCCGCGTTGTTCGACAGCATGACAGTCGCCGAGAACATTTCATTCCCCCTGCGGCAACATCGCCCCGACGGGCGTGCCAGTCACGACGAAGCGATGCTGGCTCGATTGGCAGAAGTGGGACTCCCGACTGCCGTACTGCGCAAGCGACCCGCGGAGTTGTCAGGCGGGATGCGCAAGCGAGTTGGCCTCGCGCGAGCGCTGATCATGAATCCTGAGGTGCTCCTGTATGATGAACCAACCACGGGGCTGGATCCCATCATGAGCGACGTGATCAATGAATTGATGATTCGTACTCGCAAGAAGAATCCTGTGACAAGTATTATCGTTACGCATGACATGAAGACTGCGCAGCAGGTAGCCGATCGGATCGTGATGCTTTATCCGCTGACGCGACTTGCTGACGAGGAAGGCCAAATCCTCTTTGATGGTTCTGCCCATGAGCTTGAGTGTTCCAAGGATCGCCGTGTAACACAGTTCATTCACGGCGAAGCGGGGGACCGACTAATGGAAATGAATGAGAACTCTGAGGAAGGACAGGTGGTATGATGGATGAACGCACGAAAAAATTCCGTGTCGGGGCCATGGTGTTTTTCACGGGGATCGCCACGGTCGTCTTGATCTTGATGAGCAGCGATATCTCTTGGTCTCCCTTCAGCGGCCACTACCAGTTGCAACTGCTGGTGGACCAGGCACCCGGTG
Source organism: Bythopirellula sp. (assembly GCA_041738415.1). GTDB lineage: Bacteria > Planctomycetota > Planctomycetia > Pirellulales > Lacipirellulaceae > Bythopirellula. The sequence goes on from JBGSPU010000125.1 coordinate 29,430, forward strand.
TTGCACCGGATACCCCTGTCCGACGCCGTGGCATTCTCATCGGACGGGTCGCCAAGGTCGAAGATACCGATGCGGGTGCCTTAATCACCCTCAGCATCAATGACGACAAACACCTGAAAACGAACGAAGTGGCCCGCATTCAGACGTCGCTGATCGGTGATGCCGTGATTGAATTTGCTCCCATCAGTGGTCAAGCTACTGCGCAAATCGTCGAGCCAGGAGGGCCACCTCTGCGAGGCTTTTACAATCCTAGCCCGCTCGATCTCATTGCCAACTTACAGGGAGACTTGAAGGAAACGATTAGGTCGCTTGGTTCCGCAGGCGAAGAGGTCGCTCAGTTAGCGGACAAGATCAACGCCGTGTTGGGAGACACCGACACCGAGCGGATTAACCGCATGATGAGCAACGCTGATTCCGCGCTGGCGAATTTCAATCGCGTGATGATCGATGTGGAAGACGTACTCGGCGACGAGCAGTTCAAGGACGAACTCAAGCGGGGACTTTCGCAGTTGCCCGCGGTGGTGACCGATGCAAGACAGATTCTTGAAGTGCTCGAACGGACTTTGGCTTCAGCCGACAAGAATTTGCAGAACTTGCAAGGACTTACCGGCCCGCTGGGTGAACGGGGACCTGATCTGGTCGATCGGCTCGAAGGGAGTATCGACAATCTGGGCGTTTTGTTCGAAGAAGCGGCTCTCTTGGTCAAGAGCGTGAACGCCAGCGAGGGAACGGTGGGCCTGTTGCTACGCGACCGAGAGCTCTACGACCGTCTTGGTAGTACCATCAATCAGGCCACCGCCGCGATTACCGACGTGCGGAGTTTGATCAACGACCCTCAGATTCAACGCCGCATTCGACAGATATTAGACAATGTCTGGGTGCTCACCGATAAGCTGGCGCGCGACCCGGCGCGGATCGCGCGGGGAATCATCCCCAAAAATCGTGAAATCCCTTTGAAGTGAGTACGCTCGTTCTCGATTACTACGGCAACGGCACCAGTGGCTGCCCACCAGGCGGGAGGGTGCCGGGGGGAGCGGGTAGTAGGCCCGAGGGGACCAAGGTTTCTGATTCAGGAGGAGCTGTCAGAGGGGGTTGCGTGCCGGTCGGAAGGGCGGGGTTCACACCGGGAGGTAGCAGCGGAACTGTTGTCCCCGGCGGGACGATAGCCGATGGAGGCAAGACGGCACCTTGTTGGGTGCTTTGTCGGAGTTCTTCGGCGCGACCCATGAGTTGCTCGGTGGGTACAATCACTTGCGGGACGAGATTGTAGGAAACCGTGCGATAGTCTTGAATTTTCTTGGGGAAAAGATTCTCACTAACAAAATCCAGAGGTGGGATTTCATACCAAGGCGTGGGGATCGGCTGACTCACGGTGAGGGTTTCAAAGCCGGGCTTCACGAGGCGGACTTCACGTGTGCCGTAGTAGATGAAATCGGTGGCGCAAGGAGTGGTGCCGATGAGTTGGTTGTCAACGTAGACCATCGCTCCGGGAGGGTTGCTGCGGACCATGAGCCGTCGCCGCACGCAGCCGGGCAAGAGCACCAGCAAGGCGATAGCAAGGCAGACAACCAGGCGTTGGAATTGTGAATTGGAAGAGGAGACGGTCATGCCGAGGTCCGGGAAGTGCGGAATCTGCACAGAATATGTGGGCGGAAGTATAGGGACCCACGGAATGCAGGGCAACAGCGACTTTGTCGAGCCCGCCACAGACACCTCGCCCAGTCCGTCATTCCTGCGCAGACGGGAATCGAGATAGGATTTGTCGCGTAATTGCTGGATTCCCGCCTGGGCGGGAATGACGCTTTGACGCACGCCGTCCTCCCCTGCCCCGCCTATCAATTCAGCTCTTTCGTCGTTAGAATGGCAAGCTTGCTCTGCTGGCATCCGCCAGCAGATTTGCTGTCCGACCTGAATACTTTGTGAGAATCCGCGCCGCGCATGAGTAGCCCCTCCAGCAAGTTAGAACGCTCCATCGGGGGGCTGCGTTGCACGGCAGTTAGCGACGTAGGAATGCGCCGGTCGAGTAATCAGGATTCTCTGGCGGTGTCGCTTGCAGAGGGAAGTCGCCAGTGGAAATCACACGGCCATCTGTTCATGGTGGCTGATGGGATGGGTGCCCATGCCGCCGGGGAACTTGCCAGCAAGCTTGCGACCGATACCGTGCCGCACAGCTATCACAAACGTTCGGACGTTTCTCCGAGCGAGGCCATCGTGGAGGCGGTCCGCGAAGCCAACCAGGTGATTTACAACAAGGGTTCCAACAGCGTCGATTTCCAGGGCATGGGCACCACTTGTAGTTGTTTATTAGTGCTGCCTCAAGGGGCGTTGGCCGCCCATGTGGGTGACAGCCGAGTTTATCGTCTGCGGGGAAGCTCATTTGAGCAATTGACCTTCGACCATAGTCTGGTCTGGGAAATGGCCGCCGCTGGACATGCCAGCGAAGATGAAATTCCTGCCTATGTTCCCAAGAATGTGATCACCCGATCTCTGGGGCCCCATCCGACGGTGTCCGTCGACGTCGAAGGCCCTTTTTCCGTGCTAACGGGAGACCGATTTCTGTTGTGCAGTGATGGTCTGACAGGTCCTTTGAAACCAGAATTGATTGGTGCCGTTGTCGGCTCATTGCCACTGTCAGACGCTGCACAAACACTCATCGACTTGGCCAATCTGTTGGGTGGGCCAGACAACATCACGACGATCGTCGTAGAAATTACTGAAGCAGGAAAATTAGGGTTGGCTGCTCCCCCTGAGGAAATTGAAGAAGCTCCCCCACGTCGTTCGATGCGACACAAATCGGTTCACCCCATTTGCTGGGTGGCGATGACTCTGAGCGCAGTATTAGGGGTGGCTTTGCTAACAGCCCAGAATTTTGGCGCGGCCTTTTTGGCAGCCGCCGCTTTTCTTGTGGCGGCGATCATTGCCTGGACCCAACGAGGCACCGATTCGGCTGACAGCAAACAGGGTTCCTTCGCTGGAATTCACGGCAAGGCCCCCTATCGTCGGCATGATTGCCAGCCGGGTCCCGCCAGCATCGAGACACTAGGAGACATTGTGCGGCAGTTGGAAGATCTCGAAGGGCAAAACAGTTGGGAAGTCGATTGGCCGGCGATCCATCTTGATCGTCAGACTGCCCATGAAGCAATTACCCAGGGGAATTATCAAGAGGCGGTGATCGCCTATTGCAGCGCGGTGAGGCGATTAATGCAAGCGTTGCGAAATTCCAAGCGAACTGGGACAAGTGATTCGACTGTCGATTTGTGTTGAGTGCTAGCAGTGGCTGAGGGGTTTGACGACGATTTGAATTGGAGCCCTGCACTCGAGTTGGCGGCGCTCTGTGAAGTGTCGTTTCGCGGGTTGACTAGGATTGGTACAGTGTGGCAGCCCAGAGAACGCCACCCCCCCTGCCCTATTCTCTCTAACGAACCTCGATGCGCATCCTCACTCGGTACATTGTGTACGAACTGCTCTCAGTTTTTTTGCTGACATTGACCGCGATGACGGCTATCGTGTTCTTGATTCTCGTCGGTAAGGAAGCGGTCGAAAAGGGGCTAGGACTGGTGCCGCTTTTGCGGCTGTTGCCCTACATGCTCCCCCAGGCCATGCTTTTTGCCGTGCCAGGCACGATGCTGCTCGCGTCGACCACGATCTTTGGCCGTATCTCTTCTTCCAACGAAATTGTAGCGGTGAAATCACTTGGCATCTCGCCGTTGGTTTTGGTCTGGCCGACGTTAATTCTAGCGACACTCGCCAGTTTTGCCACCGTGTGGATCAACGACATGGCCGTCTCCTGGGGGCATGGTGGGGTGCAAAGGGTGGTTCTCGAGTCGCTTGAAGAAATCATCTACGGCCGATTACGCACGACACGGTCCTATAGCAATGACCAGTTGAAACTCACAGTCCAACGCGTTTACGGTAAGCGACTTATCGAGCCAACTTTCCTGTTTTATTCCGCGCCAGACAAACCTGCCTGGACCGTCACCGCCGACGAGGCTGAGATTCGCTCGGATGCTGCTGCCGAACGAATCCTGCTCACACTGGTTAACGCCGAGATCGACTTTGGAGGAGGAGGGTCGATCTCTCATCCAGGACCCTGGGAGTTGCCGATTTCATTCAGCGAGTTCACGGGAGAAACCGGCCGATCCCGCAGCCCGGCGAATTATGCTCTACGTGAGATTGGGCCGAAAAAAATCGAACAAGCCAGGCTAATCGAGTTGATGGGGCAAGAGATGGCAGCCGATGCCTCCTACGCCATGATGACCGGTCGGATGTTTGAGCTTGCCGAGAGCGACTGGCAACAACGTCGGCAAGCGGTCGACAATGCGCGTCTCACCACCCACCGTTTCAACACGGAGCCGCATCGCCGCTGGGCCAACGGTTTTAGTTGTTTGTGTTTTGTGATGATCGGCGCACCGATGGCCATTCAGCGACGCCACGGGGAATTCTGGGGCAGTTTCTTTGCCTGCTTTCTGCCGATTCTGTTGATCTATTACCCGATGCTGGTGGGTTGTCTCGATCAGGCAAAATCGGGCGTGTTTCCCGCCCCAGCGGTCTGGCTTGGAAATCTGGTGCTAGCAGGTTGGGGGATCTGGTTGATGCGGCGGGTGGTGCGATTCTAGCCCAAGGGTCGGAGTGAGGCCACGATAATAGCCCCCGGTTCCTGACTACGCGGTACCAGATTAGCGTCCCTGCACCCCGCTCGACCGCTCGCCTTCCCCTGGTGGCTAGGAAGATAGCACCCTCGTCGAGTTTTTCCCCTGTCACTGCTATCGCCGAATACTGTTCTTGTCAGATTTACAATGCTGCTGCTAAACTCCCGCTCCCGTCGGGTTGGAAAACCCGTTTTGTTTGCCTGTCTCACCCACGACATGGAGGTCGTCGGTGCCTTCTCAATGGCCCCTACGCACGAAGCTCAAGCTGGGATTGGGAGTATTCCTGATCGCCATCCTTGCGCTATTTGGGAGTGCCGTCTATGGGCTCTATGCCTATCGCGGATTGGTGAGAAGTCTCAGCGGTCGGTCTGCCGAACTTCCTTTGGCCAGTGACATACAGCAACACGTCAACGATCTGCGCGTGATTCTCAGTCAGGCCAACGAACGTGCCGAGCTACCGCTGTGCATCCAGTCGATCACTACCTCTCGCAGCGGGGATCGTGAGCCCAACTCGCTCCCCTGGGATGCCCAGATGTTGCGGGAAGAATATCGAGTCTCGTTTGCTAGTCTGGTGGAAGCGATCAATCGCTATCGCCGGCAACTGGATGAAAGCAGCCTCGATCGAGACCTGCAACTCGGCGACGACAGTTTGGAACGCCAGACCTTAGCCAAGATTGACGAGTTGCTCGCTGAACTTGGAGGCGAGAGCTCAGGTGCCGAGCTGGGGGAAGACTGGGTGTTGCGCCCAAACCGGATTGAGTACATCCGGTCGGAACTCGATCACATACGATTGTTGGTCGCGGAATTGCCCAGCTACCTGCATACCCGGCTCTCGGCCTTGTCGGACAACGTGCGAGCCCAGTATCGGACTGCGCTTATCATCGCGTGGGGCAACGCCGGCCTTGCCATGGTTTTAATCATTATTTCGATTCGCGGATTCATTCGCTGGTTTGCCGAACCCTTGCAAACCCTGGTGGAAGGATCTCGTCAGGTGGCCATGGGAAAATTCGATTATCGGATCCACCTGGAGTCTGCCGACGAAATGGGTGAACTGGCCGTTGCCATGAATAACATGACGGCACGCTTCCAAGAGATTCGTGATGACCTCGATCGCCAGGTTCGCGAACGCACCAGCCAGGTAGTGCGGGGCGAACAGCTTGCCAGCGTGGGCTTCCTCGCCGCGGGGGTGGCACATGAAATCAATAATCCACTCGCCTCGATTGCGCTGTGTAGCGAATCGCTCGACTCGAGGATCGAGGAAATGATGGCAAGGGCGGATTCCCCATGCCAAGAGGATGCACCGGTCATCCACAATTATTTGCAGATGATTCAGCGGGAAGCGTTCCGCTGTAAACAAATCACGGAGAAGCTGCTCGACTTTGCCCGCATGGGCGATTCCCAACGAGTTCATACGGATCTGCGGGAGTTGGTGGCGGGTGTAATCGACATGGTGCAGCATCTGGGCAAACACAAAGACAAACATCTGGAACTTGCCGCTGGCCCTCCGGTGGTCGTTGAAATCAACGCCCAGGAGATCAAGCAGGTGGTTTTGAATCTCATCACCAATGGATTAGAAAGTCTGGACTCGAGTGGCACGGTTCGGGTTGCCGTCGAGCAAGCGGACGAATGGGCGCGAATCGTGGTCGAAGATGACGGCTGTGGCATGAGCGAGGAAGTACGAAAACACCTGTTCGAGCCATTTTTCACACGTCGCCGAGGAGGCCAAGGGACGGGTCTCGGTCTTTCTATTACTTACCGGATTGTGCAAGAACATGACGGCAACATCGAAGCAGTGAGCGCGGGCGCAGGTTGTGGATCGCGGTTCGTGGTTTCGTTGCCGTCTCAGCATACGACGAAGGAGAAAAGCCATCGCTACCAAGCAGCCTAACGGTCAAGGATTGACTCTGTTGTTTGCCGACGACGAGCCCTCGTTGCAGGAGCTGATGAAGCTCGAACTGCCGCGATTGGGTCATCGTGTGACGGTATGCCCCGATGGTCTGACTGCCATTGCCGCCCTCGATAAGAATACTTACGACTGCATCATGGTCGATCTCGACATGCCGGGCCGCGACGGCATCGGTGTGATCGCCCATTGCAAGGACGTTTCTCCAGAGACGGAGGCCGTGGTTCTCACCGGTAAATCGTCGATGGAGACCGCCATCGCGGCGTTGCGTCATGGGGCATTTGATTATCTCACCAAGCCGTGCAAACTGGTGGAGATCCAAGCACTGCTTAAGCGGGTCACTGAAAAGCGGCAACTCACACAAAAATGCCGTGCGCTGCAGCACCGTGTGCAGAGTTTGGAAGGGTCCCCACGCCTCATCGGTAACACCCCTGCGATGCAAAAGGTGCGGCTGTTGATCGAAAAAGTGGCCCCCTCCAACTCCACCGTTCTCATTCTCGGGGAAACTGGCACCGGCAAGGAACTGGTAGCGCGAGCGCTGCACGAACAGAGCACCCGCGCGAGCAATCCGTTTGTGGCAATCAACTGCGGTGCCTTGCCTGAAACTCTCATCGAAAGCGAGCTCTTTGGACATCGCAAAGGTGCCTTCACGGGTGCCGATGACCATCGCATGGGACTGTTTGAAGTAGCTCACGGTGGTTCGATTTTTCTGGACGAAATCGGCGAACTCCCCAAGGCAATGCAGGCGAAACTCTTGCGGGTGCTCGAGAGTGGCGAGATCCGTCGCGTGGGGGAGAACAAGACCACCGAAGTCGATGTTCGCGTGATCTGCGCAACGCACCGCGATCTTCAAGCAATGGTCGCCGAGGAAGAATTTCGCGAAGACTTGATGTATCGCATCAACCCGTTTGAAATTCATCTCCCAGCACTGCGAGAACGCATCCAGGACGTGCCCAATCTCGCACGGCATCTACTCGCACGCCACCGTGGCAAACCGCAAGGCGATGAGTCGCTCATCGCACCGGATGCGATCGATGTGTTGCTTTCGCATGTCTGGCCGGGTAATGTGCGTGAATTGGCCAATGTGATCGAGCACGCTACGATTTTGTGTGATGCTGGGCCCATTCGCGCGGAACACCTGCCGCAACAACTTACCTCGCGGCAATTGCAGGGGGCCGCCCGGCTACGCCGCGGTGCCATCAGCCTCCGCGATCTGGAAATGGAAGCTATCGGGGAAGCCTTGGAGCGCAACGACGGCAACAAACCCAAAGCCGCCGAAGAATTGGGAGTCAGCCTCAAGACGCTCTACAATAAGCTCAACCAAGTAAGCAACCTGGAACGGTCGGCTTGAGATGGGCGAATAAATTGTGCTTAGTTTTATGAGAGTTCCCGTTCATGGCAAAGAGAAGCAGAAAACAATCTGAAGATATCGCTCGAAGCGTTAATATCAAGGAGTTCAACTCCTCTGCGGTCATACCCTATGGACTGACTTGCGATGATATATGCCGCTCAATGAACGAGTTCACTGAGTTTCTCACCTTCATTAATGCACAGCTCGACACAAAAAAAATCTCCCGGCTGGAACGTTTCTTGATGCCGGCGAATTTCAGCAGCATCGTAGGCGAGTTTATGACAGCCACTATTCCCAAGTACTGCAAGTCGATTGTCAAGAATAGGTATCATAATGGCCATCCTGACCTACTTCCAGCAAAAAAGTATCCAAAGAATGCGACTCAACATGCTAAAGAAGGTATAGAAGTCAAGGCATCACGATATGAAAAGGGATGGCAAGGACATAATCCTGAGAACGCTTGGCTGATGGTATTCTGTTTTGAGGCAAATCGCATACAAGACGAAGAAAAGAATATTTCACCGATGCCATTTCGTTTTACGAAAGTGGTGGGCGCTAAACTCGTAAAGAAAGACTGGTCCTATTCAGGTCGATCTGAAACCAGCCGCCGGACGATCACAGCAAGTGTTACAAGGAGCGGTTTCGAGAAGATGGAAGCCAACTGGATTTATAAGGCATCATTCGACAAAGCTTAAACCCGTGCAAAGAGTTTCTTTTGCTCCTGGCATTCCTGCAGGAGACTATCAATTGATGAGACTCTCAATGACTTCAGCCGAGTGGCTGCCGAGCAGGCGGACTCAAAAAACTCTCTATGACGTTCAATACCGATTGCCTTCGTACCTACGGACTCGGCTGCAGCAACGGTAGAGCCTGAACCCATAAAAGGATCTGCAATAATACCTTCCCCTAGCGGAAGGATTGCATAGGTTAAACGACGCAATAAAGACTGCGGTTTGAGACTCGGATGATTGATAATTTCGCGTTCTTTACGAGGGGTTCTTTCGCTTTCGATAACGTCCTCAAAAGGTAGTCCATTGGGATAACGTCGAATTCCCCCAGTTTGAAATTCTCGCAGACAATCGCTGACCTTCATGCCTTTGACCAATCTCTTGCGAAAAACGCCCCAAGGCTCATAGCAACCCCTTGCCATAGAGGACACCCCGGGAAACTCCTGCTCTGCATTCTTGGGGCGATCCCCACCTCGTAGCGTTCGAACGAGGCGAATAATTTCTCCACGAAATTCAAGCCCAGATTCCTCAAGGGCAGAATAAAGCAGTGGGGCAACGAAAGCATTCGTCGCAATGAAAATGTGAGCTCCTGGCCGAAGAGCATGAACTGCCAACTGTCCCCATTCAACAAAAAACTGGCGCATTCGTTTGCGCTCTTTAGCGTCCAGGGCAGTAAAACGTGGCAAGGGGGAGCGAACGTGCCCATCAAATGAAGGCGGAATTCTCCAGATGCCTCCACTTCCATTCTTCCTCTTTGCGAGTTGGTCGAGATCGTACTCCTTCACACCATACGGCGGATCAGTCACGATGCCATGCAACGTGTTTTCTGATAATTTGCAGAACCAGTCAAAACAATCGGCATGCAAAATGCGAGAATCACCAACCGCGCAGCTTTCAAAGTTGAAGCAAAGCGAATCGATCGAATTCCTGCGAATTGACATGTTTAACAACAATCAGAATGAAAACGGAACGGTATGAAAATTATGATTCACATAAAAGTCGGATATTACAGCAAGTAGGCCTTCTTTGGAAGAAGAGATTATTTGTCCTCCTCTCATCCCACCTTGCGCACGACCCCAGTCACCACGCCTAGCACTTTCACGTTGCGGCTATAGATTGGTTTCATTGAGGAGTTGGCCGGTTGCAGGCGGATGCGGTTGGCCTCGGGGTACCAATACTTAAGTGTTGCTTCCCCTTCGTCGGTCAGTGCGACGACGATGTCGCCTTTGTCGGCAGTGCGGGCCTTGCGGCAGATTACCAAGTCGCCGTCGGCGATTGCCGCTTCGATCATCGAGTCTCCCTTGACGCGGAGGGCGAATAAATTCTTCTGGTTGAACCAGTCAGTGAATTCAAAACGCTCGGACTGCTCGATCGCTTCGGCCAGACTACCAGCCGCGATCTGGCCCACGAGCGGCATGCCTCGATCCTCTCGGGCCATGTCGGTGAGTTGAATCGCCCGAGACATATTGGGTACGCGGGTGATGAGCCCCTTTTTCTCCAGGGCCTTAAGATGGCACATCACCCCATTGGGTGAACTGATGTCAAAATGTTCGCCAATTTCCCTAACTGTCGGGCCGTAGCCCCGATTGTCTATTTTATCGCGGATGAAGTCGAATACCTTGCGTTGTCGTTGGGTAAGTTGATCGAGAGACATGGGATAACCCTTTCTGCAGATTCCAGGCGGAGTATTCGGTCGATGGATTGTCCCCATAGGTGGGGCTAGCATCATCTTAATATACGTTCGTACAGACTACAAGGCCATGTGTACACTAATCCTTAGGGGGAGTGAATGGGTAGATTGACGGGAAGAATTGGTGGTCCTAGGGCGGACGATTTCGCAATTTCAGGCTAGAATGCAAGCAATGTCACCGAATCCTCAACCGTTAAACGCTCACCGACTTTCGCTGCGCTATACGAGCGTCACCCTCTTGTTCGTGGGAAGTGGCTGCGCTGCGCTCATTTATGAGGTGATTTGGTTTCATCTGCTGCGGTTAGTGGTCGGAGGCTCAGCGGTCTCTATGGGGATTGTCTTGGCCACTTTTATGGGGGGGATGTGTCTGGGAAGCTGGTTGGCTCCCCTTTTGATACCCCCGAGATGGCATCCGCTGAGGGTCTATGCCGCTTTAGAGATTGCCATCGGTCTCATCGGGGCAACGCTCCCTTGGTGGATGCCAGCGATTCAAGACTGGTATATCGCCCAGTCCGATGCCACTGGACAAGACCTCTTTATCCGAGCACTGGTCGCGGGGGGGTGTCTCGTTCCAGGCACAGTTTTGATGGGAGCCACGCTCCCGGCGGTGGCACGTGCCGTTGCAGCGACCCCCACAGGATTGGCCGACATGGGTTTTTTCTACGGTGCCAATACCCTTGGTGCCGTTTTAGGCTGCTTCATTGCCGGTTTCTTGCTTCTGCCGCAAACAGATGTTACCTATGCGAGTTATGTGGCAGCGGCGATCAATGGCCTGGTAGGGCTTCAAGCACTTTCACTCGCTCAACGAATGGATTACTACCCAATCAAAGTCGTCGTGAAATCGGCTCGTTCAAATATCGATGCGATCAACGTGCCGCTCCTGGTCGCAATCGTGATGGCCTTGTCGGGATTCACCGCTTTGGCGGCAGAAGTCATCTGGACGCGACTATTATCGTTACTATTCGGAGCGACCACTTATACGTTTGCCATCATATTAATGGTATTTCTGGCCGGTATCGGCATCGGTAGCGCTGTCGCCTCCAGGTTTGTGGTTAGGACGGATCACCCGTTGCGGTGGCTGGCGCTTTGCCAACTATTGTTAATGTTTCTACTCGTGTTTGCGAATCTAGTAATTACGAGAATCGTTCCCTTTTGGCCTCCTGAAACGGAAGGTTTTTTACATGTGTACGGAGTATTTTTACACGATACCCTAAGGGCCGCAATTTCCGTTTTTCCTGCGGCAGTCATCTGGGGAGCTACTTTTTCGATTGGGCTGGTTGCTGCCAGTCGCGGGCAGTCTGATGCGGGGCGCTTGGTCGGTCAAGCCTATGCGGCCAACACGCTTGGTGCGATTCTCGGGTCCCTGCTCACAACTATGTTTCTCGTTCCTGCGATTGGTTCGCAGCAGACTCAGCAATTGATGATCGGCTTAGCAGCGGTGACGGCCGTCCTGGCACTCTATGCTGAACGTGCCACAAAGGGATCGCACTTACCATTAGTTGCCGCTGAGAATGCAAATAGTTCCTTCGAGTTGGATGAACTTGAGTGGTTGAGAGTCCCCCGCAGCTTATGGGGAATTGGGTTTGTCGCGTTCGCGGCCATTGCGATGTTGATTCCCTATCCAGAGGGCCTCTTGGGTAATTCCATCATGCCGAAAATGTGGGGCCGATTTACCCATCTTTACGAAGTGGAGAGCTTAAATACGGCTGTTGTCGTGTTACAAGAGAAAGCAACGGGCGCTCGATCGCTGTGCGTATCGGGTAAAGTCGAAGCCTCGAACAATGTGGACGACTTACGCTGTCAGCGTCTGCTGGGTCACGTATGCGCTTTATTTCATCCCCATCCTAAGAGCACGCTTACAGTCGGCTTAGGAGCGGGAACCACGGCGGGTAGTTTTGTGCTTTACCCCCAAGTCGAGAGCATCCGAGTCTGCGAAATCGAGCCAGCAGTTGTCGAAGCTGCCAAGTATTTTGCTGAGGACAATCACCATGTGGTCAGCGACCCGCGTACGGAAATCATCATCGACGATGCGCGCCACTTCATGGCGACAACCGAGGAAAAATACGATATCATCTCTTCGGATTCCATCCATCCCTGGGTCCGCGGTTCCGCCATCTTGTATTCCCAGGAATACTATGAACTCTGCAAATCGCGACTCAAGCCCGGCGGGATCATGGTGCAATGGATTCCACTCTATCAGACAGATTGGGCGACGGTTTCGTGTGAGTTGGCCACGTTTCTTAGCGTCTTTCCCGCAGCCACACTTTGGTCCAGTGGGGCCGACCGTAGATTCGGCTACGACATCATTGCCGTCGCTCAATTGGAAGAGACCCCCATTGATTTGCAAGCCGTTCAAGATCGCATCGACAGCAATGCAGAACTCAAGGCGGCTCTTGAGGAAGTCAACTTAGGCTCGGTGGTTCAATTGTTCAAACACTATGTCGGTTACGGCAAGGATCTGGATACCATGCTGCAAGATGCCGAGATCAATCGCGAATCCAATCTCAAGCTAGAGTACATGGCGGGCATGGCCTCCTACATGCAGGAGCCCGACGCGATTCTCCGCTTGGTACTCCGGGCGCTTCGCTATCCCACCGAGTTGTTTGTGAACGATGAGAATGTTCGTACTCAGATACATGAGGCACTCAATTTGCCAATCCCCAAGGAACAAAAATGAAAGGGGTTCGAGTTGCATTGATTCTACTGGCATCCACCTTGGTCAGTGGGTTGCTGCCCGCCGCGGAACCCCTTGAGTATTCGCCGGAGGTGGCTGCTGTATTGGATGAGCGGTATCCGCAGGGAGTGGAAGATCTCAAGCTCATCGAACAACAGGTGCAGCTTGTCGCTGCGCAGGCGGTGCCTGCGACGGTTGAAGTGGAAATCGGGCACAACATTGGTAGTGGCGTCATCGTTTCCCAAGAGGGGCTGGTGCTCACGGCGGCACATGTGATTGGGCGGCCCGGACGCAGTGCGACGCTGGTGTTGGCCGACGGTCGGCGGCTCAAGGGGCGTACGCTGGGGGCACATCACTTGATGGATGCAGGGATGGTGCAGATATCCGACCCACCTGAAGACTTGCCGTTTGCTCCGCTTACGCCGGATGAGAATATCGTGGTCGGGCAGTGGGTCGTGGCCACCGGTCAACCGGGAGGGATTCTAGACGATCGTTCGCCGCCGGTGCGATTGGGGCGGGTGCTGGCAACGGAGGGGCAATGGGTCTGCACCGATTGCACGTTAGTGGGTGGCGACTCAGGAGGGCCGCTGTTCAACATGCGTGGGGAGGTGATGGCGATCCACATGAGCATCGGTCCTGAGGTCGTCCATAATTTTCATGTACCCGTGACGGAGATTCGGCCCGTATGGGACAAGATGTTCGCTGGTGAAGTTTGGGGGGGCGAAGTTGCCACACAGGAACACGACAGCGGTCGCGCTGTGCTGGGGCTGGCGGGGCGTACCGCAGACAATCGCACGTTGGTCACTCAAGTTTTTGCAGGTTTTCCAGCGGAGACCGCGGGTATTCTACCGGGGGATCAGATTGTCGCGGTCGATGGTCAGGCAATCGCCTCGATATTCGACCTCACGAGGCACATGGTGACGAAATCTCCCGGCGATACGATTCATCTCGAACTATTGCGAAATGCTCGCTCCATGGAACTCGACATCGTGCTGAGTGCGATCGGCGAACCGTTGCCCGGCAGTTTTGATCCTTCCGCTAGTGAAGCTGAATCTGATGCGGAGGACGACCCTTGATCCTGAGAAAGTCACGGTTATGCATCCCACTTGGCGCATTCTTAATCTGCGCTGCCGTCGGAGATTCGTTGCCAGCTCAAACCTCCGATCAATCTGGGGTCGTAGAACACAACTATCCCACGGAGCGGATTACGGTCCCCAGTTGGCGATTTGCGCATGGGCCACATGTGCGAGCCGCATTTCGTGAAGTGGTGGCTGGGGCGAGGCAGGCCATCGTCGAAATCAAGGTGGACGATAACAAAGTCGCTCTGGGGGGCATTGTGGGGCCTGATGGGTGGATTCTTACCAAGGCGAGTGCCTTGGCGGGATCGATCACCTGCCGTCTGTTTGATGGTCGCGAGTTGGATGCCCGTATTGTGGGTGCAAGTCGCGAATTCGACGTGGCGATGCTCAAGGTCGAAGCCAAGCAGCTTCCCAAGCTTGCTATTTCTGAAACGATAGTGCCGGTGGTGGGATCGTGGCTCGCCTCGGTGGGGATGGATAGCTATCCTCTCGCTGTGGGAGTCGTGAGCGTCGAACCACGTGAAATTCCCCATCAGGCGGGGATCCTGGGGATTCAACTCGACGCCGTGGCGGGGCAAGCGTTGATCGTCCGCGTGTTTCCAGGTTCGGCAGCAGCCAAAGCTGGGTTGTTAGTCAACGACACGATTCTCGAGATCGACGGAGTGGCAACCCCCACACGAGAAGCGCTCGTCCGGCGGGTGCAAGAGTTCAATCCCGGAGACCACGTCTCGTTGAAAATCGAACGTGACGGAGAGCAGCTTACCTTGGAAGCCATTCTAATGGGCCGGTTTCCTGGGCTCAGACCATCGCGGAATGAGTTCCAAAACCGGCTTGGCAGTGGCCTGAGCGAACGGCGGTTCGGGTTTCCGAGTGCGTTTCAACACGATACGGTGATCAACGCAGCCGATTGTGGCGGGCCGGTGGTGAATCTGGATGGCGAGGTGGTCGGGTTTAACATTGCCCGGTCGGGACGGACCGAAACCTACGCTATCACGGCTGCGTCGATCTCCAAGCTGCTCTATGAGTTGATGTCGGGCAATTTGAAACCCGAGCCAGAACCGACAAATGTCGCACCTGCCACGCCTAGCCAATCCACTGAGAATGTAAACGCTCACGAAAAAGAACCAGAGGAAAAGACGACCCCGCTGGTGCCCCTGGTGCCTGCTGAGGTACCATGAGTCAACGTGAGGAAACTCCTCGAAATTCCGCAGTCCGCAATCCCCAATTCTCAACCATGTCGGATCTCGTACGGCAAGAAATCATGTCGAAGGCCGACTTGGTCGTTGTGAAGGTTGGCACACGTGTGCTGACAAACACCGACGGGACGCTCGACAAGGATAGCATTAGTCGGATCGCCCAGCAGCTCGCCCAGTTGTGGCAGGCCGGCAAGAAATGTGTGCTGGTCAGCAGTGGCGCCGTCGGGGCGGGATTGGGACGGTTGGGTCTCAAAGTTCGGCCCACCGATCTGGCGCAACTCCAGGCCGCCGCAGCGATTGGACAGAGCTTTCTCATGGAATCGTACAACCGCTCGCTTGAGCTTCATCAATTGCATGCCGCCCAGATGCTGCTCACGGCCGAAGATCTTAAGGATCGGACTCGTTATCTGAACGTTCGCAATACCCTCTTTGCGCTTTTTGAATTGAGCGCCGTCCCGATCATCAACGAAAACGACACCGTCAGTGTCGAAGAACTGAAGCTGAGCTTCGGGGACAATGATCGCCTGGCGGCACTGGTGACGAACCTTATTCGAGCCCCGCTGTTGGTCCTGCTGTCAGATATCGAAGGGGTGTATTCGGGGGATCCAAAAGATACGGACTCGCAGGTACTGTCGGTGATCACCGATCTTCCTGCAGCACAAGCCCAGTTAGTGCGCGACGACCCGCGTCGCCCCGGGATAAGGCTCAGCACGGGGGGAATGACGAGCAAACTGACTGCCGCGCGGATTGTCACCTCAGCCGGTGAGAACGTGGTGATCGCCAACGGCCGCCGGGAGAATGTGCTCGTGGATATCTTGGCTGGCAAAGATGTCGGTACGTTGTTTCTGGCAGAGGGACCGGCAGTCGATTCCCGCAAACGATGGATCGGGTGGAGTGCCAGTCCCAATGGGAAATTGCTGCTTGACGCGGGTGCCTGTCGTGCGATTTGCTCTGGTGGACGGAGCCTACTAGCTGTGGGGGTGGCCAAGGTCGAGGGAAATTTCGTCAAGGGGGATGTCGTTTCGCTCTGTAACGAAGCAGGGGCGGAATTCGCCCGCGGCCTGAGCAACTACCCGGCCGACGAAATGCGGTTGATCGCGCGGCAACCGAGCGATCGCATCGCCGAACTCTTGGGGCACCGGCCGTACTACGAAGTAGTGCATCGAAATAACCTCATTGTGCTGAGTTAGCTTGGCACGGTTGTAAGGAGTAGCCGCGACACAACGTGTCGCCGGGAAAAATCTCCTCGCAATCTCTGCGGCAGTGATTAGGCTGAAAGACTGGGGGTGGCCTTTTCCTTCTGGGGCCACTGCCCAATATTGCCCCTGCTTTTCATGTTGGAGTTACCACTCATGTGCCGTGTTTTCTTGACAAGTTTGTTGCTGTTGATTTTTGAAAGCTCCAATGTCCGAGCCCAAAGCAATGCAGAATGGAAAATTAATGGTGTTACGCTCACACCGGAGTTGGTGAATGCCTACCATGAACTGGCCATTGCCCGGCAGCGTTTGATTTACCATCGCCAAGTCAGCTTGCCGCAACAACAGCGCGCACTTGAGGATGCGTCTCGATTATCAGCGGCACAGATCCTCGTGCTGCGACGCAGGCTGGTTGACTACGAGCCGTTCCTGGCCGTGGGAGATTACTCTGCGGTACGTAGTGCGGCCGAGTACGATTGGCTTTCATTATTAAGCGAGCAGAGGAAGCTGCGAGAGTTGCGTGAGCAAGAACTCGCAGAGATGCAGTTTCGTGGTGAGAAGGACGATCTGTATGTGTACGATATATTGCGAGCGGCAATGCGGATTCGTGCGGCCTACGCGGCGAGTGGAAAATAAGGGCGATCTCCATTGCAACATCCAAGCATATCTTGACACACCCCCTCCCGCCGCTCTGGCGGCGACTTACGACATTACCAAATCCGTAGGATCACGGAGGCGGTAGCCGATGCCGCGCACCGTTTGAATCAGGTCGGCATGGGCATTGAGTTTTTTTCGCAGGGATCGGATATGCACGTCGATCGTGCGTTCGAGTACGATGGCATCGTCCCCCAAGGCGGCATCAATAAGCTCGGCCCGGGAAAAAGCCCGGCCTGGCTGTCGGACGAATGCGGAAAGCAGACCAAACTCGCTTGGCGTGAGGTCGAGAGTCACACCACCGGCAGTTGCCCGGTGTCTTACTCGATCGATCATGATCCCCTGACTGACAAGCACTTCTCGTTCGGCGTTCCCTTTGTCCTTGCGGCGCAACAGGGCATTAATTCGTTGTAACAAGACTTTCACGCTAAACGGCTTGGTCACGTAGTCGTCTGCCCCCACAGTAAAGCCCACCAACTCGTCACTCTCTTCTGAGCGGGCCGTGAGCATCAGGATCGCCAGTTCTCTGGTATTGGGGTCGGCACGCAATTGGCGACACACCTCGAGACCGTCGATCATTGGCAGCATGAGATCAAGTACGATCAGATCGGGGCACTCTTCACGCGCGAAGCGCAACCCCTGTTGGCCATCTCGACTGAGATGGACTTCGTATCCCTCTTGTCTCAAATTGTAATCGAGCACCTCTCCGAGAGAGTTGTCGTCTTCGACAATTAGTATGCTAGCCTTTGCCATGATAATTCAATATCACCCCCCCGCCTTTCGGCGCGGGCTATGACCGAACTCCAGTTTTGGGTTTAGAAAAACGTCAAGTCCTCGTTGCGATGGCGGGCGATCTCGCCATCTACTAAGTAAATCACGTCCTCGGCGATATTCGTCGCGTGGTCGGCTATTCGCTCAATGTGACGTGATGCCGAAAAGTAATAAAGGACAGGTTCGATATCGCCTGTATTGGACCGAACCATTTCTAACAAGTCATCGATGACTTCCCGATTCAAATCATCCACCTGATCGTCCCGCAGGCGGACTTCACGAGCCAAGTCGATATCAAGCCGCACAAAGGCATCCAACGAATCTCGAACCATCGAAGTGGCGACATCGACCATTTCTTCCAATCGTCCGGGAAAATGGAAGGAAGGGTACTGGACCAGACTTTGAGCACGCTCACCAAGATTCACAGCCAGGTCAGCAATCCGCTCCAGATCGGCATTGATCTTTAGAACCGTTGCGACACGCCGCAAGTCGACTGCCACGGGTTGATGCAGTGCCAGAATCTTCAGGCACTCTTCTTCGATGCGGACTTCTCCGCGATTGACAAGGTCTTCGTCGGCGAGCAACTTTGGCAAGAGGCCCGATTGTACCTCAGCAATCGCTCGGCTGGCCCGCAAGATCATCCCCTCCACGATCGAGGATTGAGCGAGCAGGTCTTGTTCGAGGGCTTCCAGATCACGATTAAGATGTTTTGACATGGAGAGGTGGTAGGTAGCAAGTGGTTTGTGGTTTGTGAGAGGTGGAGGGGATCAATCGAGTTTGTTTGCTTAACCAAAGCGGCCGGTAATATAGTCTTCGGTTTTCTTTTCACCAGGGTTGGTGAACATTTCCGTAGTTGGCCCCACCTCCACCAAGTGGCCTTCGTAAAAAAATGCGGTCTGGTCTGATACACGAGCCGCCTGTTGCATGTTGTGCGTCACAATGATAATCGTGTATTTGGATTTTAGTTCGAAGATTAAGTCTTCGATCGCGGCAGTCGACTTGGGGTCGAGGGCCGATGCAGGTTCGTCCATAAGCAGCACAGCAGGATTGGTCGCCAGGGCCCGGGCGATGCAGAGCCGTTGTTGCTGTCCACCTGAGAGTTGCAGTGCAGAATCGTCCAGGCGATTCTCAACCTCATCCCACAATGCAGCCTGTTGCAGGCACTTTTCAACGATCTCGTCAAGAACTGCCCGCTTCTTGATCCCAGCGACCCGAGGACCGTAGGCCACATTTTCGAAGATCGACTTAGGAAAGGGATTCGATTTCTGGAAAACCATTCCCACTCGTTTTCGCAGTTCAACCACATCGGTGCCCCGCTGATAGATGTCGATGCCATCAAGCAGAATTTGCCCCCTCAGCGCGGTTTCGTCGATCATGTCATTCATGCGATTCAAACAGCGCAGAAAAGTGCTCTTGCCACACCCGGACGGCCCGATCAGGGCAGTGACACAATTTTCAGGCATGTTCAGCGTGATACCGTGAAGAGCCTGATGCGAACCGTAGAAGAAATCCACGTTGCTGGCGGCGACTTTCTGAACCCGCTGAGTGAAATCCACAGCGACACTTCCTGAGGCTGTTCGCCGCACAGCCGGGGACATCACGCGGAGGGGAGTCTTTGGGGAAGCCGCGTCACTCATGGGAGATTCCTCTTCGGCTACCAAGGTATTGAGAGCCATTGAATCAATACTCGTGTTGAAAATGAAATATGTGACATTCAAAAAACAATCTGTTACGCGCAGATCAGTCAATGTGAATAAGTCTTACCAGCGAACTTTCTTGGTAAATCTTTGTCGGAGAACTATTGCGAGGGCATTCATCGAAATCAGCACGACCAATAGCACGATGATGCCTGCTGCAGCAACCTCATGAAACCCTTTTTGAGGTTGATCGGTCCAGTTAAATATCTGAATTGGCAACGCGCTGAATTCATCGGTAAACAAGTTGCTAGGAGTAAATCGCACATAGGTTGCCGCCCCAATAGCAACTAAGGGGGCGGCCTCGCCTAGGGCGCGCGACAAAGACAAGATCACTCCTGTCATTATCCCAGGAAGCGCTACTGGGAGCAATTGGTGTCGGATTGTTTGCCAACGCGTGGCCCCCAGGGCATAAGAAGCCTGGCGAATCGTGCTGGGAACTGCCCGCAACGATTCTTGAGCCGAAAGGATCACGATAGGCAGAACGACCAGCGTCAGAGTCAATCCCCCGGCAATTACGCTGCGATTGAGTTGCATCATACGGACGAACAGTCCGAGCCCTAAAATGCCATAGACGATCGAGGGAACGCCAGCCAAGTTGGCAATGTTGATTTGCACCAGGGTACGCCAGCGGCTAGGGGGTGAATATTCTTCCAGATAGATCGCCGCACCGACCCCGATCGGAACAGACACCACGGCGGTTACGGCAATCAAATAGAGACTGCCAATCAAGGCAGACCAGATGCCACTTTTCTCCGCAAAGCGAGAAGGCCAACTTGTCACAAATTCCCAAGAGAGAGATCCCCAGCCGTAGCTAAAGATGTTCCACAGCAGCAAAACTAACACAGACACACTGAAGACTGTACAGAATCCGCAGAGGATCGCAAAGCAGGTCGAGGCGAATTTTGCATAAGGCCGACCGTTGGATTGCTGAGAGAGGTTCATTCGTATTTCTCCCTTACGCGCGTCAAGATCCATTGGGCGACCACATTCAAGAGGAGTGTGAAGATAAATAAGGTCAGTCCTACGGCAAATATCGTACGATACTCGAGTGTGCCAGTCGGCGTATCTCCCTGACTGACTTGCACAATGTAGGCAGTCATCGTTTGGATGCTCTCGAGCGGGTTGAGCGTCAGTTTGGGCGTCGCACCGGCAGCCAGAGTGACTGCCATTGTTTCCCCCACTGCTCGGGCTATCGCCAGGAGGAATGAGGCCATGATTCCCGACATAGCCGCCGGGACTACAACTCCGACCGTCACATCGAGTTTGGTTGCCCCAAGGGCATAAGCAGCCTCACGCAATGAACGGGGAACGGAGCGCAACACATCTTCGCTGAGTGAGATAACGGTCGGCAGAATCATGAAACCGACGACGATGCAGGCATTTGCCGCGTTGAACAATTCAGCAGTAGCAAAGAGGCTTTTAATGATGGGCGAGACGAAGACAACAGCCAGATAGCCGTATACCACCGAAGGGATTCCGGCGAGTATTTCCAGCAGAGGCTTTACGATGTCACGCACGAGCGGGGAAGCATACTCGCTAAGAAAAATTGCCGACCCTAATCCGATGGGAATCGCGACCACTGCCGATCCTGCCGCCACTAAGAATGTTCCGCAAAATAGTGGCAGGATGCCAAAATGCTGGGGTTTTAAGAGGGGTGACCATTTGGTTCCGGTAAGAAACTCCCAGACGGACACTTCCCGGAAGAACTGCAGGGATTCGATCAGCAGCACTAGGACGATGCCAACTGTGATAAATATAGAAAAAATAGCGCAGAGGAGCAAAATTGCATGCAGGAGGAATTCAAAGACGGTGCGAAAGCTCCTGCCACTGCTGGAGACAATCAATTGCTCAGTTACAGTTAGGGAGGGCATAGTGAGTAAAATCCTGGGCGACACATTTTGCACAGTTTTGGGCCAGTCACACGTCTTTCTCGCGCGGGCGGGAATCCACTTTTTCACCCCCTCCGTCTGGATGCACACCTGGGCGAGAAAGCCGGCCTGGCAGGGTTTTACGATTTATTGATTGTTGAGAGCCGCTTCGAGGATTTTTTTATTTTCTTCAGTTACGTCTTTGGTAATTGGTATGTATCCGACCTCGCCAGCAAGTTGATTCATATTTTCCAGGTAGAAATCAATGAACTGGGCAACTTCCGGTCTAGCGAGCGAGTTCTTGCTGACGTAGATAAATAGCGGACGGGAGAGCGGGGTGTAGGTGCCATCGCGCACCGTTTCCTCGCTGGGGGCCACACAGCCGGTGCCATCATTGACCGCAAGCAATTTAAGTTGGTCTTTGTTCTCGTCGTAGTAGGCAAGGCCGAAGTATCCAAGAGCCCCCTTATCGGCGGCTACGCCTCGCACCAGAGCGTTGTCATTCTCGCTAGCCGTGTAGTCTGGTCGGCTGGCACGGGCTTCGCCGACGATCGCCTCAGTAAAGTAATCAAAGGTTCCCGAATCAGTCCCCGCGCCGTAGAGGTGTAATTCTTCCTCGGGCCAATCAGGATTTACATCGCTCCATTTGGTGACCTGACCATCACTCTCGGGTCGCCAAATGTTTTTGAGTTGTTCAACGGTAATGCAATCACACCAATCATTCTCTGGGTTTGCCACGATGGCCATGCCATCAAAAGCCACGGTCAACTCAATATACTCGACGCCGTTTGCCTTACAGGCTTCCATTTCGGAGTCCGTAATTCTTCGAGATGCATCACAGATATCGACTTCCCCGACCGTGAATTGCTTCATGCCGCCACCAGTTCCGGATTGTTTCACGGGAACCTTGATTTTTGGGAAGGCCTCGCCAAACTCCTCCGCAACCGCCATGGAGATGGGAAACACGGTGCTCGACCCATCGATACGAATGCTGCCGCTGGGTGAGGCAGAGGCCGCTTTGCCAGCAGAAGGAGAGGCGGGATCAGAACTACTTGGAGCCGACTTACTGCAACCAGTGACCAGGAACACACTTGCCAACAAGAGAGCAGCATATTTCGAGTGTATTAAAGTATCCACAGTTATTCCTTCATGGTAAGTGAGATTATGAATAACCCAATTCACTGGTTACTCTAGCTGTTAATTATTAAGAAACCATGAAGAATTCTTCACGAATTGGGGGTCTGTCGAGGGTACTGAAAAGAGTAAGAATTGGTTCGCAGCCAGTTCTAATAGGCTAAAATCACGAATTGGAGTGTGAAATGTGGGCATCGGCAAGTCGCAGCCGTACCGCAAAAGTACTCCCCTTGCCGGGGGTGCTTGCGACGGAAATGCTCCCCTGCATAGCATGGCAAAGGTGCTTCACGATGGCCAGACCCAAGCCTGTTCCTCCCAGTTCTCGCGAGCGGGCCTTATCCACGCGATAAAATCTCTCAAATAGTCGTTCGTGATGATTGGGATCGATGCCAATACCCGTGTCGGAGACTTCGATAACGGCTTTCTCGCCTTCGCAGTGGCTGCGGATCGTGACCGTACCACCTTCGGGAGTATACTTAATCGCGTTGTCGACGAGATTCCCTAGGATTTGCACCAGGCTCTCTTCATCTGCTCTCACTTGTAACTGTTTATCAGTAACTTGGTTCTCGAGTGCGATCCCCCCCACCTTGGCACGTTCCTGGTAGTCATCGAGACACATTTGAACGACCTTGTCTAGCACAAGGTTGGTAACCTCCAGCGTCGCCTGTCCCGATTCAATGCGGGCGATGCTCAAGAGATCGAGGATCAATTCGTGCAGGCGGGTCGATTGATCATCGATGCGCGTGAGGAAATGTCGGGCGTGCTCGGTGTCCTCCAATGCTCCATTGAGAAGCGTCTCGGTATAGGCCTTGATTGAGCTAAGCGGCGTCTTGAGTTCGTGGGATACATTTGCAACGAATTGCTGCCGCAAGCCTTCGAGCCGCTTGAGTTCTGAAATATCGTGGAGAACTAGCACAACGCCTGCTGGGGGGTTGCCCGCGAGTTGAGTGGCCTGGACTTCGAGGGTGAGGAGATTGTTTTTTGTCTGCCAGGCAACTTCCCCTCGAATGACTTTACTACTTTTCAATGCTTGCTGCAGCAGTCCGCGGAGTTCGTGGCTGCGGACCACTTCCAGTAACGGGAGTCCGGCGACTTTGTCGGGTTTGAAGCCAATTTTTTTTCCGGCTGCCGTATTGGCAAACAACACATGCTCCCGCTGGTCGACAGCAATTACTCCCTCGACCATCCCTTCAAGTACGGTCTTTTGTCGCTCGATGCTCTCGCGAAGCTGGGTTTCCCGAGTGCCAAGTTCCCTGCTCATGCGTTCAAAAGAACGCGCGAGTCGGCCCAGCTCGTCGTGGGAATTGATGCGGACCCGTTCGGAATACCGTCCTTCGGTGACCGCCTCGGCGGCATCGGTAAGTACGTTGATCGGGCTCACCAACCGCTTGGTAAGCCAATAGGCGAACAACAAACTTGTGAGAACGACTCCCAACCCGACTAAACCGAAGAACTTGTGGACCGAAGACATCTGCTCATTGAGGGGAACAACGGGCAGTGCCGCCCGGACAAAGCCAATCGTGTCTTTCCCGTCACGAATCGACAGGGTGAAATACATAAGCAGGATCCCCTGCGTCGGGCTGCGCCGACGGGATAGCCCTTCACCGTTGTGGGAGGCTTGTACGAACTCCTTGCGCGTGAGATGATTATCCATCGCATCGACTCCCTGGAGCGAATCCTGCTCGGAGTCGGCAAGGACATTCCCTTTGGCATCGACAACAGTGAAGCGAATATCCGTGTTCAAACCGATCCGTCGGAGCTTTTCTTGCAGTTGCTGGCGATCGCCGGCGGCAAAATCAGGCCCCAGATCTTCCCGTACTAAGTATGCAGTATTGCGCAGCCGTAGTCGTGCCTGCTCTTCGACTTGCGTTTCCTGCCAACCGGAAACAATGACCATACATGCAACCACGGCAAGGATGACGAGCATCGCATTGGCGACAAAAACTTTCCAGAAGATGCGAGAGGACCACATGAATATTATGGTGGTCGCTGGCGTTGGTTTAAGCAAGGCTGAATGAGCGAGAAATTCTCACCCAACAAGACTTAATCGCCCTCTCCAGATGGCGGGGGTTCTGTAGCCGTCAACCTCCGCCTTCCGGCGAAGGCTATTCAGGAGTGTGGTTTACATAAACGCTGTCGGCGATTCGGCTAGGTTGAGGGTGTGTACCCTAATGCGTAAGTGGGAATTGAGCTCCGAGGTGAATGCTACGTCCGAGGAGGGTCAAGTGTAGCGAACATCCCGGAATTGTGGCTCAAAGAAGGCCGGCAGAAGGGCATCGACTCGTAGCAGACCTTTGCGGGTGAGTTCCACACGGTGATCTGAGAGGCGAACGTAACCCTCCTCTTGATATTTCTGCCAGACGTCGCTCCACTGGGCGAGAATGTCACAGCCGAACTTCTCTCGGAAATAATTTGCGTCGAGAAAACCCCGTTTGAGTTGCAAGATCAGCTCGCGGATCAGTGCCTGATGGGGTGTGATTCGCAAGGCCCGACCGAGAGGCAAGTCGCCTGATTCCAGCGTGGAGCAGTAGTCCTCCCACTCAGGCAGGTTCTGATAATGGACGCCCGAGACATGCCCAAAGCTGGCGATGCCGGTGGCGAGCAGATCGCTGCCATGCCAGAGGTTATCGCGATAACTGAAATTTACCGCCGCGGGATCCTTCACCATCGTGTAGGCACTCGACACGCTGTAGCCTGCCGACTGAAATTGGTCGAAGGCATAATCGACCCAGCGGCGTTTGGTGGGCCAGTCGGCAACGGGTGTTTCTAGGTCGTTGCCAAGGATGTCTTGCGAGTACACCGTATTGAATGGCAACTCCATTTGATAGATGGTCACGCTGTCGGGGCCGAGTTCAATCGCGCGTTGTACCGTCTTTTGCCATTTCTCGTCCGTATCGCCGACCATGCCGGCGATGAGGTCGATGTTCGTGTTGGAAAATCCGGCGGCTTGGATCCAGGGCCAGGCCCGGTCGATCTCCATGGATTCATGCGCGCGGCCATTGTCGCGGAGGATTTCATCATCGAAATGTTCGACCCCGAGGCTTAGTCGCGTGACTCCCAATTCCCGCAGCGTATGCACCTTGGGCTCGCTCAAGGTGCCAGGTTCACACTCGAAGGTGACCTCCTCGGCGTGGTCCCAATGGATGCTCTCCCGCAGCCGGTCGACCAACCGAGTGAGTTGCTTGCCGCTCAAGAAGGATGGTGTCCCACCGCCAAAATAGACGAAACGAAAAGGTCGATTTCCCATGACCGGCAGTTGGCTCACCAGTTCGATTTCCCGCGACAGGGCGGTGACATAGCGTTCCACTTCGCTGGAATTCTTGTCGATAAAGACCTTAAAATAGCAGAATTTACAGCGTTTTCGGCAAAAAGGAATGTGCAGATAAAGCCCCAACGGAACGGTTGCAGGGGGGCTTTGCATGGCTGAAAGTACTTCGTCGAGGTGGTCCTTGGACCACTGCGAAAAAGGTGGATAATTGCTGACAAAGTAGCTGCCAACTTCAGTTTTGGTGGTTTCAGTGGTCATGCTTATCGATCATTTCTCTTTGGCACCGAAGCAGTAAAGCGTCCCATCTGTATTGCCGATTACCAGCCGATTGTCAGTCACGGCGAAGGAGGCTTGGAAATTTCCGCCTGCTTCGTAATTCCATTGTTCTTTGCCGGTTGCGAGATCGACGCGATGGATCACGCCACGCTTGGTGGCGAGAAACACACTGTCGCCAACAATCACCGGTGAACTTTCGACAGCGCTACGGACGGAAAAGGTCCAAAACAACTTTCCGCTATCGGGATGGAGAGCGTAAAACTTCTTTCCTTGAGTGCCGAACACGACGGCGCGAGAATCGACCGCCGCCGCGGTGTGAATGGGATCGATGTTTTCAGGGTCCTGATGTCGCCAGACAACTTCCATTGAAGAGATACGAATCGCGTAAAAGCTTCCTTGCTCGGTACCAAAGAGCGCATTGCCTTCAGAGACGGCGGGGGTCGCACCGGTAGGCCCATCGATATCGACGCCAGCAACTTCTTCGCCGGTGGCGATGTCAATGGCATGTACGCGCTCATCACAACCGGCCAGTAGGACACGACCCTCGACCACGGTGGGCCAACAGCGCAAGGGGGCTTCGATCTGAAATTTCCATTGCAACTCGCCGGACTCAGCTTCCAGGGAAACGAGTTCGCCGGCTTCCGAGGTTACCAGCACTTGTTCATCGACAACGTTGGGAGCTGCATAGGATTCACCCTGGGATGCATATTCCCAGAGTAATTTGCCATCGCTGGCGTCAAGGGCTCGAATGATGCCGTTAAAATCGCCGATATAGATTCGGCCATCGTGAAAAGTTGGACCGGCGATGAATCCACTATCTTCAAAGCTTTCACGCCAAACTTCTGTGCCGTCTGACAAGCGTAAGGCGTAAAACTTTCCGTCGTTATCGCCGACAAAAACTATTCCATCGGCAACGACCGCCGTCCCTTCAAAGCCACTTTCGGGAAGCGTGTGCTTCCAAATAACGGCAAGCTCGTCAGGCAGGGCTGTGCTCACCGTGGCGGTGGCCAATGGATTTCCGCGATAGACGGGCCAGTCCTCGGCAGCGGACGTATGAATCCCCAGAGTGAGGGTGAGGATTGCAAATACTACGAAATCAAAAGGCTTGTTCATAAAGCTTCAGCAAATCGGCTCGGCTCACGGGGACGGGATTGAAGGTGGCGGTCCACTGGCAAGAGGCGGCCTCGGCCAGATGCGGCAGGCGATCTTGCTCGATTCCACATTCTTGTAGTGTAGCAGGAAGTCCCGCTTTGCTGGCGACTTTTCGCAGGAAGTCAGCTAATTCTGCGGAACCGCCGCGGGGACAGTCGGGTTCACTTGCGGTCTCTGCCAGCAGTTCTCGATACCATGTTTCACACTCGGAAGCATTGTATCGGACCACATGGGGCAACATCAGCGCCACGGCTTCTCCATGGGCGATCGTGTAGGTAGCCGTCAGCGGATTGGCCAGCGCATGGGCTGCCCCCAACATGGAATGCTCAATCGCCGAGCCGGCCAGACAAGCACCCAACTGCATGTGTGCGCGGGCAGACAGATTGTCCGGCTCGTTGAGGACTTGCAAGTAGTGCGGAGCCAATTCTCGCCAAGCGCGGCGGCTGTAGTCGCAAGAAACTGCGTTGCGTTTGGTGGTGACATACGTTTCTACGGCATGAGAGAGCGCATCGAAGCCAGCGAGCGCTGCCACGCGGGGTGGTTGGGTGAGCGTCAATTCGGGATCAAGGATCGCGATGCGGAAGGCCGCCCGCCGATCACCACAGGCCATCTTCACGTGGGTATCGGCATCGGAGATGAGCGCGAAAGATTGCGTTTCGCTGCCGGTGCCGGCCGTGGTGGGGACAGCGATCATGGGCAGTAGCGGACCGGTCGCCTTGCCGATGCCCCAGTAATCTTGCATTCGTCCGCCGCAAGAGTAGAGGAAGTTGATTCCCTTGGCGCAATCCATGGAACTGCCCCCCCCGAAACCGATAATCAACTCAGGCTGAAATTCCTGGGCGACGACCAAACCCGCTTCGACGTTGTCGGTGGTGGGATTCTCGTGGACGCCATCGAAGAGTTTGGCTTCCAAATCTGACTGAGCGAGACTCTCAAGGCCATGACCTGTGTGGCCCGCCGCGATCACTCCCGGATCGCTCACCACCAGGACGCGCCGCACACCAAATTCACGGGCAAGTCGCCCGAGTTCGGTGACCTTGCCCGCCCCGGACTCGATTCGCGTCGCAGATTCGAATTTTGCTCGTGTCATCATTCCGTTCATGAGCCAAGGGAAGCATCATCGATGCATTTTACGTGAGTTGCACCGCACGATTGCGGAAGAGGAACTCGATGAGGTTGCCTTCGTGGGGTTGCAGCCAATCGACCTGGGGGGTCGGAATAGGGCCGAGATTGAGTCGATCAATATGCGTGCAGGCGATCAGGTCGCGTCGAAAACTTTCGTCGTTGGTAATCGCGGTGCAAACCAAGGTGGAGCCGATGCGGGAAACCATCTCCCCCTGAGGGCATCGTACGACGCTCACCAGGGGGAACATGTACTCGACATTGGCCGCGGGGGATTCGGGACTGTCACATTCCAATACCGTGGGGAGCAAGTAGTCACATGTTTCGCGCTCGATCAAGCGGGGGCCAAATGTTGAAGTGGCGTGGCGGGCGGTTCCTGTTTCAATGAATTTTTCAATGGACCGCCAGACAGCAGGGGCGACGTTGGGAGTCGTGAAAGCCGCCAGACAGGCCTGGGGATCGTCGGGGCGCAGTACTTCGATTTGACCCAGCTTCTCGGCCAAGGCGTCGGCGATCTCCGTGGTGTGCCGTGCCGCGTAGATGCTCGAGCAATTGATGCAACTTCGCCCACCGTTGCGGACTACGCTATCGACCATCATCTCGACGTAGCTGGGCCAATCGTCGACCACATCATCCCCCAGCAGTATTTTGCTGTAGCCAGGGCCGTGTACCTGCACCTGGGGATTGCCGGCGTATTGTTCGATCGTTTGAGGGCCGCCGAAGATCATGCTGCGCCGGTGTGAGGCCAGGATGGCTCCCCCCAGTTCTGCACCCGGTCCGGGATAAATCGAAAATGCCTCAGCAGGGATACCTGTCGCAATCATTGCAGCGGCCACGCGATAGGGTGTCCATGGTTCCTGCGAGCCGGGTTTGAGCGCCAGACCGATTTGCAAGGGGATCACCGGGAGCCAAAGGGTGTGGACCCCGGGAGAGTTTGACGGCAGCACGGCCCCCAAGACATCGGTTTGTGCCTGGTAGCTCACAGTCACACCGCGACCTTCGTCGCCATATCCTCGCGCAAGAATATTCAGGTCGAGACCGCGCGTGAGGGCATCGAGAATTTTGTCGATATTCTTCAGCACAAAGGCGTTCTTGGTTACATTAGCCTGACACATGGAGAGCGGCATGCCCGTGGTGGCGGACTGCTGGGCCACAAAGTCGGTTGGCGACTGCTGGCTATCGCCCACGGTAAGCGTACCATTCTCGAACAACTCGCCGGCCTGTTTACATTTTTCGATCAGGTCTGCCGGTGAGAGTTCGCGAAGGACTTCTCGAGCTTGTCTACTCTGCCGCGCATCACGGCGGATGATGCCCGCACCCACGGTATGGACTTGGGCGACGGGCTCGCCCGTTAGAAAATGCGAAATCTCCTCGATTTCGAGAGATTCGTAAGGTTTGCCCCAGCGGATGGCAGGAAGAGTGATCATGGGAAAGCGGGGTGGGATAATTTTTGCGAGTGAGTATGCACCAACTACGGTGATACCGTCGATCTGGCTTCGTCCACTTCTACCCAAGTGCAAAGCTCTTCAGAAGAATCTTGGTCGACAGCGAATTCATAGCTCGAAGATGGAGGGGGGATTGTTTCTCCTGACTGCTGCATTAGTTCCAAATGCATTTCGATAGCCTCGGCGATCATTTGCCGAGCGTGTTCGACCGTCGTACCCGTTGCAACGCAACCCGGCAAATCGGGGACATCGACACTATATCCCGTGCTTGTTCGGCGGATGATAATCAGATAACGCAATGTTCTCTCCTATGACTTTAAGCCAGCCTGCTTGAGAATGGATGCCGCGGTGTGGGATGTAATTTGTCACCTGGATTACCAGCTACTGTTACCGTTCCTTTTTTCGTCGGATGCTGGAGTTGTCGGTGACTCCCTCGCTGTCTGACCTCACGCCAACCATCGTCGTGAAGTATCCGAGGGGTTACAAGGACTTTCATTAGTATACACCTACTGTGGTGCTATCCGCCAATCGACTGAAGGGCCTCACGCCACTCACCCCGTCCCAGGGGTATTGTTCGCAGGGGGGTTCGCGTTCTCCTTCGTCGCGTTCCAGGAAACCGGGGACAAAGAATTCCTGGGTGAGCGTGGTCAATTTGACTCGGCCTGTCGCACCGTAGTCGACAAGGCGATCGGTCTCGTCAAAGTCGACCACTTCGATAACCGCACGGGGTTGGGGGGCATGATAGGTGATCTTGTAACCGTTTTCCTTGGTGACCGGTTCACTGCAGGCCAGGCCCATGAGTGTGTTACCGTAGGTGGGGGTCATGTAGATGCCGCTCTGGTCGGGTGGACCACCAAAAAATTCCTCAACACAAAACTTCGTCCATTGCGGGGTAAACTCGGTGCCACCGGAGAAGATTCCTGTGATGCCCATTTCGCCGAGAGTCGTGCCGCGCTCTTCCAGTTCCAGGCACAAGGCCTCGATCAGCTTGGGTGTGCTAAACATACACTTCACGTCGTGTCCCGCTGTGAGAATTGTGATCGCCTGCTCGATGCAATGTTTCTTGTACGCTTCGAGGTGCTCCATCCAGCCTTTCTTGATGAGCTTCACCACCCAGCGGGGATCCAGATCAACACAGAAACAAATCCCGCCCCGATGCTGGGCGAGATGCTCCACGGCAAGCCGTAGTCGGCGAGGACCCGAAGGACCGAGCATCAACCAATTGCTACCTGGCGGAAAATACTTGTCGGGCAAAGTCGCACTAAAGAGCGAGTAGTCGGTCCGAAAGTCGCTCATGGCGATCCGGCTCTTGGGGATGCCCGTGGTGCCGCCGGTCTCGAATACGTACACGGGTTGGTCCGCAAGACCTTTGGGCACCCAGCGTTTGACGGGTCCGCCGCGCAGCCATTCATCTTCAAACGGGTCGAACTTTTTCAAATCCTCGAAAGAGTGGATATCCTTTAGCGGATCGAATTTGAGCTTCGACTTTTGCTCGAGCCAAAATGGGCAACCCGTCGAATCGTGGAAATGCCATGCCACGGTTTCAACCGTGTGGGCATCAAGTTTTTCTCGTGCCTGGTCGATGGCGGCGGATGAAACAGGAGTCGAAGAATTCATGGCGAGGTTGGAGACAGGAAGTGGTCGAGGTCGGGAACCAGCACACTCCTCAACATAAACCACGCCGCAATGACCGGCAAGCCTCATGTAGTTCGGAACAGACCGTGCGCAAATCTAGGCTAGTAGCACTGCACGTGGGTCTCTTCCGCACCGGCACACCGTTGCCGCAAGATTTGGTTAGCCGCGACGCAATTTGGTTAGCCGCAACGCGCCGTCGAGTTCTGCTCGACAAAGCGGAGCGCGTTTCTTACCCCACCAGATCCAGCCACAACCCATACTGCGCGAACGCCAGGTCAATGTCTAATTCGTTCACGATCGTGTCGCCATTCAGATCGCCATCGGCCTTCGTCGCACCAGTCATGCCATAGTTGATGCGGATGACAGAGAGATCTGAATCGTCAACATCCCAATCCCCATCAAAATCGGCCAGGACAATTATCTGTTGTAGATTTACCCACATGAGGCCCGCAACCAGTTCAACGTCTTCTTGGTCAATGAAAAGGGAAAGGGAAAAGGGAAAAGGAAAAGCACTGTCATGGCTAAATTTGCAGATTGAGGTAAGCGCAGACGTTGAGCGCAACTACCTGAAGGTAATTTTTTTGGAAAAGGAAAAGGGGACAAAAAGGAAAAGGGGACATTCTGGCTCTGTAGAAAACTTCCAGTGCTAGCTAAACATTGGCTCTGGTTGCACTCGTACAGAGTGCATGGCAGTTACCAGTAAGTCTCCGATCCAAGTTGTGTTGGCCGCGCTTGCTACGGCGCGTCGTGGGCTGC
>JBGSPU010000147.1:0-4102 GCA_041738415.1 Bythopirellula sp.
TGGGCTGCTGCTCGCAAGGGAAATAATTTTGCAGCCTTTCAGCCAATTCTCGAAAAAATGATCGGGCTGAAAAAGCAAGAAGCAGCGGCACTTGGTTTCAAAGTCACGCCCTACGATCCTCTGCTCGACGATTACGAACCTGGCGAGTCGACGGCAAACATCGCCCGTGTGCTGGCGGACCTTCGTGACGCTTTGGTCCCGCTGGTGCTGGCGATAGCCGAGAGTACGCAACGGCCGGATACCACAATTCTGTCCCGCAACTTTCCGGCTGCCGTTCAAGAATCCTTTGGCAAGCAGGCCGCTGCCGCGATCGGATTTGATTTTACTTCCGGTCGGCTCGATGCGACCGATCATCCATTTTGCTGCATGCTCGGGCCCCATGACGTCAGACTGACCACTCGCTACGATGAAAACTCTTTTTCCGATTGTTTTTTCAGTATTCTCCATGAAGCGGGCCATGGCATTTACGATCAAGGCCTGCCCGCTGAGCACTTTGGCTTGCCAACCGGCGCGTACGTTTCGCTGGGTATCCACGAATCACAATCCCGCATGTGGGAAAATCAGGTGGGTCGCAGCCACGCGTTTTGGGAGCATTTTTTCCCTGCTGCTCAACAAGCATTTCCCCAGGCTTTGGGTGATGTCACCCGCGAAGCCTTCTACGGCGCGATCAACGACGTGCGGCCTTCGCTGATCCGAGTCGAAGCTGACGAGGTCACTTATAATCTGCACATCCTCATCCGTTTTGAACTAGAAAAGGCGCTGCTGGAAGACGAACTCCCCGTTGCCGATTTGCCAGGAGCTTGGAATGAGAAATACCAACATTACCTCGGTGTGGTCTCACCCACTGCCTCCGACGGTGTCTTGCAAGACGTCCATTGGAGCGCCGGCTTGTTCGGTTACTTTCCCACCTATGCGCTAGGCAACCTGTACGCGGCACAAATCTTTGACCAAGCACAAGAAGAACTGGGAGATCTCAATCCCCAGTTCCGTCGCGGCGAATTCAGCAATCTGCGCGAATGGCTCCGCGAGAAGATCCACTGCCATGGAAAACGCTACACGGCAACTGAACTCGCTGAACGAATCACCGGCAAACCACTCTCGCACGAGCCCCTCATTAGGCAACTCACGGCGAAGTATGGGGAGTTGTACGGGCTGTGAAAGCAACCTCGACTAAACTCTCAACCCCCAGGAGATGGCAATCCCTGGGTGTTGTGCGAAATAGATAAAACGATTTGCAGCCCTCCGCCGGCGGTGCTATAGGACCAACACCGCCGAGCCTTCTAAGCGGCTATGCTTGAGGTCTTGGAGGGCTTCGTTTGCTCGTGCCAATGGATAAGTGGTCGTCTGGGTACGTACCTTTGCTTCGGCTGCCTCAGCCAAAAGGTTGCGTGCATCTTCTCGGGTGTTGGCTGTCACACTTCGCAGTTCCCGTTCTTGATAAAGATGCTTTTGGTAGTTCAAGCTCGGAATATCGCTCAAGTGGATCCCTGCTATCGAACAAACACCGCCCCGATTGAGTGAAGCAAGGGTCGGCGGAACAAGCTTCCCTGCTGGTGCGAACAAAATGGCCCCATCCATTTTCTCCGGAAGATTGGCAAAGTCATCGCCCGCCCATGTGGCACCAAGTTCACGAGCCTGCCGGATGTGATTCTCGCTTCGCGTGACAACAAAGACCTGGTGACTGCGATGTAAGGCGAGTTGAATTACGATATGCGCTGAGCTACCGAAGCCGACGAGCAACAGGCTACCTGAATCGGGAACACTTGCTCGATTCAAGGCTCGATAGCCGATCAACCCGGCACATAACAAGGGTGAAACGCTAATGTCGTCGTACGCTTCCGGTAATTCGTAAGCGAATTCTTCCGGCACGACGGCATACTCAGCATAGCCTCCGTCCGAGTCATAGCCGGTATAGCGGCTTTCCTTGCAGAGATTTTCTCGGCCGCGATTACAAAACTCACAAGTCCCATCCACACCCCGCAGCCAGGCAATGCCCACTCGTTGACCCCGCTTGAATCGTTGGACCCCATCCCCAAGCTGATCTACCACGCCCACAACCTGATGTCCTGGAATCACCGGCCGTTGGTGAAGTTCGAAATCACCCTCGACAATGTGCAAATCCGTTCGGCAGACGGCACAGGTGCGAACCTTCAGCAAGACTTCGCCGACTTGCGGTTCTGGGACCGGCACATCCTGCAACTCAAGCGGAGACTCTTCGACGGCTCGCTGTTCATCCAACACCATCGCCCGCATCGGACTGCTGATGCTCCAATTCTTTTGATCGAGGTCTTTGCCGAGAGGAAACAGGACGAAACACTCGTCACTTCTTCGCAGCGTGTCTCTGCTTTTCCATTCGGAGAAGTCGCCGACCTTCCAGCAGGTCCCGCGCTTTCAGATTGTAGTCATCGGCCTGGTCATCATCTCCTGCCTTGCGCGCGAATCGCTCCAGCCAGCGGAAGGGTGCAACACGATGCGGAGCCAGCCTGGCGTATTCCTCAAACGCATGGATCGCACCCTCGTGTTCTCCTTTGCGCATCAAGGCAAGACCCATCAGGTAGAAGGCAGTGACCCTGGTTGGCTTAGCCCGCAGGGCTTCCAAGGCGTAGTTCACGGCCTCCTGATATCGCTTCTGTCGGATTCGAACTGTCGCGCGTGCGACAAACATGCGCGAACGTTGCTCTTGCATGCTTTCTTGCAAATCCTCCAAGAGAGCATCCGCTTCTTCCAACCGACCCGTTCGCAGAAGTGCTTCAGCCAAGATGAGCCGCCATTCGCCGGGAGGGGCACCCAGGGCTTGGGCTTCGCGAAAACTGAGGATCGCATCGGCAATCTGCCGCTTGCCCATCCAGACTGCACCCAGCAATGTCGAAAAAATGGGATCTTTGTGGCCCAGCTCGTGCATCCGCAGAATCCCCTGGCGAGCACGTTCGGGTTGTTTCGTCTCGAGATAGAATTCTACCAGGAGTTGGTAGAGTGGGGTCCAACGGGGATATTTTTCGGTCGCCTGCTCGACAAGATCGATCGCTTCGGCCATTTTCTTGTCGTTGGCCAGTGAGACTGCTTGCTGCATAATGGCCCTGCATGAATTGACCGCTTCCCCAGCCAATTCCACCGGCCCCACGTATCCGGGCGACGCTACGTTGACGTTGTAAAGAGTCATATGAGGATTTTACCCTTTTCCTTTGGTATTTTCCAGAAGGTGCGAAATCCCGCTATTTTCGGACATCGGCTGATGCGCGCTTGTCGGCGGTCTTAATCTGGTCATGTTGGTCAAACTGGCCATGTTGGCCGCGTAATTCTTTTGGTTCATCAAGCTCTAGCGTCCGCCGGGCGCCGGCGACTTATCGTAAAGCGAACCATCTTTGCTCGCTTCCGCGCACCGTGGGGGAAGTTTTGTCTGGCCCAATTTTATCGGAAACGAAAAAAACAAATAAAAAACTTGGCGTCTTTTTCATGTTTTCCAGCGGCTTTACAAAGATTTTCAAATAGTTTTTGAAACAAAACCTCGACGCCACATGACAAAACCCCCAGAGCTTCGCGCCATCGAAGGCCTGGCAGCAACCGACGGATCCCTAGCCGCATCGCTGCTAATGCCCGCCGGGCACGCAGGTTTCCGGCTCTAGTCTCTCGACTCTTAGCACTCGACTTTTTCTCAATTATCAAAGAACTTGCCTAGTGGGTGGCATGCTCCATTATCAAGATCGGGGAAGGAATTTCTACCACGATTTTTGGGCCAGTTTGTGGAAGGCGCTAGTTACTAGGCACTGGGCGCTAGTCAGACAGTACCGGTTTACTCTGACTAGCGCCTAGTATCTAGCGCCTAGCGCCTCTCTCGCGCCTCTCTCGTAACTCTTCTCCAGTCCCCAACTCCCAGCCCCTTTCTGGCTTCCCGTGCTACAATGAAAATCTTGGCAGATTTTACTTGACAACACACACACACACATAAATTAAGGTAATTCTGAATTAAGGTAATTCTGAAAGGTGAGGTGGTCTCATGCGTCGCACGTTGCTCTGCGGTCCTCTTTTCGCCCTGCTGTTAATCCCTGCTTCCAGGGCCACGGCCGACACGTTCGGCAGCGGGGTGAACTCGTTCGAGATCGAG
>JBGSPU010000002.1:0-49066 GCA_041738415.1 Bythopirellula sp.
TGGGCTGCTGCTCGCAAGGGAAATAATTTTGCAGCCTTTCAGCCAATTCTCGAAAAAATGATCGGGCTGAAAAAGCAAGAAGCAGCGGCACTTGGTTTCAAAGTCACGCCCTACGATCCTCTGCTCGACGATTACGAACCTAGCAAAAGGACAGGCATGTTTTGCTCCACGGCACGCCTGCCGATTGGATTGGAGTTTTCCTAACAGCTTGCCAACACAAGACTTGTGACAAATTGGCCCCGAAGCTAATGGTCGAAACATGCCTGTCCTTTTTGTCTCAACCGGTCGCGTCGTCGAACAGCTTGCCGGTGAAAGCGAACACCGCGTCCTTCGCCGCGTTCGTCTCGGCGGTGACGTTGCCGAAGGCGTCGTAGGACTTGTGGTTCTCTACGACCACCGTGCTGTCCACCAGATCGAGATGGTCGGCGAACAATAGGTCCACTCTCGGACTCCAGCAGGTCCGCTCTGCCGGAGTGAAACTCTGCATTGGAACCACCCGTTCGGGAAAGTTCCCGCTCGGCAAACAGGATCTACTGCTCGTCTCCAGGCTCTGCCTGGAGACGCGCTGCACTGGAGGCTCCGCCTCTTTTCCGCGGCGGAGAGAACAGGTGGAGCCTGAAGAACAGTGCGTCCCCACGCGGAGCGTGGGGACGAGCGTGGGGAGAAGAAAGTTCCTGCTCGGCAAGTGGTATCTACTGGCCAAAAATCGATGCTTAACACCGGTGCCGAAAAAGTTACAATAGACCGCACCAGCACGGCAGAGGGTTTCCCTTGTCCTCAAGGAACCGTGAAGTTCGCACTGGTTTGATCGAGCGGACCAATCGACGGTGCCAGGGAATTGGACTTCAGGGAACACTCGTGCTGTGCTGTGCGCACAGCGTTGCGCAGCGGGGCGCCCCAATTTTTTCTCGTTCCACATCCGCTACCCCTCTGCCCCTGGGCAGACCGGGGCTGCTTCTGTGCGCGGTGGGTGGTGGTTCCCACTTCTCTCGTCGATCTTCTTCGCTCCCAATCCCCGGCCCCCAGATCCCAGCCCCCGTTGCCCACCACCCATATCTTGTATCACAACCCGCCGAAAACGAACAAACACTACAAGATCGCTCCTTTCACTCGGGTGGTGACGCCGCCCGGTTCCCTCCTACTTGGTGTCGGGGTACGTGCTTGTGGCTGGTCAGTTCGCGGCTCAAAGCTCGCAGCCGCTTCCAGGTGAAGCGTCCCGCGCTATGTCCGTCGGCACAGGCGAAGTCGCTCGCTCACTTATCCAGCTTGGTAACATACACTTCTGCAGCGCTGATCGCTCGGAGGTTGTCGCCGCAGGAAGACGCTTGGCGGCACCCCATGGCATGAAATCGGAGGCGAACGCCTGTTATAATCACCGATTGATTGACCTATGTATCAGGAACCAACCCGTGAAAATAGCCTACCTAGCCGCCGGTGCTGCAGGAATGTATTGCGGGAGTTGCCTGCACGACAATACGCTGGCGGCGGAGCTGCTGCGGATGGGAGAAGATGTCTTCCTCGTGCCCATCTATACGCCGCTGCGCACCGACGAAGTGGATGTTAGTCAGCGTAAGGTTTTTTTCGGTGGCATCAATGTTT
Source organism: Bythopirellula sp. (assembly GCA_041738415.1). GTDB lineage: Bacteria > Planctomycetota > Planctomycetia > Pirellulales > Lacipirellulaceae > Bythopirellula. Next base: position 1,600 of record JBGSPU010000002.1, read on the forward strand.
ACTTGCAGCAGAAGTGGGCATTGTTTCGCCGTTCGCCGCGGTGGTTAGACAAGCTGTTGGACCACCCTGCCCTGTTAGCGACGATCAGCCGACTCTCTGGTATTGTTGATCCCACACAGTTGGGAGATTTGACTGTTTCGATGCTTCAGGGTGAGCATGGTAATCAACGCAAGGAACTAGAAAAGCTGGTGGATTGGTTGTTAGACGAAGTGCGGCCCGACGTGGTCCATTTGTCGAACTCGATGATGCTTGGGCTGGCGCGAATCATTGCCCAGCGGTGTGGCCCGCCGGTGGTTTGTTCGCTATCGGGTGAAGATATTTTTCTCGAGAAACTTGTTGAGCCGTATTATTCGCTGGCCCGCGATCTGCTGCGTGAGCGCGCTGCGGAGGTCACTGCGTTCGTGGCTCTCAATAACTACTATGCCGACGAAATGAGTGCCTATCTCGACGTACCTCGCCAGCGAATTCACGTCATTCCGCATGGGCTCGATTTGACGGGACATGGAGAGCGAGTTGGGCAGCCAAAGCATTTGCCGCAACGGATTGGGTTCTTGGCACGCATTTGTGCCGACAAGGGTTTGCATCTCTTGGTCGAGGCTTGCGAGTTGCTCAGTGCGCGGCCTGAGTGTCCCGCTTTTGAACTGCATGCGGCCGGCTATCTTGGGAGGGGTGATCGGGAGTACTTCCGCGGTATTGAGCGCAGGGTTGCTGCTGGACCTCTGGCCGAGCGTTTTTACTATCATGGAGAACTGGATCGCGCGGAGAAAATCGAGTTCCTCCAATCGCTGGATGTCTTCAGCACGCCGACGGTCTATCGAGAAAGCAAGGGTCTACCAGCACTGGAGGCCCAAGCGAATGCTGTTCCAGTGGTGCTGCCCCAGCATGGCTCATTTCCCGAGATAATTGAGGCGACTGGGGGTGGCCTACTGTTTGAACCCCATGATACGACAGACCTGGCGGAGAAAATATTTGAGCTTCTCTCCAATCCTAAACTTGCCTCTGATCTGGGTCAGCAAGGCAAACTTGGTGTCGCTGGCAAGCATCATGTTTCTGTCATGGCGAAGCAAGCTCTGGTCCTTTATCACACTCTGACAGAAGAAAAGCGACCAGTCGAGTAGCTCGATTATAGTCTGGCATGGTACACTCGAAGGGTGGGTTCCATGTCCGCTGAATCACGTGATTTTCGTCTTTCTTTATCATGAGCGTTGCCGAGAAAAACCATGTTCCTAACGAAGACCAGCAGTCTGGCCGGATGGTGAGCGAGGATGTTACCGAACTCACACGAAATGCCGAGGAATTACGCCGCCTGAAAGATGAATTGGAAGAGCGGGTCAACCAACGCACTCTGGAACTCAGGCAGATGAACGCCCAGCTTGCCGAAAGTGAGTCTCGTTACCGGAGCGTTGTCGAAGATCAAACGGAATTCATTTGTCGTTGGAATGAAGGAGGGGTCTATACGTTCGTCAACGAGGCGTATTGCCGTTATATGAACAAGTCTGAGCGTGAACTGCTCGGAACTTCCTTTCTGCCAAACATCATTGACGAAGATCGCGGTCGGGTGCTGGCTGAGATTTCGGGCCTCTCTCCCCTATCGCCAACTGTCACAAGTGAACATCGTGTGCTCGACGCAGACAATAACCTCCGTTGGCACCACTGGACCAACCGGGCTCTGTTTGACGAAGATGGCTTGCTCAAGGGATATCAATCCGTCGGGCGAGACATCACGGACCTAAGGCTTGTAGAAGACTTGGTTCGCGAACGCGAAGCCCATCTCATGCGAGTTTCTCGCCTGGCAACCATGGGAGAATTAATCTCGGGAATTGCACATGAAATCCATCAACCCTTGCACGCCGCGCAACTTTTTGCCGAAGCGGCCCGGCGCAATCTAGAAATGGAAGGGACCCCCAACATTTCGACCGCGATCGACTGTACCCGCGAAATTACGAACTCGATTTCACGTACCGCAACGATCATTCGCCAGTTGCATGCTTTTACGGCGTCCAAGCCGACTAAGTTTGAACTCTTAGACATGAATGAAGTCATTCATGAAGTAGCAGCGATCTTGAGCTATGAAATAAGAAAGGCAGGAGTTAAAGTACATTTGGCACTTGAAAAGCGTTCACTGCCGATCAATGCGGATCGCGTTCAAATGCTGCAGGTCCTTGTCGACTGGTTCCGAAATGCTTTTGAGGCCATGAGTGGAAATGAACAGGGTGATCGACATCTCGTTGTCAGCACGCGACGCGACCGTAGGGAGTTGATTGTGGAATTGTGCGATAATGGCTCAGGGTCCGATGTTGAGAATACGGAGCGCTTATTCGATGCTTTTTACAGCACCAAACCTGGTCGCTTGGGAATGGGCCTCTCGATCTGTAAGACGATTGCAGAATCTCACCATGCCAAAGTGAGTACCCACAGGAATCCTCATCGGGGAATGACTTTTGCACTTCAACTTCCCATTGCAAAGAGGACGAAGCTATGATCCCAATTCCTGCAAATGAAGAGGCGATTGTCTATATCGTGGACGATGATGAACAAGTTCGCAAAGCACTGGTGGCTTTGGTGCAGGCGATGGGTGTCGCCAGCCAGGCCTACGCTTCCGCGGAAGAGTTTTTGCAGTCGTTTACAGGACGGCGCCCAGCCTGTTTGGTCACCGATGTGCGGATGCTTGGCATGAGTGGTCTGGAGCTGCAGGAGCGCTTGTTGCAACTCGGTGTTTCGATGTCGGTGATTGTCCTCACAGCTTTTGCCACGACTCCCACCACGGTGCGTGCGATGCGCAATGGGGCACTCACGTTGATGGAGAAGCCAAGCAATGATGAAGAACTCTGGAATGCCATTCGCGGAGGATTGGCAAGCGATCGCAAAAACTATGAGTTGGAACTGCAACGCAGCGCACTAAAGGAGCGTCTTGCTTCTCTAACACCCAAGGAGCAGGAAGTTCTCCATTGGATGATCGCAGGGGATGCCAACAAAGTCATCGCCCGAAAACTTGATTGCAGCATTCGCACGATCGAAAATCATCGTCAGAAAGTGTTCCACAAGATGGAAGCCGAGTCTCTGGCCGAGTTGGTACGGATGGCAGTGGCCTTGGGAATTGTGCCGAATCTTGTGTGACGAATGAAAGGCTTGAGCCCCTTGCGAGCTTGCTGATTTATTGAGAAGGCTGTTGAACCGGCTAGTCCGCAAAAATTCACGAATTCTTTATCTTTTATTCTTGCAATGTCTTGCAGGATTCGGTATTCTGGCAGTCGAAGGGCAATAACGATGATAAATTACGGAAAAACAGCCCAAAACGCGATTAGCGCAATGAGCCGATTAGCGGAAGCATATCAAGAGGATCGTGTACTTTCTTCGATCGAAATAGCCCGGGATCGCAACCTGGCTCAGACGCTTGTCGCCAAATTGCTCACAATACTGTCGCAGGCGGGCCTAGTTGACGGGTCACGGGGTCCTGGGGGTGGCTATCGGCTAGCCCGATCGCCGGAAAAGATATCGCTCCTGGACATCGTGGCGGTGTTTGAGCGTCTTGAGGATCGGACTGTCTGCCCCTTCGGGCCAGGCTGGTGTGGCAAGAATGACCCCTGCCCTCTTCATGATCAGTACACGCAGTTCAACGAGCAATTTGATTCATTTCTCAAGCGAACAAAGCTCAGTGTGTTTCCGCCGATGCCCCCCACGAAAACGGGGAAAGGCAACATAAAAAAGGGAGAGAAGAAGGTGACTGTTAAGTAGAGACGTTGTGACGAAAGGAATCTCCAGAAGAATCGGTCAATTAGCTCCTGCATTTATCGAAAGGTTCGCGAGTCATGATAGTCGAACATGAACGCAAAGTCATTGTGTCGGCAATAACGACCGCCTCAAACATGCTTGTTTTGGTCGTTGCCTATCTTTGTCTACTTGTTGCCAGCAATATACCGACAGCAGCCAAAGATCTCTCGACGAATAAGCCAAGGCAAGGAAAGCAAGCATCTGCTGCGCAGGATTCGGCAACACGGCTCCCCTCAGGGAAGGAACTCTACGCGCGCCATTGTGCTGCTTGTCACGGCGAGCAAGGCGATGGCCAAGGAATCGCGGCCACATACCTGTTTCCGAAGCCTCGCGATTTTCGTGCGGGGCGGTTTCGCCTGGTAAGCACCTCAAACAACGTACCCACTCGCGAGGATCTCCATGCCGTGCTGTTGCGGGGCATGCCGGGCTCAACCATGCCTCCCTGGGACCATTTGTCTCAGCCCGAGCGAGATGCCCTAGTGGACGAAGTGTTGTTGTTACGCAACGCAGGGGCACATGATTTGTACATCAAACAACTCAAAGAAGTAGAGGAACTCACGGACGAAGAAATTGCTGAGGAGGAGGTTCAAGAGGAAATCAAAGAGTACGTCCATGACTTCACCACACCCGGCGAGAGCTCGAGCGTCCCGGCAATCAAACTCTCGACACCCGCGGCGATCACCCGTGGTAGGGAAGTTTATGTGAAGTTCGCCTGCATTTCTTGCCATGGCGAAACGGGACGCGGTGATGGTGTTCAAGCAATGTGGGATGAGGAGAAGATGCCCACTCGTCCGCGAGATTTTACTCTTGGTATTTTCAAGGGAAGTCCCGAACCGGCATCGTTGTATCGGCGGATTGCGTATGGAATGCCCGGTACACCGATGCCCGGTTCGAGTTCCATGTCACCAGAACAGATGATGGACTTGGTTCACTATATCCGGTCACTTTCTACAGAAGAACAACGGCAACAGGCCGTGTTGAAGCGTCAGAAGATTGTGGCCAGATCAGTCGGTAAAGTACCCAAAGAATTTGACGAACGTGCCTGGTCGAAGGTTCGCCCCGTGGTGCTGAGGAGAACACCGCTGTGGTGGCGAGATAGCGCCGACTCTGATCTTCAAGTACAAGCAGTTCACGACGGCAAAACTATTGTCATGCGATTAACTTGGCGAGACGACACCCAAGACGTACGCGCAACGAAGAGCGAGTCATTTGAGGACGCAGTGGCTATCGAGCTGTATCGCGGCGACTTAGAACCATTCCTTGGTATGGGCAGTATGGGACAGCCGGTTGATGTCTGGTTCTGGGACGCCGATCGACAAACGCGAGCAACCGTCGAGGATCAATATCCGGATATTGTTGACGACATCTATCCCTTTAGTGAAAAGCGAGTTGAAACGGCGGATTATCATCGCCTGGGAACCTCGACTCCCAAGCAACCCGACGTCAGTTTGCCGGCGCTAGCTAGTGGGAATCAGATCGTTCCGATTCGAGCCCCGACAGGGGGATCAGACCTGACGGCGGGCGGACCGAGCAGTGTGACGTTTCGTATACCGAAGAGTCAACTCATAGATGCCAAAGGGAAATGGAGTAACGGTCGCTGGACGGTCGAGATGAGAAGGCCCATGGCAGTGGGTTCACCAGATGAGGGAGTTTCGCTTGCAGCGGGTACACAGGCATCGATCGCATTTGCCGTATGGGATGGCTCGCAGCAAGACCGCGATGGTCGGAAAGACTTCACAGTATGGCAAGATTTTGAGTTGGGGAAGTAACCCAGCGTAAGACGTCCCGAACAAAAGTTGTCTTCTTCGCGAGACATTGAGGCTACTTAAGGAGCAAAAAGATGAGCGTTTCACGCCGACAATTCTTGGAATCGTGCATGGCAACCGGTGGCTCGCTGTTGGCTGCAGGAGCACAAGCCTGGGCATTCCAGCCGCTCAATGTCGAGAATCCCTTGGGTTCGTATCCAGATCGTGGCTGGGAAAAAATCTACCTCGACCAATATCGCTACGACGATTCCTTCACTTGGATTTGTGCTCCGAACGATACCCACATGTGTCGCATGCGGGCGTTTGTGCGCAATGGCGTCATGATCCGTAGTGAGCAAAACTACGACCATGACCGCTATGGCGACTTGTATGGCAATACGGCGACGAAAGCTTGGAATCCTCGTGGTTGCCCGAAGGGATTCACGATGCAGCGCCGGGTTTATGGGCCTTATCGACTCAAAGGCCCCGTGCTTCGCCGGGGCTGGAAGCATTGGGTCGATGATGGCTGCCCCTCCTTGTCAGACAACCCAGCTTTGCGCACGAAATATAAGTTTGATGACCGAGGCAACGACGGTTATGTGCGCCTCTCTTGGGACGAAGTTTCGCAATACATGGCTGAAGCACTGCAGGCGATTGCGGGGACCTACAGTGGCGAAAAGGGTGCGTCGCGTTTGAAAAAAGACGGCTATGAACAGCAGATGATCGACAAGGTCGAAGGGGCTGGCACGCGCGTGATTAAACTGGGTTCTAATCTCCCCATTCATGGAGTAGTAGGTAAGTTCGGTATCTATCGCTTTGGCAACATGCTGGGGCTTTTAGATCACCACGTCCGTGGTGTATCGCCTGCCGAAGCACGCGGGGCACGGGATTGGAACGAATACACTTGGCGCGGTGACCAGGCACCAGGCCACCCCTATGTCCACGGACTGCAAACGTCGGATATGGACTTCAACGATATGCGGTACAGCAAACTGATCATCCAGATCGGAAAGAACTTGATCGAAAATAAGATGCCTGAGTCTCACTGGCTCAACGAGTGCATGGAGCGCGGGGCAAAGCTTGTCGATATTGCGCCTGAGTATAATTGCCCAGCAACGAAATCCAATTACTGGATTAGCGTACGACCGGGTCTATCGGACTTGGCTGTGCTGCTGGGCGTGACCAAGATCATGCTCGACAACGGCTGGTACAAACCGGAATTCTGCCGCCGGTTCACCGATTTTCCTCTCCTGGTGCGTACCGATAATCTTCGGCGTTTGCGCCCCGAGGACATTCAGTCCGGTTACCGCCCGAAAAACATCAGTGGCGGGCCTTCCTACCATATCCAGGGATTGACCGACCAGCAGCGGGCTAAAATTGGCGATTTCTGCGTCTGGGATAGTGATGCTAACCGAGTGGCTTTCATCAGCCGCGACGAAGTCGGCGACCAGACAACGATCAATTCGGCTCTTGAAGGTACATTCCGCGTGAAGCTGGCGGACGGTAGCGAAACCGAGGTAATGCCAGTCATGGAAATGTACAAACAGCATCTTAAGGACTACGACGAGAAAACGGTCGAAGAGATTTCCGGCGCACCAGCGCATCTGGTCCGACGGTTGGCTGGAGATATTTGGCAAACGACCGAAGACGGTCACCCCGTCGCCATCCACATCGGAGAGGGCATCAATCATTACTTCCACGCCACGCTTCACAATCGTGCGTCCTATTTACCATTACTACTCACAGGGAACATCGGCAAGCACGGTGCAGGATCGTTCACGTGGGCCGGCAACTACAAGGGAGCACTTTTTCAGGCTTCGGCGTGGAGTGGTCCAGGCGTCGGTAGCTACACGGCCGAAGACCCGTTTGCACCAGTAGTTGACGAGAATGCACGGATCACGCACGAGAATCTACGACACACCGGTGATACCGAAGATCCCTCGTATTGGGCCTGCGGCGAAAAAACCTTGACGGTCGATCTTCCCAAGGGTGGCCCCAAGTGTTTCACCGGTAGCACGCACATGCCGACACCAACCAAAGTTCTTTGGTACAACAACGCCAATTTTTTGAATCAGTCCAAGTGGATCTATAATCTCATCGTTCATGTGCTCCCCAAGATGGACATGATCGTGGATCAGCAGATCGAATGGACAGGTAGCGCAGAATACTCCGACGTCGTTTTGCCAGTAAATTCGTGGGTCGAGATTCAGGACGACGAGTGCGGTGGATCCTGCTCAAATCCCTTTCTGCAGATTTGGAAAGGTGGCATCGCACCGGTACACGATACGGTTGACGACGGCATGGTGTTCGCCAAGGTCGCCGACGCAATGGCAGCTAAGACGGGGGACCAGCGATTCTCTGACTACTTTAAGTTTGTTACGGAAGGCAAGTCGAAGGTCTACATCCAACGCGTGTTTGACAACAGTACCACAACTCGCGGAAAAGAGGGGCCGTATAACGTCGATAGATTTATTGCTGGTGATTACGGTGGCGAACCGGGCGGAGGGCTGATGATGTTCCGTACGTATCCACGGGTGCCCTTCTGGGAACAAATCCACGACTCGATTCCTTTCTACACCGACAGCGGTCGACTGCATAGTTACTCAGATATTCCCGAAGCAATCGAGTTCGGTGAAAACCTCTGTGTCCATCGCGAAGGGGTCGAAGCGACCCCCTACATGCCGAACGTGATCGTTTCGACTAGCCCGTTTATTCGACCCGTGGACTACGGCATAGCCTTCGACACGCTCGATGCCGACCTGCGGCAAGTTCGCAATGTGAAGATGTCCTGGGATGAAGCCAAGAAGACGACGAATCCGCTTTGGAGCCTAGGTTACTCGTTCTTCTGCACGACACCTAAGAGTCGCCATTCGACCCACTCCTCGTGGTCCACCGTTGATTGGCACTGGATCTGGAGCGATAATTTCGGCGACCCGCATCGCACGGATAAGCGATCGCCAGGCGTGTCGGACCGACAAATCCAAATCAACCCGCAAGCCGCTCGTGATCTCGGTCTGAATGAAGGAGATTACGTCTGGGTCGATGCCAATGAGTTAGACCGGCCGTACATTGGTTGGAAAGAAGATAAGGGCCCTCGTCACAAGGCGTTCCGCTGTATGGTCCGTGTCAAGTTCAATCCAGGCTTGCCGTACAACTTCACCATCATGAAGCACACGGGTTGGATTGCCAGTGAACGCTCAGTCAAGGCCCATGAAACGCGTCCGGATGGCCGGGCCCTGGTCGCAGAAACGGGTTACCAAGCAAGCTATCGCTACGGTTCGCATCAGAGTATCACGCGAAACTGGATGATGCCAATGCACCAGACCGACACATTGTTCCACAAGAAGACGGGTGTCATGGGTTTCACGTTTGGCTTTGACGTCGACAACCACGCAATCAACACCGTCCCCAAGGAAACCTTGATTCGCATCACAAAGGCAGAAGCGGGCGGCATCGGTGGAATAGGCGTATGGAAGCCGGCTGAATCCGGTTACAGCCCTGGTTCCGACACACCGCAGAACGATCAATATTTAGCCGGTGGATACGTTACGGTCAGAACTTAGTCGCTCGAAAACTTACCTAAAACGACATTCAAAGAAGAAGGAATTTTAGAAATGCCCAATCCAATGCCCAAAGTGCATCCGGCGTCACGCGAGATTCTTCCGGAAGATCCGCTGGAAATGCAAGCATTTGAAGTGTCGGGGGATCCTCATTTAATGCTGACGTTGCTGGTCGAGGAATATGCACGGATAGGTTGGGGAGCCGACGCAATCCTCGAATTAGCCCGAGATCCCAATTATCAGGCGTTTCACGGCCTGTTGAAGTTTTTTGGAGACGAAGAGTTAGCCATGCGAATTCGCCAGATCTTAAATCGATGTGGGGTGATTCGCGTCAACACTACGGAAACTGTACCGCTTTCAGAACAGTTGGTGCAACTGGAATTACCCACATGATGTTTGGTTCAGAAGAACGAACTCGGATAAGGAAATACATATCATGCCTACTGTCTACAATTGGCAAATCGGTCGGGAAATGAGCTTTCCCCACGAGGAGCGTCATCCGCGGCTACAATTCGCATTCGTCTTCAATCCTAACCGGTGCATTGGTTGCCAAACCTGTACGATGTCCTGCAAGAGCACCTGGACCTTTTCCAAAGGACAGGAATTAATGTGGTGGAACAATGTAGAATCGAAGCCTTACGGTGGCTATCCACAGCATTGGGACGCTAAATTGCTCGCCATGTTGGAGCAAGCCAATCCGAGCGGGCAAGTCTGGGAGGCTAGCGATAAAGAAGCGGAGAAGAAGCCCTATGGCGTTTTCGAGGGTCTTACGATATTTGAGGCCGCTAAGCAGAAGCCCCGCCCGGATTTCGGCTCTCAGCAGGCGCTCGGCTATCTTCCGACTGACGACGAATGGCGGTCCCCCAACATCCATGAGGATACAGCAACCGGAGATCAATTCATAACCCAAGGAAAAGACCAGTACGGCGGTGAGGCTCAGCTACCGGAGCACAAGGTCTGGTTCTTTCATCTGGCCCGAATCTGCAACCACTGCACGTATCCAGGTTGCCTCGCTTCCTGTCCGCGAAATGCGATCTACAAGCGACCAGAAGACGGAGTTGTACTCATCGACCAGAGTCGATGTCGCGGTTACCGCAAGTGTGTCGAAGGCTGTCCTTACAAGAAGGCTATGTATCGACCGACGACGCGAACTTCCGAAAAATGCGTTGCCTGCTTCCCTCGATTGGAAGGCAAAGATCCAGTGGTCAGTCCTACTGGCGCGCCGGCGGAAACACGCTGCATGGCGGCCTGCGTCGGCAAGATTCGGATGCAAGGACTGTTGAGCATCGATGAGGACGGTACCTGGACCAAGGACCCACAGAATCCACTCTATTTTCTGATACGTGAGCGTCAGATTGCCTTGCCGCTTTATCCCCAGTTCGGCACCGAACCCAATGGGTTCTATATTCCGCCACGATGGGTACCTCGAAATTATCTGGTGCAAATGTTTGGCCCGGGAGTCGACCATGCCATTGAGCAATATAGTTGTCCCGACCGGGAGCTACTGGCCGTGCTGCAACTATTTCGTACCAATCAGCAGATCCTTTTCCGGTATGAGATCGAAGAAGGTCCCAAGGTCGGTGAAATCGAAGTGACCATGCCCAATGGCACCACCAAGACACAGGAATTGTTCAACGACACGGCAATTGGTTTCAATAAGCTTGGCGAGGAAGTTGTCCGAGTCACGGTTGAAGAACCGACTTTTGAGAGGTCGGCAGATATGCATGTTAATTCGATATAGGTACTCGGAGCGATCAAACCGACAAATTGCCTCTGGAAGGAAATATCTACTATGGATGAAACTAAGGTTGACACAAATTTCGACTCATCCCTCTTGATGAGTCGTCAGGCGCTTTATCGTTTCGCGGCGTTGACCTTGCTTGATCCGAAGGTCGGTGCTCAGGAACAATTCGACACCTTGAATCAGAATAGAATCATCCTAGAGGCGGCTGCACTGATTCGAAGTCTGCCTGAAGCCGTTCCGCGGGAACTGGGGCTAGGCGAATATCAACTTGCTGAACTCGATCCTTCACAGGTTCTTGCCCGGCTTCCAGATTCTTGCCAGGAATTGAATGAAGAATTTGAAAATACGTTTGGACTGCTCGTCTCGAATGCCTGTCCGCCGTATGAGACCGAATACATCAACAGCAAGTTTACCTTTCAGCGGAGCAATTCGCTTGCCGACATAAGTGGCTACTATCGGGCGTTCGGTCTGAACTTGTCCGTCACCCATCCCGACCGGCCCGACCACATCGTCCAAGAATTGGAGTTCATGGCGTTTCTCTTGGGGCTGGAGCGACTGGCTGCGGAGGCTGATCTTGCCGTTCGACTTGAACGAATGGAAGTTTGCCGCGATGCGCAATCACGGTTTCTGCGTGAACACCTATGTTGGTGGGCTCCGGCCTTTGCGAGATTACTTTCTCACGAAAATCCTGGTAGTTTCTATGACGCGGCCGGGGTGTTTCTCGCGGCTATCATTCCAGCCGAGCGGGCTTTGCTGGGAGTTGAGGTTCCTCAGCACGAAGCGGAGCCGAGCCAATTAGAGCGGCCTGAGGAGTGCGAAGGGTGCGAATTGGCTAACTGACGTACGATCACCTCCACCCAAGCCTAGGTTGACGGCTTCAGACGGGTAGCAAAGCCGCTTTTCTTGCTAATCCGAGCATAGGGTGAAGAAAAACTCTTATGGCGATTCCCTCACTGACACTTTTGGTTTCTTGCAGGATTGTTGGTTTTCGGATCAGGTGGTGCTGTCCAAGTCGTTGCTTTAGGAAAACTGGCAATCCATTAAAACCATCTTAAGCCCCGCTAAGAAACCTTCAACTTGGTCATTCTCGCGCATGCCGATGCCCATTGCCTGGGGAGCTGAAATCCTGTATTTTAGCGGGTTTAGGCAACTTGCCAGCGTAGCTTCAATTGGCAGAGCACCGCATTCGTAATGCGGGGGTTGTGGGTTCGACTCCCACCGCTGGCTCTTTCGGACGGGCCGGCTCAGTTGGGAGCGGTCGTTGACGTATTTCCGGCTGTGGGTTTTACAGGAAGTCTTGCCCGCGGCAGCGAAAATTAGTTATTGGCAGGCATTTTTTAGGAGCGCGCCCCATTATGGCACAGACCCTCGATATCGATCTCAAACAAATCGTCCTTTCGAACAGCACCTTTGGACCCAATGAGATCAAGCAGATCGTTAAAGCGATCTCCTCCGATTACAACAATTTCCGTCTGCTTCGGGATGCCGTAGGCGAGATGCTGCAGCAAGAATCACGCACCCCGGCTGCGTCAGTCCGGCTGGGAGTCTGTAAATACTTGCTTGGTCGTTACTCAAATGCGGTGCAGACGCTGCGGAATGCCGATGGGGGGGCATTGACGCACTTTTATCTTGGCAAAGCGTTGTTGGCACTCGACAAATACGAAGAAGCTTTCACCGCTTTTGAATCATCGGAACGTGCTGGTTACAATCGCGACGAGGTGGCTCTCGCCAAGAGTGAGGCACTTCGCTACTGCGGCAAAGCCCAAGAGGCCATGATGATCCTGGACAATCTTTCGGGGGCCGTTGAGCAGACTGCCGAGTATCTGTACCAACGATCAGCGACGGTCTCCGCCTTGGGTGGCAACCCCTCCGAGGTAGTGGCACTCTTGGAACGGGCGGTCGAGTCCGATAACACCCACTCGGGCGCGCTCTTCGGTCTGGCAATGGAGAATGATCGTCACGGCAACGATGACTACGCTCGTCAACTCTACGAACGAGCCGCCGCTCAATTTCCTACGCATGTGGGCACCCTGCTCAACCTCGGATTGCTTTACGAAGATATCGAGCACTTCGAGCGTTCCAAGCAGTGTTACCAGCGAATTTTGGATATCTATCCCGACCACCCTCGAGCGCGGCTCTATTTCAAGGATGCCGATGCCTCGCGGGATATGTACTACGACGAGGAAGCACGGCGCCGGCAGGACCGCATGGCCCAGATGTTGAGCGTGTCGGTAAGCGACTTCGAGCTGTCGGTTCGTAGTCGCAATTGCCTGCAAAAGATGGGGATCATGACGCTCGGGGATTTGTGCGAAACTTCTGAGCAGGATTTGTTGGCCAGCAAAAATTTTGGTGAGACATCGCTTGTTGAGATTCGGGAGATGCTTACTTCGAAAGGTCTTGAACTGGGCCAATTCGCCGTCGTCTGGCGGGAAGAAGAGCCAACCTACGACCCCGAAATACTCAGTGATGATGAACGCGCTCTCTTGGATCGGCCTATTGCCGACCTGAACCTGTCGGTGCGCGCACGCAAGTGTATGGTGCGTTTGGGACTTTCGACGATTGGTGAACTTGTCCGCCGTACAGGGGACGATTTGCTGGAATGCAAGAACTTCGGCGTGACAAGCCTCAATGAAGTCCGCGAGAAACTCACGCAGGCAAATCTGAAGTTGCGTGGGGACTGAGCAGGGAGCACCGATGGCTTCCTCCAGGTTCCGTTTTGAATTGCTGCACTCCGACTCCTGTTGTGATGCGCGGCGCGCACGTCTGCATACTCCTCGTGGCATTGTCGAACTGCCGACATTCATGCCAGTGGGCACCGCAGGGACGGTCAAGGGAGTCGATGTCACTCGGCTTCGTGAGACTGGCTCACAAATTGTGTTGGGCAACACCTACCATCTGGCACTGCGACCAGGAGCCGAGGTGGTTGCCACCCTTGGCGGACTCCACGAATTTATGGGATGGCAGGGGCCAATCCTTACCGACAGTGGGGGGTTCCAAGTCTTTAGTCTGGCCGATCGGGTCAAGGTGACCGAGACAGGCGTCTCGTTTCGATCTCACATTGATGGAGCGGCGCTAGAAATCACCCCTGAACGTTCGATTGCCATTCAGGAAAAATTGGGCAGCGATTTTGCGATGGCTTTTGACCATGTTGTTGCGCTTCCCAATCAACCCGATGTCGTCACCGACGCCACCTGGCGCAGCGTCCGCTGGGCTGAACGCTGCCTGCAGGCCTCGAACCGCGATGATCAGATGCTGCTGGGAATCGTGCAGGGGGGACTCGATCCTCGATTGCGGCAAGATTGTGCGAGGGCTTTAGTTTCCCTGGATTTTCGGGGATACGCCATCGGGGGACTAAGCGTGGGTGAGCCGCCAGCGGAGATGTATGCCACGCTAGAGGCGACGGTACCCGCCTTGCCGGCGGGTTGTCCCCGCTATCTGATGGGAGTAGGCCGACCTGAGGATCTGGTGGAGTCGATGGCTCGTGGCGTCGACATGTTCGATTGCGTGATGCCAACCCGCAACGGACGCAATGCCCTGGCGTTTACCGACCAAGGTACCATTCGGCTGCGAAATTCCCAGCATGAACGGGACCGGAGCCCGTTGGAGGCCAATTGCCCTTGCCCTGCTTGCCAACATAGCCGTGGTTATCTCAGGCACTTGTTCCAAGCCAAGGAGATGCTGGGGCCGATTCTCACCTCGATTCACAACATCACTTACTACCAGCGACTCATGGCCGAGGCTCGCCAGGCCATCGAGGCGGATGCCTTCGCTGAGTTCCGCAGGGCTAAACTCGCCGGTTGGGCAACCCATGGTTGAGTCCTCGTGGAACATGCTTCCAGCCTGCTATGGCAATGGCAGACAGGCTGGCTGCCCCATAAACGACTCGAGTAGCAGCTACCGGGACGCCCTTGTTCCTTCTGGCGCAAGGATTTATGATAATTCGTCCTTCGGTGCCCAATTAGATGTAGCGGTGGCTTCCAGCCGCCGTAGAAATGGTTCGGTGGTTGGGAGCCGCCGCTACGACAAGCACTGATTTTACAGCAAGAAGATTAATTCGTTGGTTCCAATGGCCCTAAATCAAGTTGCGTATTCTTTTTCCCCTGTAGTGAGCGGGCTATTATTGGCTCAGGACGCCCAGCCTGAACCCCCTGGGTTGGGTAGTTTGCTGCCCGGTTTGATTGCCATCATGGTTTTTTTTTACTTTCTAATTTTGCGTCCGCAAAAGAACAAAGAACGGGCTATGCAAGAGTTGGTAAGCAATTTGAAAGAGAAAGATCGCGTGGTCACGATAGGTGGAATTCACGGTGTCGTGACGAACGTCCAGCGGGATCGTGAAGAAGTGACGATCCGCGTCGACGAGTCGACCGGTGCTAAGCTGCGAGTTGGCCTCTCGGCGATCGCGCGAGTCGTATCCGATGAGAACAAAACGGAGAGCTCTTGAAGGAAGCTGGCCAACGAACGGTCAGAGGCAGCTCTCGATAAATGAAAATGATAAGAATGGAAAATACAAGATGACTATCGCTGAAACGAACAGCAATTTGCAAAGACGCCAAAGGCCTGCTCTTGCCTTACTGGCAACGACGCTTTTGGTTGGTTTATCCGGCAATTCGCTGCTGGCTCAAGACGAGGCTCCCGCCGACGCGCGGGGTATCGGGGAGACTGAAACTGGTACCTTAGAGGTTCCTCCCGCGACTTCCTCGCCGGTTGAAGACCAATCGCCACTTCCCGGATTCGTATTATTGGGGATAGTAATTGCTTTGTTTGTGATCCCCATGTATCTGGGGAGTTATTTATCCAAGCGATTACGGATGCCGGAATACGGCTGGAAGTTTGCGCTGGCAATTGGCTCCTTGCTTGCTGCTGCAGTGGTGATTTATGAAGGTGAGATCAAATACGGTCCTGACCTGAGTGGTGGCATCACGCTAATCTATGAACTGCAAGATACCGCAGGTGTTGACGAGGGGGACGAGGACTCTCAAGGTGGACAGTCCGTCTCATCTCGCAGCCAATTGGTTCGACAGTTAATAGCCGCCTTGGGTGAACGTGTTGACCCCAGCGGTACCAAGGAAGTCTCGATCCGCGAATATGGTCCAGATCAGATCGAGATCATTATCCCCAAGGCGAGTCCCGCAGAGCTTGATTACATCGAGCGCAAGGTCTATACGGCAGGTGCCTTGGAATTTCGCATCACTGCTTCACCGGTGTTTGCAGAAAACAAGAAAATCATCGAACTTGCGGAGGCCCTGCCATCTGGCGAAAACGAAGTCCGCATGGGTGGCCGCAAGGTCGCAGAATGGATGATTTACGATGAAAAGTTGGGGCCGTTCGACCGACCCGACGATCGTTTTGTAAAACGGATGGCAGGGAAAATTCCCCAGGCGTTGGTCCTGATGAATGATGGATTTGACGTGACTGGTGAATACTTGCAGAAGGCTGCCGCGGGATTCGACGAAACGGGCCAGCCGGAAGTTCGCTTCAATTTTGACGATCAAGGTGCTTTTCGATTCGGCCGGCTCTCCGGCCAACATATCCCCAATCCATCGGGTCAGAAATACTATCTGGGCATTATCCTGGATGGAAAATTGCTCTCGGCACCAGCCATTCAATCGAAGATCACCTCCTCAGGACGCATCACTGGGATTAACGACAAGGAAGAAGTCGATTTCGTCGTTGACATTCTCAATTCAGGCAGTTTGCCGGCATCGCTTAACAAAGATCCCATCAGCCGCGAAATCATCAGTCCCACGATTGGTGTTGAGACGGTTCGGATGGGAAGTACAGCAATATTCGCTTCGCTGGTAATCGTGATGCTATTCATGCTGTTTTATTATCGATTCGCAGGACTAGTCGCTTGTTTTGCCTTGTGTTCCAACCTGATATTGATTCTCGGCGTGATGGTCTTGCTGCACGCCGCTTTCACGTTACCCGGACTTGCCGGTTTGGTGCTCACCGTTGGTATGTCAGTGGATGCCAACGTGCTGATTTATGAACGTATTCGTGAAGAACGTGCCCGCGGTGCAGCCTTGCGCATGGCAATCCGCAATGGCTACGCCAAAGCGATGTCGACGATTGTGGACGCAAACTTGACTAATCTCATCACGGCTGTGGCTATCTATAAAATAGCACCCGACAATGTGAAAGGTTTTGGTGTCACATTGATCATTGGAATTATTATGAGTATGTATTCGGCGGTCTTTCTTTCGCGACTGATCTTCGACATCGCCGAACGAACTCACCGTCTCAAAGAACTAAGCATGGCCCAGCTAATCGGACGCACGGATATCGACTTTATGGGCAAGCGCGGATGGGCAATCGTGTGCTCACTGATTCTTATTGCGATCGGGTTGTTCTCCGTGGTCGATCGCGGAGACGATTTGCTGAATATCGATTTCACAGGGGGTAGTTCTGTGACCATGGTTCTTACTGATGACAGTAAAATGCCGTTTGCGGAAGTGAAGAAGATGCTCGAAAAAACCCACCTTAATGATAAAAATCTCTCGCTCGTTGAAGTTGGCACGACCAACTCTCGTTACACGATCAGTTCCGTTGAACAGGACGTCGAGGAGGTGCAACGAGTTTTGCAGGAAACTTTTGGAGATCGCCTCCAGACGCATCAAGTAACAACCTCCAACATTAAGCCTCTGGGTAAGCAGACGAGTTCTACCGTCGATCCTCCAAGTTCGCTGGTGAAACTCGCGAATTTTCAAGCGGATGAGTCGGTCGAGGATAAAGCTGCCAGCTCGAAATCGAGTGATGAAGCATCGAGTGATGAAACGAAGAACGCTAAATCCTCAGGTGACGACACCGATCCAGCCCCCAATACCGACCCCTTTGCCGCTGGCACCGGTGCTGAAATCGTGTTTGGAAGAATGGGAGACGACGATGCGGGGGTGAATCAAGAAACGGCGAGTCAGTTGATTCAAGATGCCCTCGCAGCGACAGGTCACGGTTCAGTGGCATTTTCTGTGGACAATCCAGATTACCAGCCTGGCAGCGCACGCCGATTTACCCATTGGAATGTCAAGTTGGCACTACCAATGGCAGAATCGGAAGACGTATTTGCAGAATTGGAAAAGGTCACGAACAAACGGCCCGTCTTCCCCTTGGCGAATAAGATTGGTGGCCGCGTAGCAGGAGACTTGCGAACGAAGGCTTTTGCAGCCGTCTTTGTCAGCCTGGTTGGTATCATCGCCTATATATGGTTTCGGTTCCAAAAAATCTATTATGGTGTGGCAGCCGTAATTGCCCTTATTCATGATGTTCTAGTCGCGATAGGAATGATCGCACTGAGCGCTGCGATTGTTTCAATAGTTCCAGGGTTGGCTCAGATTCTCATGATCGAGAAGTTTCAGATTAGCCTGACAATTGTTGCTGCCTTGCTGACGATCATTGGTTATTCGCTCAATGACACGATAGTCATCTTTGATCGTATTCGTGAGATCAAAGGGAAAAGCCCGTATCTTACTCGTGACATGATTAATCTCAGCATAAATCAAACGCTCTCGCGCACGATACTGACGTCCTTCACCACGTTGCTTTCCGTAATCTTGCTATACGTGCTGGGTGGTGATGGGATTCACGGCTTTGCATTCTCCTTATTAGTGGGAATCGTCGCAGGAACGTATAGTACCGTATTCATTGCCGCACCTATCCTGCTTTGGATGAGCCCCAACGAAGCTCAGAGTAGTGCAAAGGCGGGTTCTCGCGTCTCTAAAGACAATTTGGTAACGGCCTCTTCCAGTTGAATTTTGCGACTCCGTTCGCCCGCAATCTTTGCCCAATCGGTAAGGTCGGCTGCACTGCGTCCATACATCGCGCACACGTAGAGTGAGACTCAACAGACCTCGTCGAGTATTCCGAAGCTGAATTGAAGAAACGTTCTTCGCTCAATTCCGCATTACTTACGACGATTGCTTGCTTGTGAGTCGATCCCGCAAACTATTGACTGCCGGTGGCATCCTGATCCTCGGGCTTGTCCTGGCATGGCCGTTTCGTCAGACGCTGGATCATGTCGATCCGACTGAGGGAAGAATTGATGATGCACCTCGGGCGCTCAATGGCGACCCCATTGCGGTCAATTCTACCGACCCTGGCCAGCACAAGTTCGGCCCCCAGCAGGTAGATCTTCCGATAGCTCCGCAACACGTTGCCGCCCGGATGGCAAGCACGAATGAATCGCCTGGCGACTCGAAGACCAATCAAGGGATGGAAAGTTTCGATCTAGCGAACCATCCCTCTTTGCAGGCTCAATCGGCTGCTTCCCAGGAAGCCGAACCGCAACCCACGGTCGATTCGACATCCAGTGACGCTCGGCCGGTCTATAACGTGGTAGATCGGGCGAATAGTTCCAAGTCTCCGGACGATTGGCCTCAGGAAGTTCTCCACGTCGTCCGCAACGGTGACACGCTCGAAGGCTTAGCCGAGCGCTATTTGGACGACGCGGGCAGAGGCCTGGAGATCTTCGATCTCAATCGAGATCAATTGAGCAATCCCTATTTGTTGCCAATTGGGGTGGAATTGCGAATACCTTCTCAGGTATCACGGCCAATCGACTGAGCCACTTCCCCAGGCTTATTCATTGACTCGACGAGCGACCCATTTGAAGTTCTTATCGGAGAGTCGCGCCTTCAGAAAACTGTCGAGTGCAGGGAGCATCTGGAATCTGGGGTCAATCAAAAGTTTCGACCCCTGAAGAGTGGTGGGTAAAGGATACTCAAATAGGTCCTTGAGTTCACGAACCCGTTCGATGGGAGGCTCAGGATGGTATCGCTCAAGATTCTTAAATACGATCTGAGCGTCCTTGGAAGCTCGAGAGTCCTCTCGACCGTAGACGAGCATGACAGAAATCCTTTCAGCCACGTCGGGTTGTTTCAGCGCGTTGACCAAGGGAAGCCCATTCTGGCGCCAAATGGGTGAAACGAGCACCAAGGCTTTGACGTCCTGCCCTTGTTTGCGTTGGGCCAAGGGTGGGGCGGCCCAATCGACGGCGGCCCAAATGGTCGCGACGTTAGCGCCCATCCCTGTACCGATCAAACAGAGTTTATTGAGATTCAACTCCTGAGCATCGTTTTTCTCGACCAAAAACCTCCGCACGGCTTCCATGTCTAATCGCACCATGTCCTCATAGTCGGCAGGCTTAAACCTGGCGGGGTCGATCGTCAGAGTTCGACCGGTTCGGTCGACTACCGAAGTGCTGGAACCATGTCCGCGCAAGTCGATCGTAAGAACTGCGTGCGAATCGAATTGTGGATCGCTAGGAGATTGAAGGGCACGTGCCAGGTTATTGAAAACCGTGCGACCTTCTTTGTATTCGTGAATCAAGACAATGGGGACAGCTTCTCTACCCAGAGTGCTGCGGAAGTAGGTGGCTCCTAAACGCACGTTATCTTTGGTCGTGAGGACGATGTCCTCGGGAGCAGGTGCGCGAGCATTTCTGCCACTTGTTTGTGCGGAACCTGTCGAAGCGATGAACCCCAGAGAGGCCACCAAATAGACGAAGATGCCGATCATTTTTCCGCTAGAACTCATACTTTGCCTCGTGGGGCATTGCTGGTTAGTGGGGGTAAGAAGAAGCGATATTCCCCATTCTAACGCGCAAAGCGGCGAAAAGACACCAAAAAATGGGGAGATCCAGTCGATCACCTGTTAGCGATTAGCAATCGCATCCATGGCGAAGTCGACATTCGGATCATGCTTGTAGAAAAGGCTGGCCGTCTGCGTAGCGACGACTTCTACAAACTGGCGCTCGAATTCCTGGACAGGCTTGTCCGCCGATGGAATGCCACTGTTGCGAGGGAAAAGTAACTGACCTACGTTGCGGCTCCAGACTTCTTTGCCTTGTTGAGTCATGTCGTAAATGGTGACCTTTACTTCGGCATTGCCTTGATAAAGTGTCGTGCCCTTATAAAGATCGAAATGGTCGAGTTCGACATAGACAATTCGGGTGGCTTTTACCGCGCGGCCCAGATCTTTGAAGTTTTCCCAATCCTGCTCATCGACCCAGTTATCAACTTCCCGAGGACTGACCACGTCAATGCCCTTCACATTTTCTCCCAGCAGGCTACTGATTCGTTTGCCGACGTTTCGTGCGGCCCCTGCGTGGCGGTACTCATTCGAGGCAGGGGGTCGACAAACCACGATCACCCGCTGGTCCTTGAGTTCATCACACTGAGCAGGGACAACGTTGCCCCCCTGCCAGAGATAAATCCCCGTTGCCAAAATCGAGTGAATGCATCCAGTGGTCGACACCATCATCAAGGCCAGGAGAGTTACTCCCCAGCATTGACTCCAACGTGATAATTCTAGTCGCGACAAATCTAGTCGAGGGAAAGGACGATCCATCTTGCATTCCTTATTCCGATGAGAGCCAGCTCTCGGAAGAGGCTGGCTTGAGTATTGGGGGCAAGCCTTCCTGGCCAGCCTGAACTTGATTGAACGCGAGTGACCCTACAGTAACCAAGCCCGTCGAAGCCAATCCAACATTGCGATGACCAAAAAACCGCTACCTATAAACAATAAGTCCCCCGCTCTCGGTTGCCACCCTAACCAACGACCAAGACAAGCGGACAAGAGCAACCACGGCCAAACGACCACGGTCGCCAGACAGGAGAGTGTTCCCGCCAGATTGGCCGACAGGGCGTTGGCCAGCTTGCCGCGCATTACGTGGGCCCAGGCAGTGGTGGCTCCACAACTGGGGCAAACGCGACCGGTCCATCGATAAAAGCTGCAAGGTGTGAGTCCTAATTGTTCGTGTGTGCCAAACCCTCGTGGGTCGGGTTCCAGGTTGCGTGCAGTGACACAAAGGATGAATCCGCTGACCCCAATAACTGCCAGGAGGATACGAGCAACTACGGTAAGCGAATTTGAAGGCCTGGCAGCGTGAACCATCTCGATGAACCATGATGCGCGGGGGGAACGATAGCTAAGCCGCCCGGTTTCTTCAAGACGGAATCAAGGAGCAAGCGAACAATGCTAGCGAGAAATATCCCTAGGATTTCCCTAAAACTAGCGACTCCAATTCCGCGAGTTCCGTCTCGCGGACGCACAGCCGCTCGATTGCTGTCGCTAAGCCGGTTTTCGGATCCACATCGACAATTGAACCATTGAGCCGTTTATCGCCGGTTGCCACGTCGAATTGTGTGGGATTGGCCGTGAGCATAGTTTCCATCACTCGATCTGACCGGCGTCCCAGGATTCCGTCATGAGGCCCAGTCATGCCGACATCGCATTGGAAGGCCGTTCCACCGGGTAGGAGGCACTCGTCCGCAGTGGGTACATGGGTATGGGTCCCCAACACTGCGGAGACTCGGCCATCTAGATAGCGTCCCATTACCTGGGCCTCGCTGGTGGCTTCGACGTGGAAATCGACAAACCGTACTTTAACTTCCGAGGGCAGTTCCGCGAGCACGCGGTCGGCTGCTCCCCAAGGGTTGTCGATGGGTTTCATAAAGAGTTGACCCAAGAGGCAGCATATTCCTACCTGAGTCCCGTCACGGGCTTTCACAATCGTCCAACGGCGGCCGCGAGCTTCGTCGGGTAAGTTGGCAGGCCGCACTATATTGTCGGCACTGTCAAGTATCGAGTAAATCTCTTTGCGTCGATAAACATGATCCCCCAAGGTGATCGCGTCGATGCCGGTCTTCATTAACTTTCGATAGATTTGGGGCGTGAGTCCTGATCCCCCTGCGGCATTTTCGGCATTGGCAATGACTAGATCAAGTTGGTGTAGCACGACGAGCCCTGCAACGCCGCGAGTGACCATCTCGCGTCCCGGGCTGCCAACGATGTCGCCGATGAAGAGGAGTCGCACGCAATATCAACCGAAAAGGGGAAAATAGGGACCAAAAAGCTTCTAGCGAGGACCACCTCAATGGGCAATCTCGGTGACTCGGGTTTCGCGAATGAGCGTAACTTTGATTTCGCCAGGATAGGTTAGTTGCAATTCAAAGGCCTTGGCAATGTCGCGACAGATCTTGGCGGAAGACTCGTCCGTTGTATCCGAAGAACTGGCGATCACACGAACCTCTCGGCCAGCCTGAATGGCGAAAGCCTGACGTACTCCAGGAAAGCTTGTCGCAATGGACTCCAACTCCTGCATCCGCTTGATGTACCTGTCCAAGGTTTCACGTCGGGCACCAGGTCGTGAGGCACTGCACGCGTCGGCGGCAGCACACAAGACGGTGTAAGGCATGTCGGGACGGATATCATCGTGGTGTCCCAAGGCGGCATGAACCACCTCGGGGCCTTCCCCATAGCGTTTGAGGAGATCGGCACCGATTTTTGGGTGTCCTCCTTCGAGATCGTGGTCGGCGGCCTTGCCGATGTCATGAAGCAGGCCAGCACGGCGACCCAATTCCCCGTCCATTCCCATTTCTTCGGCAAGCATCCCTGTGATGAAGGCGACTTCGATCGAGTGGCGCAGGACGTTTTGGCTGTAGCTTGTTCGATACTTGAGACGGCCAAGTAGCTCGATGACACGATTGTGGAGTCCGAAGACTTGTGCCTCTTGCATCGCCTCTTCCCCATGGCGACGGATTTCACCCTCGATCTCTTTTTCAGTTTCGGCTACCAATTCCTCGATGCGGGTGGGATGAATGCGGCCATCGACGATCAGCTTGTTGAGCGAGATCCGCGCGATTTCCCTTCGCACAGGGTCGAATGCACTGACGATGACCACACCCGGGGTGTCGTCGATGATCACGTCCACGCCGGTCGCTTTCTCCAAGGAACGGATGTTGCGACCCTCACGGCCAATGATGCGGCCCTTCATTTCGTCGTTAGGAATATCAACCGTGCTGGTGGTGGCTTCGGCCGTATGGGCAGCGGCAAATCGTTGCACGGAGGTGATCAAGAGTTCCTTGGCCTTCTTGTCGCAGATTTCTGCCACTTGCTTTTCATGGCGAATAATCAAGGCTCCTTGCTCGCGAACCAGCTCTTGTTCAAGGCGTTTAAGAAGACGATCCTCAGCATCCTGCGGGCTGAGGCCACTGAGTTGATGCATTGTTTGTCGCTCAAGATTCAAGAGATCGTCTAATTCCTTTTGTCGGCGATTTGCGTCATCGAGTTTTTCAACGAGTCGGCGTTGATTGTTCTCAACCATCTTTTCTTGTTTTAGGAGCTGTTCGCTGCGCTGAGAGAGAGCGTCTTCTTGCTTGTCGAGATGCCGTTCGCGCTCGTGGAGCGAATTGCGGATATCGTTGTTTTCGCGTTCCAAGCGGTCTTTTTCTTGGAGTGCCAGTTCCTTTGCTTCGATGGCAGCTTCTTTGCGGAGTGATTTCGCTTCGATCTGGGCCCGCTCCACAATTTGAGCCGCTTCTTTGTCTGCATCCCGCTTCCGCAGATAGTCGAAGGTCTTAACGAGTCCCATGCCCATCAAGGCGGCTACCAAAATGGCGAGCAATTGCATGCCATCCGTAAGGGCTGCGAACACGGAGTCGACTGGTGTTAGGTTACTTATCAGGATTAAAGTCATCGAACGCCTTTTCAAAAACCGCTCTAGCGCTGTTTACGTGGCAGTGGAACAGAACTCCTGAGTAATCAGTGTCCGCAGGGCTGCACAGCAAGAGAGCTGAAAATCACGCCGCACAAGGGCCGACGCGATTTTTGCGTGCGAGGAAGATTCTTGAAAAAATAGGGCGAGACGACTAGCCGCTCACCTTCGAAAACACCCGACCGCGACTCGAAATCGAAACTCTTGAGGGGAAGCTTGCAAACATACCTTCCGAAAAGAACTCATTTTTGGAGCTGCTCTCCACTGGCATGGGGCAAAGAATCGGCACCCCTCGAGGAGGAGGACGATTAGCATGGTGCCACGACATGAGCGAGTGGATCAAACCACTCCTATCTAGCCAGGAACCTGCATCAAACGAGCAGTCCTCAAGAGACATTGCACGAACTACCTGACGCAACGCTTGCGGAAGTCGTCTCCAGAGGGAGACGCCTACCGCTGCAAGCATGAGGGAGATCAGAGAGATCTGGGTAAGTTCGAACATGTCAACCAAGATTTGGATTTCCACAAGTCAATCGAGTGCATGAGAGTTCTCTAAACTCTTCGCACCCTTCAAGAACTTCACTAAACACACAACGCTCTGGTGCCGACTGCCACGACAGACATGTCCGGTCCCACACGCGTATCATTCATCAACCTATAATCTCACTTTACGGATGCCAGAGAAGGACACCTTCTGCGGAGCCCCTGGAGATTGCTCCGTATATTAGCAAAATGATTAGCAAGTGCAAGCCTGGAAGCAGCTTAGGTCGAGGTCTTTCCGCTACATCCGCTAGAATTTCGCAACATAGGATCGACTTTGAGGATTAGGAAAAGGTGGATTCTCTCCAGGTGGAACTGGTAAACTACGATATTCGCTTAAAACATGATATTTATTCAGGACCCACTGTGATTCACCCAGACCTTACGCGGAAAATTAGCTCCTGCTGGCCCCCTGCGAGTTGGCTGGACGTGAATGTGGGGGTTGCCGTATCGGGAGGAGCGGACAGCGTGGCCCTCCTCCGCTCGCTGGTTCACATTAAGAAGACGTCCGGTGGCAACGGAGAATTGGTCTCCTTGCATGTCAACCATCATTTGCGAGGGCCAGAATCTGACGGCGAAGAGCTTTGGTGCGAAGAACTTTGTGAGAAATTGGATATCCCCTTCGAAGCTCTCCAGGGAGATATCGCCGGTCGGGCTCAGGTAGAGGGTGACGGCATCGAAGCGGCTGCCCGAAGCGAACGATATGCCCTGCTCACTCAGGCGGCCGAGAGGCGGGGAATCCGCTACATCGCCCTTGCCCATACCCAGAACGATCAGGTTGAAACCATCTTGTTTCGTCTGTTACGAGGAACGGGGCTGAGGGGATTGGCGGGCATGAGCCGGACGCGAGCATTGACCCCGACGTTAACCCTGATCCGACCGATGCTCTCCTGCACTCGGGCTGAAATCTTCGCTTACCTTTCCGATGAGCAACAAGCTTTCTGTGTGGACCCGAGCAATACAGATTGCCGGTTTGCACGCAATCGACTGCGGAATGAATTGCTGCCAATCTTGCGCAGTGAATATAACGAGAACGTCGGCCGAGCCTTTTTGCGGTTGTCAGAACAAGCTAACGAAGTTCAAGCCTACATCGATGCTGAGGCCCAAAAACTACTGTCTGCTAGTTTCAGCTCCAAAGACGGATCGAGCAGACTGAGCATGCAAACCTCTGCTTTTGTCAATCAACCTCGAATTCTGGTTCTTGAGGCGCTGCGTATCGCCTGGAGGAAAGCCGGTCTTGCAGAGCAGGCAATGACCTTCGACTGGTGGACCAAGCTAGCGAAACTTGTACAGAGTCCTGCTAGCACTGAGGTCCTCAATCTGCCTGGCAATGCACAGGCCCGGGTTGTTGACGAGAGGCTGCTCATCGAATGGCAGCGTTGCTAGCAGAGATTTCCCTCCCTCTCTTCAGAGACTACTCAGCAGTCTTGACCGGTGCTTTGACCGGTATCTAGTATTCCGCTCCCAAAATGCGCAAGCGTGGAAAGCTGCGAAGCTAGTTGGACACCTACCGTCGTGCCAATTTTGCTGCGCTGCGCGCCTTCCACGCAAGAAACACTTCTTTGAAGGAATGAAATCATCCTTAGTTGGTTGATCAACACCTGTTGGTATTTTTTCAAGCTCGGCGTGATCCTAGTCGTGGTCGCGGTGGTGGGGGTGGGGGTGTATCTTTACTCGCGGATAGACAACGAAATCCGTTTCCATGTGCAAGAAACTCTATCGCGCCAATTTCCCCATTTGAATGTGAGTGTGGGCGCTGCCCGCTTGGTCGAGAATCAAGGCCTCGCGATACACAATTTGGTGATCTCCGAGACTTCTTCTAACCAATTGCAAAGCAACCTGCTTGTCATCGAAGAATTGTTGTTGGAATGTGATGTCGAGCTGAGTCAGTTGGTCAGGGGACCTCCGCAAATACGACGTATTCTGGTTCGCCATCCAGAAGTATGGGTTTCACGTGAATTGGACGGCAGTTGGAACTTGGAGTCGCTCTGGCCTCCGCCAAGTTGTGGCGATCAACCTCCGCAAATTGTTATCGAAGATGCGCGGATCACGCTGGTCGATCAGTTGCTCCCGACGGCTGCACCGATTTCACTGCGTGATGTCGACCTTACCATCCAAGCGGAATCTGCCTATCCTGCAAGAGATACGGTCCTGGTAGCCAATCCATCGCGCGAGGCAGAGCCTTGCCTCGGCAGTTTTCAAGTGAAGGGAACCTTGGGAGGTCCCCATTTTCGCAATGCTGAGTTTGAGGCCAAATGCGATTTTCGACAACAGAAGTTGGAGCTTACTGGGAATCTGGCCGAGTTAAAGCTCACCAAAGAACTCCTCTCGTGGAGCAGTGCCCTGTTAGGGCCTCAAGCTGGGAAGGTACAACTTCAAGGCTCCTTGAGCGGGAGTTTTATCGTTGAGCATGATCTTACCGGTGCAACGCTACCCCAAGTCTCGGCCAAACTCGCGCTGGGCGAGGGGAGGCTAGAGCATCAACAGCTTTCCCGACCGCTGACTGATCTCTCTTGTGAAATCCGAGTCGAGGGGCAAACCATCTTTGTCGATGGCTTGCGGTGTAACTGTGGATCGGCTGGAGTGGCATTGCAGTTGGAGCGGAAGGGTTGGCAACGCGCGGCACCACTGAGTCTGGCATTGCGTGCGGAGAACGTGTCACTCGACAAGCAGCTCTTTAATTCGCTTCCCCCGCTTTTGCAGGAGGAATGGCTTAAATTCCAGCCCACGGGGACCGTCGATGCGGATGTGCAAGTTACCTTCGATGGGATTCTGTGGCGACCTACGGTTACGCTTACAGGTCGAAACCTTGCCTTCGAGTCAGATAAATTTGCCTACCGTGTTAGCGACGGCTCAGGGACCTTGAGCTACGTCCCTGCCGGCGCGACTCAGCCGGCCATGCTGAACATAAATTTACTGGGGTACGGCGGTGGCCAACCATTACAGTTTAATGGTCAAGTTTTTGATCCGCAGCCAGGTGCATTGGGATGGCTCGAAATTGTAGGTGAAAATGTCGAGATCGAGGATCGCATGGTCAATGCGCTTCCGGGCAAGACTAAAGAGGTGATTCAATCGATGCACCCTGAGGGGAGATTCAATGTCCGCTGGCGGATCGACCGCACCTTGCCTGGGCAACTCAAGCCGTATTCTTCATTGAACCTCGAACTGGTGAATTGCCGCGTGAACTACGATAAGTTCCCTTATCCGCTTAGTGGGATTCGGGGAATGATCCAGGCCGAGGACAATCGCTGGACTTTTAGCAATCTGGTGTCTGGTGGTTCGCGCAATGTCCAGTGCCAAGGGGAGCTCGTGCCAACGGATCAGGGCAATGAACTCTCGCTTCAGTTTATTGGCAGAGAAATTCCCTTCGATGACGAACTGCTGCGTGCCCTTCCCCCTCAAGTGCAAAAAGCCTGGAAGGAATTGCGCCCCCGCGGAAGAGTGGACCTGGTGGCGGAGATTTTCCATGTGACAGGCCTGGCCAAGCCTTCGATCCGTGTCGCCGTCCAACCACGTCCTGAGTCGGCCAGCGTGCAACCTGAGTTTTTCCCCTACTTGATGGATGGCGTCGCAGGAAAATTCAGTTATCGAGACGGCAAGGTGCTCATGGAAGATGTGCAGGCCCAGCACGGACGGACCACAGTACGAACCAACGGCAGCGGTGAATTTCGTGCCGATGGAAGTTGGCACATGCAACTGGAAGGTCTAACTGCCGATCGGCTTACGCCCCGTCGTGACCTGATTATTGCCCTTCCTCCCAGACTCCAGAAACTCATGGAACAATTGCGTCCCGCAGGCAACAACTTTGGCATCAGCAATGCGGTGGTCAGTTTCTCCAAGAGTGCCGATCCAAGTGCCATGGTTGCCTCGCAATGGGACCTTCAACTCGATTGCACCGAAGCCAGCATGCAGGCCGGAATTGATTTGCAGAACATTCACGGTTCCATGAGATTGCGTGGTTATTGTGACGGCAAAAGGTGTGAGGGATCCGGAGAATTAGAACTCGATTCGGTAACTTACCAAGATGTGCAATTCGTGGATGTTCGCGGACCGTTGTGGATTGACGATGTGAACTGCCTGGTGGGACGGTGGGCCTGTGAGAAGCAGAACTTGCCTGTACGACACCTGACGGCTCGAGTCTACGACGGCATGCTCGCGGCAGATGGGTGGGGCACTTTTGAGGATTTACCCAAGTATGGTGTTGAGGCCACCCTGACCGACGCAAGTTTGATGCGGATGATGATCGAACGATTTCGCGGGCAGCAAGCATTTAACGGCAAAGTGGCGGCCAGTTTGAATCTGCGCGGCTCGGGCAGATCACGGCTCTCGCTAGTGGGTGATGGGGATATCCAAATCACGGAAGCCAATATCTACGAACTTCCCCTGCTCGTGGGCATGCTCAAGGTGCTTCGCAATGGTTCCCCCGACACAACGGCATTCAACCAAAGCAAATTGAAATTCCGCATTGATGGACCGCATATCTATTTGGATCAGTTTGATTTCCTGGGAGATGCGGTAAGTCTCTACGGCCAGGGGACTACCAATTTCGATCAGGAACTCAATCTCGTATTCCACGGCGTCGTGGGTCGCAACGACCTGCGGCTTCCCTTTGTGAAAAACTTCCTCGACCGCGCCGGTCAATCCTTCATGAAGATGTACGTCGATGGCACGATGAGCAACCCGCAGATTCGCACCCAGCCCTTGCCTGGCATCAATCAACTGATTCAGCAGATTCAAGACGATCTCGACACGACGACTGGGAATTCAAGAATTCGGCAGGCAGGACGAACGCAGCCGCAAGCTCCCCTGCCGGGGAGATAGAGATTTCAGGCGAATCGCGTATGGGGCCGCATAAAGAATAGGCCGGTATGAGTTTCAAGACTTCCGGCAATGCAACGCGAGATGGTGACTTACTGCCGGAACTCGCACGACTCGTTCCGGCCTACACAGCACTCAATAAGGAGTCGAATTATGAACGTGGGAGCCATGGGAGCACTGATAGGCAGCGCGGCCGGTGCCCCGCTTTCGCAGACCTCGGGTAGCGAAACCGAACGGAGCCAACGCGATGCCAGCGCACAACAGCGCCAAGTCTCGGCGGAGGACAGTGCCGAGAAGGCGGCGGGGATTGGCACCACGGACGAAGACCAAGGCACCTCCGAGCGCGACGCCGACGGCCGCAGATTTTGGGAAAAGCCTGGTGAGCTGGAGAAAGATGAGTCCGCAGCGGAGGATGTGACTGAGCCACCGCAAGAGCGGAAGTCGAAAGATCCCTCGGGTATCAGCGGAAGCTCGTTGGATCTGACGGGATAACAAGTCCGAGGATGCGGTCTTTTCTTTGTGAAGTGAGACGCGGTAGCAGTATCCAGGGCTTACGTTAGAATGGTGTGACACGCCCCTCTAACCATGTTCCGTCCAACCATTCAATGCCCTCACCATCGCTGGCTCCTGATCGCACGACCGATGAGAAGGTACTCTCGGTATCGCAGCTTACTGCGCAATTGAAGGGGGTCGTCGAGACGCGATTTTCGTCGGTATGGGTTGCGGGGGAATTGTCGAATTTCTCTCGTCCTCAGTCGGGGCATTGCTACTTCACTTTGAAAGACGATGCGGCTCAATTGCGGGCTGTTATTTGGCGAGGCACTGCGGCAAAACTTACCTTCGAGCTTGCTGATGGACTGGAAATAGTCTGCCGCGGACACCTGGATGTTTATCCACCACGAGGGAGTTACCAGCTCGTGGTGGAAGAAGTGCAGCCGCGTGGCGTAGGAGCGCTGGAGCTTGCACTAAGGAAGCTACGCGAAAAACTTGCGGCAGAAGGGTTGTTCGATGCCGGTCGCAAACGGCCTTTGCCGACTTTTCCTCGGCGGATTGGTTTTGTGACCAGTCCGACGGGAGCAGCCATCCGCGATTTTCTGGAAGTACTCCAGCGGCGCTGGCGCGGGGTTGAGGTCCTGATTTTTCCCGCGCGAGTTCAAGGGGAGGGTGCCGCGGCAGAAATCGCAGCGGGCATCAAGCTAGCGAATCGTGTCACACCAGCGCTGGACGTGCTAGTGATTGGTCGTGGCGGCGGAAGTTTGGAGGACCTGTGGTGTTTCAACGAGGAGGCAGTTGTTCGGGCGATTGCAGCTTCACGAATTCCGACGGTTTCTGCCGTGGGGCATGAAATCGATGTGACACTCGCGGACTTTGCTGCCGATGTGCGGGCACTCACTCCCAGCGAGGCCGCTGAGCGTGTGGTTCCTTCATCGCAAGATGTGAGCCAATTGGTGCGGACCATCAGCACCCGCATCGAACGTGCCTTTGCGAATCAGGTAGCCGCCTGGCGGCAACGACTAGAGAGCCTCGCCAGCCGCCCTGCCCTGGCTCGTCCTGAGGACGCCGTGCTCAATCTCAGTCGACAAGTGGATGAACTTGCGATTCGTTTGCAGACTGCAATCAAGTCGAGACTGCGAGATCAAGAAGGTCGCCTGGCGACTATGAGCGGCAAACTGGATTCGCTCAACCCCCTAGCCGTTCTGGGGCGCGGGTACAGTCTCACGCAAGATCGGGCGACAAATCGACTTATCACCTCTGCAAAGCAGTTGAAACGCGGACAAGCGATTGTTACACGACTGGCCAAAGGTGCGGTTACTAGTAAAGTTGAGGATGTGGACGTTACCATGATGCCTTCGGCAGAATCAAAATAGAAGGGCCATTACCTTGGCGAACAAGAAACCAACGCAAGAGCAACCGGTCTTTGAACAGTCTCTTAAAGAGCTGGAGGTGATCGTAGGCAAGCTGGAGAGTGGCAAGCTTGGGCTCGAGGAATCCCTCGAACAATACGAGTCTGGCATGAAGCATCTAAAGCAGTGTAATGAACTCCTTCGAAGTGCTGAGAGACGAATAGCTCTCGTTACGGGTCTCGACGCTGATGGAAACCCCAAACCGAGTCGTTCGCTGCCATTGCAGAAGAATCCTTAGTCACCAAAGGAGATGCCCGCAGCAGCCGGCGCAGTTCCCCCGTGAAACGTCGCTCAGCGGGTGAAGTGGACGACGAGAGTTCGCTCTTTTAGAATGAGTGAGATGAGCCTAACGACATTTCAACCAGGAATAGGTAGTTTCCGCCGCGAGATCGAAGCCGCTCTCAGCGCTGCGGTTCAATTCGACGCAGATTGCCCCGAACGGCTGCGCGAAGCCATCCAGTACAGCCTGCTCGCACCTGGTAAACGGTTGCGGCCCCAATTGGTACTGATGGCTTGTGAGGTTTGTGGCGGCGATGTGCGAAGTGCGATGCCGGCGGCGATCGCTGTCGAGATGATCCATGCCTACTCGCTGGTGCATGACGACTTGCCTGCGATGGACGACGACGATCTCCGCCGGGGGCGACTAACTTGTCACAAACAATTTGACGAAGCGACGGCAATCTTAGTTGGAGACGCACTTCAGGCCGGTGCCTTTGAAACCTTGGCTAGGGATATTCAACCACCCGAGTGTGCGGCACGCTGTTGTGCTGAGCTGGGCCGTGCGGTTGGAGCTACCATGCTGGTAGGAGGGCAGGCAGCAGACTTAGCCAGCGAGTTCCTGCATTGCACGCTCGCCGAATTAGAAGCCATTCATCGCCGCAAGACGGGGGCTTTGTTTCGAGTGTCGCTGCGACTGGGAGCCATGGTAGCCGACGCCTCCGACGGCCAGCTTGCAGCACTCGAAGACTATGGGGACCATCTCGGACTTGCATTTCAGGTAATCGATGATTTACTAGACGTTTCTGGCTCGGAACAAAGCATGGGCAAGCGACTTGGCAAAGATGCCCAGCGGGGCAAGAATACCTATCCGGCAATTCTGGGAATCGAAGCGAGCCAGGCCTTGGCAGAAAAACTGATTGAAAATGCCTTTGTCTCGCTGGAGATATTTGGCGACCGAGCAACTCCATTGCGCGAACTTGCGCACTTCGTGAGGCAACGAAATACGTGACTCCAGTAATCCTCCCTACGATCACCGAGCCCAGTGATCTCGAAAAGCTTTCGCTGCCGCAGTTGGAACGGCTGGCCGGTGAGATTCGCGATGTGCTGTGCCATTTGATTGCCTGCCGCAGCGCACATTTTGCCTCGAATCTAGGCGTCGTCGAATTGTGCATCGCCTTGCATACCACGTTCGACTTTCGTCGCGATCGGCTGATTTGGGACACTGGTCACCAGATTTATCCCCATAAACTCCTCACAGGCCGTTATGAGGAATTTCACACCATGCGAACCAAAGGGGGCCTTATGGGTTACCCCAATCCGGCTGAGAGTGAGTATGACTTGTTCATGACGGGTCACGCAGGGGCCAGCGTCTCAACTGCCCTGGGACTCGCCAGCGGAGATAATTTATTGCGTCCCGACGAGAATCGCTTTTCGGTGGCGGTCATCGGCGATGGGGCGTTTCCATCGGGGGTCGTCTTCGAGGCACTCAACAATGCCCGGCGGCAAAGTGAAAAACTGCTAGTGATCCTCAACGACAACAGGATGTCGATTTGCCCACGCGTTGGCGGCATGGCCGACTATTTGGATCGCCTACGAATGAATCCCATGTACACCGGCTTCAAGGACGAGGTAGCCAAGATACTTGGCCGCGTGCCGCTCTTTGGCGATCCGACGGAACGCTTTCTGGTTCAACTCAAAGAGGCTGCCAAGGCGGGTCTTAGTGGCGGTATGATGTTCGAGGACATGGGTTTCCGCTATGTCGGTCCTATCGACGGACACAATATTGGCCTCTTGCGAAAGTATTTGAAGATGGTCCAACGAGGCGAGGGCCCCGTCTTGTTGCACGTGGTTACCGAAAAGGGCCACGGCTTTCGACCAGCGGAGGAAGACCCCGTCCTGTACCATGCCCCGCCGCAGTTTGAGAAGCGTGATGAACGCTGGGTGACTCTTAAGAAAAGCACTTCCCGGGCTTTCACTCACGTGGCTGCCGAAGCCATCGAGGCACAACTACGCGCAAACCCGCGCGTGACCGTGATGACGGCCGCGATGTGCCAAGGCAACAAACTGGAAAAGGTCCGTGATGCGTTCCCCGATCGATTTTTCGACACCGGCATCTGTGAGGCACATACGGTCGCCTTTGCGGCTGGCCAGGCGAAGGTCGGACTGCGCCCTATCGTGGACATCTACAGCACGTTTCTGCAAAGAGCCTATGACCACATCTTCCAGGAGGTGGCCCTGCAGAATCTGCCGGTCACGTTCATGATCGATCGAGGGGGATTGGCAGGCCCCGACGGACCCACGCATCATGGGGTGTTCGACCTGGGATATCTGCGGGTGTTTCCCAACATGGTGATCATGAGCCCTGGCGATGCTTTGGAACTTCCGGCGATGCTCGATTTTGCCTTGCAACACGATGGACCGTGTGCAATTCGGTATCCCAAGGCGACCGCCCTGGAGATTCCCCGCGAGTTTCCCGCCATCGAACTGGGGAAGAGCGAAGTTCTTCGCACGGGCACCGAGGGATGTCTCATCAGCTACGGTCCTCTTGCCACCCGTTGCCTGGAGGTGGCCGACCGTTTGCATGACGAAGGACTCGATGTGGGAGTCATCAATGCCCGTTTTCTCAAGCCCCTGGACCAGGAGGTGATCTTGACAGCGGTTCGAGACTGCAACTTCGTGGTCACCGCCGAAGAGGCCGCCTTGGCAGGTGGCTTTGGCAGTGCAATCCTTGAAGCAGCCGCCGATGCGGGAATTGACACCAGTCGCGTGCGGCGGCTTGGTATTCCTGATTTTTATATCGAGCACGGCGAGCGCGACGATTTATTGTCTGATTTGGGGCTGGATGTCGAGGGTATGCTGCGGATGTGTCGAGATAAAGTGAGTTTCTTGGCGAAGCCTTTCGAGCAACTGCATACCTAGATTGAACCTCTCTGTTCATGACCTGCTCTCGCCGTTGTTCCACTCCGTTGGTATGCTGGAAATATGTCAGCTGCCGTTAAAAAATCGGGAGGTTCACGTCTACGGGTGTTGATGCTCGTGGATGAGAGCCGTCCTCATCTTCGCGAGCGGGCAGTCGAGTTGCGGCCCCTAGTCGAGCAGCATCTGGACGTGGTTGCGCTGGAAGATATTAGCAGTGACCTGCCGACAGGCGACGTTGATTTTGCCATCGTGTTGGGTGGGGATGGCTCAATGCTTCGTGCGGCCCATCGGCTGGGTTATCAACAATTGCCAATTCTGGGGGTGAATCTGGGGCACCTTGGGTTCCTGGCCGATCTGCAACCGGAGCTACTGCCGGAGTTGTTGCCCCAATTGGCGGCGGGCGAGTACCGGGTGAATTCGCATCTGATGTTCGAGTGCGAAGTACTGTCGGAAGGAAAAATCGTCCAACGGGCACTCGGTCTGAATGAGGTTTCAGTGCTAGCAGGGGCTCCCTTCAAGATTCTTGAAGTGCAGCTTTACATTGACTCTGAATTGGTAACCACTTATAGTTGCGACGGCTTGATCGTCAGCACACCCGTAGGCTCGACGGCACACAGCTTGTCGGCGGGAGGACCGATCCTGCGAAAAGATTTGCAGGCGTTCGTCATCTCGCCGATCAGCCCGCACACGCTCACGAATCGACCCGTTGTCGATTCTGCTGAGCGGGTTTTTGAGTTGGTCGTTCCCCAGCCGCATGAGGGAACGTCCCTGGTGGTGGATGGCAAAGTCCTTTGCCAACCGACTGCCGAAGATCGCATACGGATCACTCGCAGCGAGGCACAATTTCAACTTGTCGAAATTGCCGGCTACGGCTACTACCGCACGCTCCGTGAAAAGCTGGGATGGGGTGGTCGTCTGCCACGCGAGGATTGATTACTAACGTTTGTCACTAAATTTGAGGTGCAAGGATGCCCTACTTCAAAACCTCTCGCATCGTTCTGTTGCTCTTCGCCATCGGTTCTCTCGCGGCCAACACCGTGTGGGCTGAAGATTCCTCCGACTCGGACGAAACATATTCGCTTGCCTACAAATTCCACTTGGGCGAGGTACTTCGCTATCATGTGGATCATACTGCCAATATTCGCAGCACGATGGAAGGGACTACCGAGCAGGCAGAAACGAAGAGTGAATCCATCAAGGCCTGGAAAGTAACCGACGTGCTCCCTAACGGTGACATGGAGTTTGTCCATTTGGTTGAAGTAGTGCGGATGAGCAATCGGGTCCCGAACCGGGCATTGGTCGAGTTCGATAGCGAGCGCGACACATCCCCCCCCGCGGGTTTTGAACAAGTCGCTCGTGCAGTGGGAGTGCCACTCTCGGTGATCCGGATCTCTCCGACAGGCGAAATTGTTTTCCGCGAAGAGAAGCACCCCCAACCATCTGTCACCGACGACATGCCGATTACCTTGCGACTGCCGGACGAGCCGATCGCGATCGGCGCGCAGTGGGACGAGTCGTACGATGTTCCCGCTGAGCTAAAAAGCGGCGCTGCGATTCAAGTGCGGACGCGGCGGGTCTGCACCCTCGAATCAGTCAAGCATGGCATCGCTACCATCGCTGTCGAGTATCAGATACTCACTCCCGTCAGCGCATTTGTGGAATCGAACCTGGTGGAGCGATTGACCAAAGGCACCGTGCGATTCGACATCGAGCAGGGGCGCATCACCTCGCAAAGACATGAGGTCGACCGTCGCATCCTAGGTTTCGCCGGCGAGTCGAGTGTCTTACATCACATCTCCCGGATGGAAGAACGACTCCTCAAGGCCGACGAACGACTGGCCCGCAAGCCGAAGTGAAGGTAGGGTGGACACCGCCCACATTTGCTCGGTGGTATTCCAGTTCCCGAAGGAGCGCAATTCGCCGGGCACTTTCTCCTTTCCTCGGAGGGGGAGATTCCCGGCAACGTTGCTCCCTCTCTGCCGCCTGCTTGTCCGTGGCTGAATCTGGCAAGTAACCCGAAGCGTCAGCGAGGACCGAGCCTACTGCCTCGCTCACGCTTCGGGTTAGTAAAGTGTGTGTCACTCTCGACCGCGAGAGGGTGAGATGCTCGTTGTGGGAGGCGTACACACTGGAGCCACCGTTATAAACCAGCCATGGCGCGAGTGTCGAATTATGAGCAGCGAGTTTCTTGTCATATCTTCTTTTTTCCCCTCGTCCCCACGCTCTGCGTGGGGACGCACTGTCTGCGAGGCTCCGCCTCATTCCGGCTCTTGACTCTCGACTCTTGTCTCTTGACTCTCCTAATAGATTCTCTTCCGCTTCGCCTCTTGCATCCGCTCCAGCGCCTCACGCTGCGCGCGGATATCCCGCTCTTTCTCCTGCCTGGCATGTTCACTCGCCAGCCGCTGCTGTCGCGCCCGCACCAGTCCTCGACCACCTGCGGACCAAACCGCACGTCGAGCATCCACAGGATAGATTGCCCCGCACGGGGAAACAATTGCAACACCAGCGCAAGCATCGCCAGGGCCAGCAGCAACTCCAGCCAGGCGAAGCCGGTGCGGCTTCGTACCAATTTACGTTGGTGTAGATTTCTCTTAATCATCTTGCATTTTCACTGCTTAACCCAATACCCCCTCCCCGGGCGACGGCGCCCGACCCTCCCGCAAGCGGGCGGGTATTTTGAAGAGGCGACCCAATGTCCAACCTTCAAGCGGCACTCAGTTGTCGAGCCCACAATGGGGGATAATCCAAAACACCCTCCCTCCGGGAGGGTCGCGAGCTATCGAGCGGGGAGGGCCATCGTCGCCTTTTGCTCCGCAAAAGTAGCGCTACTTTCGCTCCAGCGAAAGGCGACAAGCCAACGTCGATGAATTCCTTCAAGGGAAACGGCTGTCCACTCCAGTCGGTCGGTTCCAGAATAGTAAGGCCACTGCCTGGTTGTTAACTTACTGACTCGGTGAGGCTATGCTTGAGTAGAAATTCAGTCCAGTTTCACGAGTTTTAAGTACCGCGAAACTGATGACTTCTAAGTTGGCTTTTCCCATTTTTATTTTTTTTGTTTTTATTTGTTTTTTTCGTTTTCGACAAAATGGGCCAGAGAAAACTCTCGCCACGGTGCGCAAGATCGAGCAAAGAGAATTGGCTTTACGCAGCTCGCGCTCGCCCGGCGAACGCTTAGCCGGATGAATCCCAATCCCCTCTTGGACGACCTCTCAGCCAATCAGTACTCGTGGCCTTTTTTTGGGGTTTGGCTCTGCACGTCGTATCAATTCCCGCACCATCCAAGGGACATTACCTTCTCCGAAGAGAATAAAGCCCAGGCTTGCCGTAAGGGGACTTCGCTCCGACCAACCAAAATGAATTTCAGGAATTTTGCCGGACTGAGCCAATTCCAATGAGACCAGGGCAATTGCATGGGAAATCGATACACACTTGGTCAACTGAATTACAAAGCGACCATTCTCTTGATAGATCGAGATGGTCGGACTCTGCGTGAATTCGCTCGTGTCTCCTAAGTAAGTCTCGACAAAGACGATGGGAGTATTTTCGCCCAAACGGTGCGCACCACGAATGGTGTGTTCCTTTTCTTCCAAACTATGACGACCAGGGCGATGCGGAACCAGCACCGGGAAGTCGAGATACTTCAATGTCTCCCACAACACTCGGGATTCATCATCAGCAAACTCAAAACGATCGAAACGCATTTCGGTACTCCGCCGCAGACGCGAGATAGCGGAACCCACAATGACGGCTAGAATGAACACGCCCGCAATACGCATGCCATCAGGTTTTTCAATCATGATAGCAACCGTGGTATACAGGAAAACCAGGGTCGAAACAACGTAACCCCAGGCGATCCGAGGTTTACCGAGTGCGGAAGTACTCTGCCAGATATCGATGACCACGGCGATTGCCGCACTGGACATCAGGACCATGACGCCCGTGGCATAGGCTTCTCCCTGGGCTTCAACACTCGCGTCAAAGATCCAGGTGACAAACAAACTGACGAAAGATAGCAAGAGGACGAGCGGGCGAGTAGCTTCAGCCCAGCGCGGGGCCATACCGTAGCGAGGCAGATAACGGGGAACAATGTTTAACATTCCTGACATTGCACTGGCACCGGCAAACCACAAAATCAACACCGTAAACACATCATAGAGGGCACCAAAATTCTCCCCAAAGATTGGACTAATGGCAAAATGGGACTCGCCATGAGCGAGAAATGCCAAGGCACGATCGGCAGCCGCTCCCCCTCTCAGTGCTGATTCATCGATCAAGGTACATACGATAATGGATGAACCCAACAGCAGGAGTGACATGATCGAGGCCGAAGTCAGCAGCAGTAGCCCAGTGTGACGAATGCGTCCTTCGGGTTGGTCAGGATCGTCTCCGGGATAGCCTCGGACCAATGGCATGACTATTACACCGGTTTCGAATCCACTTAACCCTAGGGCCAATTTAGGAAAGAGAATCAAACAGGTCGCTAGAATCGGAAAAAGTCCACTCCCAGCAACCGGCGGATTGGGAATTTTCCAATCACCTGTCAACACATGAGACCACCAATTGCCGAAGAGCGTGGCGTGATTGGCGATAAACTGCAATCCGCAGCCGATGACAATAAGGTTGAGTACCAGGTAGATTGCCACCAGGAAAACGGCGATACCAATGACTTCGCGAAAACCTCGTAGAAACATTCCGCCTAAGAGGACCAAAAGTCCCATCGTCAATCCCATTTGGCTTTGAAACGCTGCAGGAAGGTCCTGCCAATAGGGGTTGTGGACCAAGTGTGCTGCCGCGTCAGCAGCGGAAAGTGTTTTGGTGATGATAAAATCCGTGGCAGCGAAACCCAAGAGGACCAAAACGATCATCTTGCTGCCCCAACCAGAGATGAGTTTCTCCAGCATGAGGATCGAGCCTTGGCCATGCGGGGATTTCGCTGCTACGTACCGATAAACGGGCAATGCGCAGCCTAAAGTCACCGCTACTAACAACAGCGTGGCAATCGGTGCCAGCCGGCCTAAGGCTTCGTAAGCAAGCGAAGGCTGATAACCCAAGGTACTAAAGTAATCGACGCCCGTAAGGCACATCACCCACAGCCAGAATGTCTGATGAGTAGGTTCAGGAGGAGGCGATGATGGGGCCGATGCAGGACTATTCAGAGATTCGGTTGGCATCGAGGGAACTTCTGTAGAGAATTTCTGGCTCAGCAACTCAAACACAGTCTGCTTGGGCTACAATTGCAGTACATTAGCACGCAAATCACCAAATGTGTATCCCGAAGATTGCTTAGCTTTGTCACTTACATTTACAATTCGACGAGTGAATTCGCAGGTTTGCTCCGGCTGACTAGGCCCCTTACGTTAGGGATCCACCGCCACCGCTTCCGCTCTACTTGGAAAGCCCTTCCCAAAGGACTAAATAGTAACGAAGGCAACATGATCAATTCCGCGACGACACCGGCCAAGAGGATCGTGAGCATGAGCCAACCAAATCGCGCTGTCGGAGTGAAGCTGCTCACGGCAAAGACCGAAAGCCCCAACCCATTGACCAGTGCGGCCTGAAGAGTTGGAGTTGCTGATCGCGAATAGGCGGAAATGATCGCCGCATTGCGATCGTTCAATTTTACATAATCTTCTCGGAACCATGCCAGATAATGAATCGTATCGTCCACGGCAACACCTAGTGCAATACTAGCAGCCATCATCGAGCCAATATCGACGGGGATACCTAACCATCCCATTCCACCAAAGACTACCAAAATGGGGAGCACATTGGGAATCATTGCCACGGCACCCGCAAAGACACCTCGGCACACAAACATCATTAATGGCGTGATCGAAGCGAAAGACCACCAACTGCTTTGCACCAGGCTATCGAGTAATGCTTTTTGAGCCTTGTAAACGATGGGCACGACACCAGTGTAGATCATGCTCGGCAATGCTGCATGGTTATCAATTCCTTCGATATCAGAGTGTAACACGCCAAGAAGATTAACCCCAGCACGAATTATTTGAATCTGCTGGCCTATATCCACAGATTCTGACACTACCAAGCCATCATATTGACGTAATTTTTCTAGTTGAGCAGCGGTCGCCATTTTAAAAGGTTGTTCTAGTCGATCCACGTTGATGCGTTTCCTGACTAGAATTGCAGCCAAGTCAGTAGCTTGTTGACGCTGAGATTCGTCGGACCAAATCAGCACTTTGCTACCCGTGGGCAGCTCGCCTTTTTGGTCAACAAGAGTGCGAAGTGTGTCGAGACTTGTGTGCTGCGTGGCCAATACCGGACTGACGGAAGTTTGCAGGTGAGAAACCAACTCACCATGATTGAAATCGTGGAAAGCGGCCACTCGGACGCTGATTCGCCAGAGTTCGTCGTCCGTCTGTTGGTCGCGCGCTAGATAACCCGATTGTTCAAGTTGTTCGTGATGCTCGGCCAATTCTTCACTTACGACGTATCGCATTGTGGCATTCACGAAGCCATTCCCGGACCCTTGGACATCAGGAGCAAAGGTGACGGCAGACATCGTGGCTCCCACAAGGTCTTCTCCAGCGGAGCCTAGTCGCGATTGAATGGCATTCTGAATGCGACTCACCATCTCAAGGCGTTCTAAGAAAGACATGGTTTGGAGCACCTGACCAGGCCGTGCAGATTGAAGCAACTCCTCCTGCCTCATACTCGGTGGAAATCGGATCACTACCTCCAATGGAACAAGCCGCCCTAAATTGTCTTCAAACCATCTGTAATCCTGTAAGATGCGGGCATCTTCGCTAAATAGCTTCAAAAGGTCGATCGAGGTGGTGACTCGCGGCAATCCATAACAGAGTGTAACGATTACTCCCAGGCACACGGTCATCACCAATACATAATGACGCTGGACGGCCACCGCCCAGGCCCTCCAGGTGACTTTGCGATTTTTGATTTCAGTATTCTCGTTCGTATTTGATCGCCGCAATTGCCGTGCTTCGGGAGGATGCCAGGGCCACAATTCCATGATAGCCGGCAACAGAATAAATAACACAGCCAGCATGCTAATCACTCCGGCCGCTGAATAGCCTCCGAACTTACCGATCGGAATAATGTCGCTTAATACCAGCGAAGCTAACCCAATCGCCGTCGTCACCGAACAGAGTAAAGCCGGCTTAAAGGCATGAGTGCGAGCTCGAGCCACGGCTCCCTGAAAACCACCTTCGTAGATCGCTTCCCTGTAATAATTGATAAAGTGAATCGCACCTGAAACCGCCAGCACGTAGATGAGTGCCGGCATGGACATCAGAATTGCATCCATCGAAGAGCCCGTAAGATACACGGTGGCAAGTGATATCGCAGCACTAAGGATCCCACAACCAAAGACGATAAGAGTCATCCGAAAACTTCGGAGAGACCACCAAGTGAGTGCAATTCCAAATCCCCCCGACAGAATTGCCAATTGCAAGAGAGTGCGTTCTCCCTCTTCATCGATGGCCACATTATCAATAGGAGGACCACCCAGGCGGACTGCTTCGTTACTAATCCCAACTTCGGAAAGGGCAACAAATAGGGGTGACTGTTGCGGCTGGCGCAAGCGAAGTGGACGCTTGTT
The DNA here is from genome assembly GCA_041738415.1 of Bythopirellula sp. Taxonomy (GTDB): domain Bacteria; phylum Planctomycetota; class Planctomycetia; order Pirellulales; family Lacipirellulaceae; genus Bythopirellula. The sequence goes on from JBGSPU010000002.1 coordinate 43,891, forward strand.
GGGTCGGCCCAGCACCTCGCGCATTCGCCCAATCGAGGGATCTGAGAGGGTCGCAATCAGACAAGTTTGCTTACCATCAGCACCAATCAATGTACCTTTCAGGCGTTGGAGCGCTTCTTCATAGGGAATGTTCGTCGGAGGCGTAGTGAGTTCGTCCAAGACACTCCGGGCCGTGGTCACCGACTTAAAACACCGAAAAGCTGCCGAGCCATCTGTCGGTTGCAACGTGGCCTTTCTCAGCGAACTTGCCAACTGAGAGATGCGCGGATCATCGGGCGCTTCTTGGGATGGATCTCCGAGCTGGCAACCCTCCCAACTAATCACGACGAACTGATCGGCAACAAAGTGCTTGCGAAACCAATTGAGTCGAGTCGTTTCCGGATAGCTTGCCGGCAACCAATCTGCCACGTCATTCTTATTGCCTACGACTGCGCGCAATGCACTATAAAACACGACAGGCGTCAGCAGAAACGTGGCTAGCAGGACGACAAAGGACCTTTTCATCGATCGTAGCTCTTTTTTGGCTCTGGATCGATTAGCCCCTAAGTTTACATACTTGCGGCTGGTGGGAAGCGAAGATGATTACTTCAAACCTTCGACTAACGAATCCAATGACTCATAATATAGCTATCGACCGTTCTAGAAAGGAATAGTGAATACTCTGAGAAATGATGCTACAGCCTATTTTTACAGCAAGTCCTAGACCAATCCAACACTACCAGATTACCGCACCACGATTGCCAATAGGTAACAGCTTAAGTTGTTACCGGGAATTGATTTACAATACTACAAGTCCGACTTTCAGACGTCCACAATCGACCAGATTTGCCCCGAACTTATAAAAGATTTTAACAGCCCTTTCAAGCCGTTTTAGGCATCCGGTTTCACATTCTGCGGCTCTGTTGAGGGCTCTGTTGTTTCGCCTGAAAGTTTCTTCAAGGCTTCTTGTACCTCTTGCAATCGCTTTTCTGCCGTGGTTTGAGCTTCCTCGGCCACCTTGAGATCAGCTTGCAGGCGGGCCGTTTGCTCCTGTCTTGTCTTCACGTCGGCGGTGAATTCTGTTTGCTGCTGTTCGAGTCGTAGACGCGCGATCACCGGATGATCCCAGCCGAGGTTCCACTCGATACCAGGCAGATCTTTTTCCAAACCAACCGCACCATCGTAGGAAACCTTGGTTTTCCAAAGATAAAGTTTCTGCAGTCGCTTGAGGCTGCGCAGTGGATCAAGCACTTTATCACCGACACTTGTGCCATAAAGGTTGAGTGATTCCAGACGATTCAGCCCAGAAAGATATTGAGCTGCATCTTCCGTAAAACTAGAATTCTCGACTGTGAGTTTGGTAAGGTTCGACAGCTTGGCGAGTTCTGACCAGCCCTTGTCAGTTGCCTGCGCACCGCGCAGATTTAGAGAGATAACTTGCGGCGCAACATCTGCGAGCAAGGCGAGTGCAGCATCATCTGCCGGCTCTGATGAAAGCGCGAACGAGACATCCAAGAGATTGCTCTTGGCAAAGAGGGGCATCACTTGGGCTCCAGCACCACGCAAACGATCAATCGCTTCCTGCGATGCCGGTTCGACTTCAGGCAGCGGCAAGGGCTCGATCTTAGGAGGTTGAGGCTTGGCGACTGGAGTTTCGGTAGCTTGTCCTGCTGGAGGAGAACTATCTTCAGTCGGAGAAGAACTCTCATCAGTCGACTTGCCAAAAATTGCCCCTTCTTTGATCCACAACGCGACGAGATCGAGTGTGGCCTGATCGAGCGGATCGCTTCCCTTGGGCATTCGCTTTTTGTTATCGGGGGGCAAGGTTAATCGCTCGTAGAGTTCACTTCCCTCTGGATCGCCAGCGACGATCAAATGTGGATCGGCTGCCAGCTTTTCCTGGATCGCGGCGGCAGACTGCAATCGAAGTTTCCCCAGCGCCTTCTTTTCACCATGGCACTTGATGCAATTGGCAGTGAAGATTGGCAAGACTTGCTTCTCGAAGTCGACTGCCGCTCGCAGTACAGGCGAGGAAACTACGAACGTGAGAATTGTGAACAATGAGAACGAGAGGGGAAGACGCCGATGCATGGTGATAGCTCCTTTAAGGGTTAGACATTTGAGTATAGCTGAGAGTTCCTGACGATTCAAATAAGAGTTGGAGATATCGTGGGCGGGATTTTCGGCTTCATAAGATGCAAAAGAAGCATAGAGAGCAGGCTAATGGGAATTACGTGGAAGGAGCGGTTTCGACCATCAATGCAACTCATTCTCTGCAGGCGAGTTCTTCCCGGCATGCGGCACACGCAAATGCCGCCGTACTGCCCAGACCAATCCGGCTACGACACTCACCAGCGCCAGCGGTGGCCAGACCTCATCCCACTGCAGATACCGGCTCTGGAAACTTTTCCAAGGTGCCCACCAAGGTATCGGCACAACTTGCTCTCCCTGCCGTTGGGCCAAGAGCCAATCGACAAAGTGATACTCCTGAAACGCGGCGTTCCAGCAATCGTGTGTCTGCCCCGCCGTTACCGTGAGCCATGCATTCCCACCCACAGCTTGAAGTCGCTTGACCGTTGCCCGCACATTGTCAACTGATGCCTCGGGATCCTTGTAGGCGTGGAATGCCCAGAGGGGGACATGAGCTATGGAACTCACCTCGAACCTGTTGGAACCCCCCGAAGCCAATGGTGCTCCGGCAGCAAATAACTCTGGATAGCGCAACAACATATCCCAACAACCCGTGCCACCAGACGACACTCCGGACACATAAATTCTTTGGGCATCGATCGGACAACTTGCCAGGAGTTCGTTGACGATCGCCCTCGCAATCACCATCGGTTGTTCGTCATCTGCTCCAGCGGACCAGGTCGGACGCTCTGGGGGACATTGATAGGCCATGATAATCCCGGGAAATCGTCGCTCTTGCAACAGCAGATTCATCCAGCGAAGATGTTCCCGATTGTCGCTTCCTGCCTCTCCATAGCCGTGAAGCCAGACCAAGAGTGGCCATGTCTGGTCAGCACGAGCATCCGCTCCCTCAGGTACGTACAGCCGGTAGGACAAGTCTGCAATTTCGTCCTGCCCAGTTTTGTACTGAAAGGTCTTCTCCTGAAACAAACTCTCGGTTTTCCGATCGAGAAAGCCACTGTTGTGCCAATCGTAAGCCCCCCAACCTGGAGTCTCAGACGCGAGGACAAGCAACACAACGATTAGCGAATTCCGCATGACACTCTCCAGATGAGCTTCCTCATCGGGTGCTAACGCAATGCGGCTGATAAACAGTTCGGCATCGTGGCACTTCATGGTTCAAAACTGAGAAGGATCGACCACCTCACCGTCGCGGCGATTGCTCAGTCGTTTGTGCGCCACAGGATCGATGTCGTAGCGAATCACTCGCAAGGACCCATCGCAGAAGACCATGTTAAATCCTCCTGCATGAGGGCCCCCCCAGGCCGAGGCCCCTTGTTTTTCCACGGGATCGTGACGCGGGATATCGAGCCCCCACCGGTTGATCTCCCGATTGGCTCCAATGTACAAGGATCGTTTGTCCCCCTCGTTGCGACCATCTAGGTAGTGCGCGGGATGGATATATTTTTCACCCACCATGTACGTGTGCGAGGTGCCGTCCGTAATGTCCTTATATGCGATCCGGCTTTGCGGGAATACAAGACCATTGCAGTCCTCCTGGAGTCGCTTGAATTCGGCGGTCCATTTTTCGTCTTGTGCTTCTTCGACTGATGGAGGGCCTTCCGTCATGCCTACCTTCGCATCGCAATAAGTGTCGCCCCCATTGGCAGCGAAGTCGCTACGGGCGGTCACCCTGACCAGGTCACTGTTGAAAGGTTCATAAGGATCGTTGGTCGGCAACAGTTCGCCTCCACGTCGCGAGGGGCAATGCAATCCCACCACAGGTGTTTGCAACATGCGAGCGATGCCGGCTTTTTTCTCGAGGGAACCGGCTGGAAACCCGGCGGCTATCTCCCGCACGTGACCTTGTTCCATAAAAGGCAGGATGTTGAAAATCCAGCCTCCTGGCTGCTCCTTGCCGTAGCCTCGGTCAGGATCACCGACCCAGAGATACCCCCAGCCATTGGTGGGAAACTTATCTTGTTGCGTATGATGCAGTTGGATCGCCACCCCGGCCTGCCGCAAGTTGTTCTGACAAGCCGTCCGCCGCGCCGCCTCGCGTGAAGCCTGGATCGCGGGTAAGAGCAACTGCATCAACAGGCTCAAGATCGCAATCACGATCAAGAGTTCAATGAGGGTGAAGGCGGAAATGAGTTTCGAGTTACGAGGCGCGAGTTTTGAGTTTTTAATCATTTCTTCATCTCCTCGTCCCCACGCTCTGCGTGGGGACGCACTGTCTGCGAGGCTCCGCCTCATTCCGGCTCTTGACTCTCGACCCTTGTCTCTTGACTCTCCTAATAGATTCTCTTCCGCTTCGCCTCTTGCATCCGCTCCAGCGCCTCGCGCTGCGCGCGGATCTCCCGCTGTTTCTCATGCTTGGTATGCTCGCTGGCCAGCCGCTCCCGCCGCGTCCGCCAGTCCTCAACCACCTGCGGCCCAAACCGCACGGCGACGAGCACCAACAGCACCACCACGTTCGCCACGAACCACACCGAGCGCGGCCAATTACGCACGTCGAGCATCCAGAGCACCGTTTTCCCCGCACGGGGAAACACCTGCAACACCAGCGCAAGTACCGCCAAAGCCAGCAGCAATTCCAGCCAGGCGAAGCCGATTCGATGGTGGGATTTATTACGCATTTACTCATGCCCATGACAAAGATAGGGGTAGGGAGACCCGATTGAGAGCGGGTCCCCCTCCCTCCAAACCGTGCGTGCGGTTCTCCCGCACACGGCTCTCCGGTTAGTAGGTTCCGATGGATTGGACGTAACGGTGGTGGGTGGCACTCAGGCTAAGCAACCCGTGTTCCGCAAGGTAGGCATTGGTCCAGCGCTGATTGGGTGGTAGGCGTTCGCGGTTGTGGCGGTTGCGTTTCTGGAGAAGCCGCCGTAGTCGTCGACGGATCATCTGGTCGTAAGACCGGAACACGCTCCAGTGGCAATGCCGAAAGTAATTGAACCAGCCTTGGGTCGAGCGATTGAGGCGGTCGATCGTGGCCTCCAGTGCTTTCCCCGATTTGCGTGGAGTCAGTTCGCGGATGCGGTCGACGAACTTCCGGTGGCTTTTC
>JBGSPU010000042.1:0-12854 GCA_041738415.1 Bythopirellula sp.
TGTCGACGCGCAATTGCAAGAGCGGTCGCCCGTCGGAACCCTTCACTTCCCGCACCATCACTTGTCCTGGAACAAATGGCCAATCGGAAAGGAATCGATCAAGATGTTGGATGCGTTTGGGCATCGTTTAAGAAAGCTGGGGATAAATCTAGTGAGAAAATAAATTGCCACAACTAGAATTATACTCCAAAAATCTCATTCGTGACTAATCAGTCCGTTGAAAAAGGCTACCTGGTGAACTCAGCGAGAAACTCTCCTCTTACGGCTTGCCAACCGCTTTGCCTAAGGAGGAGGTTCGTTAGCCTTCACCACCCTCGTCATATAAGAGCGATTCCTGAAGTAAATCCGTTTCCTCCTTATCGTGGCGGTCGATTTGGTCCAGAAGGGTGTAGATTTCTTCACACAGCCGATCCATCGCTTTAGGATCAAATTCACTGATCTCGTCAAATCGAGGGAACAAGTCATCAATTTCCAGACGAAATTGGTCATGTTCGCGTTCCAAACGATCCACGCGAAACTGCATATTGGGTTTGATCTCGCCAACCATCACCATGTAGCCGTCTTGCTCTTCAAGATTCATTAATCGTTCCAAATGTCTTTGGAAAGACTTAAGTGTGAACTGAACGCTCGACAGCTTGCGGGTCACTCCTTCGGCAGGAACCTTCCAACCTAAGGTGACTCGCAGCGCTTGTTTGACGTGTTCCAAAATCTGGTGTTCCATCCAAGCCGCGTGGGCTTGCGTTTTTGAATCGGCCAAGTGCATTGCAAAATCCTCCATCAATTACCAGCGATTTATATTCTGTGTCCAAACTGGAGCGCGCAATTCCTATCCTCCAGGTCTCGTCCCTCTTATAGGGGCGTAAGAAACTAGAAAACCAAATAGAATCAAATTGCTCTTGGATTTAAAGGCACGTCTATCTGCTAGTAAAAATCAAACGAAAAGTAAGTGGCATGAATTGCAACGCGAAACTTCAAGTGAGCAATACGATCCACCTTGTGCGACCAACCTCTCGATTCTAGCAACAACTCGCCATCCTTGACAAGTATTCAATAACTCAACGAATGAGGCAGCCGGCCCAAGATTACCTAAACCCCTGACAGCACAAGGCTTGCGATCCTTCTCGGTTGTTTATTCGTCGTTGGTCCCAAATCGGCGTTGTTGTTTTCGCGTAGATTTCTCCCGTTTGATTGCCAAACGCCTTTCGACGGAAGCCTTTGTGGGCCGAGTATTTTTTCTTTTACGCGGGGGGACAAGGGTAGTTTGTATAAGTTGGCGAAGCTTTTCGTAACAGTCCGATAAATTACGGGCTTGGTCACGGAATTTGTCGCTCGATATGAGAACATCGCCAGATTGACAAATTCGAGAAGCAAATCGCTGGAGAAATCGAGATCGAACCTCAAGTGAAACGGCATCGGTCTCTGAGGCTTTCCAACGCAAAATTGCCTTGCTGTTGACCTTATTAACATTCTGCCCCCCAGGACCAGAACTTCTGGCAAAGGTGACCGAAAGCTCCGTTGCTGGAATCGTAATATGCGAATTAACTATTAGTGACCGTGCCATGAGTCAACACTTTTTTGCAATCCATGGGTTCATCGGGGAATACGATATAGGCAGAGCGGGACCTACCGAGGGAAAATACCGAGAATCGTGCAGGGATGCCAGATGTGACCAGTTGGTTTTATTCTAGTTCGCTGCCGGCCAATCAGCAAATCTCGATCATGAATTAACTTCGCTTAGAGAAGGCATAAGCTTTTCAAAACGAAGCCGACTCTCATCCAGCAATCGCTGGTAGTTTTCTGGTCCGAATTCATCGCCAGCAAGCTCAATATCAAAATCGCCCAAGTATCCGGCGTGAATTAATTCCGAAAGAACATTGCGCAATGGCACTAGGCCAGTGCCAAGTGAACAACGTTGGCGATCTGGGCAATGAGGTACGCTTCGATCGCCAAGCTGAACAAGAGCGATGTGTGGGACAATCTCACCCAGATTGGACAATAGGGCTAAGTCGTGACCAAAATGGTATGTGTCAAAGACCAGCTTCAGGTTGGGGCTACCAATACTCTCGATAAGTGCAATGGTCGATTCGATGTCCGTCAGAAAAGTCCATTCATGGGCGCAAGCTGGGTGCATCGGCTCGATCGCCAGTGTGACATCGACTGCTTCTGCCAGCGATAGCATACTGTCGAGCGCTAAACGAAAAAGCCTTTCCGCATGGCGAAAGGTGTGATGGTTTCTGCCGCCGGGGTAGACAACCAAACAGCCGGCATTGGTGGCTCCTGCCAGGCGAACAGCATGGCACCCGTCTTCTACAGCCTCCTGAAAACTTCGACCATCACTACCGGTGAAACCCCCGGCCCAGAGAAGATTAGAAACTGCCAAGCCACTTGCGGCCAACAAATCGACGCCTTCTTCTTCGCCAAAATCACTGAGTTTTTGTCGCCAGACTCCAATCGATTCAAAACCTGCGGCCAGATATCGTTGAATGTCCTCATGAAGCGACCACCGGTAGGTCGTCACTTCGCTCATCGACAACCGAGAAACCTTTTGTGAGCTACTTAAATTCATATCGCTTCCGATTCCTAGGTTTTGCTTCCCTGACCAATCAAGGGGTCCAGCAACTCTGCCTGCCAACTGAAATCTGCGGAACTACTTCGCAGGCAAATTGTCAGGCCGGCTGAGTATGCGAAAACATCTGATTGGTGTAAAGCTTGAACTGAAACTTAACCAAGTTCAGGCAAGCAGTGCCATCGCAATCTCCAAGCGATTCAACTTTTCAGTCAAATTCCAGTTGCTCAGAATAATGGAACCTCTGGAATCACTCTGCGGACACTGGAGCCCGACTTAGAGTCCCCGATTATTCATTCGATGGAAACCTAGGGATTTCTCCGGCTAACTTTTGCAGGGTATTGCCACTCCCCCTTTCGTGTTAAACTGGTAGAAAGGGGTGGTGTCATGGTCCATAGCGGCAACCTCGATTGCTAGCTGAAGCTACAATTTTCGCACATGGCGATTGTTGGAAATTTGAAAATTGGTATGGACTTAAGAGGACGATTAGTTTTGCCAACGAATTGAATTGATTTGATTGAAGGCGAATCTGATTGCCCGATGAAGTCGGGATATCTGTTTCTGTTGCGAAACCATTCTCTGAAAAGCAGTTGATTACAAATGAATGTTGCGACCGAAGCGGATTTGGCCGCAATTCTGGCAAGGAGGTTTAATGGGGCTGGTCGCCCATCCTGACAATTCGTGACCTTTCTTCAAATCGCTTCATGTTTCTGTCCGGTAAGCTGGAGCCAATGAAATGTCGATACGCCTGCTGATAGCTGACGATCATGCGGTGGTAAGGGCAGGTATCACCGCAATGTTGAGTGCGACCGAAATCGCCGTCGTTGCCGAAGCGTGCGATGGTGCAGATGCCTTACAGTTGGCCCGCAAACATCGTCCCGACGTGGTCCTGCTTGACGTACGCATGCCCGAAGTCGACGGCATGGCCTGCCTTTCCAAATTGGGTGTCGAGTTTCCCGATACTCCCGTTCTCATTTTCAGTGCCTATAAGAATCCCACTTACATCGCGCGGGCTGTTGCTCTCGGTGCAAGCGGGTATCTCATGAAGTCTGCTTCGCGTAAAGAGCTTATCGATGCCATCAGGCAAAGTGCTTCCGGTGAGTCGCTATGGAGTCGTGACGATTTGCGGACCGTGTCAGGTTCGTTGGCGAGTGCGCGTTTGGAAAGTGCGCTAGATGTTCCACTTACGAAACGGGAAAGTGAAGTACTCAAGCAATTGGCTTTGGGGCTGAGCAACAAAGAAATCGCACAAGCCTTAGCGATCAGCTATGAAACCGTCAAGGAACATGTCCAGCATGTCCTTAGGAAGCTGGGAGTCTCTGATCGTACCCAGGCTGCTGTTTGGGCCGTACGAAATGGCTTGGTCTAATTATCTACTATTCTTGAACGACTTTGTGTGATGTTTTCTCTCTGGCACCTTGTCTGGCGACACCTAAGCCGGATAATACCGGGATGCCAAACTTCGAATTTCCTGACCTCCCCTCACAGTTTCGCCAGCTTCTCGGCCAGTGTCGAGATCTCTATATCTCTAGCGGCGAACTCTGTGTCCGCGAGTTTCCAGACTTAGTTCCCAAGACCGGCACAGGCTTTGTCCAATTGATGGACGACCTCCATCGCGCCCTGGTGGTAAAAGTGTTTGTCACCGTCTGCGAAGCCGACCGACGGTGGAGCACGAATGAGAAATTCTTGGGCGAGGTCCTTCTCTTTCACTTGTGGAGCGAGTGGTTGAAGGAAGACCAACTGAAAGCTGCACTTCAGGAAATGTCTGAGAGATCCACTTCACTCAAGTGGTATGCCCTCGTGAGGCCTTTTGACCAGATCGTCCCACTCCGCGAACGCGTGGGGGAACTCGAAACAATCGTCACGCGGCTGGCAAATATTATCGCCAGGGCCGACGGTCCCCTGAAGTCTCAAGAAGCGATGCGCGTGAAAATGATTCAGGAAGAGTTGCAACGGCATTTGCGGCAGATTCCCATCGACGAACCAACTCGGCATCAGGGAGAACGCGAGGCTCGCATCGAAGCGGTCGAAAAGATTCTTAGGGACACTAAGAAGTTCCCCGATATTACACATGGCAGTTCGACAGCACAGTCGACACAACAAGAAACTCTGCCTGGCAGGAGCAAGATCGCGGTATCGGAAGAAGTCGCCCAACCCGTAGAACCTCAGAAGTCGCCGGAGGAGCAGCTACAAGACGCGCTGTCCGAGCTAGACCGGCTTATCGGCCTCGAGAATATCAAAGAGGAAGTGCGCACGTTAACAAACTTTCTGAAAATCCAAAAGCATCGTGAGCAGGCGGGGCTACCGACGACCAACTTGAGTCTGCACATGGTTTTCGGCGGCAATCCAGGGACAGGGAAAACCACAGTTGCCCGAATCGTCGGCAAAATATTCGGCGCCATGGGGATTCTCAAGAAGGGGCACCTCGTCGAAACTGATCGCTCGGGGCTTGTGGCGGAATATGCGGGCCAAACTGGTCCTAAAACCAATCAACGAATCGACGAGGCCCTCGATGGAGTCTTGTTTATTGACGAAGCCTACACGCTGATCGCTGCTACTGGTGAAGATCCTTTTGGCCACGAAGCAGTGCAGACATTGCTCAAGCGGATGGAAGATGATCGCGAGCGACTGGTAGTTATCCTGGCGGGATATCCGGTCGAAATGGCAATCCTGCTTCACTCCAATCCAGGCCTCTCTTCGCGTTTCAGCAGAAATCTGGAATTCGTGGATTATACTCCTTTAGAACTCGCTCAGATTTTCGGTCTGATGTGTGATAAGAATCGCTATAGCCTGGAGTCCTTCACCCGTGCCAAGGTGATTATAGGGTTTGACTATTTATTTGCTCGGCGTACTCGATTCTTTGGAAACGGACGTACTGCGCGGAACCTCTTCGAGCAAGCCATCCGTCTGATGGCCAATCGCATCGTAAACATTGCCGAACTGACGATTGAGCAATTGTCAAAATTGGAACCGGAGGATATCGAGTTCCAAGGAGTCCCGATTGAAGTCTTTGCAGAACTTACTGAGGAAGGGCCGCTCCGGTTTCACATTGTTTGCCCTGCTTGTTCACACGGAAAAGATGTGCCAACCAAGTACCTTGGCCGCAACGTTCGTTGTCCCAAGTGCGAGAACAACTTCTCGGCTGACTGGGGTAGTCTAGTGCCCACTGCGAAAGATAACCCGGACGAAGCGGCCGTCAGCAACTAGGCATCGCATCAGCGACGCAGTGTGCCGCGGCTAAGTGCTTCGTAAATGCTAGGCTCAATATATTGAGACTGAGAAACAGAAGCGACTTCGCTCTGCTGCACAGGCCAGTCCAACGGGGCGGCTGCGGAACTCGCCATTGGTTTGACTGGTGAAGCCTGAGCTACTGATACCCAAGGATTCGACTTAGGATTGATTGTGGTGTCACCAGTCTCTTGTCGCGTCGCCGCTGGATCTTGTCCACGGACGACATCGGTACCAATAGCAGGACGGGCATTGCTGGCCAATTCGAGGGCAGGGCGGCCTTGTTTCACCCAGTCCAGCCAGGAGCTTTGCAGTACGAGCAAGTCCCGATACTCATATCGTTGGTGCAGTGCCCGAGGCCAGTTGCCATCGCGCAGACCGTCTTCAAGAAAAGCAAGGAATTCGTGTTTGCCGCGTTGGTAGATCAAGAACTGGGCGAGCGAATGTCCTTGTGCATACAAAGGAAGCACATCCTGAGGATATTCGGTCATGGCAAACATGCGGTCAAAGGCAATGCCTCGATTGTGCTGCAAGAAATCGATCAACATGCGTTCCTGTTTGGCAATTTCACTGCGATGTTCGACTGTTGTGCAGGCCCCTTCGTCTGCCCAGCGCGGCAAAGGTTGGCGAAAGTGGCTGGCGAAAATAGTGTGTGTGATTTCGTGGGGCAACACGGAATCGAGCACGCGCTCGCGGGAACCCTGGATATTCATCCGCCAACCAAATACCTGGCCCCCTTCGAATACGAAGCTGGTCGCACCGCCAGCTCCCATACCAGGTGCGACCTGGGCCTTGATTGGGCAAGGCTGTGGCCAACTTGGCAATTCATGCCCAAGCCATTCGATGGCAAGTTGCCGACGCCATTGTTCAGCCGCATCGCCGATCTCACGGGCCAACTGCGGCGTTGGGGCGTCAACGGTGAAATTGGCAGTTCGATACCCGGCGGCCCCGGAGAGTGTGGATTGAACCGAGCAGACAATAACAAGAGCTGCGGACCAAGCGGCCCAATGGGAACGAGCGTCCATGCTCACACCTTGGGTTAGGAGGACTTCTCTGTGTCCTGACTAGCAGACCAGATCAATAGCATCGATAAGGTGCATCACCTGCATCATGCATGCTGCGCACCGTCACAGCCACAAAACTGCTGGAAATCTGGATCCAACGGACATATAAACAATACGGGGTTGCCATCGAAATATTGAACTACCACGATGGTCGACGAACTTTACAAACTGTCCACGGATTCATCCAGAGCGAATCGTCGACAACCAATCTGATCAGCTAGCGGTAATTGCGAAAGGTTTATCGTTTCGCTATTGGTGACCGCGGAATTTATCGATGAGGCGGCCTGGCGATCCCATGGAATTGTACCCACCGTCGAGATGCAATATCTCGCCGGTAATTCCCGAAGACATCTCCGAAAGCAAGAAGCAGCCGCTGTTGCCTGCCTCTTCGTGAGTTATGTTGCGACCCAGAGGAGCCATCGCTTCATAGAGGCCTAGCATCTCGTCGACGCCGGCACCTCGGCCAGAAATAGTTTGCAGCGGCCCTGCGCTCAAAGCGTTGACTCGAATACCTCGGGGACCCAGATCGTAAGCCAAATACTTGACGATCGAATCAAGAGCCGCCTTGCAGATACCCATTACATTGTAGCCGGGGACGGTTTTCTCACCGCCGAAGTACGTCAGAGTAAGAATGCTAGCTCCATCGTTTAGCACTCCCTGGGCCGCATTGGCTAAGGCGATCAAGCTGTAGGCGCTGATATCCATTGCCAACTTAAAACCCGCTCGGCTAGTGGCGATGGTGTCTCCCTTCAGATCGTCAGGAAATGCGTAGGCGATTGCGTGGAGCAGGAAATCGATCTTGCCTAATTCGCTCCCGCAACGCTCCATGACTGCTTGGATATGTTCATCCTTCGTGACGTCCATGGGTTGGAGAAAACGGACCTGGGGGTTCCCCTCGGTGAGCTTTTGAACTCGATTGAGGTTCTTTTGTCGAGTATCGTCCGGTTTGTCCGGCATATAGGAGAAGCCACACTCCCCCCCTTCACTCATGATGCGTTCGGCAATCGCCCAAGCAATCGATTGCTTGTTGAAAACACCGGTAATAAGTCCCTTTTTCCCAGAGAAAACACCCATTTACGAACTCCTCAACTCTCTAAAACGCGCTAATGAGCAAAGGGCGGCTGATTGCTGCCCGACATTCGTTGGAAGCAGAATAACACCCCTTTGCTATCCGCCAATAGGGGCTGGGGTACTGAGAACGCCAGGTTTTCCAGCAAGGTACTCCTTTCCAACTAGTATTCCATCATTGTGTAGGCATTTTCACAAAGTATCTATCGATTTGACTATTTTGTATGTTGTCGATAAGATGACATTTTCAGAATATTTTCATATCAAATTGATTTCTCGACGAATTATTAGAGTCGTTTTTTTTGACGCTTTAGTACGGATTTTGGAACTCATGACGACATTCTCTCCCAATAGCTCAAAACTTGCCTTACTGCTCCTGGAGCAGATCGAAAACTCCCCCTCTGCAGCGAAGTTCTGGGAAAAGTCCCTGCCGGGAGTGCGGCAAATTCTCAAAGTCGAGTGTCTGATCGTACTGCAATCAGTCCCCCCGGAATGGAAGCGGGCAGGACAGGCCGGTGAGGTCCCCCCAAATGTGCCGACGCAATTGGCCGCTGAGGCCCTCGATAAATTTGCTCCCAGTCGATCTGGAACTTGGATCGCTCTGCCACTCGATCAAAAGCAAGTGCTCCTGTTGAACGGTTCGATTAGCGATGATCATCTTAAAGAGCTGCAAACCTTGCTGACTTCGATCCATCAAATTGTCGAAGAGCAGCAGCAACGCACACGGCGGATCCGGCGGTTGGAAAAGATATTGGAAATTACCCACGCTTGGGCACAATCCGACAGCATGCAGTCGCTGCTCGAAGCGATGGCCAAGGCTGCGACTGAATTGTTGTCTGCGGATCGGGCCAGTATCTTTCTGTGGGACAAGGCGAACAAGATGCTGGTGGGGCGTCCCGCTTTGGGCATTAAAGCCGATGGCGAATTGCGCATCCCAGACAACACGGGCATCGTGGGCCAAGTGGTTCAGACACGCGAACCGCGTCGCGTGGGAGGAGGTGTGGACGATAACCAGATTGCCCGCAAAATTGATCAAGAAACAGGCTACCACACGCGTACGCTCTTGTGCGTCCCGCTGATTGGTCCGCAGGGACAATGCTTGGGTGCTTTTGAGGTACTCAACAAGAAAGTAGGACTCTTTACTGACGAAGATGAGCAAGGCCTGATCGAACTGGCCGCCCACGCAGCGGTTGCCTTGGAAAACACACAGCAATGGCAGGAACTGCTCTCCAAACATCAGCGGCTTGTCGAAGAGGCCGCCGGGGGATTGCAACTCATCGGAGAAAGTGCGGTAATCGGGGCCGTGCGCTCGACTATTCGGCGAATTGCCGACACGGACCTGGCAATCCTGGTGCTCGGCGAAAACGGTACCGGCAAGGAAATTGTCGCCCGCTCGATTCACTATCTCAGTCGCCGCCGCGACCAACCTTTTATTGCCGTCAACTGTGCGGCACTCACCGAGACCTTGCTCGAAAGCGAACTCTTTGGACACGAAAAGGGTGCGTTCACTGATGCCCACGAGACCCGCGCGGGGAAGTTTGAACTCGCCACAGGGGGGACACTGTTCTTGGATGAAATCGGCGACATGAGTCTCAGCGGACAAGCCAAGCTTTTGCGGGTATTGGAAGACAAGATCATCGTTCGCGTCGGTGGGTCGCAATCGATTCATACCGAAGTGCGGATTCTCGCCGCCACCAATCAAGACCTAGGCAAAATGGTACGCGAAAAAGGATTCCGCGAAGATTTGTTCTTCCGGCTCAACGTGGTTAGCCTGGAATTGCCTCCTCTGCGGGAACGGGGCGATGATGTGATGCTGCTTTCCGAGCATTTTCTAGACACCTTCTGCCGCAACATGGGGCGCAACAAACCGCAGTTCTCAACTGCGGCCAAGAAAAAACTGCTCGAACATCCTTGGCCTGGCAACATCCGCGAACTCCGCAATCTCATGGAACGGCTGGCCTATCTGACGTCGGGGGATCGCATCGAGGCCGAAGACCTGGCATTCATCAATGCCAGTGCGGGCGGGGACGCGCTGCATTTCGATTTCAACGCTTCGCTCGCCGACGCGACTCGCGATTTTCAGCAGAAATACATCAAGCAAACTATCGAAAACGCTGGTGGCAACATGAGCAAAGCGGCCAAGCGTCTCAATCTCCATCGCTCGAATCTGTATCGCAAATTAAAACAACTTGAGATGGGGATCGGTGACGATGAAGAAGATGAAGATGGTGATTCTTAGTTCGCATGGCAGCAAGCTTGAGCCACGGATTGACCCAGCGCGACCATTGGCCGCAACCAAAGCATTGCACAGGAGGAATTGAGACAATAGAGAAGCACAAGGAATGGATGAAAGGAACGCTAATCTTCACTAATTTAATTAACTTAAAGTGAAAAGAGTTTTAACCGCAGCGACGCAGCGACGCGGAGAAAACCGCTGCCTGAGTTGATCTGGTAACGAGAATTATCTCTGCGTCTCCGCGTCTCTGCGGTTCATTCCTTGGACTCTTTTCGGTATGAGTAATTAGCGATGATTAGTGGAGATTAGTGTCCTTGCAAATCCTTCATTGCCTCCGTTACCTCTCTCCTCCCGTTCAACAAATTTGCGCAGGCTGCGAAAACTTGAATCGTTTGTAGCACGGTTTTGCTTGGGGCTGGTGGGTTTTATGTTGGTCAACTTGGTCATGTTGGGAATAGCTCAGAGCTGAGAGCCAAGAGTCCAGGGCCAGAGAAATGCTTGGTAATGATTCCCAGGGTGCGCTGCGCGACCCTGAGCTTTGGGGTGTAACGCCTTCGGCCTATGGAATGGCGTGCATCACGTGTGGCATAAACATCCGGGTACCACGAAGTGGTTCAACTCTACAGCCCAGGGTCGCCCGTACTCGCTCCGCACCCTGGGTAAACTTGATTTGTTACATTGGAGCGAATCCCCGATCTTTGATGCTGGAAACAAGCTATGCAAACTATTACTTACGCCCGATTGGCTCTCTCGTTTCTTCCTGTTCTGCTCGTGCTGGCTATCATGTGGCACTGGACAATACCTACAGGCAGGACGATGACGGCTGTCTTGCGGATGCTGGTGCAATTGCTGGTGGTTGGCTACGTGCTTACCTCGATTTTTGAGACTGAACATGCTGCGATCGTAATGGCGACCTTGGCTTTGATGATCACCGCGGCAAGTTGGATCTCGTTGGGACCGGTAGAGCAGGACCGCGGCCGACTGCTGGCCAAGGCTTTTGCGGCGATCAGTTTGGGGAGCGTGGCGACTCTTGCCTTGATAACGCAGGGGGTGCTCGATAGCGATCCCTGGTTCGATCCGCGGCAATTGATTCCGCTGGGAGGGATGATCTTTGCCAACTCAATGAACACGGTCAGTATTGCCGCCGAGCGGTTTCTGGCCGAATCCGCTGTGGAGATTGACTTCGAAACGGCGCGACACCGAGCTCTGAAAGCGGCGCTGATTCCTCTTACCAATTCGCTGCTGGCGGTTGGTATCGTCTCGTTTCCTGGCATGATGACGGGGCAGATTCTAGCCGGGGAATCGCCAGTCATTGCCGCCCGCTATCAAATCATGGTGATGTGTATGGTGTTTGGAGCGGGAGGGATTTCTGCGGCATGCTTTTTGTCGATGCTGCGGGAAAAGGCCAAGCGCAATGTCGATTGACGAAGGCCAAAACCCTCCATAGCGCTCAGAGTGGCTTGTGCATCACCCAGCGAATCAGCATTCCATTCCCGTCGTCGAAATAGCGATACGACGAGGGAAAGAACGTTACATAGCGGTTGTAGGTCTGGACATCGACCAACTGAAGAGCCCGCTCGCGATTGGCGACCAGATTGTCAAACCAGGCCCGCAGGGTAGGGCGGTAGTCGTGGATTGAGCGGTGCGAAATCCGGAAACCGGCTCCTTCGAAGGCTCGGAGGCATTCATTGTAGGTGCTGCCCAGCGAACCCGGAAAATAAATCTGGGAACAGATCGCCGTTGCGAAGAGCTTGGGGGGCACACGGCAGAAAAAGTGATGGACTGCTCGACCACCTGGCTTGAGCGCGTCGTAAATCTTCTTACTGAGTGGTGCGATTTCCTTGGGCCGCACATGTTCCCAGGCTCCGATCGAAAAGATCACGTCGTATTCGTTGGGCTGGTATTCGCGCGTGATGAAGTTGTCAAACGAAACGTTGAACCCATTGTGTTGCTGGTTGTAGGCGACTTGTTCCTGGGAAAGGGTGATACCATACAGGTTTTCCTTTTCTCCCGTATGTTCATAAAGTCGCTTGAGCATGGCTCCCCAGCCGCAACCTAGTTCCAATATCTTCTGTCCAGGCTGAGGGTCAATCAGCCGAAGAATATAGTCGGCTTTGTTTTGTTGTGCTTCTTCAATCGTTTCGTCTCCTCGGTCAAAGTCGGCACAAGTGTAGAACATGTACTTCTTGTCGAGGAATAATTCGTAGAATTCGTTCGATACATCGTAATGTGCAGCAATCCCCAGAAGATGGTCCTGCTTCATCTTGGTGGCTAGCAGGGCGGCGCGAAACGGTCGCAGGGGCCAATGATCGCGGACGAATTGTATCGCCGCAGGGAGAGGACCCGTGATTTCCTGCCAGATCGCTTCTTCGTTGAGTGGCTCAGGAGATCGAATTTTGTCATTCAACCAGGCATAGGACACACCATAGGGGACCGCTTCGCAGACGTTAAGAAACTTTCGTGCCAGAAAATTCACGATTCGGACCCTTATTGAGACTGATAGGAAGACTAGCAGGCTCCTATCATAGTCAGATTGGCTTGAAATGAAATCACCTAATTGGACAGCGCCACTTTGGGCCATGATAGCATGTTTAAGGTTGTTTGTGCATTGAGTTTACGTCAAGGGCCTTCGATTGCTGTTGCCGTCAGGAGATAGAAAAGACGATCCTCCGCGTTGTTCAACAGTCCCAAC
>JBGSPU010000079.1:0-57497 GCA_041738415.1 Bythopirellula sp.
GGCCCTGACGGCTTGTTCCGTCAGGGTCGTTTTTTGGGGGCCAGATTCCTGAACCCTTCTTTTTGCCCTGAAATGCCTCGAAAACGCCTGTCATACACGCCCAAAAGCCACTTGGCGACCCACAGATTCTGGTGAGGAACCCGAAAAAAACAAATAAAAACTCGGCGTCTTTTTCATGTTTTCCAGCGGTTTTACAATGATTTTCAAATAGTTTTTGGAAAAAAACCTCGACGCCTCATGACAAAACCCCCAGAGCTTCGTGCCATCGAACCGCCTCGCGACTATCGACGGATCGCTAGCCGCTTCGCTGCTAATGCCCGCTTGCCACGCAGGTTTCTGGCTCTAGTCTCTCGACTCTTAGCTCTCGACTCGATTCTCAATTGTCAAGGAACATGCCGAGTGGTTGGCGCCCACCATTATCGCGAATGGGGTGGCCCATTTCTACAACTATTATTGGGCCATTTGGAAAGTCGAGAGTCAAGAGCCAGCAATGGAGGCCGCGAACAAGCTGAGTGCAGCATGCGGCAGTTGACTTCGGTTACTGACGTCCCCGAATGTGCCGGTCGTTTTCCCCAACCGCGCCTGCTTCCCAATGACAGCGCCAAAGAACACTAACCCGAAGCGTAAGCGAGGGAAGTCTCGCAAGGGGAGAAAAACGGAGTCACCTTCTTTTGTAGGCCGGAACAAGCGGTGGCAGTTCCGGCATCGTCGCCGTTCGCGCCGCGAAAGGCGACAAATTAGTGTAGCACGACACGCCGAGTCGGAATTCCCCCACGTAGCTCAGTCTCAGGTGAGACAGTGATGCGACTACTTCGCATTAAGTCCGAGTCTCGGAGAGACTCGGCTACGTGATTCTTCATTCCAACCCATTGTCGCACCACTCTCCCAGTGGCAATTCTCCACTGCAACCCACCACTCCGGTGGCCTGCTTTGCTAAAACTGATCCAGTTGTCATGAAGGTTTCCAGTGCCTCGTAGGCCAAGTGAGAAGTAAGGGGTTCTGCCCCAGAATAATTCATTTAGCCACGGATTGTCTCAGATAATATTCCGACTTCTTACTTTTCCGTGCTTCCTCGGTGTTCATCCGTGGCTACTACACTTGTGCATCATGTAGAAACTCGAATCGTAAGTCGCAATGACTTTCTTGGCCTTCGCAGTTTACTTGATCATCGCTGAAGATAGAATAACTCTATCAACGCCTAGAGAAGACTAAGGGTCGAGCGTCTTCTCAGAAAAAGACTCTCGCCCCCCCCTTGAACCGCAAAGACTAATCAGTTCCCAGGCCGTAGGCATCGAGGATCTTCCGTGCCGCGGCTTCCACGGAAATGGAGCCGGTGAGGACTTCTTGCTCCAATTGTGGGCGGATTGCGTTGACTTCCGGATTGGTATAAATGGATTGACGCAAGCGCTCTTCAACGACTGCCCAGAGCCAATGGCGGTTCTGGCTTTGTCTGCGTGTGACCAAAGTGCCAGCGGACTTCATCAGTGAGCACCTCTGATGCACTGCTTTCCAGACCGTTTCGATCCCTTCCTTTTGCAAGGCGCTGGCCGTGAAGACCTTCGATTCTTGTGATGCATGGTTGCCGGAGATTGTTTCTAGGGCGTTGCGATATTGGCGGGCGGCGACCTCGCAGGCGGTGCGCATTTCGCCGTCCGCCTTGTTGACTACCAGAAAATCTACGACTTCCAACAGCCCACGCTTGATGCCTTGCAATTCATCCCCGGCAGCGGGCGAGACGAGTGCCACCAGGCAGTCGGTCATGTGCGAGACGTAGGATTCGGACTGGCCCACGCCGACGGTTTCGATCAGGATGATATCGTAGCCGGCTGCTTCGCAGACGAGCATGCTCTCACGAGTGCGACGGGCGGCACCTCCCAGGGTTCCAGCGGAGGCCGTGGGGCGGATGTAGGCATTCGGCTCGGC
Organism: Bythopirellula sp.; assembly: GCA_041738415.1. Lineage (GTDB taxonomy): Bacteria > Planctomycetota > Planctomycetia > Pirellulales > Lacipirellulaceae > Bythopirellula. Next base: position 1,924 of record JBGSPU010000079.1, read on the forward strand.
GGCCAGATTAGGCATGCGGGTCTTATCGCCCAGGATGCTGCCGCCAGTAATACCGCTAGACGGATCGATGGCGAGCACCGCGACGCGATGCCCAGAACGGACGAGCTGGAGCCCCAACGCTTCAATGAACGTACTTTTGCCAGCGCCCGGTGTGCCCGTGATGCCAACTCGAATCGCTTCTCCTGTAAAGGGCATCAATCTCGTGAGTAATTCTTCGGCTTGTCGTTGATGCTGGGGATTGCTCGATTCGACGAGGGTCAGTGCTCGTGCGAGCACTGCGGTGACACCCGCCCGCACACCTTTGAAATAGTCGTCCGTCGAAAGTATACGTCGGTGGGGATGCAATGCAGCGTATCCTTGAGAGCAGGCTGGGCTCGCTCACTTTATATTTGATTCGGCGGTTGCTTCTCCGTCGAGTCTTATCTCTAGGCGCTCAGCCAGGACTTTGATTAACTCAGCCGCCGCCTTGCCGATGACCGTTCCGGGGCCGAAGACAGCGGCGGCACCTCCTTCGTAGAGGGCGGCGTAGTCTTCGGGTGGTATTACGCCACCGGCGACAATCAGGATATCGTCTCGACCCAACTTTGCCAATTCATCGCGCAATTGGGGAACTAATGTCAAATGCCCGGCTGCCAGGGAACTAACGCCGACGATATGCACGTCATTCTCAACAGCCTGACGGGCGGTCTCGGCGGGAGTGCGGAACAGCGGGCCGATGTCGACATCGAAGCCCAGGTCGGCGAATGCCGAGGCGATCACTTTCTGACCGCGATCGTGCCCGTCTTGACCCATTTTGGCCACCAAAATGCGAGGCCGGCGGCCCTCCTGTTGTTCAAAGCGTTCCAAGAGTTGCTGGATTTCTTTCACAGTTTCGTGGTCTCCAATTTCTGCAGCGTAGACGCCGCGGACGGCACGTGTGGGGGCTTCGTAGCGTCCATAAATCTTTTCTAGTGCTTCGCTTATTTCACCGACGGTTGCCTTGGCGCGGGCCGCATGGACGGCGAGTTCCAAGAGGTTGCCTGTCTTATCGTGGGCGGCGTCGGTAAGCGCCTTGAGAGCCTGATCCACCTCCGCTTGATTTCGTTCATGGCGTAACTTCTTGAGATTGGCAATCTGCGATTTTCGAACGGTCGTGTTGTCGACGTGCAGAACCTTGATGTCTTCCGGCTGTGTCGGGCGAAATTTATTGACGCCGATGACCGTTTGTTGACCGGAATCGATATGAGCTTGGGTGCGGGCGGCAGCCTCCTCGATTCGCATTTTGGGGATGCCGGCCTGAATGGCTCTGGTCATTCCGCCGAGTTCCTCGACCTCGAGGATATGCTGCCAGGCGCGGCTGGCCAAGTCGTGGGTGAGTCGCTCGACGTAATAACTTCCGCCCCAGGGATCCACGACGTCGCAGGTGTCGGTCTCTTGTTGCAGGAAGAGTTGCGTGTTGCGGGCAATGCGTGCCGAAAATTCTGAAGGGAGCGCAAGTGCTTCGTCCAGTGCATTGGTGTGGAGCGATTGCGTATGCCCATGAGCGGCTGCCATCGCTTCCAGGCAAGTACGCACGACATTGTTGTAGACATCTTGGGCGGTCAGGCTCCACCCGCTGGTTTGGCTATGGGTTCTGAGCGACAAGCTCTTGGGGTTCTCTGGATTAAACTGCTTGATGAGCTTGGCCCAGATCATCCGTGCCGCCCTGAGTTTGGCGACCTCCATGAAATAGTTCATGCCAATCGCCCAGAAGAAGGAGAGTCGCGGACAGAACGCATCAACCTTCAAGCCGGCCTGCATGCCGGTTCTCACGTATTCCAAGCCGTCGGCCAACGTGTAGGCCAACTCCAGATCGGCCGTGGCTCCCGCTTCCTGCATGTGGTAACCGCTAATGCTGATGCTATTGAACTTAGGCATCCGTTGGCTGGTGAACTCAAAGATGTCAGCAATGATCCGCATACTCGGTTCGGGAGGATAGATGTATGTGTTGCGGACCATGAACTCTTTGAGAATGTCGTTTTGGATGGTGCCCGCGAGTTGCTCGGGGGGCACACCTTGTTCTTCAGCAGCGACGATGTAGAGGGCCATGATCGGCAGCACGGCCCCGTTCATGGTCATCGACACGCTCATGCGGTCCAGCGGAATTCCCTCAAACAACGTACGCATGTCGTAAATACTATCGATAGCCACTCCGGCCATTCCGACGTCTCCGCTCACGCGCGGGTGATCGGAATCGTAGCCTCGATGAGTGGCCAGATCGAAGGCAATACTCAGGCCCATTTGCCCTGCGGTCAAATTGCGTCGATAAAACGCGTTGGACTCCTTGGCGGTGGAAAAGCCAGCGTATTGCCGCACCGTCCAGGGCCTGAGCACATACATGGTGGCATAGGGACCACGCACAAAGGGTGGGAACCCAGGCATAGTTGCCAGGTGGTCCACCCCCTCAAGATCAGCAGACGTGTAAAGTCGGGAAACAGGAATCTGCTCAGGCGTCATCCACGCAGGGGGAACTTCTGCGCTGTTCGCGGATTTCAACGGTGTCGTTGTTTGCATGCCCTTGCCGCTGTCAGATTCTAATGGAATATCAGCAAAGTTAGGTATCGTCATGATCCAATTACACCTTCCTCACGAAGCACGTCGCGCAGGGTTTCGAGGACGTTGCATTTCATATAGATAAAACGGTCGACTCCTGCACTGCGCCACTCCGCTTCATTAGTTCCTGGATTACCTGCCAGCACGACGGATCTGGCTCCAGCCTGCTTTAGTTTCGCAGCGAGCAACGGGACAATTTCCGCGTAGAGTTTGTCCGAAGAACAGATGACCGCAGTTGCCGCTCCCGATTCAGCAAATGACTTGGCAGCCGCCTCGGCATCCTTGAATCCATCGTTGGAGAAAACCTTGAATCCCCCCGCCTCGAAGAAATTCTTGGCGTAACCTGCTCGCGCAGTGTGGTGGGCAATCGGTCCCATATTGGCCAAGAAAACTGCGGGGCGCCGGCCGTGTCGTATTTCAAAGTTGTCCACCGCATCACGCAATTCTTCGTAGGGTTGCGCAAAACTGCGTACCTCGATGGCCTTCACTTCGATAGGGGCAACATGAAAACCTACCAGGCGGGCCAGTTGGCCGATAGTGGCCCCCTTCGTTGCTGCTTCAACGGCTACGGCTGTCTTGGAGCCTGCTGACGGAGTCTCCGCTGAATCGAAACCATTTTGTGCGTTCTTCATGCGTTCGGTTGCCGCCCGGCGAATTGCGGAGACATCCGGTGCGACCACTTCGAGGGGGGCTTCCGCGATATCCGGAAATTCACTTACCCCGGTAATCCCCTCTTTTCTCTGCGCGATGTCTGTCGCGCGAGGTGCATGGGCAGAAGCAATCTCGTCGGCCACCCAACCTGACTGTAAGACTGCCGCCATGCCATCTAACCGTTCGATCTCTTGAAAGATTTCCCACGCCTCCTTGGCCAGTTGATCGGTGATCGACTCCAGAAACCAGCTACCTCCGCCGGGATCAATCACACGATGCAAGTGCGCTTCTTCTTGAATAATCAACTGGGTATTGCGAGCCACTCGCCGGCTGAACTCATCAGGCAATCTGATGAGACTATCAAAGGGGACGGAGGTGACGACGTTTGCTCCTCCGATGGTGGCGGCGAACATGGCGACCGTGTTGCGCAGGATATTGACGTAAGGGTCTCGATGCGTCAGGACGCGGTCGCTTGTGCGGGCGTGTATTTTCATTGCACCGGCTTCCGGCGAGCCGTCGCTGGCTGCTACCAGGCGAGACCACAGACGTCGGGCGGCACGCAGTTTGGCAATTGCGAGAAAATGATGCGTACCTAACTCCACTCGGAATATGATTTGTTTGGCCGCCTCGTCGATACCCAGTCCATTGGCCGTCATCGCACGCAAATAAGTTACGGCCGTAGCCATTTGGAAGGCGAGGTCCTGCGCTGCCGTGGCACCTGCACAATGGTAGGGTGAAGTGTTGACGCCGACGGCAGTCACCTGCGGGCAGTTTGTTGAAGTCCACTGGGCCAAGTCTCCCAGTAACTCGAGTGAGGCTTCCAGCGAGAGAGGTAAATGGCCAGTGCGGGCCAGTGCTGAGAGCGGATCGCTATTGAATGCGCCTTGGACTTGTGTCAAGTCGATTCCTCGCTTCTGCCAAAGCGATACCAAGAGGACCGCAGCGGGCATGAAGGCTGCGCCGGCATCCAAAGATGTGCCGACACGATCTAGTGGCACAGCTTGAAGGGTGTCGTCCAGATCGCTGAGCGAATGGGCCATCACACCAACCGCTATCGATTCATCGATAGATATTTCATCGGGGTCCAATCCGTTGCTGGCTGCTGAATCGAGTTGAAGTTGGATCGAAGTCACGCCACCAGCAATATCTGCGCGGATTTGTCTGTTCGTCTCATGGATATCTGGATGAGAGTACTCCTGACGAAGATCAGCTCCAGAAATGGCAGCCTGGGGAGGGAGAGAACCCCGCACGAACGGCGGAGAGCCGGGCAGGCCAATAACTTCCTGATTACTGAGCGCATCCGCGAGAGTGTAGACAGGTTGGATGTTCATTCCTTCATAGGTATGCGTGACGAGTTTTTTCTCGAAAGGAGCCCCTTTGAGATCCTCCTCAACAACGGCTCGCCATTGTTCGTAACTAACTGAAGGAAAGTCGTCTTCCATCGTAAATTCTAAGGGCAACGTCATTTCTGCCTCATAATTGACTGCTAATTGTGGGAAACCGGACCTTCTGGGTGACTTTCGTCATCGCGGGAAGCGGATAAATCAGGAAGCATCACACCGTCCCGCAACAAGTTTTGGTGTAATTCAAAAACCTCTTTCAAATTGTGACGAATATGCCCAGGTCCGGCCCTGTCCACGTACCTGTGCAAGTAGTCTCGGTAGTGGGGATGTGCACATTTATCGATAATCAAACGGGCTCGTTTTTCTGGTGACAATCCGCGCAAATCTGCGATCCCTTGTTCTGTCACTACAACATGCACAGAATGCTCCGTGTGGTCGATGTGGGTACACATCGGGACGATCGTGCTAATGATTCCATCCTTAGCAATCGAGGGGCACATGAAGATGGTTAGATAGGCGTTGCGGGCAAAATCGCCGCTGCCGCCGATTCCGTTTAATAATTTTTGCCCCAACACATGAGAGGAATTGACATCACCTTCTAAATCAATTTCCACGGCGGTATTAAGTGCAATCACACCCATCTGTCTCACTAAGGCAGGGTTGTTGGAGATCTCTTGTGGCCTGAGCACAAGACGCGATGCGTAAAATCCGACTTCGCCAACCAAGTCAAGCATTTGAGTAGGAGTAAGAGTCAAAGCGCACGTACTTGCCCCCTTGATCAATTCCCGCTTCATCAACTCGAAACCGGAAGACTGAAACACCTCGGTATACATCGTGAACTTGGGAATATCGGGATGCTCGCCCAATCCGGCAAGCACGGCATTGGCTACATTGCCGACCCCAACCTGCAGAGGCAGCAGTTCTTTTGGAAGCCGGTTGCCAGCCATTTCTTCCAAGAGGAAATGAACAACGTGTCGGGCGATGGAGCTACTGTAATAATTCGGAGGCGAAAATCGAATCTCTTCGTCGGGTTTGTTTGTTTCCACCACCCCAACAATTTTCTCGGGATCAACGCGAGCAAATGTCTTGCCAATCCGTTGTAACGGGAAGTCGAGATCCAACGCGGGGCGATGCGGAGGTGCCTTGGGAAGCACAATGTCCGCCATGTCGCTGATTTCGTAGGGAACGTAATGATTCAGTTCAATGATGACCTTCTCGGCGGCATGCAAGAAGGAGGGAGATGCGCCAATCGACGATGTCAGATAGACTCGGCCATCTGAAGTAATGCGATTCGCTTCAATGACCGCAACATCAATCTTCCCAAAAAAACCAAACAAGACCGACTGCGGTACGTGGGAGAGATGCATATCAACAAAGGCAACACGACCATCATTGATCCTCTCTCTCAGGGGAAGAGAAGATTGGTAAGGGGCTCGCCAACTGATGGCGTCGGCTTCAGCAAGAGCATCATCCAGACTTGGTCCCGTCGACGCTCCTGTAAGTACACGTATCTGGAAGGGCTCGCCCGCGGCATGCAGTTCGCGTGCTCTTTTCGCTAGCGCCAGCGGAACCACTTTGGCTGCTCCAGCAGGGGTAAAGCCGCTAAATGCTACCAATGCGCCGTTGTCAATGATTTCGGCTGCCTCTGCTGCCGTCATTCTGGGAAATGATTCTTCACCTGCCATAATTCTATACTATCTCGGGGAATCGGCGGTCTAGTCCCAAATTTAACATTCGCAGTGCCTGCTGCCTTGGCTCTTGCTCACAAGTCTACCGAGGAGGTTGGCATAGCTCAGTCAGCACACTGTGTGTGCTCTTGGGATGAACAAAAGCGATTTGCATCTTGTGAGCACCTTGTCTAGGAGTCTCGTCGATCATCCTCAGGCCCTCTTGTTGAAGCTCAGCGATGCGTTCCTGGATATTCTCTACGGTGAATGCTAGATGATGCAAGCCTTCTCCACGGTTTTCTAAGAACTTCGCCACAGCGCTGGCAGGATCCGTCGGTTCCAGTAATTCCAACCGAATATCGTTGATTCTGAAGAACGCCACCCGGACTTTCTGACTGGCCACATCCTCATACCCTTCAAATTCCGCCCCTAGAGTCTTTTCATAGAAAGGGCGTTGCTCCTCGATGCTTTTTACTGCAATTCCAATATGATTAAGTGCTTTTACCGGAGTCATTTTTGGAAGTCCTTAAAGTAAGCTAATGGTTCATGAAATTGTTCTTAGAGTTTCCACAGTCCGCATATCGCTCCATGGTATCTAACCAGATTGCTTGCCAGTAGCGACAAATAGCCAGAGGTGAGTCTAGCACAGCTTCCGTGAGGTCTAGGTTTGACAACCTCGTTGCAAAAGCACGAGAACATGGGGTCGCTAACCAACGAGTGGGCCATTCTCGGACAGAATTATGCAGAAATTCGCACAACAGGACCTCGTCGAGATTGAAGTCGTCGGCACCGATTTCACTCATGACCCCGGACAACGTCAGCAGCGTCTTACGAAACATGAGCATATCTGCCGACATACTCAAGCGAGCCGACTGAGCGGCCTCGTCCAACAATCCAACCAGCCACGACAAGCCTGGCAATTGCCCTTGACGTATTTTTCGCAGCCACTGATCGATACACGTGGCCAATACAATCTGGTCACACTGTTTGCGAACATCGAGCCCCAGAATCGTGGCTGCCATTTTGTCCGGTCTCATACGAATCGCAGCAAGCATGACCTGCACCAAGGCAATCCGTTCCGCTTCTCCGAGGAACCCTACCAGACTCCAATCGAGAATGGCTAAACGCGCATCGGGGGTAATAAACAGATTTCCCGCATGAGGATCACAGTGAAACAGGGCTTGTTCGTTGCGGGAAAGAATCGGCCTGGTAATCATTGCCCTAGCTATCAAGTTCGTCAGGTCGTGTTTCTCGGCTGAAAGCAAGAACGGATGGTCGGTTACTTTCTCGCCAATGATGCGTTCCATCGCCGTGACTCGCGGAGTGCAGTGATCGAACACGGTAGGAATATGGATTTCCGGTTGATCTGCGTAGAAGCGGGCTGCACTTGCTAGATGTCGCTGTTCTTCGTCGAGTCGCAGTTCGCCAAGCAACTTCGCGCGGACTTGATCAAAGGTATCCTGAAAATCAAGCTGCGGGATCTGCAATTCGCTGAGACGATTGTCGAGATGCTGCCCGACTTGCGACAGAACGTCCAATTCCAGATTGAGGCGATCTACAATGCCCGGTTTCAAAACCTTAAATACTCCTTCCGCTTGAGTAGGCTGACTCTTGTCCCGGAAGGGAATCACAACGGCGACACTTGCCTCGGCAATTGCTGGGGGGAGCAACTCAATCGCCTTGGTCTCCAACGGACCGAGTTCCTCGACTAAGATAGACTCAATCGCTTCCAGTGGAACCGTCGGAGACATCGATTCAAGTTTGCGAAGCTCAAATCGCAGCTCGGATGCCAGTCGTTGGTCACGTGCCATGATTTGACCAAGTTTTTGTAGGACCGGGCAACTGTGAGCTAACAATCCCAATCGTTGAGAGAGCGACGCCGTAGCAGGTAGAGCAAGCTGAGCTGCGAGAATCTTTGCTTGAAATCTCTGAGGCAAACGAGCCAGAAACACAGCCAGGCTTTCTTTGACAGGCAGCGCAAAGTGAGCGTATTCCGCGGGGAGCAGCTTAGCCAGAGATTGCTCATCAATAAGGGATTCCCAGTTCATGGTTTCCTACCCCAGACGGATTGGTGAGTAGGTTCGTAAGTGAGTAAGTAAAGAAAATCCCAGGAGTCATCTCACCTACTCGCCTTCTCGCCTTAGTCAGAACGGTCCGCTAGCCAAGTGTCGATGTGCGGCCACGTTGACTTCTCCGCACCCCGACCAGCCATGATACCAATGTGCCCTCCCCGGACTCGGAATATCTCTTTGTCTTGACTGCCCACAAGATCCATTACCCCTTCCGACTGACAGGGAGGGGTGATGTGATCGGCCTCAGCAATGACGTTAAATAGATTTGCCCGGAGTCTGCCGAGCTCAACACGTTCACCGCGTAGTTTAAGCGTTCCTTCCATCAAACGGTTTTCCTTGTAGAACTCGGTGATGAGCTGGCGATAGCCTGCGCCCGCCATGGGAATGATGTCGCGAACCCAGGTGTTCATGGCGTGCCACGCCTCGACCCTGCTCTTGTCTTCGATATTCTCCCACAAACTAACGTAATTGCTCACGTAATTCTCCACCGGCTTGAGCATCTTGGCACCTGCATCGATCATTTCCCCGGGCACATTCCCAAAGGCCTCGACGATTCTGTCGGGGTCAAAAGAAGGATGGTTCACCCACTTCGTAAATCCCCCCGCTTCCTTGTTAGCGAAATCAAGCGGTGCGGTTAGCAAGATCAGGTTTTTCAGGCCGTCATCAGGCCGCAGGCTCGCATACATGGTGCTAATCAGTGCTCCCAGACACCAACCCAACATGCTAAACTCGTTCGAGCGGGTGTAGGACTTCAGCTTTCGTATGACACGAGGTAGGTATTCAAGCACATAGTCGTCGTACTTCAACTCGCGATCTTCTGGTCCTGGAATCCCCCAATCGAGCAAATAGACGTCATAACCTTTTTCGACCATGTATTCCACAAAACTGTGCCCAGGACGTAGGTCCAAGACATAAGGACGGTTCATAACGGCAAACACCAATAGCAGTGGAATCCGATGACGCTGATCCTCGGAAACTTGTGGCGTGTAGTGATAAAGCTTGGCCTTGTTCAGAGTCCAAATGAGCTGCTTAGGTGTCTGAGCAATTTTGGCGTCTCTCGTCAGCAATTGGTTGTAGACATCCAGATTCTTCGTAGCCTGATGCCACTGGTGGCACACCTTCTCGAAAGGAGTGGTTCTCTCTGCGGAACTCGAATTCATGGTTTCGTTGACTGTTTCATTCATCGTTTGGCCTTACCCTTCGCTTGCTCGGTCTTGTGATTCCAGGCATTGATCCAGCTTGGAATCCATGTCGTCCAACCGCATTTCGATGTTCGTAAGGCGTTCGGCTAGTCGAACAATGTCCTGACTGGTGGGCATCTGCAGGGCTTGCATGGATTGCCTGAGTGTGTCTTCGAGCAGCTTGCGAAACGGTGTCGAAGTCGCAAGCCACGCATTGAGCGTCTCTGCTTGAACGGCAGTGAACGAGTCGCTGTTCACAAACTCGGTCATCGACTTCGCCCAGTTCTCCATGCTCGTGTCACGCATTTGCTTCATCATCCCAAAGGGATCGAAAATATTGGGTGTCTCAGGTTTCTCGCTCATCGACGTTTTTCACTCCTGGTTTGCACTCACACACACGTGACATCAAGGGAGCTAAAGTCTGTTGCTTTAGTATTTCCCTCTATCTGCCATCTACTAAAAATGTACTACATGAATGCGCCACCGTTGACATTGATCTGCTGGCCAGTGATGTAATCGCCATCAACCGCCAAAAATAAGACTGCTTTGGCAATCTCTTCGGGCTTTCCGAATCTTCCTAGTGGAATCCTCGTCTTGATCTGTTCTTGGATCTTCTCTGGTACATTGGCAAACATGTCCGTATCCGTGAACCCTGGAGCAACCGTGTTGACAGTGATCCCACTACGAGCGAGCTCCAAAGCAGCCGTTTTAGTGAAAGCGATGATGCCGCCCTTGCTCGCACTGTAATTGGCTTGGCCGAATGCCGCCACTTGTCCGTTCATCGAACTGATGTTAATAATTCGCCCGGACTTCTGTTCGCTCATGATGGGAATCGCAGCCGAGGTGCAATAAAAATAACCGTTGAGATTGGTTTGAATGACTTCCTCCCACTGCTCGTCGGTCATCTTCTTAAGCGACGTGTCTCGGGTGATGCCGGCATTGTTGACCAAGATATCCAGGCTACCGAATTCATCAGCCACGCGCTTCACCATCGCTCGAGCCTCGGCAGATACGCCCACATTGGCCTTCACGAGTAATGCCGTTCCTGGCAGCGCGGAGATCTCCTCGGCCACGGCCTGTGCCTTGGCTTCATTGCTTTGATAAACCAAAGCCACTTTGGCCCCAGCGCGGGCTAGCTCAAGAGCGATACTGCGACCGATTCCGCGCGAGGCGCCAGTTACTAACGCAGCTTTTCCTTCTAACCGAGACATAGGTATTTCCTTTATGTTCTTTCTTTCTGAATGAAATATTCTTAATCGCGCGCGAACAATGCCGCGATTCCCTGGCCGCCGCCGATGCACATCGTCACCAGGGCCTTGTGGCCACCGATGCGCTTCAACTCGTAGAGGGCCTTGATTACGAGAATGCAGCCTGTGGCACCAATGGGGTGACCAAGGCTAATGCCGCTGCCATTGGGATTGGTCCGGTCTGCGGGCAAATTCAATTCTCGCGTGACGGCCAATGCTTGTGCCGCGAAGGCTTCATTGACCTCAAATACATCGATCTCATCCAGGGAGACGCCGGTCTTCTCCAGAAGCGATCTGACTGCAGGGACGGGACCGATGCCCATGTACTTCGGGTCGACGCCTGCGTAGCTGTAAGCCACAAGTCGACCCAAGGGCCTCAAACCACGCTTTTGAGCCATCTCACTTTCCATCAGCACCACCGCTGCTGCGGCATCGTTAATGCTCGATGCGTTCCCAGCGGTAACTGAACCCTCCCTGTCGAAGATCGGTTTGAGGACCGCTAGTTTCTCGACAGTAGTATCTGGACGCACCGTCTCGTCGGTGTCGAACATGACCGTATCACGTTTTACTTTTATCTCGATGGGGAAAATCTGCTCCTTGAAATTCCCTTTTTCGATTGCACTAGCAGCTCGCCGATGACTCTCAACGGCAAGTTTGTCTTGGTCCTCGCGAGAAACGTTCCATTTCTTGGCAACATTCTCTGCCGTCACGCCCATGTGACAATCGTCGAATGGGTCGGAGAGCGCACCGACCATGACGTCCAGCAGCGATGTGTCGTTCATCCGCGCACCCCATCGCATCGCCTGCGAAAGATAGGGGCTGCGACTCATGCTTTCGGCACCCCCCGCCACGGCAACGTCGGCATCACCGAACATGATCGCATGTGCTGCCGTGATAATTGCCTGCAATCCACTTCCACAAAGTCGATTCAATGTCAATGCGGGAGTCTCAACGGGGAGCCCCCCATTGATCGCTGCCACGCGTGCCAGATAGTGATCGTGGGCATCGGTATGGATGATGTTTCCAAAAACAACGTGGCCCACAGATTGTGGTTCGATGGCAGCACGCGCCACGGCTTCCCGAACACACCTGGCCGCCAACTCGCTAGGCGGAATGTCTTTAAGACTTCCACCATAACCGCCGATCGGCGTTCTCGCACCACTCACTACGACTACTTCCCTTGTCATCTTAGCCTCCCTTTTGGTCATGAAATTGGCGATTTATAAGATGCTACCTTTTGTAGCATTGTTTGTGCCAGAAACTGATTGCCAAGGAGAAGATTCACTTTCATCACTGCCCAAATCCCCTTCGCGCTTTTAGGAGCATAAACGCACTATGCAGATACTCCGACTCATTCAGTGGATATTCCCCCCATAAGAGATATCGTTCTCAGGACGATTCCGCAAAGAATCTCGCAGATACAGCATTGAGACAGGCCCGTTGCCAGCCTAAACTGTATCCAATTGTCATAGAGGTGGGCGAATCCGCACAGTTGAACAACTCACTTCTGCACGCATTGCCTCTTAACACGTATCTCTACAAAGAAATCTCTTCGCCAGTCGAATGCAGGCGAACCGTCTTGAGCTTGAGATCGTGATAGGCCTGGATAAGCCGCACGGTTCGATTGCGGGCTCTCATGAGGATTGAATGAGTGACGCAGTGGTTGTCCCGATAATGAATTCCTGTCAGCATCGGAGAATCGCTGATGCCGGTGGCAGCAAAAATGAGATTATCTCCGGGAGCCATTTTATCCACTGTCCACACCTTGCTCAGGTCTTCCTCGGAACAGTTTTCTTCGTCTAGCAGCCTATTGCGTTCCTCGTCGTTTTTCGGCCACATCCGACAGAATTGCTGTCCCCCCAGGCATTTGATCGCCGCTGCTGAGATTACGGCTTCAGGACTGCCTCCAATTCCAACATAGGCATCAACCCCCGAATCAGGCAGACTCGGAGCAATGGCGGCAGCCACATCGCCATCGGAAATGAGCCTTACTCGGCAACCGATTTTTCGTAGATTCTTTATGATCTCGTTATGCCTGGGGCGATCCAGGACGACGACGACCAGGTCTCGAACTCGCTTGCGGATTTGGCCTGCAACGATACTCAGATTTGCTTCCAATGGAGCATCCAATTGGACGCAGACATCACTCTCGGTCACCGCTTGCCCAACGGCGAATTTCTCCATGTAGTGCGAAGGTATGGAGGGAAACAGTTCACGCGGATCGTCTTCTGGCGACTTGCAAGTGGCGACGGCTAGCACGGAGATAGCACCTGGCAATCCCTTGGCTGTAAGCGTTGTGCCATCAATCGGATCCAAGGCGATTGCAGCCGGAATCGAACCCTCCTGCCACGCGCCGAGCTTTTCATCTGTGAAAATACCCGGCGCATCGTCTTTGCGCCCCTCGCCAATACGAACCAATCCCTGGCAGTCGATCAGAGAGAACATCCCTCGGATCGCATCGGAAGCAGCATAATCAGCTTGGTTCTTGTCTCCTTTGCCAAAATACTTCCATGCCGCCAATGCAGCATTTTCAGTACATCGGACCAAGTCCAAGTCAAATAAACGTTCTGGATCATGTCGTCTGGATTCCATGGAACTTTCTCCCGAAGCATTTCGCTTGGTCGCGGCCTTGACTCAGGCAAAATATCCGTCGATCGACAAAACTGCCCCGAGTCTCAGACGCTGATTTTACCGCTGGTTGAATCAAATAACCGTGTGATTAGGGTATGATAAGGACGAAGCGCATATCTCGTGCCTTAGCTCAAGAATAGCTCGCAGTCTAAGTGATGCAGGTATAGCGGACTTTGGCGATCCCCTGCAACCCAAAGCGTAAGCGAGGAAGCCGTCTTCGGCAATTCGCTCGCTTACGTTTCGAGCTTACTAGCTAATCCGACGCACTCGCACGCCTTGCCGATAGCTACTTGGACTGAGGAATTTAAGAAAACCTCGATAGATTTGCATCAGAACCTTGACATCCCGCAAGCCACGTCTAAAGTATGCTCTCATTGGTATGAGCTATGCGTTCAACGGTGCGGCATCGGCATTCCATTCGTTGGGCATGCCGATGATTGCATCATGATAAATGTTTTTTAGTTGCCAAACGTCCTATCTTAGTTGGAGATCGACTCTTGCTTTCGCTCCGAGCTTGGTCAAAACTGATGGTGATCTTCGCTCTGATCGTGGGCAGTGCGAGCTGCCGTCGCGAAGCGCCTCCCAGCTTTTCTCCCGGGACGGAGGTCCAGGAACTGACTAGCGGCCTGGAAGATGCTGAAGAAATTGAGATTTATGAGGATTTGCAAGCGCAGATTGCTGAGCTACTCCGTAAATCGACTGGTACACCAGAGAAGCCTATCGCACTCGGTGAAGAGGAAACCAGCGACCACCTCAAACTAGGTTACGCTGTATACTCGAAATACTGCACCCAATGCCATGGAGTAAATGGCGACGGCAATGGCCAGGCAGCACCGTTTCTCAATCCAAAACCGCGCAATTACACGCACGGCGTCTTCAAGTTTACTTCGACTCCCTACGGCAAGAAGCCTCGCCGTGCGGATCTCATGCGCACTGTCCGCCGAGGAGTGACCGGCACATCGATGCCCTCATTCGACCGTCTCAGTGATCAAGAAGTGGAAGCGGTCGTCGATTACGTGATTGCCCTCTCCCAACGTGGGGAACTCGAACGGGAACTTGCGATGATCGCTTTCGAAGATGAAGAACTTCCTGAGGAAGAGGGAATTGAGGAGGTCATTTCCGAAATACTAGTGCCTTGGCAAGATTCTTCAGACCAGATCGTCATGCCAGTTTCATCGATGCCTCCCATGACCGACGAATCCGTCTTGGCCGGCCATCAATTGTTTCTCGAACATGCCTGCAACAAGTGCCACGGCAAGTACGGTAGAGGTGGATCGATGGAAAACGTGGAAGTGGGTATGGACACCTGGGGCAATAAAGCCGCGGCTGCCGATTTGTCGTCGGGTATGTTTCGGGGAGGGGAAAGGCCCATCGACATCTATCGCCGAATTTATTCCGGCATTAACGGCACACCAATGCCTGCATTCGACAAACTGTTCAAAGATAATCCCGATGCGATTTGGCAGCTTGTCCATTTCATCAAAGCGACCGGAAATCGACGTCGGCAGGGGAAGCCTCCATTGAGCGAGGTCGATCTGCCCACTCAAAAGCCGGCGACAGAAAAAGAAAAAACCGCGGAGCCCTCTCCCGAGACCCAACCTGCCGCTGAAGCGGCCTGAGAAAACATGGCAACTGTTAGACCTGTGCTTTGAATTGTTACACATGGATACCACCGAGCCCTCCGCTAAAAAGACTGAACTTCTCGAGCTCAAGCAACGCGTGAGTGAGTTGGAGTCGCAAATTGCCGCTGAAACGACCTACGCCCCATTTCGTCCTTCGAGCTATTACACGGCCTATTATGCCACGACCGGTTTCATGTTGGGCATCTTCGGTGCGATGGCTAGTCTGTTGTTCAATGTCATTGGCTCGGTGCTGACGGGTAAACACCCATTGGAAATTATTCGCAGCTATCTCACGTTTCCTTTAGGAGATCGTGTATTCGATTTGCCTCCTGATCAGAACGGTCTGATGCTGGCAATAGGTTGCTGCTTGTATTTGGGAACAGGCATGCTGTTAGGGATTCCCGTCTATTTGGCCCTCACATGGTGGGGAGCCAACAAGTCCCTAGGAGTAAAATTCTTGATTGCCAGTGCTGTGTCGCTGGTGATTTGGATTGTGAATTTTTATGGAATTCTCGTGTGGCTACAGCCCGAGGTAGTCGATATGTCCACCGAAAATTTGATCGTCAACCGAGTCCCCTGGTGGGTGGCTGCTGCGACACATCTCGTGTTTGGCTGGACAATGGTATTGGTATACCCGCTAGGTGACTACGTGCCGTACCAAAAGGTGACGGATCAAAAATGACCGAAATGACAACGAAGCTTGACGACAGATCCGCAAATGCCGTAGGTCCCGGTCTGGTAGAAGAACGGTTGGTGATTTGGTATTTCCTGGCAGCGCTGCTGTATTTATTCATCTCGCTCACCGGGGGCCTGATGATGGCCCTCCAATTGGTGCAGTGGAATCCGATCACAGGGAGCGAGTATTTCTCTCCCGGTCGCTGGCGGATGGTCCACACCAACGCGATTGCCTATGGTTTTATCGCAAATTGCTTTCTGGGTGCCCTGCATTGGGCAATCCCCCGCCTGACTCTCAAGCCGGTTCTGAGCAGGCCTCTCTCTTATTTCATCTTCGCCGCCTGGCAAGTCGTGGTCCTCTCGACGGCAGTAGGGATTCTGATGGGGCAAGCTCAAGGGGTCGAATGGGGCGAGACACCGGTCTGGATTGATCCCTTGGCGTTGGTGGGATTGGCATTGGTAGCTGTCAACTTTATGGATCCCATCATTCGGACGAAAGGACCTCTGTACGTTTCGCTGTGGTATTTCACCGCGGCCTTTGTGTGGACCTTTCTCACCTACGCAATGGGCAATTTCATGCCACAATATTTTGTCCCTGGCACGAGTGCCGGCGCCATCGCAGGACTCTTTATCCATGATTTGGTGGGACTGTTTGTGACCCCACTGGCATGGGGACTGATGTACTATTTTGTCCCCATCTTGCTGAAGAAGCCGATTTGGAGTCACGGCCTTTCACTCGTAGGCTTTTGGGGACTAGCGTTTTTCTACCCGCTCAATGGGATTCACCATTTCCTGTACACGCCCATACCCGATTTTCTCGAGTATGGGGCGATCGTTTCCACGATTGCTGTCGAGTTTGTCGTGACCACGGTGATAATCAATTTCTTTGGCACGATCTGGGGCAGCGGCCGTGCGATTGTCAGCAACCTACCCATTCGCTGGTTCTACACGGGGATGGTGCTGTACTTTGTCACTTGTGCCCAATGTGCCATGCAAGTTACCCATACGTTTCAGAAACTGATCCATTTCAGCGATTGGGTTGTAGGCCATGCCCATCTAGTGATGTTCGGTGTATTCAGCATGTGGTTCTTTGGAATGATGACCTACTTGTTTCCCCGGTTGCTGAAACAACCCTGGTACAGCCGTAACCTGTGTGAGTGGCATTTCTGGTTATCGCTGAGCGGAATTGTTGTCATGTTCATCGACCTGACTTTGGCGGGTGTGTTCCAAGGGTTTTTCTGGGCATCGTTACAGCCGTGGGAAACATCGATTGAAGGTTCGTATCCCTTCTGGGTCACGCGGCTGTTCGCAGGACTGGCAATCATCGCCGGGCAAGTTGTGTTCGTGTACAACCTTTGGCAGACCTGGCGACTTTCGAGGCGATCAGCCCCTTCTAACTACACGGTTCCAGCCACAGCGTAATCCAACGGTGCAACTACTATGTTTGAAAGTAAATCTGGAATTCTGCTGATCGGGGGCCTCGGGTTTTTCCTGTTCGCTTTCCTTTCGAATGCGCTCGTACCGATCTTGCTTTACCGACATCTTCCCGAGCAGACGGTTGCAGAACTGGCGGAGAACCAAAACTTAATCTATCAGTTCGAAGACTTGAGTGTGCGTTACCCTGAACAGTTTAAGAAATACTATGGCGAGCCGAATCAAGAGAATCTCGCCAAAGCGCTCTTGCTAGGGCGCAAAGTCTATACCGGCGAAGGGTGCTGGCACTGCCACAGCCAGTTCGTGCGACCCGTCTCCAACGAAAGCATTCGCTGGGGTCCAGTCGCTTCCTCGGTTGAGTATCAGAATATCCTGCAGCGACCTGTGTTGTGGGGCACTCGTCGCGTGGGCCCCGATTTGAGTCGTGAAGGGGGACGTCGTGGCAACGACTGGCAAGCGTTGCATTTCTTCAATCCGCCCCTGTTGTCGCCCAGTTCACCCATGCCGAAGTACCAATGGTTCTTTGACGACAACGATCCGTCCAAGCCCAACGAGCGAGGACTGGCTATCATTACCTACGTACAGTGGCTCGGTTCCTGGCTTGAGTCGTATCCCCTCTATGAGAGATACATTCCTCTGGAGGAACAAATGGAGAACCCGCTGGAGTAAGTTCAATGGACAAATTGACCCCCTCGCGACTACAGAACATCATCGTTGGGCTCATGGCAGTTGTCATTCTGGGCTTCTGTGCGTTTGGTTTTGGTAGTAAATTTATTGAACTTGTCTCTATGGTGAGGAATTACGACTCCCAGGAATCGACCGAGGGAGTTTTCGCTGTCGCCCCGCTGTCGAATTACCTGCTCGCCAGTGCAGGCTTTTTGTGCCTCCTGGGGTGGGCTGCGACTCAAGGAATGTTCACAGACATTGAAGGCCCGAAGCAGACCATGCTCGATCGAGAATTCGAGTTGGATGCGATGTCAGGCGACGGGCACTATAGTGATTCGATACTTCAGAAATAGAGGACCTGCGTATGAGCGACTATCTTGATACCAGCGCAGAAGGTTCACCTGTCAAAGACACGAGCCCTCAGGCCGAGAGTGAATGGCACGGCTACGTAGGGAATCGCATCCCCTGGTATGTGCGACTTATCTGGCTAGGATTTTGGGTAATTGCCGTCTATTACACGATTACCTATTTATTTCCTGCATTGCAGGTCGAAATTGTTTCCCCACCGTGAATACTTCCGCCGCGCAGAGTTATTGTGCTTTTTGTGGCTTGCCTTTGCCCGCAAGTTTCGTGGTCAGACACTCTGCAGCCAGTTCTCAGGATAACTACTGTTGCTCGGGTTGCCGTTCGGTTGCAAGTGTCTTGGATTCGCCACAAGAAGAGGGGGCTGTCACTCAGGGACTACTGCGGCTGGGACTTTCCATTTTCTTTACCATGAATGTGATGGTCTTCACCATGGCCTTGTGGAGTCAGGACATTTATCCTGCCGAATCTTTTGCCAATCCCTTGGCCCAAACCTTGCGAAGCGTCTTCCGCTGGGCTGCTCTCGTTTTTTCGTTGCCGGTGCTCTATCTCTTGGGAGGTCCGATCGCTCACGGGGTATGGCAATCACTGCGAAATCGCACGTTGACCACAGACCTCTTGATTCTTGCAGGTGTTACAGCCGCCTATAGTTATTCGCTGGTGTCGGTATTGCGCGGTGAAGGACACGTCTACTTTGAAGTCGGCGCGATGGTGATGGTGTTCGTTTCCATCGGCCGGTGGCTGGAGGCCAAGGGAAAACACCGAACCGGTACCGCATTGGATTCGCTGGCGAGTTTGCTTCCCGCCCTGGTGCGTAAATCCGATAGCCAGGGGCAAATCAGCGAAGTCCCCCGCGAAACAGTCCGTACGGGGGATCACTTGCGAGTGCTTCCCGGCGAACGATTCCCCGTTGACGGAGTCATTACGCAAGGTCGCGCAGCGATCGACGAACAAATCGTGACTGGCGAGAGTGTGCTAGTCGAGAAGGCCGCTGGAATGCGAGTCTACAGCGGCACGCTCAATCTCGACGGCGACCTCCGTATCGAGGTCACCGCTGCTGATGGACAAGAAACCATTTCGCGAATCGTCAACATGGTTCGCCAGGCTCGCAGTGTGAAAGGGCGGCACGAAAAGTTGGCCGATCGGATTGCGGCTGTGTTCATTCCGCTGGTCTGTGTGATTGCCCTCGTTGCCGGTTGGCGGCAGGGACAGATTGCCGGGCTCGACCAGGGGATTCTCACTTCCTTGTCGGTGGTGCTGATCGCCTGCCCCTGTGCGCTGGGAATGGCCACGCCGATGGCGGTGTGGACCGCTTTAGGTCGCGCTGCTCAAGGGGGATTACTGTTTCGCAGTGGTGTGGTGCTGGAACGACTGGCCGGCGTGCGGATCGCCTGTTTTGATAAGACAGGAACCCTGACCACCGGGGTTCCGGTGGCGAGTACACTTCACACGGTCTCTGCTAAAGATCGACAACAGGTATTGGAGGTCGCAACCGCGCTGGCCAGAGGGTCGAGACACTCACTTTCCCAGTCAATCATCAATTTTGCTCACACGCAGCCAGGCATGGAATTTCCAAACACATCTCAGGTCGACACTTGGCCGGGGCAAGGATTGTCGAGTGACCTGCCTGAACTTGGCCGGGTCCTGCTTGGAAGCCGACGATTCGTTGAAGAGCAGGGTTTGGAACTCCCCTCCGAGTTGGCTTCAGCCGGGCAGCGCGAGGCTAGGAGCCAACAAGTGTTTGTCGGTTGGGGGGAGCGGATACGAGGGGTGTTTCATTTCCAGGAACAACTCCGTCCTGAAGCGTTGCTCGCCGTCAAGGAGTGTCGTTTGCTCGGCCTCGAATTGCACCTGCTCTCGGGCGATGAAGGTCAGCGCGTCATTCCCCTGGGGGAACAGGTGGGTATCAACACGAAAGGTAATCTCCTTCCCGAAAACAAAGCGACTTCACTCTCGGATTTGAAGAAGCGCGGATCTGTGGCGATGGTGGGAGATGGATTGAACGATGCTCCCGCATTGGCCACAGCCGACGTGGGTGTTGCCCTGGGATGTGGAGCGGACGTCTCCCGCGATGCTGCAGGAGTCTGTTTGCTCACGGATGATTTACGGCGGTTTCCGTGGGCGGTGGGACTCGCTCGGCAAACCTTGCGGATCGTCAAGCAGAATCTCTTTTGGGCTTTCGCTTACAACTCGATCGGCATCGCTTTGGCCGCCACGGGCCGATTGAATCCCATCTGGGCCGCACTAGCCATGGCTGCAAGCAGTATTCTGGTCGTAACCAATTCGCTGCGACTCGCGCGCTATCCGGAACCTCATTCTGTGGAGATGGCTGAGTTGGTCTCCAGATCTCATTCCGCGAAAGTTCAACAACAGCACGAAAAGTCTGACAGCCCTCAACCGGAACTCGTGGGAGTCCAACCGTGATTGAATTGCCATTGATTTTCTTGGGAGGATTGCTGGGCTCGGCACATTGTTTAGGAATGTGTGGTCCACTGGCAATCTCGTTGAGTGCTGGGGCATCACCTGGAACCAATCATTTGCAGCGACAATTGGTATTCAGCGTGGGGCGGATATTTACGTACTCTTTTTGCGGTGCACTCGCAGGATTTAGTGGAGCGTGGATCACCAGACAGTCCAGCGGCTTCGTGCAATCTCAAGCGACGCTTGCCATCTTCGCGGGAACGCTCCTGGTTCTCATGGGCCTGGTAACCGCCGGCGTGCTTCCCCGCCCTTTTTACCGCTTGCTGGGTGGTTTGCCCTGCGGTGCTACGACCTGGCTCAAGACCTTTTTGTCGGCTCCCGGTTGGTCAGGTCCCCTCTTGGCCGGATTATTTACAGGGTTTATTCCCTGCGGCCTCGTGTATGCCTTTCTGCTCAAGGCTGGCAGTAGCGCCAACATGGCCCAGGGAATGCTCACTATGCTGGCCTTTGGGATTGGGACGATTCCGCTAATGGTGATTGTCGGCTACGGTGGCCAATTCTTATCGCTGGTAAGTCGGGCACAAATCCTCCGTATCGCGGCCTGGTGTATCGTCGTGACTGGCGTGATTTCGATTGCCCGTGGTGCGATACAATTCAACGCACCTGGCGAGAACACGACTGCGGCCTGCCCACTTTGTCATCCAGATGTGGCAGTGAGTGAGCCGGTTACGGCTGAGGGCCCTGGATTGTAAGCGTTGCCACAGCCACGGCCAGTCCGAGGATATTGAAGATCGCGATCAACAATCCCACGCCCCAGAGAGTACGGCTGCCATTGTCCTGTTTGTTGGGAGCAGTGGCTCCTGTTTGGCGATTGCGTGTCCAACTCCCAATCACTCCGCACACCCATGTCCAGTGGAGCATCACGTGCAGCAGCACACTTGCTGAGAGCAGGCAGAGTGTGAAAAACCTTAAGTCGCACCAGGCAAGATAGTCGAGCCCCCAAAGGCTCCAACCTGCAGAGTTCGTGGCCGGCGGAAACACATACCTTACGATCACCGAGACGCAACACAATGCGAGAAACACGCACAACAAGAAGGTATCAAGCCAGAAATTGACGACTGTCTTGGTCAGTTTCTTTGTCATGAACCTACAATCACCTTGAAGTGCCAAATTCACCTGGAGAGAGCAAGATACCTGCGTTTGTCTATTGGTGCGTACAACGACATTCCACCAATAGTACTGTAGTGGTGAGTATCCAGGATTGCTACCTCCAATCAAGCAAGCTCGAACTTCAAGGATGGGGTTTGCTTGCCATGAGAGCAGTATACGAGGTAAATCCTCCGCTCAGGTTGGCGACCTGAAAGCCCTGTTGTGCCAGGATGCGAGTCGCCAGATAACCTCGCTGGCCGACTTGGCAATAGGTAACGACGGGTTGAGCAGGCGGAATCTCGCTCGCTCGGTCACGCAATTCGTCGACGGGAATATTGACGGCCCCAGGAATGTGGCCGTTGGCAAATTCCACAGGCGAACGAACATCGACCATAAAACGCTCGTTTCCACTCGCCAGTTCACTCGCATGGAGGATCGGTTGGTCGCCATTGAGAACTCCCACCGCAACGAAGCCCGCCATATTCACCGGATCCTTGGCCGACCCGTATTGCGGGGCATAGGCCAGTTCCATTTCTTCGAGATCGTAAACCGTCATCCCGGCCTGGATTGCCACGGCCAGTACGTCGATCCGCTTGTCAACTCCACCGCGACCGACCACTTGGGCCCCGAGAATCTTGCCATCTTGCGGAGCGAACAGGAGCTTGAGCGACATCTGCTCGGCACCAGGAAAGTAGCCAGCATGCTGGCTGGGATGCACGTAGATCTTTTCGAACGCAATGCCTGCCGACAGCAAGTATTTCTCGCTCAGACCTGTCATGGCAGCGGTCATGTCGAACACGCTCACGACCGCAGTCCCTTGGGTTCCGCGATAGCGAGTGGAACGGCCAAATATCTGATCGGCCGCGATGCGTCCCTGGCGATTCGCTGGGCCTCCGAGTGGAATTTGTACCGGTGATCCATCCACAAAATGGCGCACTTCGACCGCATCTCCCACGGCGTAAATATCAGGGTCGCTGGTTTGCATCTGATCATTCACCTGAATGCCACCCCGCGGGCCAACTTCGAGCCTTGCTTCGACGGCAAGTTTATTTTCTGGGCGCACACCGACACTCAGCACCACGAGATCCGCATTCAACTTTTTGCCCGAGCGGAGTTGAATCGAGAGCCGATCGTCAACCGGCACAATTCCCTCGGCAGCATCAGCCAGTTCCAGCTTCACTCCCTGGCTGCGTAAGTGAGAAGTGATAGAACTAACCATCTCAGCATCCCACGGAGGCAACACTTGATCGGCCAATTCGACTACGGTGGTTTCGATGCCACGTCGCACGAGGTTCTCAGTCATTTCTAGCCCAATAAAACCCGCTCCGATGACGACGGCTTGTTTTGCATCAGCTACCGCCTGATTCAATCGATCTGCATCTCCCAGATCACGAAGCGTGTAGACCTGCGGCAGATCGACTCCCGGAATGGGGGGCCGCAAAGGCGATGCGCCCGGCGACAAAATTAGTTTGTCGTAGGACTCGCTGCTCTCGAGGCCGGTAGTTAGATCCCGGAGGACCACAGTTTTCGCAACTCGATCGATACTCAGTGCCTCAGTGCGAGTCCGCACGTCGAGTCGGTAGCGGTCAATAAGACGTTGCCGAGTGGTGACCAACAATTTTTCGCGGCTCTCAATCACGCCACCCACATAGTAGGGGAGTCCACAGTTGGCAAAGGAAGGTGCTTCGCCCCGTTCTACCAGGATTATCTCAGCATCTTCATCAAGCCGCCGCGCCCGCGCTGCCGCAGAGGCTCCCCCTGCCACAGCTCCTACGATCACGAGTTTCATCATAGATCTCCTATAAGCTAAACGCGAGAACCACCAGACATGAATTATTTCACCGTACAGCTAATCGTATCGCAGCGGTTCCATGGCATTTTCGCCAGCATCATTCCCATCCCGCAGGTGTCGGAAACGCCAGCAATGGCGAGCCCCGCGCCGACGAATGCTGACAGCCAAATAAAGTAAAGGTGTACGAAGAAACCAAGGATGGCTCCCAAGAAAACTAACGATCCCGCAGCAATGCGGACTTGCCGTTCAAGCGAAATGGATTTCTTACCACGAATGACCGGCTGGCCTGCTTTGACCCAGGCGATTGTGCCCCCTTCAACAATCACAACATTCGTGTACCCCGCCGCGGCAAACTGTTCAAATGCTTTTGAGGCACGGTCACCGCTTCGACAGATAAGATAAAGAGGTTCTTCTGCTGTTGCGTTTCTTTCTTTCATGATCGTGTGAGGTTCGAGTGAATCGAGCGGTGCATTGCGAGCGAACGTTGCGTGAAACTCTCGGAATTCGACGGGCGTACGCACATCAAGCAAGTCTATTCGAGATCCCTGCTGATGTAGTTCTTGAAGTTCTTGCGGTGTTATGGTCTTGATATTCATTTCAGTTTGCCTCCTTAAAATATCGTTATATCGCAACTATGCGATATATTGTCACAAAAAAAGACTTATTTCTTCTTTGCCCCGGTAAGAAATCTTCCTTCAATGCAAGCCATCAAATTCTCCAGATGCGGCTCCGCCACTTGGTAGTAGACTCTTCGTCCCTCGCGTTCGCTACTGAAGAAACCGCATCGTTGCATCAGCCTCAAGTGCTCCGAGGCAACGTTGTCCGGGACGCCGCAATCCTCTGCTAGCTCACCCACTGTATAACGGCCATGCAGCAAGAGTTGAACCATACGTATCCGCACCGGATGGGCGAGGGTCTTGAGACATTCTGCCGCCTGGGCCAAGGCTTCCCTATCGGCCGGCTTCATTCTTTTCGTTTTCTTCACGGCTAGCGCCATACTTAACCTCTATGTAGTTGATTATATCGTCATATAACGATATGTCAATGCAATAGATTTCCCCGTTCTGCCCGAAATTCCATTTATTCCGTTTCTTGTGGCGATTGGCAGGCATCGCTAGAATAGGTGCTTGCAGGACTAAAGAGACGATTATGACCGACGAGCCATTCCGCAGGTCCCCGCTACATCAGAATTGCAGAGTACGATTTAAAGAAGCAAGTCTCAAGAAGTCCCTCCGTCCCCGTGGCGCAATTGGATAGCGCGTCGGCCTCCGAAGCTTCTTGCGCACTACATTTCGCGGCCCGCAAAATGCAAAAAATGCCTTGTTTTATAGGGTGAGACGGCCACCGGCGCGTCACCGCGCGGGTCGATCAATCGACCCATGTAGTGCAGGATCGACCGGAAATGTAGTGCAAGGTCCAAATCATGGTGCAAGGTGATGGTGCAAGGTGCTTGGCTGGACACCTAGAAAAGGCCCGCCAGGCGACCTCTAGGGCAGCTCTTCCTTGCCGCGGCGCAGAAGTGCGAGTGCAGATTCTTGTGGTCACTGCCGAGGTCCGACCAGCGCTTCGAAACCGGAGATCACGTCGAAGAGTTCCTCGTCGATGCCACTTTGGCGCAAACGGTGGAAGGTGCCATTAAGATCCTCCAGCAATTCGTCGATGTTCTTGTCGGCGCGTTGCATGGCGGCCAAGCGACTGGCGTTCTCGCTGGCCAGAGATTCGGCGCACGCTCTGAACAGCGAGACGAATAAGTACTCACGGATAAGCACCCGTAAAGTCGCGGTGCCACCTCCAATAACTTCAGGCAAATTCTTCGTGGGCCAGGGATGTTCCGCCAGCTTACGATGCCAAGTCGCATCCAAGGGGAGCAGTCGCTGGCTAACGGGCGCATAAACCGATCCGGACATCGGGCGGTTGTAGAAGAGATAAAGTTTCGTGGCATCACTCCGGCCTTGCTGCGTCTCACTCTCTAGGAGAATGCGCCCGATGAGCGGAGTAATGGCTTTGACGGAGTTGGGCACGGGAAAGAGACCGAACAGTGGAAGGCCCGCGTCCTGGAGCCGCGCTTGAACGCGCTCACCGACGGCCCACAATTGAGGTTCGCCAGGCAATTTCTTCAGAGTCTTGATTGCATGGTCGGCTACCACATCGTTAAACCGGCCCACTAGTCCCTGGTCAGAGCCGAACACGACCGCGCCAATCGGACTTCCCTCAGATTCATGATTCGACTGGGGAAGTGACGTCGCTGGTCCGCTATGCCGAAAACAGACGCCTAAGCCCAATTCGACAGTCCGATAGTAGTCGGCCAGCGCACGCACAGAGTTCTCATATTGTCCGATACTCGACGCGGCCACAGCCTTCATCGTGCGGACAACGGACTGGAGATCGCCAGCTCCAACAATTTTGCGGCGCAGACTCGCGACGGTCTTGCTCAAGATTTCACCTCTGATTCCCGCTGGGTGCGGAAACGAGCAACCGCCCGGCGAGCGAGTTCAATGATCGCTTCACGATCCTCCTCGCATAGATTATCAGCAGTCTCCAACCGCTCCCGCATTTCCGTCGAGATCTCCGACACCGCCTCCCGCACGGTATTCTCGGCGTCGGGCATCTGGTCGACCGGTACCTTCTCAAAGAGTCTTGAGGTCAACGCCAGCAGCACGGCGATCTGTTCGGGAACCGACAACGGAGCAAACTCAGCTTGCTTCAGGCAGGCGCGAATGCGCTGTCCGTGATCGATAATGGTGCGAGTGTCGTCATCCATGCGGGCTCCAAACCGGGCGAAACTTTCGAGTTCCTCGAACTGCGCATAGGACAACTTGAGGTCGCCTGCCACGGCGCGATAGGCCGCAAGTTGTGCTTTGCCGCCTACGCGCGAAACCGATTTAGAGGCATCAACTGCCGGCAGGACACCCAAATCGAAGAGCGACGGCGAAAGATAAATCTGCCCATCCGTGATGGAAATTAAGTTGGTGGGAATGTAGGCAGAAATGTTCTGTGCTTCGGTCTCGATGATCGGCAAAGCGGTGAGCGAACCGCCGCCGAGTTCCTCTTTCAAGTGAGTCGACCGTTCCAGCAGCCGCGAATGGATATAGAAGATGTCGCCGGGAAATGCTTCGCGACCGGGGGGACGGCGCAATAACAGCGAAAGTTCGCGGTAGGCACGGGCATGATGCGTCAGGTCGTCGTAGACGATCAACACATCTTGGCCTTGCTCCATGAAAAACTCCGCGATGCTGGTCGCAGCGTAAGGAGCGATGTAAGCCAATCCCGGGGCGTCGTTCCCCTCAGTCACGACGACGACGGTGTACTCCAGCGCGCCCTTTTCTCGCAAGGTGGCCACTGCCTTGGCGACGGCTGCCGCTCGCTGGCCAATCGCGCAATAGACGCAGACCATATTCTGCCCCCCCTGGTTCAGAATCGTGTCAATCGCAATCGCGGTCTTGCCCGTCTGTCGGTCACCCAGAATCAACTCGCGTTGCCCCCGTCCGATGGGAATCAGCGCGTCGATCACTTTGACCCCGGTTTGAAGCGGTACCGTGACAGGCAAACGGTCCATGATGGCAGCGGCAGGTCGTTCGATGGGCAAGCGTTGGCTGAACGCCACTGGCCCTCGGTCATCGAGAGGCCGACTGAGCGGGTCGATGACTCTCCCCAGCAACCCGTGTCCGACGGCCACATCCATCACTCTCCCTGTCCGCTGGACTTCCGCACCTGCGCGGAGATGCCGGTAATCGCCGAGCAACACGACACCGATCTCGTCCGCATCGACGTTGAACGCGATGCCGAACACGCCTCCGGGAAACTCCAGCAGCTCTTCATAGCCCACGCCGGGAAGGCCCGTGACTTTGGCGATCCCAGTGGAAACCGTCGCAATCGTGCCCACGTCACGCGGTGTCAGTTGATGCCTAAACGCCTCGCGTCCTTGGTCCATCTGAGCGAACGCGCGTTCGAGCACGTTTTGCAGCTTGACGGCAGGCTTGCTCATGGGACATGCTCGCTTTCGGCTTCAGGTGTTACGTTGGGTTTCGCGTGCCCTGGCGCCAGTTCACCGATACTTTTCTCCAGCAACTTGAGATAGTCGTCGATACTCCAGGCTACCTGACGTCCGCCGGCAGTCAGCTCGATACCACCGATGACATTTGGCGCCGTATCGAAACGAACCGGAATGTCGGCTTCAAAGGTTTCGTTAAGCGTCTGCCGGATCGCGGTTTGTTGTTCGGCCGGCAGCTCGAAGGCACTGCGCACGCGGGCCGGATCGGGTGATGTGATCAGCGCCTCGGCAAGCCCTTGCTTCGCTTCGCCGTTCAGCTCGCGCACACGGCGCGTAAAAACTTTGGTGATGCACTCTTCCAGGCTGGTGTCGGCTAGGTCTTTCAGAGTTTTGCGTGTGATGGCAAACACTTCGTCCCTGGCGCGGTGACTGATCTCATCGCCAAAGCTTTGCTGCTCTCGTTGCAGCGCCTCATGTTGTTGGGCACTTAACGCGTCAGCCGCCTGACGGGCCTCGTCCAGCAGCTTTTGGCGCTTCGCGTTCACCTCGTCCGTCATCTGCTTCGCCAGCATCTCACGCTGCTGATCAAACTCCTCGTTTTTACGCTGAAAGTCGTCGCGTTCCTGGCGGGCTTCGGCCTTTTTCGCGTCGGCGTCGGCCAGTTCTTTGGCTATCCGCTGCTCGCGCGCATCAATCGCGTCGAGAATCGGTTTGTAGAGAAAACGCTTCAGCAACCAGACCAGGATCAAGAAGTTGATCGCCTGCGCGACGACGGTGAACCAATCGATCAGCATGGGTTATTGTCCTGTGGCCTGGGCAATGAAGTGATTCCAGAAGGGGTTCGCGAAAATCAGAATCATCGAAACCACAAAGCAGTAGATGGCCGTGGACTCGATCATCGCTAGACCGACAAAGAGGGTTCGAGTAATCGTCGCGGAGGCGTCGGGTTGCTGAGCGAGCGACGTGAGCGCGGTAGCGACCGCCTTCCCTTCGCCCAGTGCGGGAGCCATTGTGCCAAATGCAGTGGTAATGCCAGCGGTGATGATGGAGGCCACCGCGATGATGGTAATGCTATCCATGAGAGTTCCTTGGGGTAGTGGAGTTCATGCTTGAATGGTCTGATGCCGGGTTAGATTGAGTGCGACGCACCTGCGTGGCAGCCGCGATATAGACCGCTGCGAGAATGCTGAAGATGTAAGCCTGCACCATGCCGGTGAGTAATCCCAGCAGCGTCATCACGATCGGGAACACGAAGGGCGTGATCGTCAGGAGGATGCCAATAATCATCGCTCCACTCATCATGTTGCCGAACAGCCGGACAGCCAATGCCAGCGTGCGTGAGACTTCACTGATGATATTGAACGGCAGCATGATAAAAGTCGGTTGGATGTAGGATTTCAGGTAGCCTCCCACACCTTGCTCCTGGACTCCAAACAACGGCACCGCCACCAGCACGCACAGCGCCAGTGCCGTAGTGGTCGAGAGGGAACCCGTTGGCGGCTGGTACCCAGGCACAATCGTGAACAGGCTGGCGGCGGCAATGAACAGGAAGAGTGTGCCCAAGAATCCGAGATATTTCCGTGGCTGACTGAGGCCGACCTCTTCGACTTGCTTCGCGATGCCGGTGACAATGATTTCCAGCAGGTTCTGCCAACGGGAACGCGTGTGCTCGGTGGAGAGTCTGCGTGTGATGATGCGTGAACCGACCGCCAGGATCAGCATCAGTCCCCAGGTGAAGACGATGGTGGCGTTGAGTTTGAAGAAACCATACTGCCAGAAGACGATTTCGTCAGGACTAAGGCGCATGTCTGGCCTCCTTGGCTGAGGCGTGGGGCCGATCGATCGGCGGGCCGGTATGCCGCATCACGAGAAAACGCGCAATGAAAAACCCAAGCAAACATGCCAGCAGCCGCTGCCAATGACCGCCGCCTACAAGGTAGAACCCCGCCAGGACAATACTCATCCGCACGATCAAACTACCGAAGAACCACAGCGGCGCGTATCGAGATACGATGCCTTTTCGAACGGTCCACCACAGACCGCCAAAGAAAACAGCGCCGAGCAAGAGTCCTGCGAACCATGCCAGCAGTAAAGTTACAGGTTCATTCATTGTCATCCTCCTGTTCGTCGCGCATCGCCTTGTCTTCTTTGGCGACCCATAGCCAGGCATTCAAACAGCCGATCGTCAGACCGGCCACCAATAGAGCCAGTGTCCAAGATCGCTGGCCCACATGGTGTTTGTCCAACCACAGGCCAATTGCCGCTCCCAAAAGTGTCGGAATCGCCACCGACCAGCCAATCAGTCCCATCATGCCTAGGCCGTACCAAACGCCAGGCGTGGAATTACGCCGTGCTTTCAGCTTACGGGCCGCCTTGGCGCCAATCTGACGACTCAGCGCCGAAGGTTCTGTCGCACTCTTGCTTTCCGATTTGTCATTCATGATGGAACTTTGCCAGGCGGCGGATGAAACCACTTTCCATTCTCGCCATCACCGACCGCACACTTTGCTCGTACTCGTCCAGGGTCAAAAACTCCTGGTCGACCGCCTGGCGCAGTTGATCAAGTTTTGTGCCCCCAATGGCATTGCGGACGGAGACGAGCACCTCCAGACCAGATTTCACCAGGACCCCTTCATCGACTGCCAGGTAAACCTCGCCCTCC
This sequence comes from Bythopirellula sp., assembly GCA_041738415.1. Taxonomy (GTDB): domain Bacteria; phylum Planctomycetota; class Planctomycetia; order Pirellulales; family Lacipirellulaceae; genus Bythopirellula. The sequence goes on from JBGSPU010000079.1 coordinate 32,062, forward strand.
GCTTCAGTCTCATATATCAGAATTCCCGGCACGAGTGCGGCGACGCAATCGAGCCGGTGCGGCAAAAGTCCAAACGAGCCCTCTTGCGTCTCCGCGACGATCTGCAACACGCCGGCTTGTTCGGCAAATACCTGGAATGGCAACAGCACTTTAAGCGTCATTTGCATTTGCGGCATGCTCGGCCTTCGGTTGAGATTTCTTGTTTCGCTTCGCTTCGTCAATCTTCCCGATCATGTAGAGCGCACTCTCCGGATAATCTTTGAACTCATCGCGCAGGATTCGCTCGCAGCCGTCGAGTGAATCGTCGAGACTGACAACTTTTCCCTCGATGCCGCTAAACTGCTCGGTGGCGAAGAAGGGTTGGGTCAGAAATCGTTCCAGCCGGCGCGCACGGGCGACCACGTTCCGGTCCTCGGGCGAAAGTTGCTCCAGGCCGAGCATGGCGATGATGTCCTTGAGTTCCTCGTACTGTGCCAATGTCCTGCGAATTTCCTGCGCCAGTAGATAATGCCGTTGGCCGACAATGCCCGGCGTTCCCATTTTCGAACTGGATTGCAACAGATCGATGGCAGGATAGAGACCTTCGCTGGCCCGCTTGCGCGACAGCACGATCGACGCGGAGAGGTGTGAAAACGTGTGAACCGCCGCCGGATCGGTTAAATCATCCGCTGGCACATAGACCGCCTGGATGGAAGTAATCGCGCCGGTATCTGTGTTGGAAATGCGCTCCTGGAGCCCTGATAGCTCGGTGCCCATCGTCGGTTGATAACCCAGTCGCGAAGGCATTTGGCCCATCAACCCCGACACTTCCATGCCGGCTTGGATGAAGCGAAAAATATTGTCGATCAGCAGCAGCACGTCACGGTGCTCATCGTCCCGAAAATACTCGGCCAATGTCAACGCGGCGTGTCCCACGCGGAACCGACTGCCCGGAGGCTCGTTCATCTGGCCGAAGACCATCACCATGTTCGACAAAACACCGGCTTCTTTCATCTCGCGGTAGAGCTCCTCGCCTTCTCGACACCGTTCGCCGATGCCGCAGAATATGCTGACGCCTTCGTGGTGCCCGATCATATTGTGGATCATTTCGGTCAGCAGCACTGTCTTGCCCACGCCCGCACCGCCGAAAAGGCCCGCTTTGCCTCCGCGTTCCAGCGGCACCATCACATCAATGAGCTTGATCCCCGTTTCAAAGACTTCGGATTTGGTGGATCGTCGTGCCAGCGGCGGTGGATCTCGATGCACGCTGCGCCATTGGACATCGGTGGGCGGTGGTTGGCGGTCAATTGCGTTGCCCAACACGTCGAACATTCGCGATAAGACACCGTGGCCAACCGGCGCTTGCAAGGGACCGCCCGAGTCCGTCACCACCATGCCTCGTGCGAGACCCTGGGTGGGCGTCAACGCGATCGCGCGCACGTGCCGCTCATCCAATTGAGCCAACACTTCGAAGATGATTCTCCCTTCGTCTCCCGCGCACAGTACGGAGTAAATCGGCGGCAACTGTTCGTCGAAGCGGATGTCTACGACACTGCCGCGGACCGAAACGACACTGCCGAAGTTGGTGGGATTGGGTTTGTCTTTCATCCTTGCCAACCTTCCTTTGGCCCATCACGATCGGCGGGTGCGCCTAGCGGCAGGTATTCCGGCAAGTCGAGGCGGGCCACGCCGATCCGGCTGTCAGCCATGCCGTAATATACGTCGATGCGGTCTGACGTGCCGAGATCGTCGCGCCGGTCAATGCCGGTGGGGAACACGACGTTGGGGACGGCGCCGTGCCGTTCTTCCTTCAGTACTGGCACCAGCACCGGCTCCACCGAACGATGCAGGATCACGCGCGGATGCTCCTTCGAGAGCACCATCACGCCGGCCGAGTAACGCAAAAGATGTTCATCGCTGCCCGGCCCGGCCACTTCGCTCACGCCGTGGTAAACGATCAGCCAGCCGTGGCGGGTGAGCACTGGCGGGGTGCCCCCGCCGATTTTGAGCATCTCCCAGGGTGATACCGGAGTGGCGAGTCGGTGATGAGAGTTGAACAGCCCCAGGTGATGCGGTTTGAGGCCGTCCAAGGCCATCGGGCAGTAGGAAATCCAGATGCTCTCGTGATCGAGATCCACTAGGCGGGGCGGACATTGGCAGGCGGTTTCCTCGGGACGAGTGCCGCGAAAAAGCGGTCGATGGAGAATGGCCATCTGCATCTTCCCACAGTGGTTGGGAATGGCGACCGGGAAGACGCTGGCATCCTTGTTGTCCACATGGACAAAGTCGATGCCGTGATATTCCTCAAAGGTGGCCAGCCCCAGTCGTTTCCAGTGAAATAAATCTTTTGACACCGCCAGCGCAATGCGTGGGCCACTGGGCGAATGCCCGGTGTAAGTCATGACATAGCGCTGGAGCCGTTCCACGAAGGTGATGCGGGGATCCTCGCACCCTCCGCGACCGTCGGGCCACAGCTCGTAGTCCGCTTCCGGCTCCAGGACGACGCCGAGCCGCTCGACGCCGCAAGGATCGCCCGCCTCGTTGAATTTCACGCGCGCAATGCCGATCCGCGAAAAATTGCCCTTCGCGACGAGTCGGGGGAAAAGGTAAAGCTCACCATCAGGCGCGCGCACCGCCGCGGGATTCAGAACGCCCTCGACTTCCAGTGGGTTGCCCGGCTCGGGCTCCATGATTTGCCCCAGACGCTTTAGTTCGAATCCGGTCATCGGGCCACCTCCTCGCGAAGTGCGGTGTGTACAATTCCATCCATACACGCAAGGATCGTCTCAATGACACGTTTGGTTTCCTCCGCATTGTTGACTTGGATGGACGCCACGCCCGCTTCCTTGACCGGATAGTCGTTCCCGCCCGGGAACAGGGCATCCCCGGCAAAAATCATCTCATCAATATCAATGCCAAGGATCTCCCGGAGCTTTTTGATCCCGTAGGCTTTGTCGATGCCAGGCTTGGTGATATCTATGGACGTTGTGCCTCCCAATCGCACGGAGAATTCGGGAATAAGATTATCGAGGATAGTTTTCATCTTTTTCCGCTTGGTGAAATCAGGGTCCCACTTTTCCTTTCGTTCGAGAGCGGCCTGTTGCCCCAAGGCAGAGAACGTGATCTGGCTCCCGCGATCTTCGATCTGCTCGCCCCAGGTTTCTTCGATCGCAAAGTCATCGGCCTCGACAACCTCCTTCAACGAACGGATGATTTTCTCTTTCTCCACATCGATAAAATCTTCCGCATAAAGCTGCGTCCACCCGGATTCGTACTGATAGAACTTGGTTCCGCACGTCGGCAGCAGAGACAGCCTCGTTAGGTGTTCGTCAGATGAAAGATTGGCGAGCAACTGCGTTTCAAATTGCGGCCAGTTGCCGCCGGAAATGACCGCCACTTTCAAAATGCTTAGAAGTGCGCCCAGCAGTGCAGCCATCTCGGCATCGAGCGCAGCTTTGCTTTCGGCAAGCGTACCATCCAAATCGAAAACGACCAGCTTTTTCACCGGAGCTTGGACATTCGATCGCGAGCCATTTTGATTCCCCTGCATGTTCGGAATCTCTCCTCCCTCGTGTTCCCGCCTTTCAATCGCTTGCTGTTTTATAGATCTGGCGCCGCCAGCACTCGGACTGGGAGCCGAGCCGAGCGTTTCGCGCGGGGCAGAGTTCCACAGAGCGATGGCAGGCTGCTCGATGCGGTCATGCTCATAACAGAGAACGCTGAGTGACGCGGTGGTGAGCAGAAAATGCTGTGCCTGCTCTATGGGTAGCCCAATCCACCGGGCGGCGAGGACGCGGCCAAAGTGACTATGGGAGAAAAGTGCGACATTTCCATCGAGTACGCGTAGATGGGTGATGAAGCGATCGGCGCGTGCGGAAATCTGAGCGGGTGTTTCTCCATTTGGAGAGCCGTCCCGAAAAAGATTCCAGTCCGGTCGCATCTCGTTAATTTCCGCCGAGGTGCGTCCTTCATCATCGCCATTGTCCCATTCCGTGAGGTCCGGTTCAATTACCGGTGTCGGCCCCAGACCAGCCAGCGCACATGTTTGTTGAGCGCGTTGTAGGGGGCTGGTCAACACATAGTCGAACGGGATGCCACGGAGGCGCTGTCCCACTTCACGCGATTCATCCTCGCCATGCGGAGTCAGTGCGATATCCGCGTGACCAGTGTATTGGCCGGAGAGCGACCATGCGGTTTCGCCGTGTCGAATGAAGTAGAGGCGCAGGGGCATTTGTTTGCGGGTTGTCATGCTCACGTCCTTTCCATCGCGGCTGTATATTCGCCACGGCGCGCGGCCTGGTTGCACTTGGCTCGATGCAAGAGGGCCCGTTGCGCCGGTTTGACGTTGGCCTCCTGGCCCTGCCAGATTTCCAAAGCCGGTTGCTTGATGGCGCGGGCAAACGAAAACGCCAACGCCCAAGTCAGTCGCGACTTGAATCGAACATTCATGGCATTCAAACGGGCTGAAGCCAATCCACTGGATTGGCCGCCTGACAAGAACGCAATCCCCGGAACGGCAGCGGGGACGGCTCGCAAGAGACACCTCACCGTGGCGTCGGCCACCTCGTCCACCGTGGCTTGCTGGGGGCAGGTCAATCCCGGGAGCACCATGTTGGGCTTCAGGATCATACCCTCCGGTGTCACCCGTTGCGTGTAAAGTTGGTGGAAAACCGTTCGCAGAACTTCCGCCGTTACCTCGCGGCACCGCTCCAGGGTATGGTCACCGTCCATGAGCACTTCCGGCTCGACGACGGGAACCAATCCGGCTTCCTGGCACAACGCCGCGTAGCGAGCCAGCGCATGCGCGTTGGCCTCGATGCAACCCCGGCTCGGAATACCCTCGCCCACGGCCATCACCGCGCGCCACTTGGCAAAACGGGCACCCATTTGAGAGTATTCTGCCAGGCGGTCACGCAATCCGTCCAGGCCCTCGGTGATTTTCTCTCGGGGATGACCTGCCATGTCCTTGGCGCCGGTGTCCACTTTGATGCCGGGAATGATTCCCGCATCGGTAAGAACTCTGACAATGGGAGTGCCATCTTGCTTCTGCTGGCGGATTGTCTCGTCGTAGAGGATCGCGCCGCTGATGCACTCACCGAGACCGATCGTGGTCACAATCATCTCCCGATAAGCGCGCCGGACCTCCTCGGTCTGAGGAATGCCCAGCGCGGCAAATCGTTTGTTGCAGGTTGGATTACTTTCATCCATCGCCAGCAGGCCCTTGTCGCCTGCGACGAGCGTTCTCGCGGTGTCGATGAGTTCTTGTATGTTCATTAGGGAATGCTCCACTTCCAGTTCCGAATCTCCGGCATGTCCTCGCCGTGCTGCTCGATGTACTGCTTGTGATCGAACAGCCGGTCGCGGATGAATTGCCGGGCGCGGCCGGCATGCGATTGCAATTGCTGGAGGCGGTCAATCACGTCGCCAAACAAGTGAAACCGGTCCAGGTCGTTCATTACGGTCATGTCGAAGGGCGTGGTGGTCGTGCCTTCTTCCTTGTAACCGCGCACATGCAGGTTCAGGTGATTCGTGCGGCGATAGGTGAGCTGATGAATCAGCGAGGGATAGCCGTGAAAGGCGAAAATGATCGGCTTGTCGCCGGTGAAGAGCGCGTCGAATTCCTGGTCGCTTAGGCCGTGCGGATGTTCGCTTTGCGGCTGGAGCTTCATCAAATCAACGACGTTGACTACCCGCACTTTCAAATCGTGGAAAAACTCCCGAAGCATCTCGACCGCAGCCAAAGTTTCCAGCGTCGGCACGTCCCCGCAGCAAGCCATGACGACATCCGGTTCACTCCCCTGGTCATTGCTCGCCCACGGCCAGATGCCGATGCCGGCAATGCAATGTTTAATCGCGGCGTCCATGTCGAGCCACTGCGGTGAGGGTTGTTTGCCGCCCACAATGACGTTCACGTAGTCTCGGCTGCGCAGACAGTGATCCGTCACGGAGAGCAGCGTGTTCGCATCGGGCGGCAGATAAATACGAACGATCTCGGCCTTCTTGTTCGCCACCAAATCGATGAAGCCGGGATCCTGGTGACTGAAGCCATTGTGATCCTGACGCCACACGTGCGACGACAGCAGGTAATTGAGCGAAGCAATGGGCTGCCGCCACGGAATCTGGCGGGTCACATCCAGCCACTTGGCGTGCTGGTTGAACATCGAATCGATGATGTGAATGAACGCTTCGTAGCAGGAGAAGAACCCGTGCCGGCCGGTGAGCAGATAACCTTCGAGCCAGCCTTCGCATTGATGCTCGCTCAACATCTCCATCACGCGGCCATCGGGCGCGACGTGGTCGTCGCCGGGAAGAATCTCTGCCGTCGAACAGCGGTTCGTCACTTCAAACACAGCACCCCAGCGATTGGAATTCGTTTCGTCCGGGCTGAACACACGAAAGTTCATAGGATTGAGTTTGATGACATCGCGGATGAATTCACCCTGCACTCGCGTCGCTTCGCCATTCACCGCGCCGGGCGTTGGTACTTCAACGGCATAGTCATGGAAATCCGGCAAACGCAAGTCCTGTAACAACAGGCCGCCGTTGGCGTGGGGATTGGCGCTCATGCGGCGCTCGCCTTTCGGGGCGAGGTCCGCGAATTCGGACCGAAGCTTTCCCGCTTGGTCGAACAACTCCTGTGGGCGATAGCTCTGCAGCCATTCTTCTAAAATCTTCACATGCCCCGGATGGCTCATGTCGCCCATCGGCACCTGATGAGAGCGGAACGTGCCTTCGGTCGGTTTACCATCGACAACCTTAGGGCCCGTCCAGCCCTTCGGTGAACGCAAGATGATCATCGGCCAGAGTGGACGCGTCTTGAATCCGTTGGCGCGGGCCTCGGTTTGAATGTGTTGGATTTCGGCGACCACCGTATCGAGCGTGGCGGCCATGAGCTGATGCATCTCCACGGGGTCATCGCCCTGGACGAAATAGGGCGTGTAGCCGTAGCCGCGAAAGAGCGATTCCAGTTCGTCATGCGGAATGCGTGCCAGCACGGTGGGTCCGGCGATTTTATAACCGTTGAGATGCAAAATCGGCAGCACCGCACCATCGCAGACGGGATTGAGAAACTTATTCGAGTGCCAACTGGTGGCGAGCGGTCCGGTCTCCGCTTCGCCATCGCCGACAACGCAAGCCACGAGCAGGTTGGGGTTATCAAACGCTGCGCCGAAAGCGTGGGAGAGCGAATAACCTAGTTCGCCGCCTTCGTGGATTGAACCCGGCGTCTCCGGTGCAACGTGACTCGGAATGCCGCCGGGAAACGAGAACTGTTTGAACAGCCGCTGCATCCCGTCCTCGTCTTGCGAGATATTGGGATAGACTTCACTGTAGGTGCCTTCGAGGTAGGCGTTTGCCACCAGCCCGGGTCCGCCGTGACCTGGTCCGGTGATGTAGATCACGCTCAGGTCGTATTCCTTGATGACCCGGTTCAAATGGACGTACAGAAAGTTCAGCCCTGGCGTCGTGCCCCAGTGTCCGAGGAGACGCGGCTTGATGTGCTCTAGCGTCAGCGCTTGCTTGAGCAGCGGATTGTCGTAGAGATAGATCTGGCCGACCGAGAGGTAGTTGGCGGCGCGCCAATAGGCATCCAGCTTACGCAACACTTCCGGAGTGAGAATCTTTGATTTCATGGTTTAATCCTTGTTGTTCACAGCTCCGGGTCCGAGAAGGCGGCGTACCGAGCGCGCAAGCATCAGTTCTTCGTCCGTGCGAATGACGCGGACCGCAACGCGGCAGGCATCCGTGGAAATCACGTCCGCGGATTCCGCATTGCGCGACTCGTCCAGTTCAATGCCAAGGAAGCTCAGCCCCTCACAGATGCGCGCGCGGATAAGTTGCGCGTTTTCGCCAATGCCTCCGGCGAAGACGAGCGTGTCCAATCCACCGAGCGCAGCGGCGAAGGAGCCAATCCACTTTTTCGTCTGGTAGCAGAATAGCGCCACGGCTTCCGCCGCCCGCACATCGTCCGCTTCTAGCGCGAGCAAATCACGCAGGTCGGAACTGATCTCGGAAACTCCAAGCAGCCCAGATTCGTTGTTCACCATTTCCTGAAATTGTGTCGCGCTCATTTGTTCGGTGCGCGCCATGTAAGAGACTAGGCCCGGATCCAGGTCTCCCGAGCGGCTGCTCATCACCAATCCTGATGTCGGCGTAAAACCCATGCTGGTGTCGATGCTCTTGCCGTCTCGCACGGCGGCCAGGCTTGCGCCATTGCCGAGATGGGCCAGGATCACGCGACCTTTCGTTGCCGCCGGGTCGCCGAGGCGTGCCAGCTCCTCCATGAGGAATTCATAAGACAACCCGTGGAAGCCATAACGGCGAACGCCCGCCGCCTCGTAGCGTCGCGGAATCGGCAGCAGACTGGCGACCCGCGGCATGCTGCGGTGAAAAGCGGTGTCAAAGCACGCCACCTGAGGCAACGCAGGATGGCGTTGGCGGAATGCCTCGATCAACTCGATCTCCAGCGGCAGATGCTCCGGGTCATACGGCGTGATGCAGTGCAATTCATCGAGCAACTCGGGAGTGACCCGCTCCGGTTCGCTATGCGTCATCCCATGCACCACCCGGTGTCCAACGGCTTTGACCGAAGCGAAAGCCTGTTGGGTTACGAGCCAATCCAGCAGAAAAGCGATCACCGAACGGTGATCGGTGCGGTCGATGGTGCGACTATCCTGTGGTTTTCCGGTAGAGTCCTTGAAAGTCAAATTCGTTCCGCTCAGACCGATGCGATCCACTTTCCCATCCAGCAGCCGCTGCGGCGGTTCGCGCTGACCATACAGCGCGAACCGGATGCTCGACGAGCCGCCGTTGATTGTCAGAACAGAAAATGGCTCGCGGCTTGCCTCCAAGGTTTTGGCGTGCGGGGCCAATTCCCCTGGGCTTGCTGAATCTCTCAACTGATTATTGATGGGCATGCTGCGATGGTTCCTTTACCTACAAAGTGCGCGCGTTATCCACAGCAGCCCCCAGCCTTCTCCTCCGGCTTAGCACCGGCGGGCGTCGACAGAAACTTTTGCCGACAGTGGTCGCTGCAAAAGTAGAACGTCTTACCATCGCGTTCGGCGTGGAAAGCGGTTGCTTCGTCCACGGTCATTCCGCAGACGGGGTCTTTGGTCTCAGATTTCGATTCGTTCATGTTCAGGTTCCTTTCTCGGTTAATGTTGCCATTGTCTTTTTCTTGATTGAGCACATGAATGTGTTTGCCCGAATTCATGGTGAGGCTCCGCGCCTGACTTGCTTTCCCAGGTCATTCCGAGGCCGATGATTTTCCGGTCGCTGCGGCTCGCTCGAGAGCTTCCCACCCGCTTGATTGCTCCGCGGGACTGGTCCGGACCGACCGGTAAACACGGAGAGCGCGACAGCCAGTAAGATCAACGTCACACCGCCCCCCTGCAACACGTTCAAGCGTTCTCCAAAGCCGCCCATGGCGATCAACAGTCCGAACACCGGGACCAGGAACAAATACAACGAAAGGCGGCCGGCCTCCGTTCGCTGCAACAACCAGAACCAAAGCCAGGTGCTTAACGCCGTGCCGGCCAGCGCCAGGAAGAGCAAGAGGCCGACAAACCCACCCGTCCACGCGATGGTTCCCCGCGGTTCAAAGACCGCCGACAAACCGAGTAGCACGACACTGCCGGCGACCAATTGCCAAGCCGTCAGCGACATGAGATCGTCACCGGGGCGAAGCCTTTTCACGGTCACGCTGGCCACGGCCGCGCTGGCCGAAGATCCCAGCGCCAGTATCGCGCCGAGAAGATTGTGCCCGATTTGACCGCGCAACGCGGGCAGCGCCAGCAGAGTCACACCGGCAAGTCCCAGCAGAAGGGCCAGCGCCTTGCTCAGCCCGATTTTTTCACCGAGAAACAGCGCGGCCAGCACGATGATGACGAGCGGTTGAGTGTTGCCCAATACCGAACCGATACCCGCGCCAGTATAAGCCGGGCTCGCGAACATCGCCCCGAAAGTAAAGGTGGTGGCCACCAATCCCAGCGGCAGGATCCAGCGGGCCAGACGTGCCTCCGGCCACAGCGGTTTTCGCCGAATCACCAGCACGATCAGGAGCGCCAAGCCGCCCACGAGCGTACGCAAGCCCGCGAACCGCAATGACGGCGCGAACTCCAGTCCCGCCTTGATCGCCGGATAACACGCGGCCATCGGCGCGATGACCACGAGCATCAACCACGCTTGCCGGGCGGGCGAGAGCGAGGCATCACGGAAATGGCGGTCGTCTTCCATATTTGTTCACTTTCTTCTTTTTTCATCTGATTGCCGGGAGAGGTCAACCGGAATGCTTATGGTCCGGCTGGCCCTCGGAGAGACGTGTCCTGAGGAAGACAAACTCCGTGATCAGGATCGCCGCCATGACGGCCGCGGCCACGATGAGGACCAACGGATCTGTGGCAATTTTTACCCAGAGAAAGCCGCCGAGGACGATCAGATCTAGAACAATTGCCATGACCGGAATTATAGGATTGGCATCCACCTCTTTTCTCAGGTGACGCAGCACCCCCCAGTGAACGGAGATGTCCATGATTAGATAAAAGGTGATGCCCAGCGCCGCGATGCGGGACAGGTCGAAAAACGCCGTCAGCAATAATCCCAGCACAACGGTATAAGCCAGCGTATGCTTCTGGATGCTGCCTGGCATGTGGAAGTGGCGATGGGGAACCAGCTTCATCTCGGTCAGCATGGCCAGCATTCGCGAGACCGCGAAAATACTGGCAATGATGCCTCCCGCCGTGGCCAGCATGGCCAAAATCACCGTGAACCAAACCGCGTATTCTCCCAGCGCTGGCCGGGCCGCCGCGGCCAGCGAGTAGTTGCGGGTTTCGATGATCTCCTCCAGCGACAGGTTGCTGGAGACCGCAAAGCCAACCAGCGCATAAATCACCACGCAGAGGGCGATTGAGATCATGATGGCTTTGCTCAGGTTGCGGTGCGGGTCTTTCAGTTCCGAACCGCTATTGGTGATGGTGGTAAACCCTTTGAAGGCCAGAATGCCGAGCGCCGTGGCTCCAAGAAAACCGGTCTGCGACGCGCCGGGGTCCGCCATCGAGAAGTTCACATCCACCGAGTCCGCCGCCAGCACCCCTACCACCCCAAACAGAACGATGCCGCCGATCTTGATGAAGCCGAGTGCCGAGGCGATCCCCTGAATCAAACGGTTGGTGGACAGATTGATCAGAAAGGCCGCCAGCAGAAGTCCCACCCCCAGCACGGGAACCAGCAGGCTGCTGTCATCAATGGCGAATAGCTGCAAAGTGTAGGACCCGAAGGTCCGCGCCAGAAAGCTCTGGGCGATGACCATCGAGAAATACATCAACAGCGCATGAAAAACGGTTGTCAGGGTTCGGCCATACGCTTTCTCCAGATACATGGCGATGCCGCCAGCGGAGGGGTAGGCATTCGATAATTTGACGTAGGAGTAAGCACTGCACGAGACGATCAGCGCGGCGGAGAGGAAGGCCAGGGGAAACAGGCTTCCGGTCATCTCCGCCATCTGGCCGGTCAGCGCGAAGATCCCGGCGCCGATCATCACGCCGGTCCCCAAGGCAACCGCGCCGATGAGCGAGAGGCTGTCCGCCTGATATTTCGTCGTTCTGTCGGGAGTATCTATCATGCTGCTTCCGTATTATTTCCCCATGCGGAGGCTCAGGTTATAGATTCCGGCGATCAACACTCCCGCAATCCAGCCAAGGATAAACGTACTGATTAATCCCAGAACGACTTCGGCGGCAGGCACGCCGGTTCTCAGAATTGGATCGACGTTGAATCCGTGCAACAGGCTGTTGAACAAGACCACCGCCTGCTCACGCGGCACGATGGCCATCGTGAGCATGCAGCCGAGGTAGAACACTACCCCCGTCGCGCCGAATCCTAACCCCAGGCGCATGGGGTTCAGCCTCGCCGATGTGAGTGTGCTTCGCGTGTTGTTATCCACAGCAGCCTCCGGTTCTCTCTTCTGGCTGGGCACCGGCGGGCGTGGACAGGAACTTTTCCCGGCAGTGTTCGCTGCAAAAGTAGAACGTCTTTCCAACGCGCTCGGCGTGGAGAGCGGTGGCTTCGTCCACGGTCATACCGCAGATGGGGTCTTTGGTCACGGATTTCGATTCGTTCATGGTCAGGTTTCCTTCTTGGTAATCTGGGCGAGGCGTTCCAGGGCGGATTCGATCCCGTCGCGGTCCCGCGGCGCGGGGATGGTTCGGTTGGCGACCTCGGCGATCAGGTCCGCCTGTCGCAGCAGCGCCTGCCGCCGATGGGCATCCTGCGTCCGTACGGCGATGACCTCCAGGGCCTGGAGCAAGGACAGCAGAACCTTGACGTTGCCCGCGGCATTCTGGCGGATCTGGTCGAACGCCTCCCCCAGCATTCCCGGAAACGTCGAGCCGCGGGCGATGACCCGTAGTTCGCCCTGATCCATTCGTTGTGGTGACTCGAATTGACGCGAGGCGAGTCGTGCGAGGACCGCCGTCAGGTAGTCCACACAGGTCACGGCGGTGGTGGTGTCGTTGATGCCGGGCGATAGCGCCTTGAGGGCCACGTCCACAATTTGCCGGATCCCGAATCCCGCGTCCTGGGCCATGGTGCGCTGACGACCGATGGTGTAGAGGGCGTCCAATTGGGGGGCTGTTTCATCGTCCGGCTGCTTAACTCCGCCGACGGAGACGAGCGGCGCCCCCTCCACGACGAAATCGCCGATGCCGCGCTCCATACGGACGACGGTGTTCTGCGCGCCCGCGAAGCCGAGCAGACCGTCGCTATCGACGCCCTGGATGTACCCGGTTCGACGTGCCGGGATCGATTGCCAGACCGGCACGCCCGGGGGTGGCTCCGACCCAGGGCTGTCTGCGCCGGAAGCTTCGCCCATCTCGGCGGGGAACAAGCGGTCAATGGCGTCGATCGTCTCGTCAGCCGCGGACTGGATGATGCTTTCCGCCTGGATGGACGAGGCAATGTGATGGATGAAGAAGATAAGACAGCCGATGCCGACAAACGCCAACGCCACGGCGAACAGGACCGCCAGGGAAGGGACAAACGCTCCTTCATCCCCACCCCGGATGCTCCGCAATACTACAAGGCAGTAAACGAAAATGCCCACGAAGGCGCCGAGCACCGTCTGACTGGCGCGGTCGCGCATGAAGTTGCGCAAGATGCGCGACGTGTACTGGCTCGACGCCAGGGCCAGGGCGACAATAGTGATCGAGAAAGCGACGCCGGCCACCGTGATCATCGAGCTCGCGATGGCTGTGAGCATGCCGCGCGACCCGGCCGCGCCGGCGCCGAACAGGCGCGGCCATTGCTCTTGAAGGCTCGTCCTGTCGATGCCCAGGTCTACTTCGATCAAAGCCTGCGCGAGGACGACCGCGCCCAGCACGAGGACCGTGGGCACAAACCAGAGGCTGGAACGCCAGGACTCCCAAAGTGATCGCAGTTTCGCCATCGGTTAGATTGCCCTTGATGCTAGGATGTTGTGGTTGCGGTCTCTTCCATCCGGTTGTCACGCTGTTTCCGGTTCGGCGAAACGCCTTGTTCCTGCTCTTCAGAGCCTGGTGATTTCTTCAGTCGCAGCAGTCGGGCGTTGATGGCCACAAGCACCGTGCTCGCGGACATCAGCACCGCGCCCAGGGCGGGAGTGAGCAACACGCCCCAGGCGTAAAGCGCTCCGGCCGCCAGCGGAATCGCCACGACGTTGTAGCCCGTGGCCCAGAGCAGGTTTTGAATCATCTTCCGATACGTGGCGCGAGAGAGCTGCACGATGGCCACGACATCTAGCGGATTGCTGCGAACCAGAATCACGTCGGCGGTTTCGACCGCTACATCGGAACCGGCTCCAATCGCGATTCCCACGTCGGCCTGCGCCAGCGCCGGGGCATCGTTCACACCGTCGCCGGTCATGGCCACCATGACGCCGCGCGATTGAACCTTCTTGACTTTGGCCGCTTTGTCCTGGGGCAGGACTTCGGCGAAGTATTCATCCAGCCCGACCTGGTCGGAAACCCATTTGGCGGTCGCCTTGTTGTCGCCGGTAAGCATCAGGCAGCGGATGTCGAGTGTCTTGAGGGCATCGATGGCTTGCTTCGCCTCAAGTCGGACGATGTCGGCCAGGGCAATCGCTCCTTTCAACTTCCCGTCCACTAGAACAAACACGACGGTCTTGCCTTGCGCTTGCAGTGGCTCGATGCGATTGTCAGTGAGATCGATGCTCTGGTCGCGCAGGTAGCCGGGGCTGACCACCTTGATGTCTTTGCCCTCAACCCGGCCCTCGGCACCTTTGCCGGTGATGCTGTTGAAGCCTTCGACGGGCAGCTTCTTATCCGAAGCGGCGGCGATAGCCTTGGCGATGGGGTGGGCGGAATTCGCATCCACGGAGGCCGCGTAGCTGCGTAGCGTTTCTTCGGTGATGTCATCGCCCAGGACCAGAGTTTCCGTGACGCCAAAGCGGCCCTCGGTCAGCGTGCCGGTCTTATCAAAAATGATGGCCTGCAATTTCCGGGCGCCTTCGAAAGCAACGCGATTACGAATGAGCAGGCCGTTGCTCGCCGCGAGGGCCGTGCAGACAGCCACCACCAACGGCACGGCCAACCCCAGGGCATGCGGGCAGGCGATGACCATGACCGTCACCGTGCGCTCGATGGCAAAGGCGAACTCCTTGCCCATGAGAAATTGCCAGATCAGGAAGGTGATCACACCGCCTCCCAAGGCGACGATGGTGAGCCACATCGCGGCGGTGTTGGCGAGGTCCTGGGTCTTGGATTTGCTTTCCTGGGCCTGCTTCACCAAGTCGATGACCTGCGACAGAAACGAATCCTTGCCGGTGCCTTTCACCTCGATGGTCAGCGAGCCTTCGCCGTTAATGGCCCCGCCAATCACCTTGCCGCCGGTCGTCTTGTTGACCGGAGTTGATTCCCCGGTGAGCATCGCCTCATCGACTGAGCTTTCGCCGTCCACAATGACGCCATCGGCCGGAATCTTCTCGCCGGGCTTGATCAGGACTTTGTCATCCACGGAGAGTTCGTTCAGCGGCACGTCTTTTACGCTGCCGTCGGGCATGAGTTTATGCGCGTCGGACGGCATGAGCTTGGCCAGCTCCTCCAGGGCCTTGGAGGCACCCATTACCGATTTCATCTCGATCCAATGCCCGAGCAGCATAATGTCCACGAGGGTGGCCAGTTCCCAGAAGAACATCTTGCCGGTCAGGCCGAATACCACGGCGCTGCTATAGAGATAGGCGGTGGCAATGGCGACGGCGACCAGCGTCATCATCCCGGGGCGGCGGGATTTTATTTCGTCAAATAAGCCGTTGAGGAACGGCCAGCCGCCATACCAAAAGACCGCGGAAGAAAGGCCGAATAAGAGGTAGATGTCGCCCGGAAAACGGATGGCTTCTCGCAGCCCCACCAGCGATTGGAGCATCGGCGAGAGGACGAGAATCGGCAGGGTCAGGAACAACGAGATCCAGAACCGATTCCGGAAATCCGCCGCCATGTGGGCATGATGATCCTGGTGATCATGGTTGTCCGAATGGTCGGAACCGGCGTTGTGCAATTGAGCTTCCGCCTCCGACCAGTGCTCATCGGCATGTCCTTGCGGACGGCCTTCCTCCTGATAGATGGCGTAGGCCTTCTTCGCCACCTCGTCGTGCGCAGGCTTGGTTTCAGGTTTATTCTTGGTTGCGTGTTCGTGTTCCTTCATAAGGAGTAACCTGTTATTCTGCCGGTGCCATTGACCCTGAGCGACGGCGTTCCGCGATGCTTTGAGCGGGAACTGAACGATTGGGGAATTCAAAGGCCAGCCAATCAGCCCGCCGCCTCCTTCATGATTGCCACAATCGTGTCCTCCACCTCCTGTGCCACCCCTTCCAGTTGCGGCGAGTTGAACATCGCCAGAAGAGTCGTTGGCTTCAATGTCGCCAGCACGGTTTTTCCGCCCTCCTCGTAAATGGAGATCCGGCATGGCAGTGCGGTGGAAACGCTCATGTTTTCATCAAGTACCTTCTTCGCTTGTTGCGGTTGGCAGACCTCGAAGATCAGACATTCATGGGCGAACTCCACGCCCTTCTTCGCCATGGTCTCTTTGAGGTTGTGCATCTGCATGACGCCAAAGTGATTGACCTGGACAGCAGCCTGCAAGGCAGCCGCAGCGTCGCTCACCGTCTTGTCAGTGGATAATGTGATCAACATCGGTTTGCTTTCATGGTTAAAAGTTACTTCGCAGGCGGGTCGTGATTGCGGAACTATTTCTTGGACAGCCTGTTAATCATGACGACCAGCAGGACCACCACCAGTACGCCGATCACCGTCCAAATCCACATCCCTCCGCCCATCCATCCACCCATCCATCCGTCTGCATGATTCATCATAAAGTGCGCCTTTGGATGTGCTGCGTCGTAAGCCCCGCCGACTGTTCGGCCGGCGCTGTTGCGACCATCGTGTTGAGCCGGATCGCGTTCCTGTCACCACCCCTGGTTCCCAACTCCGCGCGCGAAAGTGCGATCAAAACCTTCACTCACGTCTTCTTCCCAACGCACTGCTCGCCTTCCAAGGGGGCTTGCTTTTCCACAATGTTGGGACTTTGTTTGGCCAACTCCGCATTCAGTGCCGTGTATTCTTTCCACTGCTCAGGGAGGTTGTCTTCGTGGAAAATGGCTTCGACCGGGCACTCGGGCACGCAGGCCTCACAATCGATGCACTCATCCGGGTGGATGTAGAGCAATTGCTCGCTCTGGTAGAAGCAGTCCACGGGGCAGACCACTACGCAATCGGTGTACTTGCAATCGAAGCACGGTTCAGCAACTACGTGAGTCATGATATTCTTTCTTCAGTGCCGACAACTGCCGGATGAATTCGCCAGTCACGCCATTGGCGCGTAAGATTACGTTTCCCCCAGGCGGTGCGAGCTGATTGTTCCGCAGCAGCAGCCCGCCTTATCCACAACGGGTAGACTCGTAGCCTGATGCGTATCGAGTTTGCGCCGAGCTTCTTCAATAGGCTCATCTATGCCGCAACAGGCAGACGCGGGGCGCATAATCTCCTCAACCGGAATTTCTGAGGGCCGCCGGTCATTATTTGCTACCCCGTGACAAACGTCACGTTCCGTCACGACGCCCACCAAGCGGCGGCTCTGTTCGTCTTCCACCACGGGTGAGCAACCGCATCCTGTCTTGCGCATCGTCTCCGCGGCGTTTTGCGCAGTGTCGCGTGGCGAGCAGCAAGAATCCATTTCAGCCGGTTCCATCTTGTCTTTACAACAAGTCATTTCGATCTCTCCTTGGACTTAGACTTCTCCGACGCTTACGCCGGAGTGTTGCTGACATTTACGGTGGATCACGCACATCAAAGTCCGACGTGCTTGTACCATTAGATGCAAGTTAGCTGCGGTTTCTTCGCGAGTTTTGTCTGAAAGGGGATGGAACGTGTGGGCGTCTCGAAAGTAGGTGGGAAATTTGCTCTGATATGGAGTATGACGAAAGTTTGCCTATTTTCCACTTTAATTGGGAGACGACGATGTCCGAGACTCCTGCACAATCGCTGGAATTGACGGAAGCTGAACAACAGATTTACGAACGTTTAGGGGATTGCTTTGACCAAGAGCGGAAGCGAGTTGCCAAACTGTTGGCCGACAAGGACGACTCGAATCTGCTGGGCCAGACCGAGTTTGAACTCCGCGACCGGGTCCACAGCCTGGGAGCCAAGGCCTTGGAAGTAGCCGCCGCCGAGCGGCAAAAAAAGGGGCGGGTACGAGAAAGCTAGCACAGTTTGTCCGACCTGTTTGGGCGACTCCCGTTGTGTTGGTGTGCGACACCGATGGGTCGATACCTTGCTCGGGCCACTAAAAATCAAGCGGCACTATTATCACTGTCGAGCCTGCCGCCGTGGTTTCTTTCCCCGTGATAAGCAGCTGGGGTTAGATAAGCGGATGCAGAGCCCTGCAGCGCGCGAGGTGGTGAGCATCACGGGCGTGCAAAACAGTTTTGGCCAATCGAGCGAGATTACCTTGAAAAAGCTGTGCGGCTTGAAACTCAGCGAATCGACGGTCGAGCGTGTGACCGAAGACGCCGGAAAGCGGCTCAAGCAGTTACTCCAAGAGCAAGTGACCTTCGGCGAAGAAAAATCGTGGCAATGGCAACGCGATGCGCGGGGTAAAACATGTGCCTACGTGAGCCTCGACGCTACGGGAGTTCGGCAGCAAGGACCTGGCGCAGAGCGTGCGGACGGACGCATGGCGCAGGTGGGCATGATTTACAATGCCAACAGCGAGCACGATGAGTGAACGCCCCAGCCGCATTCCGTGCGGTATTTAGCTGGTTTTTACGACTTGCCGGAGTTGGCAAGCAGTTGCGTCGTCAAGCGGCCGCGGTCGGTTGGGACGAAGCGGAACAACAGATTGCGATCTCCGACGGGGGCAGCGGCCTGGAGAAATTCTTGCGAGTTCACTTCCCTCGCGCCCAGTGCATTCTCGACTTCTGGCATGCCTCGGAGTACTTGGTTGAGTTGGGGCAAGCTCTCTATGCCGACAGTGACGACTTGCGGACCCAGCGGGTGAAGCAGTGGTGCCACCGACTCAAACACGAAGGTGGGCTTCGCATCGTGTGGATGTTGCAGGGGCTGGAGTTGAGCGGCTGTACGGCGTCGCAGCAAGCAGCGCATGCCGATTGTTTACGATACTTTCAAAACCATCAGCACAAGATGGATTACCCGCGGTACGTGGCCAATGGCTGGCAGATTGGATCGGGGCCGGTGGAGAGCACGTGCAAGACAGTCGTCGGCAATCGACTCAAAGGGAGCGGTATGCGCTGGAGCGAGGCGGGTTCCGACGCGGTCTGCCACCTCCGCGCGCTGTACCTCAGCCAACCCGGCAGCTGGGACGACTTCTGGAAAAATTACCTAAACTGACCACAAATGTGACGCTCACACGGATGGAACCGCGTGCAAAAGCCCGATGTGCAAAATGGCACATTTGCCGCACGAGGCATCAGCCAAGGCCAATTGTTGATTGTTGCGTAATTGCCTACCGATATGGTGTCTCCCGCTTAACAGCCACGCCGCAAGTACAGATTACCTATTGCGTTTGGTCTTGCCCGGACGTAGGATTGATGCGTCGGGAGGCAGAAATGATACGATTTTGCCTCGCACTGATTGCTTGAAGATTTCGGATGACTAGATAAAGAACATCCCGGTACGCTGGGAGGCTCGTTAGCGAGTAAGCCGACGTGGTGGACTGCCTCCGGGCGTTCCGCCACGTCGGCTTTTTTCGTTTTCTATTGTCATCGTGGCGTCGAAGTAACAGTACCCCTACAAAATAATGCCCCGCTCGCGGGCATGCCAGTTGCATACATCCGTAATTCCCACCGTTTTTCACTCTTGGGGAGGCAAACCTCCAATGACGACTGCCGTAATTCGAAGAACCTCGCTTCCCACTGCATCTAACAACGGTGGAGGAATAAGAACATGGTCGGGCAAAGAGACCGATTCCAAGGCCGTCGAGGCCTGCCCAAGGGGCGATCCGGTTGCGCAGCGTCGACTCTACGAAGCATCGCATCGAAATGTGTATCGGCTGATGGTCCGCATGGTCGGCCTTCAGGATGCCGCGGATTTGACTCAGCAGGTGTTTCTCCAGGTATTTCGGCGCATCGGCCAATTCTCTGGACAAGCCCAAATTGGAACTTGGATATATCGAGTGGCGGTCAACGAAGCCCTGCAACATTTCCGTCGGTCGAAGCATTCGCGAGTACGGACACTCACGCAGGAACCGATGGACCGTTCCCCCGACAGCTGCGTGAATGTCGACCACAAGGAGCTGCTGGAGCACGCCCTGACGCGGCTGGAACCAGATTTGCGGTCCGCCTTCTTAATTCGCGAGGTCGAAGGTCTAACATATAGTGAGATTGCAGAAGCATTGGAAATTCCCGAAGGCACAGTGGGTTCGCGTTTGAACCGCGCGCGACGGGAACTAAAGCAACACCTCATCGAACTTGGTTGGGGGCCGTGACGTGAACTGCTCGGAAGTCCAGCAACGCCTATCCGCCTATCACGACGGTGAGTTGCCCGCGGAGAAAACGGCTCAAATCGCTGCCCACGTCGCCGACTGCAGTCCGTGTTCGGAGAAGCTTACCTCTTTCGTACGGCTATCTGGCTTGTCGCGACGATTGACTGATCCGCAAGTTCCGGCACATCTCTGGGAAGATTTGCAGTCGAAGCTCCGCGAAACCACGCGGCCTCTCACGATCTTAGATCGATTTGCCTGGAATCACATTCCAGGCAGACTCGTAGCGCTCGCGGCGACAATCCTGGTCGTTGTTGGAATTGGGGTTCGCCTACACAAGTTGGTTTTCCCACGAGATGCACGATCATTTGGCGATGAACTTTGGTGACTATCTGAGAGATTTTCCCCAGAGACCCGAAGCAGCGTAACAGATTCTATTGGCCAATTACAATGGCCGACCTATTGCGCTCAACGAGGCCACCAAGGCGCTAGGCTATGAGCCATTGGCGGCTAAAGGACTTCCGCAGGGTTACTCGTTTGACAAGGCGTATTTGCTTGATATGCCGTGCTGCACTTGCGCTCAGATCGTCTGCAAGAACAAGGAAGGTCAGTCGATCGCCATTTTCGAGCATGATATTGACCAACCGGTTTGGTTTGGCGATCGGCCGACCGTCGATTGCCTGTGCCACGACGTGCCGACCAGCGTCATCCTGGTTGGCGACCGACTCGCGGCAACTTGGAAAGAGGGCGAGCGATACGTCGCCATTATCGGCGCGACCGACCTCGATGAAGTTACCGAGTTCGTAGCGAGTTTCAAGAGCCTGCCCAATCCCGAAAGTGGTTGACTTCGGGGGATTCGGTGCCTGGGGTTGCGATAGAAGATTTAGCGCAGTGCGGGTTTCGGTCGGCGCGTATCGACACGGCATGTTCTGTACGCCAGTGCTGCGAGTGGGCGTTTGCGGGCACGCTGGGTCTGTCGACGCTTTTCTTCCGACCGTTTCCCAAGAATTCGTGAAGAAACAACGCGGCTCCTGCATCAAAAGCGGCAGAGTGGGCATACCTTGCCCTACTTGGGCGACATCGAGCGCCAATGCTCCGCCGAGGAGAGCGAATCTTGGGACTGGGACGATGGGCGACGAAAAAGATAGCACGCCAGCGACCCCAAACTCTTTAGCCGATCATGGTACGACAATGGTAGAGATTCAACGCGGCGTCGACGAACGTATTCGAGGTTGTCCCTACGCGTTTCAATTCAATCGAGTCCAATGGCAGTACTCCCGCGGCACACTTACGCTGAGTGGGTATGTGGCCTCTTTCTATTTGAAGCAGATACATCAGACGTTGCTCCGAGACGTCAATCACGTCCAGCAAACCGTCAACGAAGTGGACGTCGCTAGTGCTACGGGCTTAAGCAGCGAGCGGGCACCGCCAGTTGAGGAACGCGAAAGAAACAGCCAATTGGAGGAGACTCACTGCTTTTACCGTCTATGAGTGACCTATAATTGGTGGATACGTGGAACCGACGACAAACGGCCTGCCGCAGCGCGCAGTAATCAGCCGCGTGTCCACTCCCAGTGCAAGTGTGTCTCATGGAGTCACAGGAAAATGCGATTTAAGAATTCGCTGTCCAATGTTCAAGCTATCATCGCGAAGCACCCTCTGTCTGCGGGGTTGTTACTGCTCGTTGCAGGCGTCGTTATCGGCGCTCTCGTTTGGGGAAGTGATGCGCCTCCCGTCAATCCACCAGTCGGGATGGAACCGACGCACGTCGGGCACGAACAACAAGCCAGCCTGTGGACCTGCTCGATGCATCCACAGATCCGCCAGCCGAAGCCGGGCAAATGTCCCATTTGCGGTATGGACCTGATCCCGGTGGCAACGTCGGCCGGCGGGATGCGCACGCTGGCAATCAGCGAGGAATCCAAGGCATTGATGAAGATCGAGACGTCCCCAGTCGAAAGGCGGTACGTCATACACGAAATTCCGATGGTCGGCCGCGTTGATTACGACGAAACCAAACTCGGTTACATCACAGCCTGGGTTCCGGGACGGCTGGACCGCTTGTTTGTCGATTTCACGGGCATTGAAGTGAAGAAGGGAGACCACCTGGCCTCCATCTACAGCGAACAACTCTACTCGATCCAAGAAGAACTGATTCAAGCTCTTAGATACCGTAGTGAGCGGCCAGCCACCACCACACGCCTTCAACCGATTGATATGGTGGAATCCGCCCGCGAGAAACTAAGACTCTTGGGATTGAAAGACGAACAAATCGCCGAAATCGAGAAACAGGACCGGCCCACGGACCACATGACGATCTTTGCGCCACTGGGTGGCATTGTCATCGAGAAACTCAAGCAACAGGGCGAGCGGGTCCAACTCGGCGACCGTATTTACACCATTGCGGACTTGACCCAAGTGTGGGTACATTTGGACGCTTACGAGTCGGACCTGCCTTGGGTTCGCTATGGCCAGGATGTCACAATCACTACGGAAGCCTATCCGGGAGACGAATTCCATGGCCGGATCGCCTTCATTCAGCCGGTGCTCAACGACAAAACGCGCACCGTCAAAGTTCGGGTCAATGTGCCCAATCCGAACGGCAAGCTAAAGCCGGATATGTTCGTGCATGCCGTTGCGCGCCCCAAAGTCGCAGCGGGAGGCAAGGTGATGGATCCGAGCCTGGCCGGCAAGTGGATCAGCCCCATGCACCCGGAGATCGTCAAGGATGAACCCGGCAACTGCGACATTTGTGGGATGCCGTTGGTGCGCGCAGAATCGCTGGGCTATGTGACGCCCGACTCCGACAAACTGGGAGCGCCCCTAATAATTCCCTACTCGGCCGCTCTGGTGACCGGAACGCGGGCCATCGTCTACGTCCAAGTGCCGAACATGCCTTCGGCTGCGGAACCGGCGTTTCAAACGCTTTCCGTCGTTATTCAACAGGGCGATCTGGAAAAGACCCGCGAGGCGTTCTCGACGTATGCGAACATGCTGGACCAGCCGTACGACCAGCCGGGGACCGACTATGTGCGAAGTCTTTGGAACAAGTACGCGAACGTACTTTCCCAGCATGCGTTGGCCGGTCAGCGTGCCACGTCCGCCAAAGAGGCCGAGCAGATTCTCGCCAAGATCGAAGCCACGATGAACGAGGCACGAGAGCAGTTCGCTCCGCCCGACCGGCCGACGTTTGAAGGCCGCGAGATCGTACTGGGGCCGCGGGCTGGCGACTACTATCTGGTCCGGCACGGATTGGCGGAAGGCGAAATGGTCGTCACCCATGGCAGCTTCAAGATCGACGCCGAAATCCAGATTCAGGCCAAGCCGAGCATGATGACGCCCGATGGAGGCGGCGGAGGCGGTCACGACCACGGTAGTGAAGGAGCGGCGAAAACTACAGGTGATCCCCACGCTGGGCACGCGGCCGCGCTGCCAGCCGAGTTCAATCGCCAACTGCGCGATCTCGACGCGGCCTACCAAGCGGTTGCACAGGCCACCGCGCAACAAGACGTGAGGCTGGCCACCGAGGCGTTCGCCCAGTTCGGTCAGACGCTCGAGAAAGTGGATGACTCCTCCCTTTCCGGCCACCTGCGGATGCAGTGGAAAGAGTTCGCCATGCTGCTGGGAAATGACGCCGTAGAAGGTGCCGCCGCGAAGCAGGCTGCGGAAGCCGATCGCGTCTTCCTCTTGTTAAAGGGGCACATGCGGCGGACGCGGGAGCAGATGGGAGTCGTCACCGAGAAACAAACACACCTGGAACACATCGCGGTTTCGCCCGAATTTCAACTTGAACTGGCGGGCGTCTGGGAAAAGTATCTCGCCGTCGGCCAGGCATTGGCTGCGGACAATTTGCAGGATGCCGCACAGGCCGTAGTGGCACTTGAAACGGCGGTCGCGGCGGTCGACGACAGGACCCTTACCGGCAAGGCCAAGGAAGTATGGTCCAGAGAACGGGCGAACCTGGTCAAGCTGATCGACAGTCTGAAGAACTCCCAAAAGATCGATGCGATGCGCGTCGAGTTCTCACCGTTATCGCAGCAGATCGGCATGCTGGCCAAAACGTTCGGCTTCGGCGAACCCGGCCCGATCTACGAATTGCACTGCCCCATGGCGTTTCAAGGCAAGGGAGCCCTTTGGTATCAGGACAGCGATCAGGTGCGGAATCCGTACTACGGCGCGAAAATGTTGACATGCGCCGATCGCGTCGAACAGATTGTTCGCGACGAGCCGGAGGTACCTGCCGCTCCCAGCCCGTCGCCGGATCACTCAACACACTAAATGTCTGTCCATGATTGCTCGTGTCATACGTTTCTGCCTGGAAAACAAGCTGATCGTCGCGCTCGTTGTGATCGCGGTGATCGGCTGGGGCGTCCTTGTGGCGCCGTTCGATTGGGACGTTGGTGCGTTGCCGCGCAATCCCGTCCCTACCGACGCGATCCCCGACATCGGTGAGAACCAGCAAATCATCTTCACCGAGTGGATGGGCCGCTCGCCACAGGACGTCGAGGACCAGATTACTTATCCGCTGACCGTCTCCTTGCTCGGTGTGCCGAGCGTGAAAACGGTCCGCAGCTACTCGATGTTCGGTTTTTCGACGATCTACGTCATCTTTGACGAAGACGTCGAGTTTTATTGGTCGCGCACGCGCGTGCTGGAAAAGCTGAACAGCTTGCCAGCAGGAACCTTGCCAGAAGGCGTGACTCCGACGCTCGGCCCCGATGCGACGCCGCTGGGCCAGGTTTATTGGTACACGCTCGAAGGGCGTGATCCTGACGGCCAACCGGTCGGCGGCTGGGACCTAGACGAGCTACGCACGGTTCAAGATTGGTACGTGCGCTATTCGTTGCTATCTGCCGAAGGGATTTCTGAAGTCGCCTCGATCGGCGGCTTCGTGCAGGAGTATCAAATCGACGTGGATCCCGATGCCATGCGCGCCGCGCGAGTCGGCATCGACGACATTTTCATGGCCGTGAAAATGTCGAATGTCGACGTCGGCGCCCGCACCATCGAAATCAACAAGGCTGAATACTTCATTCGCGGCCTGGGCTTTATCGAAAGTGTCGAAGATATCGAGGACAGCGTCGTTGCCGTCAATGACAACGTGCCGATCACGATCAAGGACGTGGCCCATGTTTCATTGGGCCCGGCGCTTCGTCGAGGTGCGCTCGATAAGGGAGGCGCAGAAGCCGTCGGAGGCGTCGTCGTGGTCCGCTACGGCTTCAACCCGCTGGCCGCGATCAAGAACGTCAAGGCTCAGATCGACGAGATTGCTCCGGGTTTGCCGACCAAGGCCGTGGTGGATTTCCGGCAAGTGACGCGCGACGAAGTCACATCCTACTTGGACAGCGCCACTTTGGGCCATGATAGCATGTTTAAGGTTGTTTGTGCATTGAGTTTACGTCAAGGGCCTTCGATTGCTGTTGCCGTCAGGAGATAGAAAAGACGATCCTCCGCGTTGTTCAACAGTCCCAACA
>JBGSPU010000080.1:0-10594 GCA_041738415.1 Bythopirellula sp.
GGCCCTGACGGCTTGTTCCGTCAGGGTCGTTTTTTGGGGGCCAGATTCCTGAACCCTTCTTTTTGCCCTGAAATGCCTCGAAAACGCCTGTCATACACGCCCAAAAGCCACTTGGCGACCCACAGATTCTGGTGAGGAACCATAAATTCCTGGTGTGTTGACGAGGCTCTTTTCGCCAGAAGTGACACTGTGGTGCTGCCCTGCCTCCGGTTGGGGGGGCAAGGGCTGCTGTGAGATGGCCATCGCACCAATTCTTGGTTCCCTGCCGAATACCCGCAAGGCTTCATTGTGATACGTTTCGTCGCCATTAAGCATCCGGATTGGCTTCCACTGATTGTCTACAAAGCGTCCTTCCCAGACTTGTCCGATATAACCAATTTTTTCTTTGTCCGCTGATGTAAAAACAAGCCTAAGATTTACCCCTGCCACAAGGAACGCATTTTCTTCAGTTTGAATGACTAGACCGTAGCAAGGCTCATGTTCCTTTTCATACACCACCTCAATAGAATATCTACCCATGGTTATATGACGAGACGTCTCTTCGCCTTCGCGTAGGAGTCCTTGCAGTTTGCCTGTTCCTTGATACCGAAGAATGATGTGTTCTAGTTCGTTCAATACTGCGTAGGCTCCCTGAAATGCTAGATCATTGGCGGCTCTTTCTTCCACGCCGAATGGGGAGTAACACAAGGCATCGTGCTCCGCGAATGCATAGAATGCCCGGCCGGCATCTACAGTTGACTCAGGAATCAACAGTGGATTATCTGATCGTACATACTCTTCACAGATATCTTTGAAGTTGGGCAAGTAGATATCAGGACAAATCGCAAATAGGTTTGGTGCAGCAGCTTTATAGATGTCCATAACTCGCGCCACTGGGCCACCATTTGGGTAGGTTCCTGGCAGATCCTCCGGTTTCTGGAGAATCCAGGCATTCACGAACATCGGCAGTGGATACTCCTGCTGCCCAGCCTTAGCAACTGCGTTAATGTAATTGGCCATTTGCCAAGCCATCAAAAACTCTCGCGTGGCAGTATCGTCTCCAAATAGTTCCAGCCAATTTCCACGCGCGGGAAAACCTTGTTTACACCATGCTTCTAGAATATGCGGGTTCAGATCATTGCGGTGTAAGTTCATGTAGTCAATGAGAGACTTAGGAACATTTTGTTGAAGCGCTTCAATGGCTTCCTTTCGGTAGTCCATCTCTTGAAGAATACCGACTTCATTTTCAGGCTGAATCATAATAACAGTCTTATCATCGTCGACTGATTTGATGTGCTTCATTAACGCTGCAAAAGCCCTTGCGTCAGCCTTTCTCGTCTCATCACAGAATGAAGAAAGCGTTTCTAGTGTATTTCTTTCCTTGGTAACCGCTCGCCAAAAACGTTGAGAATCTCTCTTGACCCACATGGGCGCATAGCTAGATTGTCCGTTTTTCCAACTAGCAAACCAAAGAACCACTAGCTTTAGTTCATTTGCCTTAGCTTGACTGATCATCCCGTCGACAAGTGTAAAATCAAATTGACCCTCTGCTGGCTCAAATTGCTCCCATGCGACAGGCACCAAGACCGTGTTGAGATGCATTGACTTGAGGCGAGGAAAAATCGGTTCCAGGTATTCGAGAGTGGATGCACTTGAATTGTGAAGTTCACCTGCAATCATCAGGAAGGGCTTTCCATCCACGATTAACTGTGTAGCATTGCCATTTCGCATAAGTTGAGGAATTGCTCCAGCAGCAAACACGCATGATTGCGTGAAAATGAACAGGATAATTGCTGAACCGAGATGAGGCTTCATTGTTGGTAGTATCTCTTTATGAGAGTGCAGTTAGAGTGGCTTTTTCCAACTCTTGTTCCGACGAATCAATTCCTATCCAAAAGTCAAAGAGACGATGCTGATTTCGAGGCGTTGCTAGTTAATCGGGGTATGCAGTTCGCTAAAGGTGAAATACTTGGCGGTGAGGATATGCTCACCGCCAAGTAAAGCCGTTCGGACCAGAGCTAGTGGTTGGTCTAGTCAGGCTACCCCACACGGCTTCCATTGCGTTGCCGACGGAGGAGCATCGCAAACGCACTAAGTCCAGCGAATATAAAACTAGACGGTTCAGGAACTGTGCCAACTCTGGCACGTAAATTAAATCCTTGAACCTGGAGCCAGCCGTCGGCGGATGTTGTCGGAGTATTCACGTCCATGACAACATTGTATCGAACGTCATTGATATTACTGAGCGGGACTCCCAAGCCTGTAAAAGGGTCGGTATCCCATGCCAAAGTTAAACCGAACTGAGCCGCACTATTTACAGCTAGAGTTGCTCGATCAATCTTTTGACTCGAGGCCGTATAATCAGGACCAGAGACGGTATCAATGACGATCTGGACGTAGTAGTCATAGTCTCCATCAGTAGGCAGAGTGCCCCAGAAAGCTTCACGCCATGGGTCAAAGAAGACAAAGTCATACAGATATGCCGTGCTGGGACTGTAGTTGGCAAGGCCAGTAACTCCTGGCATAGTAGTTAAGTCGGTAGTTATATACTGAGCCTTGTAAGAGCCTACCGCATTATTGCTGCTCGTGTTAAACCCATTTTGTCCGGTGCCTCCGGCTTCCCAGTACCATGGCGACTCGTAGGTCCAGCCATCACCATTTGCATCCAACCAGGCATTGTCAATTATCCATTCGGTAGTGCCATCTATATACTGCGCTTCCGTGTTGTTTGCTGCCGATATTGTCAAAAGTGCGGCGACGCAGGCATACATATACATCTGTTTCAAAAAACTCATCATCATTAGTCTTTCCCTTCTATTACAAATTGTGAAAACATTCAGAAAAGAGTCACATTGTCTATTCTCATATTAAATCTCGTGCTCTAGGGAGACACTGCCTTCGGTCCAATACTTGGCCTTGGCAATCATCCGTAATTCAATAGGCTTACCTCCGCGTTAGAAAAATGGTGCAAGCAAATCCCCCGACCAGGAGTACCATTGCGTTCGGCTCAGGTATGCTGGTTGTGGCGGTCGATAAGGGGATGCCGCTGCCGAATTGTCGTTGCCACACAAGAAAATCGCGCCCATCGCTGTCAAGGTCACCATCCGCGTCGGCTCCACTGTCTATTCCGTAGCTCACTTGCCAATCCGCCAGGTCGTTCCCATCGACGTCACCATCGCCATCAAAATCAGCGGCAAAACTAGAAGAGGCCGAAGTTACTTCGTACTCCACGTTGAAACCTTCAACATTGAAAAACCCGGTATCGCCGAACTGATCAACGGTAGTGGTAGGAGTGATCACCTCCATGATGACGTCGTAGTCAATATTGGTGATCTGATCTAAGGCAATACCTCCACCGCCGGCAAATGGGTCTCCGAGAAAACTGCCTCCTTCCCAAGTGAAGACAAAACCGACTTGGGCAATTGTGTTCTGCATGACACTTCCCCGATCAAGCTGCTGAGTCGAGGCTCGAAAGTCGCCTGCTGGTGTTTCAATAGTGAACTCGATAAAGTAGTTGTACTCACCGTTTTGAGGGACAGCGCCGTAGTGGCCGACACGCCAAGGATCGTGAAACACAATGTCGGTGAGCATAGAGGTGCTTGGATCGTATCCTCTCAGCGACGTTACATTTGATTGTGCGGTCAAGTCGACCGTCGATGCTTCAGCGGTGTTAAGTCCGATCAAATTTGTGGCTTTCGTGGGAAACATAAGCGCTCCATCGAATACAAAGGGCTCCATTTCCCATTCTGGGTTAATTGTCCAGTGGACACCATCGGGATCATCAAGGAAAAGATTCCCACTCGTCGTATCATCCAGCCACGGATTGAGGATCAAGAAACCGGTCGTCGAATCAGCCGATGCTACACTGCCGCTAATCAATAATGCCAATACAGCAACGCTGCAAGCAAACGGCTTCCCTAGTAAACATGTCATGAGTGTTTCTCCTCTTAAACGTTGTTTGCTTAAATAGATTCTCAATGAAAAGTCGCGAGTACTATCTGGATTCGATCCTCACAATTATGAGGAGCCTGCCGATGGCCAAAAATAATTCGCTGCTCTATCCTTTACTTCGCATTCTTATTACCGCTTCATTTTTGCCTAGTGCAGTGACCTCCACGCCCAGTCTCTTCTCAACACTGTATTTCTCTGGAACAACTTGCTGATGGTCAGTACTGTTCGTCACCTTGACTGTATAGAATCCCCAATTCAAAACGCGGATATTAGGAGCAGGAAGGTGCTCTTTCGCAACAGACATCTGTACATAGCCTTGGTCTGAAGTGATTCCAGACGCTGGCAGAACACCTGGCTGAAGGAAGTCTACTGGTTCAAGCAAAACAGTTGCATCCGGGAGTGGTCGGCCATCTAACATTACTTGCAACCTACAAGAAACTAATCCAGCTTTACTTTCTTGCCACTCACGAATGCGTGACTCAATTTCATTACTCGTCAAGGCGTCGTTAGAATCACCATCCAATCCATCAAAAGCGACCAGCAAGGCCGGGCAATCACGTAGCTCTTCTCGCACAAGAGACTCATCACCATTCTTGTCGTAAATCCGGACCGCTTCTTTGCCAGCACTCTTGGCGTCAACATAGGGGAGCTCTACTCTTGGCGATTTATAGCCACAACCCTGCGCAATGCAGGTCGCCATACCAACAACTACTATAAAAGAGAAACGCATTACTATTACCCTATTGATCACCCAAAGTTGCAATCTGACCATCTTCGCGATTAGACAAATTCTTGTGCAGTTGTGGGTCGATCGAATAAGACACATTGTGAACCGAACCGTCACACAGAATCATCTGGAAGATGCCCGGATGCGAGCTCCCGAACGACTCCGGAAGAAATAGTCCAGGCGTGTCCTGGAGAGGCGCTGTTATGCCTGATCGATAATTATCATTATTGAAGCCAGTTGCCCAATGCTCGTTGTCAGCAAATGATAAACCTGTAGCGTAATGATCTGGGTTCATGTATTTCTCACCAGCCAGATAGGTATTTGAGGTGCCATCACTAATTCGGGCGAAAGGGACTTCACTTTCCAGATACGAAATCCCCGTGAATTGCACGAGCACCTCATCCGGGTGAAACCCTCCAGGATGGGAAGGCATCTTACTGCCCCCATTGGGTCCCGTGAGATCGTCGATTCCGCTTATTGGATTATCTCCCCAGTTGGCAGCATAGTCGCTCCTCGCTAATAGAAAGCTATGAGATTTTAGCGCATTAAAGGCAACGCGATCATTGTCACTGTTTTTCGGATAGAGCGTGGCAGGCCTTCGTGAAGGGCAATAGTAGAGAGATACAGGAGTTTCTGCCAACTGCAGGCCGCCCGTCAACTGCTGCAAGGTTAAGGCATTAGGGTCCCCATCCCCTGGTAAATCGTAGATGGAAGATTGCTCAACGTAGGGCAGTATCGTGTAGAGCCACCCCCCAGGCTGAGACTTACCAGCGCCACGATCTGGATCGCCTAGCCAAAAATGTCCCCACCCCCCGGTTGGGAAATGCCCGTGAGTCGATTCATGATTCAGTGCGCCGATTCCCATTTGCCGCAATTGGTTAGAACATTGCGACCGGCGTGCCGCCTCACGTGCAGCTTGTACTGCAGGAAGCAGAAGTGCCACCAAGACCCCTATGATCGCGATCACCACGAGAAGTTCTACGAGGGTGAAACCATGTAGGGGCCTAGAGAAGCTATGATACCTTTTCGGAAATTCGCTTTTCATGAGATGGTATCTGTTCTGAGTTACCTGTTTCAACGTTATGCCTATCATCCTGACACTTCATCCAAGAGATCGAAACTCAATAGCTCACAAAGCTTGAGGAGTCTCGTACCTGCTAAAGTTATCCACGGTGCGTTTGTATTTGTGATTCAAACAAGGCATTCGGCCAATGAAATCATCGGTAGAGATAAGTCAATTCCCCACCTAACTTACGCTCTTGTTTAGAATTGCCATAACTTCAGAAATGGTGTCACTAAATCTGAAAAAAATATTGGGGTGAGTCGCTAGGTTTCGCATTTCCAACACAATGTTATCTCTCGATTGGCCGGTTTTAGGTTCTCGGATTATTGCAGAGCGATTCGACTCCGATCTTTGTCAAACCAGGGGGATGGATTTTGTGAGAGAAATCCCAGGAATAATCGACACGTTCAGGGAGATTGTGGACAATACCCATAGAAATGTCTATTCATTCGTCAATCCGTAGACCGCCATTGGGCTTTCTCGGATAGATTGAGAGTGAATTCCGTACCACAAGTTGGCACCGGAAGTAACATAACAAATGTCGGAAGAACGAAGTGATCATCAAGGGACAAATTTGGATGAGTTCATCCAACACCTGACGGCAGCGCAAACCTCCCTGCGCGCCTATGTATTGGCCTCATTAGGCAACTTGACAGATGCATCAGATGTACTGCAGAAAACCAATTTGGCACTCTGGAAAAATGCATCCAAGTTCCGTGCAGATTGCGAATTCATGCCATGGGCGGTAACGATTGCCAAATACGAAATCTTGTCCTATTGTCGTGATAAGAATAGAGATCGCCATGTTTATCCAGCAGATATTGCGGAATTAATGCTCGAGACCGCCAACAAGGTTATGGTCGATCCGGTTGGTCGACAGGAGGCCTTGCATCGCTGCCTTGAAAAGCTCCCTAGAAAACACGATGAGATCCTGCAAATGAGGTATTTTGATGAGAGATCAATATCGCAAATTGCAAAGGCTCTTCATCGAACAGACGACTCAGTGAAAAGCGTTCTTATTCGAATCAGAAAAAAATTGCGGGATTGCATTGAGAATCGCATGAAATCTTCAGCTACTTGAATTGATTATTGGTAACATTCTTCACCGAAGTAAATACATGACAAATGATGGCAAACAGATTGAACGGTCCTTAGATAGCGATTTGGAATCGTTACTTCTGGGAGTTTTGGACAATCAAGCTAGCGATGGTGAGTTCGCATCTCTAGTTGCATCATTGCGAGATTCTGAAGAGTTGCGAAAACGCGCTTGCTTATTCTTATACGATGAGACTCTGCTTTTTAGTGAAATTGGTGCTACTCAGCAGGCATCAATACTGGTGGAAATGCTGTCACTCAGTGAATCGCAAAGACGAGTTGCTGTCAGTGCCGATCAGGCGGCTGCCACTAGGCGGATTCCGTTCGGAATCTTGCATTTCATCAACGGAAATGGATTAGCTATTGCAGCGGCAGCTCTATTGATCATTTTTGGCCTGATCAATTACAACATGCAAATGATGGCGAAGTTGTCACGGCTTCACGCACTAACAGTACAAGGAAATAACAAATCTGAAGTTGAAGTAGTCAGCGCACCACAAAACAACCACGGCAACGGAATCGAGGTTCTTAATGGCCAAGAAATTGTCGGACGTGTAATAGGTCTGAACAATATCCAATGGCAAAAAGGTGAGGAATCGCTCACTTTTGGCGACTCACTCAGAGAGGGGCAAAGGCTTCAGATCGAATCTGGCGGCTTGGAAATTCTATTAACTAATGGTGCGAAAGTAACTGCTGAAGGTCCTGTTGATTTTGAAGTGACTTCACTCGTGATGATGGAATTAGACCTTGGAAAAGTAGTTGCGGCTATTCCTAGGACAGCGCGTGGTTACACCATAATGACTCCAACTTCAGAAGTAGTAGATATTGGAACGCAATTTGGAGTGGCTGTTGACGAAGCTGGAGATACAGAGCTGCATGTGTTCGATGGCGATGTTGTAGCCCGTTCGCTTGTAGGGGAGAATGAAGCGGAGTTGATCCATGCCAAGGAGAACGAGGCGATAGGGTTTAATTCAAAAAGCTCACGACCGCGGCGATTTGCAGTCCGAGAGACCGATTTTATCCGTCGCCTTGGGCCCAAGATTTCTGAAAGTGATTATCCGTCACTCCCTAAAACTGATTGTTTGTCACTTTGGTATGCAGCAGATATGATCCCAGGCGTAAGGGAAGGGGATGCTATTTCAACTTGGAGAGACATATTGATCGGAGATAATGATTTTGCAAATGACGCTCGCCAGTTCGATTCGCAGCGTTGTCCCACATTAGCAATCGATGACCAAGAACGCCACGCCCTTCGTTTCAACGGCTGGTCAACAAGTCTCTCGACGGACCCCATTGAAAACAAGGGATCTACTACAGTCTTTGTCGTTTGCGCACCGGAACAAACCAGTTTTTCGGAAAAGTTTCACGGCGGTTTTCTCTTCAAAAAAGGTGAAGCACCGTCTTTAGAGCTGTCCGTGCTTTCTGACCTCAGTGTGAGAGGTTGGCTGTGGCCTGGTCCAGAGGAAACCAGAGTTGGTATTGTTCGAAGCAGCCCTATGGTTGACAAGCAGATCAATGTAGTCGCTTTTACCTATGATTCCGATAGTTCCCAATCGCAGATGTGTGTCAACGGCAATGGCCAAGTCACGGCCAATGCACCAATCCCGCTGCGGCATCAGGCACAAGCTTGCATCGGCAGTCATAGTGATCTTGATATCAACGCATACTTTTTTGGTAACATCTATGAAATAGTAGTATACGATTGCACTTTGGATGAGCAGTCTATGGAAGACATGAACTCTTACTTCGAAAAACGATACAAAATCGACTAAATACCGCCGAATTCATTGTCAAATCATTTGCGAACTTTTGGTTGCTGATGGGTTTTCAGTTGGCAATTTGAGAATCATGGTATAGATTGGATTCACAGGAGGAGGACTAGGTTCTTTCTCCAAATTAGTCCCAAAGGCGAGGGAGTAGTGTTCTTATCTAGTAAGATGCGATTGCCTCTACAACGTCAACGTGGCTTCACGTTTGTTGAGCTACTTGTAGTCATAGCAATTCTTGGCGTATTGATTTCAATTCTTCTGCCAGCATTACAGGCTGCCCGAGAAGCTGCACGAAATATAGATTGCAGGAACAACATTAAGCAATTGGCTCTTGCTTGCCACAGCCATCATGACGTACATGGCCATTTTCCTACTGGTGGGTGGGGATGGTATTGGGTAGGTGATGCTGATCGTGGATTTGGCAAAGATCAACCTGGTGGGTGGATCTACAATCTATTGCCCTATTTCGAGCAGTACGCAGTTTATGGCCGATCTTCCGATGGGGACCCAAATGTATTAACCGGCATTCAAAGGAAAGGAGCGGCCAGGGTAATTCAAACACCCCTATCCGTCATAAATTGTGCCTCCAGGCGAGTTAATCAACTCTATCCCCTTTCTGCGCCTGAAGGTGAGGGTCTTGGTTATTTTAATTCGGTAGACTTGCACATGGTTGGTCGAAGCGACTACGCCATAAACTCTGGGCATGTCTACAACGAGTGGCCAAATAGGCATTTAGGACAGGGGCCTGCTGACTATAGCGATGCCAGCAATTGGGATGCCCAAGGTTTGTGGGGTGGTGAGCAAAGAGAACTGTTCCGCTCATCCAAAGGCGAACTAAATATGACGGGCGTATCTTTTGAAAGAAGCATCATTTCGGTCACACAAATTGTTGACGGTACGTCTCACACTTATTTACTAGGCGAAAAACATATCCCAGTCTTCCAGTACGAAACAGGACTTGACTACGGGGACAATGAAACTTGGTGTACTGGTTTTAACAATGATAATTATCGCAGAACTGGCAGATTGCTTAAAGGTGAAATAGTTGAATCTGGCCCCATTTCAGATTCTACTGTAGGAGTCGCACTATCGTGGGGACGTTTTGGCTCCGCTCACAAATCGGGGTGGAATGTTGCTTTTTGTGATGGAAGTGTTCGCCAGGTTTCATATGATATTGATTGGCGTGTGCATCGGGACTTTGGCAACCGTGAAGATGGAAATACGGTGACCACCCAGACTTCTCTGTCATTTTGATCTGCTATGTTGTTTTGTCGCTGATTATGCTTCCTGGAGTCTATCTAATGCGATATAAAACGTACAAAATGTTTCGGCCAGGCTAGGAAAGGCTTTATATCCGCAATTCGAGTCGATAACTTACCAGTGTTTCTTGCCTGATTAAGATGTGACTGTCTGCTATTCGCGTTTGCGCAATGATTGTTATGGGAACAGGCGAATATCTCAAACGCATACTGTTCGGTTGTGACCTGAGAACGATCTGCACGCAGCTGAGGTAGAAGTCATCGCTGCGATCTTGGCACGTCGTCAAGTCGCTGAGGTTGGACCAGTTTCAGCGAGTTAGCCCTCAGTCTAACCTGCAGCGGTGTGGTTTCGGCTGGGACACCTCTTGCAGTTCGCCGAAACCCTCAGCCGCTGAAATTGATGCATCCTCGCTCATTTTGCAGGTCGCCAAACTGATGGAGGTCGTGACCAGGTTTGCAGTTAACGGGCTGCTATTCGTGACCAATGTTGGTTAGACATGTGCTTCCAAGCACGCCTTACCAGTGAGGGCACCCTGCTACAGTTTCCCATTCGGAAATGTCCGCAAATTGTGCCATCCATTTGTTGTCGGCCGGCTGCTTTTGGTTCGGTCTGTCACTGAGCGCCCAAACAGGGCCATCGATAGGCGCTTGAAACAGGGCCACTAAAGTGGGTTGCCGCGTAGGCTGTATTGCTTTTCATGAAGCAATGGAGCTGATCGCATGGCGAACCGATTGAAGGTGGCTAAAGTGT
>JBGSPU010000081.1:0-29192 GCA_041738415.1 Bythopirellula sp.
GGCCCTGACGGCTTGTTCCGTCAGGGTCGTTTTTTGGGGGCCAGATTCCTGAACCCTTCTTTTTGCCCTGAAATGCCTCGAAAACGCCTGTCATACACGCCCAAAAGCCACTTGGCGACCCACAGATTCTGGCGAGGAACCTAAATAATTAGCTGGAACTCTGGATGAAAATGAAAGAAAATCCTACGAGTGCTAATTCTCAATCCACGATTCGGCCCAGCCTGCTCTCGGAGATGCGCACCTCGGAAGATTGGTGGGCAATCTGGTGCGGTGCGTTGCTGCTCGCGGCGTCATTGGCAGTCGTCTGGAAGAGCAACTTGCACGCTCTTTCTGACTCAGCATCGACTGGCAAAGCCTTTACCCTGACCAGTCCGTTGGAGCCATGGTTTACCACACCCGGATCCTGGCGTCAAAATCCACTCGATGCGTTCTACAAATTAGGCGATGCAAAAACACCGGCGCTCAGCCTATTGAAAGGCATTTTTGGAGCCTTTGTTGTGATTGCGCTCTTGTTTGCGCTGGCCATGAGAGTTCGCGGGAAATCGGCGTGGGATTTCTTGAGGGCGTTCCCTGTCGTATTCCTGTTGGCCACACTGGCTTACGTCATGGCCGGTCACAGCGTGATAGCTGCTTATAATTTGGAGTACGCCTTGTGGGCGCTGGTCGTCGGACTGATTATTTCAAACACGGTTGAAACACCGAGCTTTCTCAAGCCCGCCATACTCACGGAGTTCTATATCAAGACCGGTTTGGTGCTTCTTGGAGCCGAAGTACTCATGAGCCGCTTGCTGGCTTTGGGCCTACCGGGGGTCTTTGTCGCGTGGGTGGTCACCCCGATCGTTCTGGTGAGTACTTACATCTTTGGGCAAAGGGTACTGAAAATTGAGTCGCGATCCTTGAACATGGTCATCTCTGCGGACATGTCTGTGTGTGGCGTCTCGGCTGCGATTGCAACCGCCGCCGCCTGCAAGGCTAAGAAAGAGGAATTGTCGCTGGCCATAGGGATGTCGCTCACCTTCACCGTCATCATGATGGTGGTCATGCCTGCCATCATCAAAGCGGTCGGTATGGACGAGATTCTCGGCGGTGCCTGGCTGGGAGGCACGATTGATTCCACAGGGGCCGTCGCGGCAGCCGGTGCCGCGTTGGGAGACCGCGCCTTGGAGGTAGCGGCAACCGTCAAAATGATTCAGAACATTTTGATTGGCGTAGTCGCTTTCGCGGTCGCCATCTATTGGGTTACGTGCGTCGAACGAGACCCCTCCGGAAATCGCCTGAGCACCATGGAAATCTGGTATCGTTTCCCCAAGTTTGTCATTGGCTTTGTGCTCGCGTCTGCCGTTTTTTCGTTGTTCTACGTGGGGCTCAATCATGGCCCTGAATTGGTAGATGCCACGATTGCTGGTTCCACTAAAACTCTGCGCGGTTGGCTATTTTGCCTCGCTTTTGTCAGCATCGGCTTGGAAACCAACTTCCGCGCACTTGTACCTTATCTCCGCGGCGGCAAACCGCTTGTGCTCTATGTTTGTGGCCAATCGCTGAACCTTTGTTTAACCCTGCTAATGGCGTGGCTGATGTTCCGGGTAATCTTCGTCGACAGCATCAACCACGCGTTACCTTAATCCATGTCCCAGCAAACCGGCGCATTACAACTCTTGAAATCAGTAGGTTTATTCGGCCTGGTTTGGCTAGTCTTCCTCCCTTGGATCGCCGAGCGACCGCGAATGAAAGCCCATCTTAACTGGCTCGACGAGCACAAGATCAATCCCAGCGCGATGTACTACACCGAACTCGAAGCAATGGAAGATATCCTCCGCCGCCAGCGAATGTTTAGCCGCAACCCCGCAGTTGAGTGCGCCACTCATTAGCCGCGACGCGCCTGCTGAGTCTTGCGAGGCGCAAGCGGAGCGCGTCAGAGCTTATCCACTGTAGAACGGCCACTCCTGGCCGTTTGACGGTGACCCGACGGATGCCCATCCTGCTATCCTGGAAACAATAACTGCCAAACACCGATGAAAGTATTTCCAGAATCCGTGGTTTCAACTTGACAACCACCCCGAAGTGCCAATATATTGACACATGTTAACAAAGTAACACTAAAGTTCGGATGAAACAATGGCACGAAAGAAGAAAACGAGTCACTCGTTGGCCACCCGTGAGCAGCAGATTATGGACGTGCTCTACCAACTGGAAAAGGCTTCCGTTGCCGAGGTGCGAGCAAGGTTAGACGACCCTCCCAGCTACTCCGCGGTCCGCACCATGATCGGGCATCTTGAGCGCAAAGGGCTGCTACGTCGTGACCGCTCGGGGGTGAAGCACTACTATTCACCCGTAGAGTCGAAGCGATCCGCCAGCCGGTCGGCCTTGCGTAATCTCATGAAAACCTTCTTTCCAAACTCACCCGGTGATGCCTTGGCGGCCTTGATCGATGATTCGGCCAGGCACCTCAAAGACGAAGACCTGGACCGACTGGAACAGGCGACTCAAAAAGCCCGTAAAGAAGGGAAGTGAAATGTGGTTACATAAAAAAAGTTTATACTCTCGCAGAGACTCAGAGACGGCAGAGGAGAAAGAAGTTTTTCTCTGCGTCTTCGCGACTCTGCGAGAAACTTCTCTTGTGAAATTGAAAACATGAGGCAAACGCCATGAGCCACGATGCGTTCTCCGTATACTTGTTGCTCGACATCGCCCTGAAAATACTCCTCTTGATGGCGCTGACTGCGGTGGGAGCCTGGTTATTGCGTAAACGCTCGGCAGCGACCATTCATCGCTGGTGGGTCTTGGGATTCTTTGGCTGTCTGGCCGTTCCCGCCATTGCACTAATCGCTCCGGCTTGGTCCCTGCCTATTTTGCCGACTTCTTCACCCTCATTGGCATCAAATCTTGCTATCTCCTCGCCACGAGGGGACAACCGGGCCTCGCTTAACGCAAGCAACCGCTTGCCAGACGTGCCAATTCCTCGAGCCATGCCAGATGTTGAGGCAGATTTACAGACACCGCCGACACAATCGCTCTCCACCGTGAGCTATCCACCGCAAACCAACAAGTCCCCTGGTACTCGGTTCTCCTGGACGGTTGCTGTCGGAGTACTCTGGCTTGTCGGCACACTGGCCTGCGTGGTACGCGCGGCATGGCAACAAATGCTGCTTGTTCGTCTGCTTCGCCGCAGCAGGGAGATTGACGACCAAAAATGGCGACACGTCCTCACAGAGGCGTCCAATTCTCTGGGACTTGGGCGCAAAATAGTCTTGCTCATGTTACCCGAGGCCCAATCGCCCTTGACTGCTGGGCTCGTTCGCTCCGTCGTCATTCTCCCGGGATACGCCGAAAGTTGGGACCCGGCACGTCGCCGCCTGGTATTGCTCCACGAATTGGCTCACGTGAAGCGGCACGACGTGCTCACCCAGACCTTGGCTGGCCTGGCATGCTCCATGTACTGGTTCAATCCCCTCTGCTGGTATGGTCTGGTTCAAATGCGTAAACTGCGTGAACTCGCCTGCGACGACTTGGTTCTCTGTTGCGACCAACAACCAACCGATTATGCTGATGTGTTGCTCGAAGTAGCCCGTACCTACCGCCACCACTCTTTCCCCACCGCCGTCGGCATCGTCCATAGCACCAATGTGGAGAAGCGCATCCTCTCGATTCTCGACAAAGCACGATCACACGTAGCGCTAAGCCGCCGAGCGGCTCGTGTACTCTTGGCGTCGGCAACGGCATTGGCGTTGCTCATCGGTTCGATGCGGCTGGAGTCGCAAGCGGAGCCACCGTCGACGGCAGAATCCGCAGAAACAACGCCTGAAAAAGCTTTGGTTGAGCTCCCTGTTTCCGACAACAACACTCGAACGATGGTGCTTTACATTAGGGACGAAAACGATGTCCCGGTGTCAAACGCGAATGTGAAAGTACGAATCCGACAAGTGTACATGGGGCAAGATAATTTTACCAAATTCCAGAGCGATGAATTGGGTCTACTCAAGATAGCAGTGCCAGATCCGATCCCCTATTTGTTTTCCGCGACGGTGTCAGAACCGGGTTATGTGCCGTTCCTGGCAGAGTGGATGAGTCATGACGCAATCGATCCAATTCCGGCCGAGTACACGATGTATCTCGATGCGGGCCGAAAGATTGGCGGGGTCGTCCGCGACGAGAAGGGTGAACCGATTGAAGGCGCGCAGGTTAGTCCCTGGTTCAACATAACTCAGCGCCCAGAGAGAATGAATCAATTGGGATGGGGCCAGTCTGTCAAGACAAACGCTGAGGGCGAGTGGACTTTTGCCAGCCTGCCCACGGACCTACAACAGGTGACGCTTACCTTCAAACACCCAGATTTCGTAGAACTGCGAATCACGGAACCGGTCGCGACGTTGGCAGTCCAAGCAGGCGGACAGCCCAGCACCGTGACGACGATGAGGCCGGGGATTGTGTTTGGAGGGCGGGTGACGAGACCGGATGGAACGCCTCTCAAAGGTGCGAAAGTGATGTATTTTAAGCAGAATAGGTTTAGCAGCGACTCACCAACTACTACTACCGATAATGAGGGGCGCTACCGTTTTTATTCCGGCGAAGAAGGACGAGCGGATTTGATAGTAACTAAGTCTGGTTTTGCACCGTCCATGATATCTGATGATATTGCTGACACGATGGAGGCGATTGATTTCCAACTTGATAAGGGGACTCCCCTGGGCGTGCGCGTCGTAGGGCCAGACAAAAAACCTCTGGAAGGTGCCTATATTTCCTTCTGGATTTGGGACGAACAAGAGGTTTATGGCAGCCTTCCTGCTAGCCACGGTAAAACCGACGCCAAGGGCGAATGGGTATGGGAGAATGCTCCTCAGGGAACATTACGTTTCGCAGTATCTCTTCCGGGATATCATTACCTACGTGAAGTGGAGCTTTCTCCCGGCCAAGAGAATGTTGTCGTCATGTCAAGTGAATCAATGCAGACAACTCAGACGATCAAAAGAAATACGCTGGAGATCTCCGGTCGAGTCCTCGATGCCGAGACGAAACAGCCGATTCTTCGATTCAAAACTAAGGCTGGTTACAAGCGGGAAGCTTCTGGAAAGACGTATTGGCTGCAAGACACCCTAGCAAAAGGGCGTGACGGCGTTTTTCGGAGAATATTTACTTCCAATGATCTCGGCTCGGATATGTACGCCCTGGCAGTACAAGTGGAAGCCGATGGTTACAGGCCAGTTGTCGTTGAGCGAGTCATCGCAGACAAACAAACCTTCAAGGCGGATGTCGCCCTCGAAAAGGCTGCTGACAACGGCTTTCGCGTCTTGATGCCCAATGGTGAGCCTGCCAGTGAGGCGACTGTCGCCGTTTGCACACCTGAAGTCGGTCCAACCGTCCAAGACGGTCGCGTGATTTCGAATTCAACATGTGAGCGGACTACCACTGATGCGACGGGCCGATTCTCGATCACGCCGCAAAAGGGGTTATTCAGTTTACTGGTGCTGCATGGTCCTGGTGCGGCCCTTGTCACGCAGCATGAATTGGCTCAATCGCACACCATATTCCTTCAGTCCTGGGCACGTGTCGAAGGCACATTGCAGATGCAGGGTGAGCCTGCGGCAAATGAGTCCATTACGCTCAACCGCGCAGAAGGACATTTTGAGATGATGCCAAAGATTTTCTATCAATACCAGACGAAAACGGATCAAGACGGCAAGTTTTCGTTTGAGCGGGTTGTACCGAGTGAGGTCTATGTGGCCCGCATCGCAGTGAGCGAAGTCGGCGGTGGGATGACGAGCTTGATCCCTACGATTGTTAGCGACACCATTCAACTTCAGCCTGGGGAAACAGCACAAGTGGAGCTTGGACGCGCTGGACTACAAATAGCCGGTAAGCTCGTCATTCCAGCCGAGGCTGATAAGAATGTTCACTGGCCGTTGACAATGCTCAATCTGCAATCGCGCCCCAAGAATGCTCCCGACCGTCCGAAGATTCCATTTCCTGCCCTATTCAATCCAGAAAAGGACCAGAAAGCCGCGAGAAAATGGTTTGAAATGTGGCAGAGCACGGAGGCAGGAAAGCTTTACCAAGAGAACATAAAAAAATACTCAGAAGCAATGAACGGTTTCAAGCCAAAATACTATCATGGTCGCGTTGAAACTGATGGTGCGTTTCAATTCGAAGATATTCCCCCAGGGGATTACCAACTCAATGTGCAAGCATACAAATCGTCGCCTAAGCATGTAGGCATGCACGGCGACGTAGTCGGGAATCTCAATTATCCGTTTGTCGTGCCAGAGTCTACAGACGATACCGCAAACGATCCAGTCAACCTTGGCGAATTGACACTTGAAATGGTCGGCAAGAGATAGATTGTTGAAAGTAGAATGGGCACTCTTGCCCGTCTTAAAGACAACGGCCAGGAGTGGCCATTCTACGAGTGTGTCTTCCACTCGCTCCTCGATCAAGATTAATTCTCGCAGAGTCGCAGAGACCCGGTGAAGAAATGCGACATCTCTCTGCGACTCTGCTTCGCTGTGAGAGATTATACGTGAATGTCCCTCCCCAATCTGCTACAAGTCAGTTATTTTTCACGTGTGACCAGTAGCAAGGCGAGCCTGGAGCATTAGTTTCCGGTGCGGCAGCCACCTTTCCCAGAAACATTAGACTTAGTACATAGGTCATTTCCCACTTCCTCCGCTAAATCTTCCTATGCCCTACCTCAGTTTCCTGTTTATCTGCCTGACCTGGGGCACGAGTTTCATTCTCATGGATCGTGCGGCGTTGGCGCTTGGTCCGCTGGCCATCGGTATGGGTCGCCTGCTGGGAGGGGCACTGGTATTGAGCCTGTGTTGGTGGTGGAAACGTCCCAAGGTCCACATTGCTCCCAGTGATTGGAAGCATATCTTTTTCGTGGGTGCGCTCGCCAATGCCTGGCCGTTTACGGTGTTACCTTACGTGATGTCCCAGGCAAACGAGCATGGCTATTTCGGCTTGATGGTTACGCTGGTGCCGCTGGTGACGATCGTGGTGTCGATCCCCATGCTGGGAATCTGGCCTACCTCACGGCAGATGATCGGCGTGGTTGGTGGCCTGATTTGCCTGGCTGGAGTCGTGCAAGATGGCACGCAGCGCGGCATCTCACTGTGGGTGTTGGCGTTGGCACTGACCGTGCCAGTTACTTACGCCACCGGGAATACCTACATCAAATGGAAGCTCGACCACCTGCCGGCATTGCCGCTCACGGTATTGTTTCTCGCCTTGGGAGGAGGGCTGTTGGTGCCACTGCAGTTTGCCACCGATTTCCTGAAAGATACAGGCCTGGGAGGTCCGACGGACCCTCATGGATGGCCATTGGCGATCACTTCGATTGTGATGCTGGCCGCATTCAGCACAGGGCTGGCTATTCTGCTGTTCATCCAATTGGTAAAACACCAAGGACCATTATTCGCAGGGATGGTTACCTATGTGATCCCACTTGTCGCCATCCTCTGGGGCCAATACGATAGCGAACGCCTGACGACTCTGCAAATTGTGGCGATGGCTGGCACTCTGGCGATGGTTGCCCTGGTGCAGTGGGG
This sequence comes from Bythopirellula sp., assembly GCA_041738415.1. GTDB lineage: Bacteria > Planctomycetota > Planctomycetia > Pirellulales > Lacipirellulaceae > Bythopirellula. The sequence goes on from JBGSPU010000081.1 coordinate 7,542, forward strand.
TGCAGCAAAACCTGCGCCGACGCAGAAGGAGCCTTTGGCGTGATATGGTATGCTAAGCGGTTGTCGATGCTTCCCAGCGACGCGTTGCGTCGCGGCTACTGACCAACCACCTACCACCCACTATCCACCCATGTCCCATCCCTGGTTAGCCCAACGTACAAGCGAATTCGATAGCTCCGGCATCCGCAAGGTGTTCGACCTGGCGGCAAAAATGGCCGATCCGATCAACCTCTCGATCGGTCAGCCCGATTTCCCGGTGTCCGACGCCGTGAAGAACGCGGCAATCGATGCTATCCAAACGGACAAAAATGGCTACAGCCTCACCCAAGGTATCCCTCCCTTGCGCGATGCTCTCCAGGCGCGTGTCGATGCGGAGTATGGTCACGCCGATCGGCGAGTGCTGGTTACCTCAGGAACGAGTGGCGCCTTGGTCATGTCGATGCTCGCGTTGGTCGATCCCGGTGACGAAGTGATCTTCATGGACCCGTATTTCGTGATGTATCCCGCCTTGGTCCGCATGGTCGGCGGCAAGTGCGTGATGATTGACACCTATCCGGATTTTGTGATTGATCCCGAAAAGGTCGCCGCGGCCATTACGCCACGCACGAAGTTAATATTGCTCAACAGCCCGGCGAATCCTACCGGTGTGGTTGCGAGCGACGAAAGCGTTCAGGCCGTCGCTGAGTTGGCAGTCAAGCACAACATCGCCTTGTTGAGCGACGAAATCTACCGCACATTCAGCTACGAGAGAGTGCCCCCCAGCCCTGCCAGTTGGAACGATCAAACTTTGGTGGTCGATGGGTTCAGCAAAACCTACGGTGTGACAGGTTGGCGGCTCGGTTGGATTCATGGCCCGGCGGCTATCATCGACAAACTCACGATGTTGCAGCAATATACCTTCGTTTGTGCGCCGCATCCACTCCAGTGGGCGGGACTGGCAGCACTAGAAACCGACATGAGCCACCAGGTAGCCGAGTATCGCGAGCGCCGTGATTTTATCGTTGATGGCCTGCGCGAAGCGGGGTACGAAGTCGCACCCACCGGAGGGGCGTTTTATGTATTTCCGAAGGCACCCAGAGGGCAGGGTACTGGCGCCGAATTTGTCATGCGGGCAATCGAGCGAGAATTGCTGATCATTCCCGGCAATATTTTCAGCCAACGCGACACACATTTTCGGATTTCGTATGCCGCATCAATGGAGACACTCGAGCGCGGCCTGAACGTGCTACGTGATTTGGCGGGTTGAATTCACCCAACTCCATAGTTCTGAAAGCTCACCGAGTAGTGTTCCTCGAACCACGCCTGGATATCTGGCTCGACTTCGTGGTCGTAGTCGGCGTCCACATGGAGGATGTTGCCCTGCGGTGTACTCCGGATTTCCCCTTGTTCGACCACTACCTCGCCAGCTTTGATAACCAGACGGGGCAACTCGAACATTGTCTCTTTATTGTCGTCAGGCGTGTAGATCGTGATGTCGGCTACGGCCCCCGGGCCCAAGTGACCCTTGTCGGTGAGTCCCAGGATTCTTGCAGGACCTGCGCGGGTGATAATCGCGATTTCGTTGAGCGTGTACTCACGGTCCAAATCGGCGAGAGAAGATCGCTGGGCGACATTCGGATGGCAACTCCTCAGCACGTCGCAGCGATAGGTGCGGTCCATCAAAAGGCGAATGATCTGCGGATAAGCGAGAAATGAGCCGCCATTAGGGTGGTCGGTGCTCATCACCACCTGCCAGGGATCATTGACCATCAGATACCATTCCAAACCGATGGCCCACTGGAGGGCATGGACCAAAGACTTGTTTTTGTACTCAATCGGCGAGATGCCGCAACCAGCTTCCAACTCCACGTCGCAGCTTATCCACTTTCTGCCGTAGAGGTTCGCCAGAAAATGTCCCAACGGTCCGTCACCGGTCATGCTCGTGGTTTCGCCAAAGAGTACCTGCCCGACGTCGACGGTAAGTTGCGGATGAGCGTTGACATACTCGGCCAGTTGCGAGACCTTGCTGGAAAATGTTCCTTCATCGGCATCACCCCCGCCGTAGCTATGGAACTGGATATGAGTCAGATGTCCACAACGATCTTCGAGGGCCTGCATGGTTTCGAGTGTAGTTCGCCAGTTACCAGGCATGCCGAGTTGATTGCAGTGAATATGCACCGGGTGGGGCAATTTCAGGTCTGCCGCGGCTTGGGCGACCTCGCTGATGATCTTCCGCGGCGTCACATCAAAATGCGGTATGGCGTCATCAAGTCCCGTATTGCGCGAGCCGTCGCGGAGTTTCCAAGCTTCGACGCCGCCGGGGTTCACCAATTTGGGTGCGTATCCTTTGCCTGTCGAGAGGAGCCAGCCGATGAATGCCCGTAATTTCGCAGATTCCTTGTTGCGGATAGATTGCATCACATAGTGATTGTTACCCATGAGCAAATAACAGCCCTTGTCGAGGCATGGCGTGTCGGCAAACTCCGCATGAGCATGCGCCGCCAACAGCGGCGGCACCGCGGCGTCGAAAGCCGTCGTGTAACCCAGGGCCGCGTACTTGTATCCTGTGGCAAACGTGCTGGGTACGCTTCCCAGGGTACCGCTACGCGTAGTCGCCGTGCGTCGAACGGGTTCCGCGTCGCGGCGATCATCGGGCCTTAGCTTGCGGGCAGCGTTCACCTTTGGCCCAGCAATATGGCAGTGCATATCGATCCCGCAAGGCATGACGACCAGTCCTCTGGCATCGATGGTCCGCGAGGGTCGAATATGCGAATCGCTCGGCGGGGCAACGATCCTGCCCTCCGAGATCCAAAGATCGCGCACCTCCCCGTCGATCCCATTGGCGGGATCGTGAAGCATGCCGCCGCTGATTTTCGTGAATTCCTGATTCATGACTACTTAGTTTAGCTTTCCAACATGATTGGTGGTATCTCTGCGTCAATAAACCTTTACCTACTCTCTGCAGAGTGGGTATACTTGAAAGTAGGAGATACTCATGAAATACAAAATCGCTCTACAGAAGTCAGAAGAAGGTTACAGCGTCTGTGTTCCTGGTCTACCGGGTTGTTGGTCGCAGGGGGAATCGGAGGCAGAAGCGATCTCCAATATCACAATTGCCATTCAGGAATACTTGGCAGTTGCGAATGAGCAATTGTCAGATTACGAGTTCCGAGAAGTCGAGATAGCGGTCTGACGATGCCCAAACTTGCCGGAGTCAACCATCTTCAAGCAATTCGTGCTCTTGAAAAACTTGGTTATGAAGTTGCTCGCCAGGGTAAACATGTCGTTATGACCAAGGAAAATCGTATCATCACGGTTCCTCGACACAACCCCATCAATGCATTCACAATGGGTGGAATTATTAAGGATGCAGGCATGAGTGTAGCAGAATTCAAGAGGTTGCTTTAAGAGTGACATGAGCGAAGCCGATTTCACACCAGCCCAGCCACTCTCTGCAAGAATTCGCTTCGATCGCAACGAGTTGGCGGGCAGTTTCGGGGATATTGGAACCGATCTACCGCTGATCGTCGCGATGATTCCGGCTGCCGGGCTTAATGGTGCAACCGTGTTTATCGTATTCGGTACGCTGCAAATCCTCACCGGGATTCTCTACGGCGTACCCATGCCTATGCAGCCGCTCAAGGCGATGGCGGTGCTTGTCATCACACAGAAGATCACTGGCGACGTACTTTTTGGTGCAGGTCTGTCGATTGCTGTCATCATGCTCGGTTTGAGTCTCACCGGTGCCTTGTCCTGGCTTGCCCGTGCCATCCCCCGCTGCGTCGTCCGCGGTATTCAATTTGGCCTAGGTCTGAAATTGGCATCGCTTGCGCTCAAGGATTATGTGCCGCTGTTTGGCGCGAAGGGTTATTTGCTGGCAGCAGTTTGTTTTGTCACAGTCGTTATACTCTGGGGAAACCGTCGCGTCCCAGCCGCGCTCTTGGTCATTTTACTGGGCTTACTCTATGCAAGCGTGGCGACAGTGGACTGGTCGACAGTCCGATTAGCCTCGTCGATCAGTTTCCCCATCTTTAACATTCCCGCGTGGGATTCGATTTGGACTGGGTTGATGATTTTGGCCTTGCCGCAGCTTCCTTTGTCGCTTTCGAATTCGGTCATAGCGACAGAGCAAACGCTACACGATCTGTTTCCACAGCGGGCAATCGGAGTACGGAAGATTGGCATGACCTACGCAGCAGCGAACTTCTTCGCGTCACTGTTGGGAGGGATTCCCGTTTGCCATGGGTGTGGCGGATTGGCGGGTCACTATGCGTTTGGTGCGAGAACTGGCGGCTCTGTAATTATCTATGGGACGATGTACTTGGCACTCGGCCTCCTGCTGGGAGACACGGTCGATGTTCTAGTCGCGGCTTACCCTCGTCCAGTACTGGGAGTTATTTTGCTCTTCGAGGCCGTAATGCTAATGGTACTGGTGCGAGACATGGCTGACGACAGGACACAGTTCACGATTGTTCTGATAGTCGGTGCAATAGCCTTTGGAATAAAGCAGGGATTTCTGGTGGGGCTATTGATGGGCACGGCGATATGGTATTTCTGGCAGTGGCGGGATCGTGTTGCAGAATCATCCGTCGCCCATCAATCTGAGATTTAGTGGCCGAGAGTCCATTCAACCTGGGAGCCTCATGACATGCAAGCCATATGGTACGAACAACAGGGCCCCGCTACGGAAGTACTGCAATTCGGAGAACTGCCGGACCCTCAACCAGGACCAGGCGAGGTACGGGTCGCTGTTCATGTCTCGGGGGTGAATCCCATTGACGTGAAACGCCGCCTGGGTGGGCGCGGAACCATGACAGCCCCCCGCGTCGTACCCCACTTTGACGGTGCAGGCGTGATCGATGCAGTTGGCGCGGACGTCGACCCTGGTCTCGTTGGTGAGCGAGTGTGGCTTTACGCCGCCCAATGGCAGCGAGATTTCGGCACGGCTGCCGAGTTCGTCACGCTGCCGGTAGCTCAAGCAGTGCCGCTTCCCGAGCATTGCGATTTCGCCGAAGGTGCATGCCTCGGTATCCCTGCGCTCACGGCCTATAGCAGCGTTTTCTCCGATGGCGAAGTAGCGGGGAAGACGGTCCTCGTCACGGGTGGAGCGGGTGCCGTCGGGCGTTACGCTGTTCAATTTGCTAGACTCGGCGGTTCCCAGGTCATTACAACAGTCAGCACCGATGAAAAGGCTGAACTCGCCAAAACTGCAGGTGCGGATCACGTAATCAATTATCGTTCCAGCGACGTTGCCGACCGAGTACTGGAAATTAGTGACGGCGTAGGTGCCGACCGCGTCGTCGAGGTGGAATTCGGTGGTAATCTTCAGACCAATCTCCGCGCGATTCGCCCGGGGGGGATCATCGCCACTTATGCTTCTCAATCTGTACCGGAACCTACCCTGCCGTTCTATGAATTGATGTACCGCAGCATCATTATTAGGCATGTGTTGGTGTTTCAATCACCGCCAAAATTGCTGCAGCAAGCCGTCATCGATATTTCCGGCTGGCTGGCCGACGGCGAACTTACCCACCACTTCGGTGAACGTTTCTCCTTGCGCGAAACCGTGGCAGCTCATCAGGCGGTCGAACAGGGTGTCCTTGGCAAGGTTTTGGTTGATTGCATCTTGTAAATCGAATTGCTTCGAATGGTGTGACCAGGTTGCTCATCGAGAGGGTCTCTTAAGTGTCTTGCGAGCGGCCGTGATTTTGGGGCAATTTATAGGCACTCATTACAGGTCCACGGCGTGCTAAATCTTTGCTGGAAAAATTGAATTCCAGGTGCCTTGTTTGGGCAGAACGGATTCCAATTCGGGCTGTTTGGAACAGCAGTGAATTGACGTTTTGCGGATAAATGGTAATGCTTGGGAAAATCTTGGGCGTCGCGCTTTCAGCATAACTGAGCAGTCTCATGTTCCTGGGTAAGAGCCGCCGAGGATTCATAGCTACCTATTTCTAGCTTAAGATGATTGTTGCGTTTTTCTGCCAAGAATACATGAAGTTTTCGAGGTCGACATGGCAATTCACACTGGTGGTAACGAAGCGGTTCAACTTTCTCTTGCATCGGAGCCGCGTTCGGAGGTCGCAGGTCCTTTTTATGTCGTAGGCGTGGGTGCTTCAGCCGGGGGACTTGAAGCCTTGGAAGAGTTCTTCGATAACATGCCCGCCGACACCGGCCTAGCGTTTGTGGTCATCCAACATCTTTCTCCTGATTTTAAGAGTCTCATGGATGAGTTGCTCTCCCGACATACCCAGATAACCATCCATCGGGTGGAAGATGGTATGATGGTCGAGCCAAACTCGATCTACTTGATCCCTCCCAAAAAGGAGATGATTATTTCCGGTGGGCGTCTGCTTCTCACCGACAAAGACCCATCTGAAGGGCTTTCGTTGCCCATCGACACGTTTTTCCGGTCATTGGCTCAAGACGTGGGGGAGAAAGCGGTTGCGATTGTCCTGTCGGGCACCGGCAGCGACGGGTCGAGGGGGATTCGCGAGGTGAGCGAGGAAGGGGGACTGGTCATCGCCCAAGACGCCGATACTGCCAAGTTCGACGGTATGCCACGGGCAGCTCTCGATTCGGGAGCAGTCGATTTGGTGCTGCCTCCACATAGTATGGCGTCCGCCTTGCTACGGCATTCGAAGCATCCCTCGGCTCTGTCAGAACCACTCCTCGCTCCGATTCCCGAAGACGCGATGCAGATTATCTTCCGTCTGCTTCGCGAGGATTATGGGATCGATTTCTCTCACTACAAGCCGAGTACCGTTTCGCGTCGTGTTGAGCGGCGACTGCAACTCAATCAAGACTTCGATCTGGAAGAATACGTCTCCCGACTTCAAAGTGATAAAGAGGAGTTGAATTCACTGTATCACGATCTATTGATCGGCGTCACGAAATTCTTTCGCGATCGTGATGCGTTTGAACGCCTTGAAAATGAGGTGATCCCTGACATTCTGAGTAAGGTTTCTGAAGGAGACGAACTGCGGGTCTGGATCGCGGGTTGTGCCACAGGTGAAGAGCCTTATTCCATTGCGATGCTCATTCATGAACGGCTGGAAGCCTTGCAGCGTTCCCAGGTCGTGAAAATCTTTGCGACGGACGTCCATCGCACGTCACTCGATTTTGCAAGTAGCGGGATCTACCCGGAAGCGAGTCTCTCGGAAGTCAGTCCGAGCCGGTTGACTCGCTACTTCCAGCAGCAGGGAGCGGGCTGGCAGATTTCTAGTGATTTGCGCAAGATGATCGTGTTCGCGCCGCACAACATCATTAAGGACGCACCGTTCACACGACTGGACCTGATTACCTGTCGAAATCTGCTGATTTACTTGCAGCCCTTGGCGCAAAAGAAGGCCCTCTCATTATTTCACTTCGGGCTCAAAAGCGGGGCCTACTTGATGCTCGGTTCGAGTGAAAGCACCGGTGACCTTTCAGATGAGTTTGCAGTCGTTGATGGATTGTGGCGCATCTATCGCAAGCGGCGAGATGTCCGGTTGCCTGCCGACATGCGGTTACCACTGTCCACTGGGTACGCCATTCCCCGATCTTCTGCAGGGATGACGCATGACATAAATTCACATGGGGCTATCGACGTCAACCTATTGAGCGCTTATGACGTGCTGCTCAATAAGCATGTCCCCCCCAGTCTGCTCATCAGCGAAAAGCACGAACTGATCCATAGTTTTGCTGGGGCAGGTCAGTTTCTCAAGACACCGGATGGCCGACAGTCACATGATGTCTTGGATATGCTTGACAAAGATTTGCGGGTCTCTGTGTCGGCCGCACTTCAGCGCGCGACCAAGTCCGACAAGCCCGTAACCTATTCCACTCTCCCGAAGAGTACCACCGCAGGGGATGAAGAGGTGGTCGTGACCGTGACGCCGGTGACAGATCATCACTCTGGGGTGAAAATGTTCCTCGTGTCTTTTGACAAGCAACAGCGTCCTATGGTCAAGGTCGATGATGTCGAGGCAGTAACCTTGTACGGGGCGGCCGAGGCCTCTCACGAACGGATTCAGACCTTGGAAACGGACTTGCGTTACATGCGCGAGAATCTCCAAGCCACGATCGAAGAGATGGAGACGACTAACGAAGAACTCCAAGCCACGAATGAAGAGTTGGTAGCTTCGAATGAAGAATTACAAAGTACCAATGAAGAACTCCATTCAGTCAACGAGGAGCTTTACACCGTCAACGCGGAGCACCAGCGCAAAATCCGGGAACTGACGGTGATGACCGATGATATGAATAACCTGTTCCGCAGCACCGATGTGGGCACACTGTTTTTGGACCGTGATCTTTGCATTCGGAAATTCACGCCGAGAGTCTTGGAGACATTCCAAATTCTTCCCCAAGATATTGGACGAAGGGTACAGGGTTTTTCCCACAACTTGCTGATGGAGAATCTCTTGGAAGAAATCGGCGAAGTGCTCACAACCGAGAAACCGATCGAACACGAAGTGAGGGATCGCCATGGTAAGTTTTTCCTGCTGAGGCTATTGCCTTACAATTCCGAAACGGGTGTCGAAGGGGTGGTGGTGACGCTCATCGACATTACCAAGATGAAATCCACGGAGAATCAACTCCGCTTAATGTCGAAGGTTTTTCAAGATGGCGCGGATAGCAAAATCATCGAAGATATGGCGGGACGCATTATCGACGTCAACACGAGTGCAGAACGTGTCTTAGGCTGGACCCGCCAGGAATTGCTCGGCCGAAAGACTTCAAAATTGGTGCCCAAAGAGGCTCGAAAGTACATCGCCAAACTCCGGGCGCGATGTCGGCGGGCCGAGCATGTGCGAGATTGCGAGACAGTGTTGCTATGCAAATCGGGGAGGAGGCTTCCTATCAGCCTGACCTTGTCTCGTCTCTCGGATACAAGTTCTTCGACTGTTGCCGTTGCTTGGATTGCCAAGGACATCACACAGCGTAAGCAAGATGCCCAGCGACAAATGGAATATGCGGCTCAACTGGAGGCGACGAATCAAAGACTTCGCGAAAGTATTGAAAAGCGCAAGCTTGCTGAGGCAGAGGCACTGGAATATGCTCGTCGGCGCGAGCAGTTTCTTGCCATGCTCTCGCATGAATTGCGCAATCCCCTGGGGGCTTTGCTCAATGCTACAGGGGTCTTGGATCGTGTTTTACCCGCAAACTTGGCCCAAGAGCCTCGGTATGTGATTCAACGCCAGTCTCGCCAAATGGCTCGATTGCTAGACGACCTCTTGGATGTCTCACGAGTCACACAGGGCAAGATTGAACTGCGCTGCGAGATTGTGGATTTGACCTCGCTGGTTAACGAAGCCTTGATGTCAGTCCGCCCAGTTATCGAATCCCGCGAACACCAATTGATTGCAAAAATCCCGGAGGAATCCTTGTGTGTTCAAGGAGACCCGGCGCGCTTGCTGCAGGTACTCGAAAACCTTTTGATCAATGCTGCGAAGTACACTCCTGCGGGAGGGAAAATTGAGCTACAACTTGATCGCAGTCACGACTCAGCAATCGTGAGTATCCGTGATAACGGAATCGGAATTCAACACGAGATGTTGGACAGAATCTTCGACCTCTTCGTGCAATACGATAGCTCTTCCGAAGCCTCCGACGGCGGGATGGGGGTGGGGCTGACCTTGGTCAAGCACTTGATGGAATTGCACGACGGGCGAGTCACAGTTCAGAGTGCCGGGCAAGGCCAAGGCAGCACCTTTTCGATCAGCCTTCCCCTGAGCGACAGTCTACCAGAAGCAGAGGAAGCAACCGAAGCTTACGTCTCGACTACAGTCGGATCACAAATTGTGATTGTCGAGGACAACCCCGATGCTCGCGATATGCTGAAAACGATGCTGGAATTGGATGGCTACCAGGTGGCAACTGCTCCGGATGGGAAGCTGGGCCTCGAAACGATCCTTTCCGCGAAGCCAGATATAGCGATCGTTGATTTGGGGCTCCCGGAACTTAGTGGCTTGGAAATTGCCCGCCAGGTGCGCTCTCTATCGATTGATCATCGGCCTTACCTGATCGCCCTGACTGGCTATGGGCAAGAAAAAGACTATGTGGCAGTGATGGAAGCGGGTTTTGACCAGCACCTGGTCAAGCCTGTCAATGCGAGCAAGCTGGAGCAAGTTCTGAACGCGCGCCCGAAACCTTGTTAGATTTCGTTGCAGGCTTATCAGAAGCTGCATAACCTGGAGTGAAAAACCAGTGGTCAATTCCCCCTCGACCACGCTACAATCGTGGACGGACATTCCACATCGGATTCCCCTGCTTCAATCTGTGATTGACCGTTCTCCCGTATGAAACTCCAGCTCAGTAGAATTGGTCAGGCGCTTACGGAGCCGAGTGGCATTGTTGAATTGATGGACGACCTTGGTGCAGCCCTGGCCGGAGGGGGGGCGGCTCCGATGCTCATGCTTGGTGGAGGAAATCCGGCCCATATTCCGCTGTTGCAAGCTCTCTGGCGACAGAGGCTTACGGAGATTGTAGCCGACGAGCCGCTCTGTGATCGCATGCTTTCCAACTACGACGGCCCGGCGGGAAATCCGCTATTCCGCGAGTCGGTTGCAACTTGCCTCCGCCAGGCCTACGGGTGGGACGTCAGTCGCGATAATATCGCCGTGACCAATGGCGGACAGACGGCATTCTTTTTTCTGTTCACACTGTTTGCAGGTGAAATGCCCGCAGGAAACCAGCGGCGAATTTTGCTGCCGATCGTGCCCGAGTACATCGGCTACGCAGACCAGGGTTTAGGCCCAGAGATTTTTGCGAGTCAGCGCCCACGGATCGATCAACTTGACGAGCACACCTTTAAATACCATATCGATTTTGATTCGCTCGAAGTGGGAAACGACATCGGCGCCATCTGTGTCAGCCGCCCCACCAATCCGACTGGCAATGTACTCACCGACGACGAGGTCAATCATCTCGCTCTGCTTGCGGCCGAACGAGAGATCCCGCTCCTTGTGGATAACGCCTACGGCGAGCCGTTTCCCGGCGCCGTCTACGAGCCTATTGTGCCGATGTGGAATCCCGGCATGGTGATGACGTTTAGTCTCTCCAAGCTCGGCCTTCCTGGTACGCGGACCGGCATAGTACTGGCCAGCGAGGAGATTGTCAGCCGCATTCGCTCAATGACTTGCATCGTCGGTCTAGCGAATACGAATATAGGTCAAACGATGGTCGAGCCTCTTTTAGCAAGTGGCAAACTCCTGCGACTTGCCCGCGAAGTCATTCGGCCGTTCTATCAAACCAAATCGCAGGTCGCCCAAGCACTCGTGGCCGAGCACTTCGGCAACGACTTTCCCTATCTCGTTCATCGCAGTGAAGGGGCGTTTTTCCTGTGGCTCTGATTCCCGGCTTTGCCGATCACAACCCGCGAGCTTTACGAGCGATTGAAGAAACGGGGCGTACTGATCGTGCCGGGAGAATATTTCTTCTTCGGTCTAGAATCGGGCGAAGATTGGCCTCACCGCCGGCAATGCATTCGGCTGACCTTTTCCCAAGCGGAGGCTACCGTCGCCGAGGGCATCAAGATCATCGCCGATGAACTGAGACGGATTCATATGGCTGGGTAAACAGACCCAGCAACGACGTAACTGCATGGCGGCGAAATGGATGCGCGGGTCTCTGCTAGCCTGACCCCTCTGTGAGTCGGTCGCTTCCGTTGAGGGACCATGGTCTGCTTGAGGTGTTTTGAGGAATTGCCACGGAGATCCCAGTCGTATCCCACAAGACCCATAAACCCGCCGGTGCCAACAATTGTCACGGTATGACGCTGCTCCTCATTCTGGAAGTGCCCGCGCGGACTGAAATAGTTGAAGCCCGATTGGACGTGCGAAATCAGGCCGCCGCCGTGTGCTAAGAGCACCATCGCATTATCCTCGGCCGTGACTTGAATCTCGCCTTTGTCTTGAATCTGTCGCGTCGGCGTGATGATGCTGGTCATCGCGACCACCGACTGGGCCGGTCCGAGAAGTCCGGTGAGGGTGGTCAGGTTGTAAACGCCAAGGTCCGGTAAGCTACCGCCACCCTTTTCAAAAAAGAACGACGACCAATCGGGGCCGCGATGGCCGTAGGATGCATGAGCCGCCGAGATTCGACCGAGCTTCCCCTCGGCGAGGGTCTTTGCCATGAAGGCGAACTGCGGACTGACGACCATTGCCGGTGCCCCCCAGATGCGCAGCCCCTTGTTATTCGCGATCTCCAATAGCTCCTGACCGCCGGCAAGCGAGTTGGCCAACGGCTTCTCGCTCCAGATATTTCTGCCGGCCTTGAGTGCCAGCTTGTTGAGCCGCTCATGTTGCTGCATATCCGTCAGGTTCACAAGGAGTTCGAACGGAACGCCAGCAAGCATCTTTTCGATGGTGGGATAGTGATGGCGAATGTTGAACTTGTTCGCCTGAGATGCTGCGCGTTCGGGAATGATGTCGCATGCACTGACGAGTGTAACGCGTGGGTCTTTTGAAAGGTGCGGAAGGTAGGAGTGGGAGACATTGCCACAACCGATCACCCCGACACGCACTGTCGACGGTTCGGCAGCCTTGGCGGTATCGGCCAGTCCCAATAGAGTTCCCACTGCCGCTCCTGTCTCCAGGAATGTACGCCTATCAATACCGGTCGGACGAGTCATGACTATTTTCCAGATGCGAGTCTCACAACCAATTGTACCTATTCAATACGCCCGTGAAAGCGGTCAGAGACCTGGACAATCCGGCAGCCACCCAAGATTGTGAGTGATGTTGAGGGGAGGGGCTAGGCATCAATAGGGGCTGGGATCTGGGATCTGGGAGCTAGGGAAAAAGTCGGAAGACCGGACGCGCGGAGTCTGGCGGATGAGGGCTGGATCGATGACATTCTGGAATAATCTGTTGGCTCCAGAGCGGAATGACTACTCAAGAATCGTGTTGCGGCACGGTTACTGAATTCTCAGCTTTATGTTGTGTCAAATCAACGTTCGATTTTTTCCTTGAACAAACCAGCAGCAGACTACGGTGATGTTGTCGCGGCTTTGATGTTAGTCTCGAGAAATACTTTCTGCAGAGTCTTGTAGTAGGGTGTTTTAAAAGCACCCCCGCCATGCGAACCACCCTTTACTACGTGAAAACTTGATGAAACTCCAGCTTTCTGCAATGCAGCATGCAGTAACTCGCTTTGATTGAGTGGCACAATTGGATCAGCGTCGCCATGAATGATCAGAAAGGGAGGATCAGCCGGCGTGATGTAGGTGATAGGATTCGCCAGCGACGCCAACTTTGATTTTTCAGCAATTGTTCCCCCCAAAAGTTGCGTAACTGCTGACATTTTCCTCTCAAATCCTGGAGTTTGAGCAGCCTCGATCAGGTTGGTCGGCCCGTAGTTGTCTACTACGGCGCAGACAGCGCTGGAGAATTCGAGATTTTCTCCCACCTCAAACTGTTGGCTGTCTCCTGTAGTACCCAATAGTGCCGCCAAATGTCCACCCGCTGAGGAGCCGACGACTCCGATTCGCTGGGGATCGATGCCATACTCCTCGGCATGAGCCCGCAGCCAGCGAATGGCAGCTTTGCAATCTTCAATCTGGGCAGGAAAGACCGCTTGTTGACTGAAGCGATAGTTGATAGCCACGCCAATGTAGCCTTGCTTGACATATCCGGAGACACCTCGCTGAGCGCTTTTGTCGCCATGACGCCAAGCTCCTCCGTGAATCCGGACCAACACTGGCCGAGGTTTTGTCTCGGAAACCTGTGGAAGATAGAGATCGAGCTTTTGCCGTTCGTGACCGTTGGTGACGTAAGGGACGTCGAGCAGTTCACGCACGGTAGCGGCGTCTGTGATAGCCAGTTGCGGTCCCACCTCGGCCCGAGAGATCGGTTTCAAAGGTGTCCAAGTTGTTTCGGTTGTCTCGATGCCGTTCACCGCGGGAATTCCAAGTTCTTTGCCCGCAAAATGGTTGTCCAGCCAGGTGATTCCGTCGAGTGAACAGCGCGCCTCGATGACAGGGTACTTGGGGCAGTCAATACAATTGCCTTTGATAACTGTTTCGACGGGGGCTAGACTCGCGTTTTTGTCATCACTTAGTCCTATGAGCAGGGAATGCTCACAATCTACCAGCACGTTGTTCTCCACGATGGCACGCTGGACCTGGAAATAGCGGTGGGAGGGCGAGTTGGGGATTCCCATCATGAAGGTCAGCGCCGAGCGCGCGTCGTCGCCGGTGAGTTTCTCGAGATAGTTGCCACGCACAATATGATCCTCGCCGATGATACGAATGCCACCCGTACCGCGGGCTTTGTTTCCGAGAAAGACGTTGCGCTCGACGAGGCAGTCGTTTCCGTGGCGGAGCGTAATCGTCCCGCTGACTTCGAGAAACGTGTTTTCACGGTAGATGTTGCCGCAGGACTTGTTAGAAATGCACTCAGTTTCGCCGTTGCATTTTTCAAAGAGGTTCTTCTCAACTAAGCATGCTCCATTGAGCATGGAAGAGTTACTGTCTCCAACGCGGATGGTTTCTCCGCCATTCTTGCCGAGTTTTTCGCGCGGACCGAAGTAGTTGTGATCGATTCGGTGTCGGCCCTCACTGCCGTTGCCTAACCAGACGACAAAGGTCGTCCCCTTGCCAGATTTTCCCTCAAATGTGCAGTGATCGATCCGATGATCCGAGCCGTAGAGGCTGAGCCAGCGACTCTCTTGAGAACTATTGCCCTGCTGCGTGCTAATCACAGCGCAATCGGTCATGCGGCAGTTGTGCGCGAGTTCGTCCGAGTCCATCCGGAAATTGATCAGGTCGCTTACCGTCGGGTCGGGGTCTTGAAAGAGAAGACCTTCGACGACGAGATATTCGCCATGAATGCGTAGCGTGCTCTTCCCGGTGATGACTGTCTTGCCAGGTACGGCTGCTTTCAAGGTGATGGGCGCAGCTTTCGTGCCTTGGCCTCGGAAGAGTAGCTTGGCGTCTCGCCATTCACCGTCCCGCAGAATGATATTGTCACCTGGCTGGACAGTTTTCAGGGTAGCTTCCAGCGCGGCCACGTCATTGACAGGTAGGTCTTTGGCGGCGATTGGGGGGACTTCACTTAGCAGTATCCCCAAAACCCCAAGAAGGGATTTAAGAAGAAGGACATAATTCTTTTCATTCCAGTACACGAGATTAAACCTTGTTTGTGGGGGGGAACTGCCTGCTGAAGCGGATAGCCCGTCGTGAGTGGCTCCGTTACTTGGTGTCGGGCTTGTGAGTTTTAAGCCACTCTTCCCCTTCCTTTGTCTGGAAGAAGTCCATCCACATGTAGACCATTCGTTTGCCCGGTTCTGCGCGAACACCATGCAAGGAACCCAGCGGAATGTGGAGCAACGAAAACTCAGGGAAGCTTGCCTCGGTATTGTCCGCTATGACAGTGACGTCGTTTTTTGACAGACCGAGAAATAGTTGATCGAGCATGGGGTGGCGATGCGCTCCTACTTCGTCCGGCCCCATCGTTTCTACGGTCCCCATGGCGACTCGAGGGATATGCTCATTGGGGAGCACCGTGCGACTGGTGGTTTTGGGACTTTTAATCGCTTCCTTATAAGACGGACAATCGCTGAACTTCTTTAGGTAGATGCCCCCGGAGCGACGGGCAGCAAAAGAGTTCAGGTCCTCAATATCTTGCTGCGAATAACTTTTGCGAATAACCAAAACATGCAAGGAATCTCCCTTAGCGACACGGAGCGTGAGCTTCTCAGGACTGATTGGCACAGCGATGGTTTCAGGAACTATTTCGTGATCCTCGCCCATGAACTGCAGATTTCCCTTGCCGTCCACAAATAACATAACCAAGGCATGATCGCCCCCTGCTAACTCGGAATAAGTTGCCGGTCCGGCAATGGCAAGATGGGTCGCATCGACTCCAGGAATTTCTTCGGGGAGTAAGGGTTCGACAAACACTTCACCTGGAGAAGGGGTTGCCATGGTGAATTGCTGCTGCTTGATATCCAAGGCCCAAGAAGAAACAGAAAACTGCAATAGAATCAAGGTGGCGGAAATCACAGCAGAGGAACGCTTGAATTGTGGGATTAACATCGGTATCGCGTAACTCCTATTGAGGCGTTGCTCAGAGATCAACAATGGCTTGGACGACAAGCGCAAGCACCTACCAACACCAGAGAGGCAAGAAGTTGGTAAGCATGGGGTTCGGGAACGTTTGTCGAAAGAGGCAAGGGGAGTGAAGTCCTGCCAAACTGCCTCTGCCACATCAAGAAATCAGCACCGTCAACGTCGCCGTCGCCATCGGCGTCACCGTCAACCTGGGCGGCAGACTGCATGCCATAGCCGGTTTGCCAATCGGCAAGATCCAGGCTGTCGACGGTGCCATCTGCGTTGAAGTCCGCAGAGTGGATCACCGCGAGTGAGATGTCGGTCGGGTTGTAGGCGAGATGCCAAGCCAATCCGGAAGACAAACCTGGGAGGTTAGTATCCTGGAATTCACCATTTACCGAAACGGCGGAGATGATTTCATACATGTCGCCCGCAGCGGGTGTGAAAAGCCCTTCCAGATTGACGTCTAAGTTTCCAGCCACTGTTGCTGATCCCAGCACGCTCAGCGAGCCGAAACTCCCGTTAGTAAGTCCCACTACTAAGGTTCCCATTGTGGTTTGGGTGAAGTTGTGTGCAACGCTCACAGACCCCGTACTGGCCATCGCGAGAGTTCCCGGGCCTGTCCCACCCAACAGGAGTTGACCGATCGGGCCCACGGCTGCCTCGATTTGGATCGACGCGCCACTATCGATGAACACCGTCGTGCTTGCGGGATCGTTGAGGGGGGTTGCTGCTGTGATCGTATAAATTGCCCAATCCACTCCCGTATCATCATTGATCTGTACATTCACGGCACCACTTTGGAGCCGATCCAGATACGATCCCAAGTCGAGCACCCCGACGAAGGTGCTGCTTGGGTTTATCTGAACGTCCCAACCCAAGTCAGAAAAGTTGAACTTGTGCGAGGGATCGGTATCAAAGAGGCGAATAAAATCGGTATTCACCAATCCCCCCGCACTCTGTTTGAGCCCCAGGGCGACGTAGCCATGCACGACCTTTTCCCCTGCATCGAGCGTGTGCTGAATCGTAAAGGCAACGTTCTGATTTCCTGCCAGATTGTCAAAACCCGTAATCGGCAGCGCCGACGAATTGGTGATGGCCGTTTGCCAGGCGGGGTCGATGAACGCATTGTCGACACTGCTGCTGCCATCGAAGACATAGTCGTCGATGTCGCCAATCAAGTAGTCTCGCAGAGAAACCTGGTAGGCGTCTTCGGGTGCGATGTGCTCGTCCCACGAGTTTCCGTCGGACCAGTTTCCGGTTCCTTGGGCGTGATATTCCCGAATGTTTTGCGAGTCGTCCCTCTGGGCTTCGTAGAGACTGGTCTTTCCCCCGGCGGTGACCGGTGAGGCACTCGGACCGGATAGGTCATAATACCCTGGAGGCTGAGGTCCAAAGGTGGTGTCCTCAATGATTGTGCCCGTCGATCCCACCAACCAGTTCTGCGAAGTTGGTGGATTTTGGACGATAAAGCTGTCAGCCGTGGAGTTCCAAATCACCATGTTCGCCCCAGCCCAACCATGGCCCGTGCCGAAATTACCCCGGTTGCGGGCATTGATTTGATCACCTTCGATAGTAATGTTGTCGAACAATGTGCCCGTGGCCCAGCGTTGATGAGGGCCTGACTCATCGAGCGCCGTATGGGCCACAGAATGGTGGAAGACGTTTGGTCCTCCCGGCTGAGTGCTGTTATTGACAAAATCGTGGCGGCCTTGGTTGGCCACCGAGTTGGTAACCAACCCCAGTTCGCCACTTAGATCGAACGTGTAGCGTCTGCTACCGGTAATCACGCTCACAGGACTCTCGTTGATCGCATTGTCCACCGTCACCCATTTCGAACCTGGATTAGCAACAACCGAGGAATCTCCAAAGTACTTGGATAAGGTATTTTGCACCCAGACATTCTGAGCGTCATCAATGGAAACAAACTCCCAGCCGTGATTTTCATCTGTGGGCGAAGTGAAGTCCGATTCACCGCGCAGATTTTCGATTCCCACATTTTGGATTCGACCACTCCAATTGTAGCGCTGAATAGTTCCGCCACCGTACGTTTGATCGAAAGATTGCGGGAGCGGGGCGTCCACAAATACACGATCTCCCTCGATGCGAGTGATCACCCGGTCGTAACGCAACTTGAGTGTCGAACTGGTCCATTGTTGGATCGGTTGACCATCCTCTCGGGGAGGAATCATGTCCATGCCCAGTGCGCTGATCCAATTGCTAGGGGTGGGGCGCGTGACACGCACAGTGTCGCCCACCGTAAACCCTGCGGTGGAGTCTACCCGGAAACTGCGCGAACCTACCGGCACGACCTTGTCGGTCATGTTGCGTGTTGAGCCGGTGAGCGATTGTGAGCCGGAACCTGCCACTTCGATCAGCGAACGCTGGCCCGTCCCGCGGGCATGGAGCACCGTCTCGTTCGTTTCGCGACCTACGCCGCGCAGCACCACGCCGCTGGTATTGATCGTTAGTTTTGTGGCGATGTCATAGTCGCCGGCCTCAAGCAACACGGCACCACGAAATCCATTGGAGTCGAGAGGCATCGCAGAGACCTGATTGATTGCCGCCTGGATGCTTGCTGTGTCATCTCCTGCGACAGGGGAAACCGTGACAATCGTCGGGACGTTGTTGGGAATCAACTCCGTTCCTCGGCCACGATAACCGACATCGGAAAACTCCATGATGCGGTCCCCTTCCGCATCGGGTACATAAATGAGCCGGCCTGTGGCACCTGTCTGTACCCATTGGCTCTCTGCCGCAAAACACGGACACGCCAGAAGTACCCCTATCGCAACCAGGAAGGAGGGGTTGGGATATTTCATGCGTAGCCAATCAGGGATCTCGGAAAGGGGAATCGTGCCGTCACGAATAGACGTCAAGAAGAGCAACTCTGTTCTCTCTCTATTAAAGCTACAACCATCATCGATTGCACGTAAATGGTTCGCAACCTGAAAGATGCGTAGGTGACTTCCGTTTTCTCGACACTCAATTTTTGAACCAAGGGGGGCAGCCTTGCTGCAATTCGTGAGGCCAGCCATCTAGGCTGTCATTCCTTGGGGGGACTTGATCACAGGCTGGGTGCCTGCGCCACGAAAACTCCTTAAAATCGGAGTCAAATGCCGAAATTAAGGATAACGCCCCGGACGGCTTTGCTGTAAGCTTTCTGGAATACGCTTCCGACTTTGTTGCAATCGCACATGCTTTTTCGCCAGTTTCACGCTTTTCGGCGAAATCTGGGCCAGTAGGCGCACCCACATGCTTCACGTAGCGCTACTTATTGAGACTTCGCGAGAATACGCCAGAGGATTGCTGCGGGGGGTGGCCCGTTATCATCGCGAATTCGGTCCCTGGTCCATATTCTTCGAGCCCCACGGTCTCAATGATCCACCCCCTTCCTGGCTGAAGTCCTGGAAAGGAGATGGCATTCTGGCCCGCATCGACGACCAGCGTATGGCCGACGCAATCCTCGCCACTGGAATCCCCGCCGTAGATGTCCGTGGGGCCTACCAAGACTTGAGCCTCCCTTTTATCGGTGTCGACAACCAACCTGTGTCGCAATTGGCTTTCGAACACCTGAAGGACTGCGGGCTCCGGAACTTCGCCTTCTGCGGAACGCCGCGCGGTGCGAATCCCAATCAGGACCGCCGTTGTGATTTTTTCGTCGACTTAGTAAATCAGTCTGGCGCGGAATGCAATGTCTTCTTAGTGGAGCATGGCAAGAAACAGACTCCAGATTGGGAGAAACAACAGGAAAAGCTTGCCAAGTGGCTTAAAACACTTCCTAAACCTGTGGGGATTATGGCCTGTCACGACGATTGTGGCCGACAGGTATTGGATGCATGCCGCCGTGCGGAGTTGCAAGTTCCAGACGAAGTAGCAGTGATCGGTGTCGACAATGACCCCTACCTCTGTAACCTTTGTACGCCTCCTCTCTCTAGTATTGATGTTAACTCGAGCCGGATTGGCTTCGAGGCGGCCAAGCTATTGCATCAGTACATGGAGGGGAAAAAGGTCCCCACCGAAGCTGTTCTCCTAGGCCCTCCGACGGGTGTTGCCGCCCGCCAGTCAACCGACATGCTCTCGGTCGAGGATGAAGAGGTGGCGTCTGCCATTCGTTTCATCCGCGAAAAGGCTGTGGCGGGAATCCTGGTGCAAGATGTATTGAAGCTCGCCACACGATCGCCCAGCACACTTGAGAGACGCATCAAACGGATCCTTGGCCGCACGATCAAGGCGGAGATTACCCGAATCCGGCTCACGCGGGCCAAATTACTACTAAGCGAGACGGAACTTCCGATCTCGAAAATCGCCTTGCGGACAGGATTTAGTGAGCCGAAGTATTTTTGTGATGTGTTCCGCAAGAACGAGAAGATGACGGCTACGGCTTACCGAAATAAGTTCAGAGATCGGGATTGAGCCTGAAAAGCCTGTGATTAGTTCACTTAGCTCAGACTCTGGAGAGACTGAGAGGCGCCTACTGTGGTAAAATGTGCGATTCTCGGGGAGGCTCCCCCTTTACGAGAACTGCCGAAAAATCGGAGTTGTAATACGAAATCAAAGATTGTCGGAATTGTAATTGCTGCCTCTAATGAAAGAGTAGCTTTTCACTATTGCCTGTTTCGAGCATAGCTTTTCACTATTGCTTGTTTCACACTTCCTTGTTTCTTGTTCACTTTGAGAGGGGATTGATCTAATGAACTCCACTGGACGAACTACTTTTCTACTTTCCTTGGGAGCTTGCCTTCTCGCAACGCTGCTCACAACCTCCTTGCGGGCAACTGTTATTGTCAACGATAGCTTCGCTGACGGTGATGTCGCCAAGACCGGCGCGCTAGATACGAATTGGTGGACATCCAGTTCCTCTAGCGGGATTGAAATCTCACCCGGATCACTAGGGTTAGTGACTGGTACATCGGGTCGCGGCATTCACACCGTGTTTCCCGCCCAAACCTTGGCCAATGTCGGTGACAAACTGCTTGCAACCTACACTTTCACGACCCCAGAAACCGTCGGACGGCCATCCTCGGCCCCATTTCGTGTTGGATTATTTGACTCACTTGGTCGCGCGGGATTAAACGACAATGTATCGGCTTCGTCGGGTTCTCCCAACGAACTTTATGGTTGGACCGGGGCTGTCCCCCCCACCGTTGGCTTGCCTGGCTACATGATGGACATGGATCTCGGTGACGGAACCACAGAAGATCTCAATTTCCGCGAGCACGATACGGCAAACGCCACCGGTCGCTTGTTGGCTACAACCAGTGGGTTCACTTCCATCCCAAACAGCGGACCCGACGGTGCGTATCAGTTTCTTCCGAATACTACCTACACTGGTTCTTTCAAAGTGACCAGAATCAGCGCGACTGAAATGGAACTTATGGGTACGCTAGATCCAGGTATCGGAGGAATTGCGATGCACACTGTTACCGACGCGTTCGATTCAGATGTCATCGACATGCTCGGTTTTCATATTAATTCGAATATTTTTGGATCAACTAATTGGACAGCGCCACTTCAGGCGATGCTAGCGTGATTAAGTGCTTATATTGCATTGGTTTGTGTTCAACATCAAGTCTCTGAGCATGGATATGAATGGATTCGTCGCAACTCGATACACTCCAACAGTTTAACAGTGC
>JBGSPU010000082.1:0-19805 GCA_041738415.1 Bythopirellula sp.
GGCCCTGACGGCTTGTTCCGTCAGGGTCGTTTTTTGGGGGCCAGATTCCTGAACCATTCTTTTTGCCCTGAAATGCCTCGAAAACGCCTGTCATACACGCCCAAAAGCCACTTGGCGACCCACAGATTCTGGTGAGGAACCAAACTATTGATTCTTTCCTTCGGGTAAGGTACAACGGTTATTGCCTGCTAAAGCTTCCCTTTCCGTACTAGCGATTGTAATCCGCAGCTGACAGGGAAACTTTCATCATTCGTTTGTTGGGAGGGGAGTTTCAATGGGTGCTTCTTGCGGGTGCATTCTGCGCCAGGTGTTGCTTATCTTATTTGTGTTTTCTGTATTCCAGGACTTTACCCATGCTCTCCCGCGAACATGGATCGGCGGCAACGTCGATTGGGTCGACGGTGGAGCGGCGACCAATTGGAACCCCAACGACGAGCCCGACAGCGACGATGAGGCAATTTTCAACTCCGCCAACGGCGTCAACCTGGGATCGAACAATGCTATCAATGGCCTCACGATGTCGGGAGGGATCGACCTCAACACCAATGATTTTGATCTCACGGTCGATGGACTCGTAACGGTCGGCGGAGCTGGAACGAACCTGTTCATCAGCGGCGCTGACGGTAGCGTTAACGCGGACGACGTGGTGATTAACGCTAGTGGGATCATCGAACTCCGCGGCGGGACGCTGACCATGGATGAAGAGGTCGGCACCGCTCTGATCGATATTAATGTTGGCGGCGTGCTGCAGGGGAATGGAATCATCAACTTTGCGGACAATCCGGGCGTGGCGACCACTGTCCTAGTGAACGACGGCACGATCACTGCCCTGTCACGGGGGTTGACGATTTTTTCGCCTCCGCCCGTAGGTACGCTCTTGATCCCTGCCGCAGGTCTCTCTCGCGTGGACTTGGACGGGTCGGGCGAAGCAGGCGTGGTCAATGTCAATCGCAATCAGACCCTCGATCTGAATCCAGCCATGGCAGACTCGTTCAACGGCACAATGAATCTGTCTCACAACTCGACGTTCGATTCGCTTAGCGGCTGGACGCTTGGGACGGGAGGCTCAATCGTCGCCAACAACGGCTTTGTTGCCGGCGGCATCGGCGTCGGCGACATCCTGGCTGACACGTCATTCATCATGGGTGGACCTCTAATTCAATCCGGAGGCACGATCAACGTCGTCGACACCGACGGCACGCTGCAACTCGATGCTGCATTCACCATGTCAGGTGGTTCGTTCACCAATTTTGGCACGGTCATCTTCAACGGCGTGACAAACATCACCACCGCCGCGGGGTACGCCCCCGCGAATTTGACGGCACATACCATGGTCAATGGAACGATGACCATCACCGATGCGGCGGGCAACTTCAACTGGGACGGCAACGGCCAGGCCGACACGACGATCAACGGCGGGGGATCGCTGACGCTCAACGTCAACCAGGTCGACTCGACCGACAACATCTTCGGCGGGACGATCAACCTGAACGACGGCGGGGACCTGAGCGTCAACAACACGATCAATTCCTGGCAAGCCGGCGGGACAATCAACAAGAACGGCGCGGGAACGTCCACCGTCGGCGGCGACGAGATCGCCGTCACCGGCACGTTGAACGTCAACGGCGGCACGCTGGACGTCAATGCGAACGCGATATTTGGCAGCTCGTCCAACGTCGTCATCGCGGCGGGGGCGATTGCCGACATGGCGACCACCCGGATCTTCAACGGCGCCGACGTCACCGTCAACGGCACGCTGAGCCTGGGTTTGAACAGCCTTCTGGAGGCGCCTGCCACTCTGACGGGGACGGGGTTGTTTCGCTTCAACTCGACCTCGACCGTCTCCGCCAATGCGGTGGTCAATACGACCTCGTTCGATTGGGACGGCACGGGGTCTGGCACCACGCATACGATAAACAACGGCGTCGTTTTCACGATCAATTCGACGATCTGGGATGCCGACGATTTGGGCGACGTCGACGATCCGATCAACCTGGGCGGCAACGGCGCCGCGATTGTCGTCAACAATATCCCCAATTGGACGATGACCCGCGTGCTGACGGCCAACACGGCCGGTGCCGGCACGGCGACGCTGGGCGGTTCGTCGCGTCTGATTTTCAACGGGTCGCTCTCCGGGCTGAACGTCACCGGAAACACAACCGCCGACGCCCCGCTGACCTTCGGAACCAACTCCAACTCCAGCATTGCCGCGGCGCGAACTTTGCGACTCAATGGCGGAAATCTGTCAACCACCATCAACCGAATCAACGGCGGGACAATCGCGGGCAGCGGTACCCTCGCGGCCAACACGGGGCGCGCCCTCCGCGGGTTCGGCACGATCGCTGCCCCCATCGACTTCGACGGCACGGCCTCGCTGCTGGCCGACGACGGCACGTTGACGATCAACGGCGCCATCACCGACATGGGGACCATCGGTACTTTCGACGTCGATGGCACGCTGCATGTGACCAATGCCTGGAATAACAACGTCTCGACCGGCGTGCAGCTCAACGGAGGCGTGCTCAGCGGCGGGACGATCACCAACGACGTCCCCGCGGGGATCAGCGGCCACGGCTTCATCACAGCGCGGGTAATCAACAACACACAACTGTTCGCGTCGATCGCCGACTCGCTGATCTTCCAGACCGCCGGCAACGACAATGACTGGGACGGCACGACCGGCACGGGCGAGATCGAGGCCGTGTCGGCCAACATTGAGCTGCGGGACAACGCCGCGTTCGGTTTCACCGGCACGGTCCGCGCGACCAACGGACACACCGCTTTCACAAACGGTTTTGCGTTGGACTTCAACCCCGGTTCGACGCTCAATCTAGCCACTGGCGGAACCTACGAGTCGACCAACTCGACCGACCTCGGCGGCACCGTCACGATAGGCGCAGGCGATCCCTCGACGATCCGCGTGGCGAACAACACATTCCTGACCTTTGAGACCGGCAGCACGACGACCCTAGCGGGGAACCTGGTGCTGGAGAACAACAACATCAACATCGAAGCGGGTGCCACCTTCAGTGGCAGCGGGGCATTGCAGATTCCCGATGGCAGCCATTTCATTGTCGACAATGCTGCGATCGTGAATGTCCTCGTGGCCAACAGCGGTGTATTTCGACCCTCTGGGTTCGACGCGGTGGGCGCCGTTACCCTCAAGGATTATCAGCAAGCAAACTCGGGCGAATTATTCGTCGAAATCAACGGCACGCTGCTGAATCAGTACGACCGACTTTCGGCTACCGGCCTGGCCCAGCTCGACGGTTATTTAAACGTCGATATTGACGGAGCATTCGCCCCTTCCCTAGGCGACCTCTTTAACATCATTTCTGCGCCGGGGGGCGTGGTTGGCACATTCGATAACGTCGACATCTCCGGCTTTCCGACGGGGCTTACAGTTCATGTGAACTATTTTCCCACGCTCGTGCAGTTGCAGGTTGTAAATAAGCCATTCTTCGAGGCCGACTTCGATGAAGACGGCGACGTTGATGCCACGGACCTCGCCATCTGGCAGGCCAACTACAACCTCAACCAACTCGGTGATGCCGATGGTGACAACGATACCGACGGCAAAGACTTCCTCATCTGGCAACGACAGTTTGGCAGTGCGCCCTTGGTAGCCGCGGCGACCGCCGTGCCGGAGCCTTCGCCCGTAATCCTCTGTCTTTTCACGGTTTTTTCAATGTTTGGCCGCAGATCCCCTTTCAAAAGTTAGCCGAAATTTAATTGACACGGCCTCTCAGCCGTCGGATAATCAGAGACGCTCATAGCCTCCTTCGTCTGCGTGAGCGATTCGTGAATCGCTTGCGGAAGGACTGGGTGAGCACGAGGGCGATTTCTTTCTTATCCTGCTGATCTGATTTGCAACGGCACTCTGCCGCAGCAGGCTTCTATCCCTTTCAGTTGCGTGGCTCCTGCTGCGCCTGTTCAGAACCATAAGGGCAACATGATGCGCAGCTTACAACCTGGAGTAATAAACCTCAAATGGAGGCGTAGCTCTTTTTTTCCTCGACTCCGAGGCTCAAACCCACACATTCTGGAAGCACAGTATCACCTTTGGCACCCGGAACTGGATTCGTCAAGTTCCTTCCTGACCAATTGTGCTTACGTATTTTTGCCATTCGCCGTCCCTCTACCAATGGAAACTGTGTATGAGGCCTCTATCTAACATCTTGTGTTACTCGCTATTGATTGGTCTTTTTTTCCTGGTAGCTAACTCGCATGCCGCCAACATTCGTTGGGGGACTGGCAATGGGTTCTTTCATACTCCTGCCAGCTGGACAGGCGGGGTCGTGCCCGGCGCGCTGGATGTGGCTCAGTTTGGACGGTCGTTTATCTTTCCCCCCTCCCAATTGAACTACACAGTTTCGTTCAACAATAATGCGACCAATCAAGCCCTCCACATCGAAGATGACCTGGTCACGTTCGACCTCAATAGTCGCTTGTATACGGTAACTGCCGCCAACGGCATCCTGATTGGGAATCAACTAGGAAGTTTTTCCGGTCGGTTAACGGTTTTAGATGGCGCGATCAGCGTCACGACCAACATCGACGTCGGCGCAGCCGCGACTACTGGGGGGACGCTCGTCGTGGGCGCGGGCGGCTTAGTCACCGGGGCGGCTGATCTGGTTGTTGGGAAGTTCGGAACGGGCATCCTTACACTCCAAGAGGGCGGCGACCTCACGACCGGGACGACCACGATCGGCGCTGGTGCTCCAGGCACGGCTACAGTCACTGGCGGGGATTCAGAATGGTCAAACACTGGCGAACTGATCGTTGGCAGTGGAGGTACTGGAACGCTCAACATCTCGGCCGGCGCCCGGGTCGAGAACACCGTCGGCCGGATTGGCTTTGCGGCGGGTCAATCTGGTTCAGTTACCGTCGATGGGATCGATTCGAAATGGGTTAACTCTGGAGAACTGTTCGTTGGAGACCTGGGGACAGGTACGCTAACCATCATCGATGGCAGAGTTGAAAGTGCAGCGGGGAGCGTGGGCGCCGCACCTGGTGCTTCCGGTGTCGTTACGATATCCGGCGCAGAGACTTTCTGGAGAATAGAACCTTTTTCGGCAAGTTCTAATAATTTTGTGCTCGGTGCTTCCGGAGATGGAACCGTCAAGCTAAACGCCGGAGTTGTGCTGGCTAGCTTTGGCGGCATCGTGGGCCGTTTTGGGGGAAGTATAGGAAGGATGGAGATAAGCGACAGTAATTCTGGTTGGGACTATCGATCTAGTGGAATACTGGAAGTCGGCAGCGACGGAACAGGCGAACTTTATATCGCCGGCGGGGGTGGACTCTTTGGAGGAGATGGCATCATTGGTACGCACAGCGAGGGCATCGGCTCGGTCTCCGTGTCCGGGCCTGATTCGAGCTGGAGAAGCGTGCCCACCGGATTCGGGGACCTCAGCAGTATTACGGTCGGTTCCACGGGCGAGGGAACACTTAACATTGCCGATGGCGGCTTTGTCTCTTCAGGAGTTGGTATTGTCGACGAGTTCGCGGGTGGTTCGGGCACAGTCACCGTTGATGGCGCCGATTCTCGCTGGTTGGCTCAGGGGTGGATCGTCATCGGCGCTGTCGGTGATGGGACGCTGCTGCTGACCAATGGCGGCCGCGTCGAGGCACCTGAAATATTCGCTGCTGGAGAACTTTCTGGTGATGGAGTGATTGTTGGGAAATTGGTCAATTCCAGCCTTGTTTCGCCGGGCACGTCCGCCGGCGTGTTGCGTATCGAAGGGGAATTCAAGGCTGCGGAAACTGCGTCGCTCAAGATCGAACTCGGCGGTACCGAGCGCGGCACGCAATACGACGCACTCGACGTCACCCTCGACGCCACGCTAGGTGGAACTCTCAACGTCACCCTGATCAATGGCTTCACTCCGGTCGCAGGCCACTCATTCCATCTCCTCGATGCCGCTTCGATCAGTGGCAGTTTTTCTACACTGAATCTGCCGGCGCTCGCGGACGGACTGGCTTGGAACACTTCGCAGCTTCACTCGACTGGCACTTTGTATATTGGCCTCCTCGGCGACTTCGATCTCGATGGCGACGTCGATGGCCGCGACTTTCTTGTCTGGCAGCGAAACACCAGCGTGGGGAATCTGGCCGACTGGCAGGCGAACTATGGTGCGGTCCCTCCGCTCTCCTCCTCGGCGACAGCCGTCCCTGAGCCGGGCTGCGGAGCGATCCTCCTGATGTTTGCGGGTGTTTTGGTGGGAATCCGAAGAAAGGACCATACCTCATGAGAACCACCTGGCGGGCTAGTTTTGCTCTGACTTTCTGTGCGATTTTGTTGCCAGCAAGTGCTGTCCCGGCAGCTTACACGTTCGTGAGTGTGGCTGACACGACTGGGCAGTACTTTAACTTTAGTGCACCGGCGATCAATGCGGATGGTTGGGTGACTTTTCGCGCAGAACTCGATTCTTTTCACACGGGAATCTACCTGGGACATGACGGCGGTGTCACGACCATCGCGCATAATAACGCGACTTCGTTCCAAAGTTTTGCCTTTCAGACTCCTGGGATCAACTCCGCTGGGGACGTGTTCTTCGCCGCCAATCGAACCGGTCTTGCAGGAGGCGGGAATGGGATATTTTATGGAGACGGTAATTCGACCAACACCTACGCGCTGAACATGTCACCCGTGGGGATTACGACGTTCGGCCGTCCGTTAGTCAGCCCAGCCGGTGAGATCGCCTTCCGCGGTTCCCACATCGAAGTGGCGGCGGGGCCTATCCGAGCGGGGGTCTTTTCCGCGCTTAGCGTGGTGGAGAGTAGCAGCGGAGCGTTTGCTGACTTCGGAAATGGCAACGCCGACCTGGCGGTCAACGACCAAGGAGCGGTCGTCTTTTCCGGGATGCTTGATACGGGAGTCAGTGGAATCTATGTCGATACAGCGGCCGGGGGAAATGCTGTTCCCATCGCCGATTCGTCCGGTACTTTCAGCAACTTCGTGCATTCTTCACCCTCGATCAACAACCAAGGGGTCGTTGCCTTCCACGCATCTCTGGATGCAGGAGGAGACGGGATTTTTAAGGGATCCTCAGGGCAAATGGCAACTCCTCTCGTCATCGCGGGTGGCGTTTTTTCTTCGTTTGCTCCCGTGGCTTCAATCAACTCGGCGGGTACGATTGTCTACAGCGCGATCACTGTTTCGGGCAGCGGACTTTTCGCAGGCCCGGATTTCGCAGCGGATCGGATTCTGCTTGCTGGCGACGCAATGTTTGGCTCGACCATCACGGCCCATGCCCTATCGAATGCTAGTTTGAACGATGCAGGCCAAATCGCTTTTCGTTACACCCTCGCAAATGGCGTGAATGGCATTGCGGTGGCAACACCGATGCCCCCCACGCTGCCCGGTGATTTTGATTTTGACGGCGACGTCGATGGCCGCGACTTTCTCGTCTGGCAGCGAGGGGGATCTCCCAATGGCGTAAACAGCGGGGACCTGGCGTTGTGGCAATCTCAGTATGGTGCCGCACCACCCACGGCTAATTCGACGGCTGTGCCTGAGCCGGCAACTTTGGCGCTGTGCTTGGCATTAGCATTGAGCATCGGAATTCGGCGTTGCCAAATAAACGGTAGCGTTCTTCGAGAGGGTCAGCTATAATCATCTCTATCGTGTGAAGTGTCTCTTTCAGCTTTCGCCAAATTGAAGAGCAGGAGTTGGAGATACTCCTATCGAATGCAACCAACGAGGCCTCTGGCAGAAATCAATCATTGTCAACAGGAGAGAAATGAGGCAACAGCGTGGCCGTTGGCCGCAACCAAACAATCTATTGAGCCACGGATTAACACTGATTAAGCACGGAAAATGCTGGTGGTAGCTGAATTCGCAAGAATTCAGAGCCCCCGGAGCTTACCTGGAAGTAGCCGAATTCGCAAGAATTCAAACGTGTCGGTGAAGGCCCCCCACGGCTGAATTCTTGCGAATCCAGCTACAGTTTTGAAACCGGCTCAAGTGAAGATTACAATGATTGCTTGCGGCCCGAGGCCGCGCTGGGTTCCGTCCGTGTCAATCCGTGGCTCTAATACTTGCGCAGGCAGCAAAGTTTTTAATCGTTAGTAGTACGGAGAAACTATGATGACAAATACTTCAAAGAGATTTGGCTACCTGCGATGGGCCTCAGTCGCAGTAATCGCTGTTTGCTATTCGTCGCTCCGTGCTGAGGAGCCCAACCAGACCTTCGCCACGGCTACGGTGCTCTCGCCCAGTGTGCTAACTGTGGCTGATGACTTGTTTCCTGCAGTTTTCCCGGACACACTCCTGGGTGCCCGAGATCTATTTGGTAATGTGCTTATTGATGACGATGATGGGAGCCCGCTCGGCAATGGTCGTGCGTCGGCCTTGTTCGGAATTCCTACCAACTCCGGCTCCATCAACTTTTCGGTGACTGGCTTTCCGGACGAAAATTTTGAGGGAGGTCACGGTGAATTCGGGGATTATGAGGTGTTTGTCGATGTCTACGATTTCTTTGACGACCTTGTTGACTCGTTTAGCGAAATTCGCACCCTGCAACCGGGGGTAGTCGATGAATTCGATTTCTCCGATTTCAATTGGATTGGCGGTACCTACGACGCCTTCATCGACAACTCTCTAGGGGGCGAACCTGGCGATATCGACTTTTTCACCTTCACCGGCCTCACGCCTGGTGCCGCTTTCACAGCGGAAACGGTTGATCCGAACGTCTTTGAAATCGACACATTCCTTGGCTGGTTTGACTCCAGCGGGAATCTCCTCGCCAGCGACGACGACGGCGCCGGAGGTGGGCTGTCGCTGCTCGAGGGCATCGTACCGAGCGAAGGGACACTCACCTTTGCTGTCACGGGTTTCAGCGACGACGACTTCGTCGGCAACCATTCCGAAGATGCAGACTACGAGTTAAAGTTGACCTTCGGTGCATTGGGCGATTTCGACCAAGACGGCGATGTCGACGGCAAAGACTTTCTCGTCTGGCAACGCAATCCCAGCGTGGGCAACCTAGCCGATTGGCAAGGCCAGTATGGTACACCGCTGGCGGCAGCTACCGGCGTGCCGGAGCCTTCGTCGCTCGCTTTGGCGGCGATGGTTGCCTGTGGCTGGTGTTTTCTTACCCGACAAAATAAAAATTAGGGGATCACCGGTCTGATTGGATCACCACGGTGTTGAAAGAGTGGGGCCCCACTTTTCACTTACCGCGAGGAGGCAATCATGACACGAAACCTAACGGCTTTCATGCTGGTTTTCTCCTTTGGATTGGCAATTCCTAGCACGGTCGCTTCGGAAATGCCCTCGTTCGCTCCGCTCAATGACCTCGGGACGGGATTGTACCTCGACCAGTTCCCAGGGGGGCTCTATCCTGCGGGAGAAAATCGAATGCCAACTGCTCATCATGTCGCAGGCATGGCATTGGCCAACCACGTGTGGCCGCGGAACACCGCTGGCCAGCTTGATAGGAATGGCAATTATGCACTGCTCTCAATTGGGATGTCGAATACAACTCAGGAGTTTTGCGACGGAAATTCGGTGAACGGCTGCGCATCCTATTCCTTCATGGGTCAGGCTGCGGAACATCCTGCGGTCAATAAGGACCCATTGGTGATTGTCAACGGCGCCAAAGGGGGCAAGAGCGCCGCCTTCTGGGATTCGCCCGACGACGAGGATTATGACCGGGTTCGCGATCAGGTGCTGGCTCCGATGGGACTGAGCGAACTACAAGTGGCGGCGGCGTGGGTCAAGGTTGCCAATCCAAGTCCCGAAGTTTCCCTCCCGGAACCCACTGCCGACGCTTACGTGCTGGTTGAGCAAATGGGTGACATCGTGCGTGCGCTCAAGGCACGCTATCCAAACATGAGGCAGGTTTATCTGTCTAGCCGCATTTTCGCCGGCTATGCGACAACGACTCTAAACCCAGAACCTTATGCCTACGAATCGGGTCTGGCGGTAAAGTGGTTGATAGAAGCACAAATCAATCAAATGCAAGGAGCCGGAGTAAACCCGTTGGCTGGTGATCTCAACTATCTCGATGGCACGGCACCCTGGCTATCTTGGGGCCCTTATCTGTGGGCCGATGGGCTCAACCCCCGTAGCGATGGTCTCATCTGGGAACCGGGTGATTTCAACAGCGATGGCACGCACCCCTCTATTGCCGGAAGAGAGAAGGTAGGCAGCGGACTTCTTGAGTTTTTCCTGTCCGATCCTCACTCGCAACCATGGTTTCTGAATGCAGGGGCGGGAGATTTCGACCTCGACGGTGACGTCGATGGTCGAGACTTTCTCGTCTGGCAGCGGGGTGGATCTCCCGATCCGCTCAGTGCCAGCGATCTGGCCGCCTGGCAGGGGCAATATGGAGCGCCAATTACCGCTTCGGCAATCGCCGTGCCGGAGCCGGGCGCCTTCCCCATGGCGGCCATGATGACCCTGGCTCTCGCTTTGCGCCGTCGCCAACGCATTGGCAGCCTTCCGTACCGTCGTCTATAATGAAGCGTGACGATCTTGACTGCTAGGGAAGTGCCTATGAACCCTCAAGCCGCGCTTGAAATCGAATACCCCGAAACGGATGGACAGCCGATGGGCGAAACGGACCTGCACATCGACTGGATGATCCGCCTGCGCGACATGCTCAAGCAGCGCTATCGGGGACAACAAGTCTATGTGGCCTCCAATCTGCTGCTCTATTTCGAAGCAGGCAATCCACGGCGGTTCGTCGTTCCCGACCTGTTCGTCGTCAAGCAAAGCGATCCGGGTTTTCGGCGGACGTACAAGCTCTGGGAGGAAGGACGCGCCCCCCACGCGGTGATCGAAGTGACTTCGCTTTATCAAGCGCGAAGATGAAATTTTCAAGCCGCAGAAGTATGCCGAGATAGGTATCCCCGAGTATTTTCTCTACGACCCGACCGCTGAATACCTGCGACCTTCCTTGCAGGGCTACCGTCTCTTCGGCGACCACTATGAGCCGATTGCTCCCGATGAAAATGGCCGACTGCTCTGCCGTGAACTTGATCTCTCGCTCTCGTTGGAGAACGGCGACCTCGTGATGCACGATGTGGCCAGCGGCGCGCGGCTTTTGAGCGAAGCCGAGGCCGAACGAGCCGCCGCCGAGGCCGAAATTCAGCGGCTGCGCAAGAAACTGGACGAGCACGGTCTCTCTTAGGACGACGCTTTCTTTCACGTAGTCACCGGCGACGTCGGTGCCCGCGATTTCCTGGTGTGGCAGCGGGGCGGCTCCCCCAATCCGCTCTCTGCCACCGACCTGGCCGTCTGGCTACGGCGCACCCCTCCCAGCGGCCTTGGCCGTCCCCGAACCTGGGGCAGCCCACCTATTCCATCTATTCGCTGCCATTCTGAGCTTCCGCAGAAACAGGATTTTCTCACAGACGAACCGCGCTGAGAGCAAATTGCTTGCATGCGACTGTTCCCCCAACTAGCATGAAATATATCCGGCCCGCCGTGGGATGTTCGTGTATTCAACTGTGGAGAGGTGGGCCGACGCTGTCCTCTGGAGTGCCCATCTTGAAGCAGGCTTATTTGCAGTCCGGCGGTATACAGGGAGTGATCGTCGTTTTTATCGGAGGGATGATTGCACTTCCGTGCTCGGCGGAGATCACACCGCTCGCGCTACTTCGAGCAGTGGATGTGACGGCTGGCGCAAACGTCAACTCCCATGCCCCACCTGATCAGCACCTTCTCTTTTCGTCTTCCAGTCAGGGGCCATTCGACGAGACGCGCCAAGCTCAAGTGGTTGCCAGCGGCATGGGAGATACAGCGGAAGGAATCGCGACTGCCTTGCAACAATCGCTCGTACAGTACTCCCTCATCGAAGCACAGGCAGAGACTCATGTTTCCTTGAACGTGAATACATCTAGCGGAGGTGGAGCGTTCGGCGATGCGGTCGCCGAGTTGGTCTTCGAATTCGCCTTGAATGCATCTACAGATTACCGTGTGATAGCGGAGGTCGATCGGTTCGGTCCTGTTTCGGATGTAAGCGTAGAGCTGTTGCTCGAGGAGTCAACATCTATTTTTGCCATTGGTGAGCCAACGGGTTACACGGAAAATTCCATCCTGCAGAGCGGTACCCTTTCACCGGGGAACTACAAGCTCATTGGCTCCGCCGACACGATCTTGTCTTACCTGGGACCAATGTTCCCCAGCACATCTGGAGCCGAATTCTCACTCCTCTTCACTCTGGAAGTCCTCCCCGGCGATTTCGACCACGACGGCGACATCGATGGTCGGGATTTTTTGGTGTGGCAACGCAATCCCAGCGTGGGCAACCTAGCCGATTGGCAAGCCCAGTATGGTACACCGCTGGCGGCAGCGACCGCCGTGCCGGAGCCTAGTGCTGGAATGCTCTTGGCAATTGGCTGTGCTCTTCTAATGGGCCGACTATTGACTCCGCACCTCAAGAGCTAAGTCGCGTTCTTCGTGCCAGGAATATGCCTGAAGAATCGGTGAAAGTGGAATCTATCTTGCTTCACTGGTGGGGACGTGTGACAATGGACTTATCATCCCAGTGTTGTCCGATTGCGATTGTTTTGCTGGATCATCTCGCTTAGTCTCATCTGCTTCGGTTAGGACCTCTCCAAATTTCGCACGAGTTCCTAAGGTGTTTCGATAGAGACTTGTGAACCAAACGCCGTCGTTCAGGCATAGCATTAGGAGTTTTCGATGGATCGCCCAGAACTCGCTCGAGATATCATGGTCAGCCGGCTGGTGACGCTGCGCCCCGAGATGCATGTCTTCAAAGGAATCGCACACTTACTCAAACGCAACATCACCGGTGCGCCTGTCGTCGATCCTCAGGGAAACTATCTCGGGATGTTCTCTGAGAAATGCTGCATGAGTGTGCTGACATGGACTGCCCGTCTGGCGTGTGAAGACGAGAAGAACATCGCCCGCAGTTTGCACGCCAAGGATTTTATGGTCACGCGCTTGGTCACCCTCTCACCGGAGATGGATGTATTCAAGGCGATTGGGCTGTTGCTCAATAATCATATTTCGGGGGCACCGGTGATTGATCGCAATCAAAATTTTCTCGGCGTGTTCTCGGAAAAAACCAGTATGCAGGTGCTGATCTCTTCGGCTTATGAACAGTTGCCGACAACGCGCGTAGAAGCCTTCATGAATAAGGAATCGCAACGTGTTATCGAGGAAGATACCGATTTATTAGACATCGCTCAGATTTTTCTCGATACACCCTATCGTCGCCTCGAAGTATTGCGTGAGGGACGCCTGCTGGGACAGATTAGCCGGCGTGATGTTATAAAAGCTGAGCACCACTTGTCGAAGTATGTTCGCAATCCGGACGAGACGATCTCGAAGAATAATTGGATGATCCACCGCAGCGATGGCGATTCGCAGACTTCGCAATCAGCCTTGCCCTTGCCCGAGGTGGGATGTTTCATGGACCAGCAAGCCAAGACAATCAGCGAGGACACCGATTTCCTGCAGATTGCAAGAATCTTTCTGGATACCCCTTACCGACGACTTCCCGTCTTGCGCGATCAATGCCTGGTCGGCCAGATTAGTCGCCGTGACATGCTAAAGGCTGTTCACGACCTGATGGACGTTCCCCTGCCGAAACAGGAAACCACGCTGCTCTATCTGAGTTCGCTTATCGAGCGCACCGATGCTCCCATTGATTGAATCGGTTTCGAGAGAGAAACATTGATCAGGCGGTGCTGGGACGGTCCCACCCAAGGGAATCGGCCATCCAATGACCTCAAGAATCGTGCCGCTGCTCACATTCGAGTGCCAGCACGATGCACGGATGCGAACGGTTGAACATCGTTACCGGAAGCGGTGCTTCTGCGCGAACATGTGTCCCAACCGAAGATCAAACCATCTCTAAAATGGTGTTCATTTCATCGGATCGGTAAGCCCGTGTCGTCTGGGTAAGCACAAAGCCAGCGGAGCAAAGACGAACCATTAACGCGGTGGCGGTAAGATCGTCAGGGGCCTCAAACACGACTAGTCCATCGTAGTGACCCTGCGTCCAAAAAATATCGAGTACTTTTGCACCCATTTTCTTGGCGGACTTCCTAAAACTCTCGGACCGTTGACAGGTGTCTTTAATGTCTGCGATTCCCTTCTCGGTAAACTTAATTGTTGAAATAAATGTGGCCATAACATTGTTCTCCCGGTAAAGTATGGAACGGACAACTCACTTTCACAATGCAACACTAGCAACAACCAGCGTTCTGCACTGATCCTATTGCTGGCAGTGTAAATGTAAATCCGCAACGCGCCTAGCATAATCCCGATAACTTGTGCTCTTCACGACGGCGATTCACTCTCTCGACTGCTTCAACGACTAACTGTAAGAGGTAATCGAGTGGGCAGGGGCAACTGGGCTGCTCTCGATTGTCGCAATTCGCACAGATCTTGTCATGCAAGGCTTGGATATAGGGATCCATCAATGAGCTGTCCGTACTTCGACAGATTTCAACTATCTCAGGAATGTGCTGCTCGATCCCGCAAGGCATGCCGTGCTCCGAGCAAGGTGGATTGCCTGGTAATCGCTGGATACAGTGATTGCACACGCTGGCCCTGAGCTCTACTAAATAATCTTCATACTTCTCGTCGGTGACCATTGGTCTTAACTCCTATCGGCGAGGAACAGTTCCTGCCGACATGTTCCTATCGGTGAGGAATAGTTCCCTCCAATGAGTTCTTTCGTGCAAACCTGGTGCCGATAACAAGACGGCCCGTTTTACGTACTTTCTCGGCTTTTATGCACTCGGTTTTGCAGTATGCGTCAGTTTGGCAGGAAACCGTCCCTGCAAAACTGGCACAGTGGTGTGACAATTAGATACAGTGATTTGTGTTGGAATACGACGGCGGTGCCGACAGGTTGATCCGAAATTTCAACTATCTGGAAGCCGCGGGCACGAATGGCGGGATGCGGAACAACTGGGAGTCGTCCTACAATACGGCCCAATCCTTTTGCACAAAGAAATCGTCAAGCACGCAGAACTATCCACACACGAACGCCTCTTGTACTCTGGCACGCTTGAACTCCTATCTGACAAAGTTTCCCACTACCCTTGCTGAACAACCTAATTGACTTGGTTTATGAAGAATTGAAACGGCTGGCCGCTGCGAAGCTCGCGCATGAGAAACCTGGTCAAACGCTGCAGGCCACGGCCTTGATAAATGAAGCGTATTTGCGGCTTCTCGGTCCTGATGGATCGGCACAGCCGTGGACAGGTCGCCGTTTTGAATCCCGATATTTCTCGACTTAATCCGCTTCCAGCGTAGTCAGTTCAAGCAGCCCTTCATAATCAGAGACCGTGCCACTCGAGAGACAACAGTCGATGATATTGCGACCTTCCGGAATGAGTTCCGACGTCAGGAATTGATCGAGTTCTCGATGGAAGAAGTCTTCCAGGATTTTCGCACCGCGATCATAGGCATCGGTCCCTACTTCTGGTTGCTGGTCGACCTCGAAGAACCAGGGTCCTAGCGTGCTCCCTTCGACGATAATCTTGCCCGGCGTGTAGCCCAACAGCGGACATCGAGAGGATTTCACTTTGTTTCGACTAAACTTGGCTCCACCCCGGCGTGCGAGATATTCGCGGGTGATCCATTGAGGCATAAAGCCGACTTCCCACACGCCAATGTGTTGATTGGGCGTGAGAATGTAGCGCACTTCGGGTGTATCGATAATCTGTTTGAGTAGGAGATTCGCATGGTCAACTCGCATGCCGGTGGCAAAGGGCCAGTAGGATCCGACCCCTTCGGAAGACATACCTTCCGAGTCGACGATGCTCGGATTGGCATAACCTCGAGGAGCGACAAGTCGCCATAGCCATGCCAAGGCTGGTGGTAGTACGTGGAACATCCCAATGATTCCGTAGGAGGGTTTTTCCTTCGTGCAGGGAGGCGTGCGTACGCCCATGCTTCGCACATCAACATTGACCGGCCCATCGAGCACACCGGTGACAATCCGCCGAGGAATGATCACACGCGGATTTGGGCAAGGTTCGCCCGGGTTATCTTGAACATGTTCCCAGATGAGTGTCGTTGCGTCAGGTTTTGCCTCGATATTCAAGAACAAAAGTGGTTCTTGAGGACGGATGGTGAGCGCTTCCAAGTGGGGATCAACGCCGTATTCGGTAATGTGATTCACGCGTACAAACCACGCATCTTCGGCATCAATTAGGGTCAACTTACCACGTCCATTCTTGAGCGACGGATGACAGAGTGCCATGTCGTCGGTCACGGGATGCAAATCGCAGGTGCGTGGCAAAGCCAAGGTACGCAGATCCCCATTGACGAGATTCTTGCCGATCAGCAACGACCCATCTGGCTGGCGATGAACCGTTTCGAGCATTTCACTTTTTCCCCCACCGCTGGCCCCTTCGTGCGCGATGATGATCCGATTGTCGTAAGGGGTCACTACCTGAACCGTCGAGCAATGCATAGTGATCCAGCGTTCTGCTACACCGATGTTCAGCAGCACACCATAAATCCCCTTCTTCGCAGATGGTCCCGGATAGAGGTTGTAGCTGAATAGCTCGTGCATCCCTTCGAGCCGATTGTGAACCACCACTTGGCGTCCATCGAAATGCGTATGACGAAAAGTGGGTGCGACATAAATGATTGCTTCAGGAGAGAAACCCTCGGGAATCTGATCTTCAGACAGAATTCCTTGCAACATGGCGAGCCCTAACGCAAAGAACCCACAATTGGCGGGCGCGATGACTAGGGCCTGGGTCCCCTTGCCGTCGATGCCGGCAAAGAAAGGGAAGACGGCCAAATCTTGTTGGGCAAGCCAGGCAAAAGTTTCCTCACGAAGGGGTTCAAAATCTTGTCCAAAGCGTTCCTGATAGGTCACCTTGTCCGTTGGTCGATCATCGCCAATGACCATGCATTCGGGATCGCGCCGACGCATGTAGGCTTCAGGGTAATTGGCAGCGATTCCATTCCGCACGCGGCAGACAGATGCCTCCACCACACGCCCTTTCCCAGGGACATCAAATGCGACTTCTTGCCATTCATTCACTGCGTCACGGACTGCGAGTTCAACAAGTTCTGCCGTCGACTGTGCCACAATTACCGAGGGAGCGGCATCGAGCAATTCGGCCGTCACGGCAGGAACAGGGAAAGGGAGGCACTGACACTTACGCGAATTCGACTCTTGAATGATGCGCATATTCTGAAACCTTTGCACAAAGCTTAAGTTTTCCGCAGTTGGCCGGCCTCCCAAGGCAAAAGGGAGTGCATACTGCAGGTAATCGGATAGATGCAAGCGAAATACGAACCGCCTAGAATCTTCAAGCGGTCGAACTCAATTCTCACCAACCGTTTCGCGTGGTCAGCAACGATTCCTGCTCGCACGGCTTGATCCAGCGAACTGTCGCCGGTTTTTGAATTGACAATAGCAAAAACTTGCGATCGCCATTGCCGGTCTATTATGGGTTCTGTCGCTCGTCAGATCAAGGGGCTACGGCAACCGTGGAATTTAAGGAAAATGTGATTTAGGTAGACTTACCAAGTCAATTCGTGAGCCGCTTTTTTCTGCGAGTTCTGTTCGATCCCCGTGATGTGCCCGCCGGAGAGATGGATCACGCGGTCTGCCATGTCGGCGATCACTGCATTGTGGGTGATGACTGCCGTGGTCGTCCCCAAATCCTCGTTAATGCGCTGAATGGCGTCGAGCACCAGGATGCCCGTCTCCACGTCGAGGGCACCGGTCGGTTCATCGCACAACAGCACCGCCGGTCGTTTAGCCACAGCCCGCGCGATGGCTACGCGTTGCTGCTCACCCCCTGACATCTGCGCGGGAAAGTGATCGAGTCGCTCGTGGAGATTGACCATCATCAGAGCGTCGACAGGATCCATCGGGTCGCGCGAGATCTCGGTAATAAGAGCAACGTTCTCACGCGCGGTGAGACTGGGAATTAGATTGTAAAACTGAAACACGAAGCCCACGTGTTCCCGGCGATAACTGGTGAGTTCAGCGTCGTCAAAACTGGTGAGTTGTTTGTCGCGATAGGTGATGGTCCCTGCACTGGGGGAGTCGAGACCTCCCAGGATGTTGAGAAGCGTACTCTTGCCACTCCCCGAGGGACCCAAGAGCACGACGAATTCTCCGCTGTAGAGATCGAGGTCCACGCCACGGAGCGCATGCACGTCCACTTCGCCCATGTGATAGACCTTGGTTATCCCGCGGGCGCTGAAGACCGTCTCAAGCTGTAGCGTGGTGTTTGCAGACATGCTGCCAGTATCGAGAACATGTACGTTTGAGTCAAACTACGAGAATATCCCACCCTGGCGGGACCAACACCTTGGTCTGGGAGAGCGAAGTCATCATTCCCGGAGGCAAGTGTGCCTCCGGCTAGGGCGCTAGTTGCAGATATGCGATAGCTATCGAATAATACAGGCAACTTTCCATCTTATTTTTTTCAGTGAGGTTCCCATGTCAATTCGCATCGCATGCCTATTGTCCCTGCTCCTGCTGGCAACTTCCGCCCAGGCTGAGATTCAAACCAAATCAATTACCTACCACGACGGCGACGTAGAGTGCCACGGCTATCTCGCCTGGGATGACGCAGTCGAAGGGAAGCGGCCTGGGGTGCTCGTCGTTCACGAATGGTGGGGACTCAATGATTACGCCCGAGAGCGGACCGAGCAACTTGCCGAGCTAGGTTACCTTGCTTTCGCCGCCGACATTTATGGAGAGGGAAAAACCACCACGCATCCCGCGGACGCTGGCAAGATGGCCGGCGAAGTTCGCGCCAATGTAGACCAATGGAGAAAGCGTGCCCAGGCGGCGCTCGACGTGCTCAAGTCCCAATCCCAGTGCGACACCTCAAATCTCGCCGCGATTGGCTATTGTTTCGGCGGCGCTACCGCGCTGCAACTTGCTTACGCTGGTGCGGACCTCGACGCGGTGGTCACATTCCATGGTGCCCTCCCTGCGGCAACTCCCACCGAAGCGGAGCAAATCAAAGCAGAACTGCTCATCAATCACGGAGCAGATGATACCTTTGTTGATGCGGACGCCGTGGCGAAATTCAAAAAGGCTTTAGACGATGCGGGGGTGACCTATGAATTCATTGCTTACCCGAATGCCGTGCATAGTTTCACGGTCCCCAGCGCAGACCGTGTGGGAATGTCTGGAATGAAATACAACAAAGAGGCAGATGAGAAGTCGTGGCAAGCCATGCAGGAGCTATTTAAGACGAAACTCGGAAAGTAGCGGGAAAGACCGAGGATCACTGTCTATAGCCAGCGGCAGGGTGATTTACAACCAACGTAGCATGGCACTCGTAGGTAGCAGAGTAGTGTTTCCTATCGGCAGAGGCGAAGCCGACCTCGCTCAACGGATGCGCTCAAGAAGCCGCTGAAGTTTGTCCAACTTCAGTGTTCAATAAGAACTTGAAATTTCCATCGGGTGACCTGACCGACGCGCCGTAGCGGGGCATCAGAAGTGGGGCGTGTGCTTCGTACGATATGTTTGCACAGGAATTCGCCTAACGCGGCCTACGGCCGCAACCAAAGAGAAACGCGCACACGAATAGCGCCGCCGAGAAGTCGGCGTTTTTGCGCGCAGGAGCCGAAGGTATGGTTTCCAATTCTGAAATGATGTTGCGAACACCAACACTTTACGGTGTTCACGGTTCCCAATGGGAACTCAAAGTCTTTATCGGACTTGGCGTTAGTACGTCGACGCATTGCGCGTTCGATTCTTGCCCCACCGATCGTCACGTCGTCGGCTGGGGTGGCTCTTGCACTCCCCTTCAGCATATCCGATCCAAACTTCATGTCAAATGATGCGCGCAGCGTGCGCGCATGTTACAAGGTAAGACTCTAA
>JBGSPU010000120.1:0-42923 GCA_041738415.1 Bythopirellula sp.
CTGTTGGGACTGTTGAACAACGCGGAGGATCGTCTTTTCTATCTCCTGACGGCAACAGCAATCGAAGGCCCTTGACGTAAACTCAATGCACAAACAACCTTAAACATGCTATCATGGCCCAAAGTGGCGCTGTCCAATTAGGCGCACAACGGTTTGGCGACCTGCAATACTCTAAAACTCAACAGTCGATAAGTTTCACGCTTCGCCCGCTTTGCCTTCTTAGATATTAGTGAGAAAATCTTTGATCGCAGCGAGGCCGACATTGAGGTCAGGCTGTGGGGGCCATTATCAAAAGTTTCACGCCACATCCTCTAGTAACTAGTTGTATTGAGACAATGTTGCAATAAGAGATTCTCAGCGAACAACAGTTGCTTGGTCTTTACCTGGTTCAATTGCTTATCTAATCTTAAGCGCTGTTACGAATCAACCAACGCGCCCTTGGAATCATTGGATGGGACTCCGCAAAGAATTCGACGATAGTGGCAACTGGCTTTTCCGGTTTCGTAGCTATGTTCCCTTAGTTCTCCTCATTCCATTTCTGGTAAAGATGGCTAGCTATCACTATCCCTGGGGAAGTAATGGCTTACATGTGGTCATGCATATCATCAGCATAGCTATCGTGTTTTTAGGATTAGCGATTCGAGCTCTTGTAGCAGGATACGTCCCGGATGGCACTTCGGGGCGAAATACCAAGCAGCAAATCGCCAACAGTATCAATACCACTGGATTGTATTCGGTGGTTCGGCACCCTCTTTATGTTGGCAACTTTCTCATGTGGGGTGGCATCGTTGTTTTTTGCCTTGATGTCTGGTTAACTCTCGTCTTCTGTCTCGGCTTTTGGTTATATTACGAGCGCATCATGTTCGCCGAGGAGTCTTACTTACGCCAGAAGTTCGGCGAACAATTTGAGCTGTGGGCCGCTCGGACGCCAGCTTTTATTCCTCGGCTATCAAATTGGGTATCTCCGGCACGGATGTTCTCATGGAAGCGAGTCTTGCGACAGGAATACACCACCTTCTTCCTCGCGGTCTTCGCGCTTTTCGGCGAGGAAATCCTGGAGCACTTGGCGGTTGATCATCGACTCATTTTTGAGCCTGAATGGTTGGTGTTTCTGAGTGTTGGTACCATCGTCTATCTTGTACTCAGACATCTGAAAAAACATACCAACCTACTCAGTACCAGCAGCATAGAAACGTAATTCTGAGAGGCTTCAGGCACAACCTATACTTTGGTTATGACCCTCGAAACGCCCCCGACTACCGCATCCGGCGACGTGACCACTCAATCGCATGCTGCACATGCCTGGCCGATGCGGTTGTGGCTAGCTGCGCCCGATTGGTTGTTTCGTGTTCTGGGTTTGGGCTTCTTTGCTGTGTTCACGTGGATCAGCGCGGAGAAGTATTGGAACGGAGACTTCTGGAACAACGTCCCCTGGTCGGAGTTGCCTAACGGCCAAATAATTCGGATGCCATGGGTCCCGGTACTCATTGACTTGACCTACCTATTGATCGCTCTCAGTTTTGTAGTTCGCTTTCAACCAAAGTCACGTGCGTCGGATGGCCGCATCATTCTTATCACGCTCTTTACCGCGTTTGCGCCTTTCATTTTCGTAATGTGGCTCGGCTGGGGATTGGGCCTGCTCAATGAGAGTTGGGAAACTGCCTACCATGAATTCTTGTGGCGAAGTCCGATTGCTTGGTATACGGCTCTCATCGGTGGAGTGCTTATTACCCTCGGTAACATCTTGGACGTTTGGGGCTATCTGGTGCTGTGTCGCAGCTTTGGCATCGTCCCCGAAGCGCGTGAACTGAAGACGACTGGCCCCTACCGCTTTGTCCGCCATCCGGTTTATCTAGGGCAATTCATCGCCCAGGGGGGGGTGTGGCTCTGCTTTGCCCGGCTGCACATCGTATGGATCGGTTTGTACTGTCTGTTCGTCGCGCTGCAACTTTACCGCTCGAAACTAGAGGATCGAGTCTTGGAACAGGCGTTCGGCGAGAAGTACCTCATGTGGAAACGCCGCACGTTTTGGTTTGTGTGAGGTTGCGCAAGATGGTTAGCCGCGACGCGACTGTCGAGTGGAGCTCGACAGAGCGGAGCGAGTTTTTTGCACCCTTGATGGCACTAATAGCGTACCAAACAGTATTGAGCCTGTTCCCTTCGTCCAATCATCGGTTCCCACTGACAAAAGTCAGGCCGCGGCTATCCGATGTGATTGCTGCGACCATTGATCGCTTGCTGCCAAATTGGCCACGAAAAATACCCGGCCAACATGACCAAGTTGAAAGCTGTCGAGTTTCGCTCAGCTCTTATCCCGCAGCGTACGTTGCAGGTGAATTACCTGAGCACGGACCTCTTCCATGTTCGGATTGAGCCGAAGTGCCCGGCGGAAGCAGTCCAGGGCAGAGATCGAGTCGTTCATTTGTAGATAGGTTTGCCCCATGGCCGAAGCAGCCAGGAAATGATAGGCATTGACCTCCAATGCCTGATGACAATCGCGGCTCGCGGCTTCGTATTGGCCAAGCTGATGAAATGCCTTGCCACGATAATACCAGGCGTGGGCGACCCAGGGTGCATCCTCCACGAGTGCTGTTGCCAGTTGAGCGGCGCGTCCGTATTGCTTGTCGTCAAGTTGTTCTCCGATTGCCACCAAATGCCGCTGTTGGGTCGAAGTGCCAATTCTCAGCCAGAGCTGTTGGATGGCCGTTTCGGCCAGGTTTCGGACCCCACGATCTTTGTCAACGAG
Organism: Bythopirellula sp.; assembly: GCA_041738415.1. GTDB lineage: Bacteria > Planctomycetota > Planctomycetia > Pirellulales > Lacipirellulaceae > Bythopirellula. Next base: position 2,747 of record JBGSPU010000120.1, read on the forward strand.
TGCTCGGCCAACCGCCGAATTGGAGCGATAATCGGCCAGGCGACCGAGCGCCAAGACGGCCCCGCGCCGGGCAGCAGGCTCTCCTGCAGCGAGCAGGCGTTCCAGAGCTCCGGTGGTATAACTAGTAGAAACGCTACGGATATAAGAACCGATGTTTTGATCGATCAGGTACCGCTCGTAGTGGTAGACAAGCAATGGCCGCTGGGTGTAATTGTGATTCATGCGAAGTGATACCCTATGTCCCTGAACAAGCCCGACCTGTTCGCCAGGAATTTTTTTACACCAATCAAGCGATCCAGCTCGATATCTAAAAGAAAAGAAGATAGGAAACGGAGTTGTGTCAATTCGAATAGAAATGAGAATCTCACCTCCAACTTTTAGTCTAATCGAAAGCGAAGTTTGCACAACGAATTTTTGACGCCGTTTCCACGGATTCCACGATAGAGAGTAGAATGGGTAATCATGCCAACCGGTTTCTTCGGTATTTTTTCCGCTAGGAAGGAAATGTTTTTGCGAAATAATGCTTGCATAATATGCAGTTTCTTGCTGCGCATGGGGTTGTTTACAGTGCTGATTGCAGTGGGCCAGAACCATCTCGCATGGGCAGAGTCGGAACTCTCCACTCGTGGGCACCTCTCATTGCAGTTAGGCACACGCGTTTCTGCCGTCTGGAAGGGGCAAGCCTTGGGCGTCGTTTTGGATCGCCTGGCCGCCGCCGAAGGCATTGCTTTTTGGGTGGATCGTCGGGTGGATCTCCAGCGACTTGTGGAAGTCCAATTTAATGATCTGCCCCTCAGTGAAGTTCTCGACATGCTGACGAAAGATCACTCACTCGGTTGGTCTTCGTTGGGAGTTATTTGCTATGTCGGACCGCGGGATGCTGCTCATGAGATTGCCACACTCCTTGAGTTGACAAGAGATTCAATACAAGAATTACCCACTTCCCAGAGAACTATCTGGTTGCACGAAAGTCCTGCGAGTTGGCCCCGACTAAGCGAACCCAAGTTACTGCTCTCTGAATGGCTTGGCGAGCAGGAGATTATTCTGTTGCATCCCGAGTTGATTCCACACGATCGATGGCCTGCGAAAAAGTTGCCCTCGTTACCACTGGGCGAGCGAGTTGTGCTGCTCCTCGTCGGATTCGATCTGACTTGTCAGATTTCGCCGGATGGCGACAAGTGTATTGTCGTTCCAATTGAGCGACCCGTAATGATCACACGCAATTACGAAGCAGGGCAGAAAACTCGAGCAATTGCCGAGCAGATGAGCCGTGAGGCACCCGACTTCCAGATCACACAACAGGGCAGGGGACTCTCGGCAACCGGTCGCTGGGAAGACCATGAGAAGTTAGCAGCGTACCTTTCTGGGGGCAAACCAGCTACCCAGAGGGTAAATCCGACGCAGCCAGGAACCGTCCGCAAACTATTCAGCCTACGACTGAAAAACCAGCCCTTGGGAAAAGTGATTTCACACATTGTTCACCAAGTCGGTCTGAATGTCGTTTGGGATGGGAGTCTGCTCAAAGACACTTCAGATCCGCGCAAGCTGCACGTTTCTTGTGAAGTCCAAGAGGTGGATTTAACTACCCTCTTGCATGCGATTCTTGATCCTGTCGGAATAGACTTTCACTTAGAAGAGGGTCATTTGAAGCTCTTCGCTCCCAACGAGTGACCAATTCTAGCATTTACAGGAATGCGAGGAATTAAGCACGCACGAGCCGTTCCAATTGCTGCCGTATTTCGGACTCGATTTTTCCCTTGAACATTGTCGCCGTAATTGGCAAGTCACCACTAACGACAAGTTTGTCAGGCTCGACACCTATCCTGCCGTCGATTCTCATGCCGAATGTTTTGAATCCAAAGGACAAAACATTGCCCGACCAAGATTGAGTGACATCTTTGGCCTGATCACCAAATCTCCCATGCAGTGACTCAGCAAATCGTTGCAAACGTTCTTGCGCCTCGTCCTGCGGAAGTGCGTGTGGAACCTCCAAATTTAGTTTCGGCACAAAACCTCCCGATTAAACTGCCACAGTTCTTACTGAGCCAACTAGTTCCCAAGGAAAAGAACGCAGCTTCAACGCTCGTCATCAACCTCGGTTCGATCACCACCATGCCAGAGTGGCAACCCTGACTCAACGCGCTCGGCTAAAATTGACAGTTTTTCTCGCGTACCTGGCATAGCGCCGGTCGGATCAAAACAATCCTCTTCGATTCGCTTTGGCTCAAAATCCCAGAAACCTTCTTTGATCGCTTCCAATACTGACTTTTGCACGATTCGATCCCCAATTAACCCAGAAACGAATTATCCTAACCGCTTCGATAGGAAGGTCGACAAAACAGGGCAAATTCTTTCAGACCCACAGCGTCTTTATTACCAGCCCACAGCGAGCGACTTACCGCGCACTCACCACTGAATCTTTCTCGATGGTTATTGAGTTCACACGCGGCAAGATCGTTTCTTGCTGATCGCTGGTCGCTGCCCCATACAAAAACGGTCGTACAGCACGTGAGTATCGCTAATTTCAGCGAATAGTCAAGCATTTTCTTATTTTGCGGGAATCGTGAGTCCCGTTGGATACTATTGAGAGCCCCCGGTAGCAGCTAATCGAATTCTCTTAACAGGTGGACGTCACTTTTCTGGTTTGCAGATAACGCTCTAGCGAGTGCCATTTTGATCGCTCGCACTGCACATGGATCTATTTTATCAGTGCGGAGTCCTTGGCAAGCGGCGCCACGCACGGCCACTAAATTGGTTCCCAACTCGACCGCTGAGGGCATATCTGCCAATTGCAGATTTCCCGCCAACACCGTTTGCATTTCTGATTGTCTGGCTAGATTCACAATTCGCTGGAGTTCTCTCGAGGGAAAACAGTTCAGCGTCGACCTCGACCGTTTTTCCCAGGTGTCGATCAATAAGTAGTTTGCCTCCATCTTGATAGCGGTTTCGAGAACCGATATTGGGTCCGGAGCCTCGGCGCGTGACCAGTCTGCATAAATCACTGCAGCCAACTGCTTGCCATGTTCGGCCGCTTGCTGAAATAGGCTTTTCCACGCATCAACCCAAACATTCAAAGAGGCACATCCTGCTAGCCCCATTTTCATGACCTCAATTCCATCTACCCTCATTAATTGCTGCGCCGACGCATGCTTCCAATTAACCAACTCACCAAGCGCCGCTGAGATCGGCTTTCTGAGGGCGATGGTATCAACCATGCGACAAGCCTGAGTGAAACTTACTGCTCCCAAGGAACCCGTGCGAGGCTCCTTGAAATCAATCCAATCGGCACCTCCGGCAATGGCATCCTCGATCTCCGCCACGTCGCGTACACTGACCAGCAGCTTGGGTTGATGTTTTGCTTCAGGCAAATCTTGACTAGTTGACACTCCAACAATGGATTGGTGACTCATGGTACCTCAACCAATGCCTGTTGTTCACGAGAGACTTCTCCTAAGCGGCTATTGAGTCGTCGAATCAGTTCACCGTTGAGTGGCTCACACCAGCTCCCCCGGATGCTAATGTATCCCTCGCTCCAACGACCGAGTGCCGGCTTGACGTCAATCTCCGCCCATTGTGGCTCTTTTTGGGAAAGCCTAGCAACCAGATTGATGGCTACTTGACTGTCCGCGGGAATCAGCGGCAAGTGGGCGGGGCCCTGGCCTAGAAAAAATGCCTCAACCACATGCACGGGAACCGCAATCGGTGCGCCAGCCTTCAAATAAAACAGAACATGGCCAGCGGAATAGGCGACGCGAGGGCTCAGGAGATATTTCACGAGGATTCCCCAAAGAAATACACTCAAGGTAAGCAAGAGCAATGCTAGACCTGTCAATAGAGAACTTGTAGCCTTCAAAAGGAGCAGCACACTCGCCGCTCCCAGCAAGAGAACGGGGACTAATCCCAGTGCAATGACTCTTCGATTTGAACGCAACCAGACTTCTGGCATGGGACCTTCGATAGATTCGCGAAATCAAAATAACTGACTTCGACAAGTGTAACGAACCCTAGGCTCCCCCGAAAGCGGACCCTATTCGGTCCGGTTCTGCTGGTTTTGACTCTTTTCCGAGGTGGGCCAGGCTGCTTTCTCTTTGCAATAGCGGATTCAATCTTAGGTAAGGCGTCGCCCGTAACCTAACATTTTCCAGCACCTCCATGGGAGGGAACTCAATTGTTGCTGGGATCTTTCGCGTGATAGCTGCAACCCAAGGCATCATTTGACCGCATTTCGTTGCACAAGAATCGGTTGACAGGCGTAGACGAACCCCAAAACAGTCCTTAATCTTTCTCCTTAGAAGTGCGGTGCAATTGCAGCCGCCAGAGGTAAAAACAAGTGGCAACGGATATCACGAGCATGACTTCCAGTGGACATCGAAGCGGAGGCAACTCAGTCCTCATAGCAATTATAGGCGTGGTAGGACTCTATCTACTGAGTTCCGTCTGGGGGCATCCCCAATACGCGACCCAACTTGTCGTGGGTGCTACTGCTCATCAGGCTGCTGCAGTTCATGAATCTCCAACCCACGGTGGCGAACATGCCGAGAGTTTAGCCCCACCACTTTGGACTGTGATTCCCTTCGTCTTGCTGCTAGGAGCAATTGCCGTGTTTCCCCTCCTGCATGCCACTGAGCATTGGTGGGAGAACAATGCTAGCCGGTTTAAGGTAGCCGCGGGACTCGCACTGCTCACGCTCTGTTACTACGCATTTGTGCATGATGCTCCCGTCGATTCGCACTGGCCGGTCCATTCATCCGTGGTTCCGACAGACAGTGTGATCCAGACAGGTTTTGTCGGAGCCATTTTAGGTAATGCCCTCCTCGCGGAATACATACCGTTTATCGTATTGTTGTTTAGCCTTTATTCAATCGCGGGGGGAATTCGCATTGAAGGTGATCTGCGTGCTGACCCACTAACCAACGCCGCATTCATGGGAGTCGGTGGCTTGCTGGCAAGCATTGTTGGAACCACAGGCGCGGCCATGTTATTGATTCGCCCCTTGTTGGAGACCAACAAAGAGCGCAAGCACGTAAGCCACACAGTCGTCCTTTTTATCTTTGTGGTCTGTAACTGTGGGGGTTGCCTCTTGCCCATCGGCGACCCTCCTTTGTTTTTAGGTTATCTGGAAGGGGTCAGCTTCTTCTGGACTTTGAGTCTGTGGCGATCTTGGCTACTGGTCAATGGACTACTAATTCTGGTCTATTGCCTGCTCGATCATTTTTACTTCTACCCCCAGGAAACCATTCGAGATATCGAACGTGATCTCACTCAAACTCGCAAGTTGAAGATCAGTGGGCTGGCCCTGAACGGTCCCCTGCTCCTGGGCGTGGTACTGGCGGTCGCATTGCTCGATCCCAGAAAGGCCGTACCTGGAACCGACTGGCATTCCTGGATGTTTTTGCGTGAAGTTGTCCAGCTTGGGCTCGTGGCACTCTCCCTCCACTTCGGTTCGAAGAAGATAAGAGAAGCAAATAATTTCAACTTTGCTGCAATCGTAGAAGTCGCTGCCCTGTTTGTCGGTATCTTTGTCTGCATGCAGCCCGCCTTGCAAATCCTCAGTGAGAAGGGTGCTGTGCTGGCCAAATCACTTGGCCCAGGTGGGTATTTTTGGGCCACAGGTTCCTTATCCTCCTTCCTCGATAATGCTCCGACTTACCTCGTGTTCTTCAAAACGGCTCAAGATCCGACCATTCATTCCGTCACGGGTGGCGTTCCAGAATTGATCCTCAAAGCAATTAGCTTGGGGGCTGTGTTCATGGGGGCCATGACCTATATCGGCAACGGCCCCAACTTTATGGTCAAGGCCATTGCCGAAAAATCGGGCGTTAGAATGCCAAGCTTCTTCGGCTACATGGGTTACAGTTGCTTAATCCTGTTGCCGATTATGTTGCTCAACCAATGGCAGAATCTTTCGCACGTTAATGGAGTGCCACACGAAATGGACAACTCCCACGTTTCGGCCCCAGTGTCTGACCACTGAGAGGGCAGCTACATGACTATTTCCATCGATTCGCTATACATGGACGGCCTGTACGCGGCAAACTGAATCGATTAGGCTAATTGATGGAAGTGGCTCGTTGAGGCCGATTCACCCCTAATTCCCTCCTAAATTTCTCCACCACTTGATTCCCTGCCCTGTGCCGTCCCCGACTATCACCAGCCCTGATGCCCTCCAAGAGCTTTGTACACGACTCGGCAAAGCACCGATCATCGGGATAGATACGGAATTTGTTTCTGAAGATACCTATCACCCCGAACTCTGCCTGATCCAGGTTGCAACTGCCGACGATCTGGCAGCCATTGACCCGCTTGCGTTGGAAGACCTGACTCCTTTCTGGCAGACGATGGCGTCTGGAGACCATATAACGGTTCTCCATGCTGGTCGCGAAGAACTCAATTTTTTTCTCTGTGCCGTTGGAGGCGTACCTAGACAGCTATTCGATGTGCAGATTGCAGCCGGCTTCTGCAGCAATGAATATCCCTCGTCCTACAGTGCCGTGGTCAACAAGTTCGTCGGTCATCAACCTAGCAAAGGAGAACAGCGTACCGACTGGCGGCGTCGGCCGCTCACCATAGCCCAAATTGAATATGCCCTGGAAGATGTTCGCTATCTGTTGCCGCTTCACAAGCGATTAACGCAACTTCTGGAGAAGCTCCAACGCAGCGAGTGGTTCGCCGCCGAAATGCGTAATTGGCAAGCAGAGGTCGTCTCTGCTAGGAGCCGCAAGGATTGGCGCCGTGTCTCCGGGCTCGGCAAACTCAGCTCGCGCAGTTTGGCGATCGTTCGGGAATTGTGGACCTGGCGGCAACAGGAAGCCCAGAGTCGCAATCAACCGCCACGTCGAATCCTGCGAGACGATCTTTTGGTGGAGATCGCCAAGCGCAAAGTTGATTCCCCCGATCGCATTATGGGGATTCGAGGCATTGAACGTACCCCCGCAAAGCGTAAGGCACAGGAACTGGCTGACTGTGTAAAGCGTGGCCTGGAGGGCCCCACTGAAAGTCTCAATGAAGGTGACCGCAAGGTGGATCTGCCCTCACAATTAAATCTATTAGGGCAGTTCCTCGCACCGGCTTTGGGAACGATCTGCCGCCGGGCGGAGATTGCAACCAGCATGGTCGGCACGGCTTCGGATGTGAGAGAATTGATTGCCTACCGCATCGGGCTCACCAATGGCGATCAAAATATGCCAGCTCTGGCCGAAGGTTGGCGAGCAGAGATCGTGGGGAATGTGATCGACGAGTTGCTTGCCGGCAAGCGCTCCATTCGCATCAATAACGCCCGCGCAGAAGACCCGCTGGTGTTTGATCGAGTGGAACCGTCTTAGCGAGTGATGGTCTGCTGATTCTCGTTAGAATAAGCAGTCTTGCCATCCTCCCAACGATATTGATCCTTGTAAAACTTGGTGGTTTCCTCCGCCGCCAGTTTGATGTCGAGATCCTGGCAAGTGACTTCCGCGCGGAAAACATGCGTCCCTTCGCGTGAGGCGACGGCTCGAATTCGGAGTACCAGTTCCTCACCTGCTGGTAGTGAATTGATGGGATGGATACTCACCCGACCATCACGTACTGTGAATTGGGCACCTTCGACAGCCGTCGGATCGATTCCCTCGGAGAACAAACCAACAACACCTACATTCTGGGCGTCGGTAGTACCTCGATTGCGAATGCGGATTTCATAGATTGCGGTTTCTCCAACCGCCACCGGCCCTTTGGGATCGCTCACTGCCAGCTTTAAGTCCGCGATTGCGATCACGTTCGTTTCGATTTCCTTGGCAGCGCGGAGAGCACCTCCTTCGGTTTGAGCGCTCACCTCAAACCGGTTCGTGCCGGCTCGGACAACCTCACAGCGGATCTGCAAAAACTGGGCATCCCCGGCTTTGATGCCAGGCAATTGCCAACTCAAGATTCCCGTGAGGGCATCTTGTCGATATCCGTCACTGGCCGATGCCAACTTAGCTCCGCTAGGAAGTTTGACCTGTACGGTAACCGGCTCAGTATCTGCCGTACCTGGGTTGCGTATCCGGAAGTAATACGAGGCCTCAGTCCCTGCATATTTTTCCTCGCTGCCACGCCAATCGACTTCGAGTTCCGGCTTATGGCAGAGAACTGACTTCACTGCTTCCGACTTTAACCCACCAGCAGCCGTAGCGGTTGCCTTCATGACCAACTCACCCGATTCGCGTGCCGTGAGCTCGAGTTCTATTTCTTTGGACCCTCCTGCTGGCAAGTTGCCAATGGTATGAGAACTTGCCGACTGCTCGTCCCCGCCTGGCGGAACTAGTTTGACTACCACATTTTCCGCATTCCCGGTTCCAGGGTTTCGTAGCGAGAGCTGATATCGTTGGGCCTTGTTGTAAAGAACTACTTCCGGACCACCGAGAGTCATTTCCAATTTGGGCTCCTGCACTTCAACGATTGTCTGCGAAGCAATTGGAGCGAGTGTCCACTGGACCGAAATATTGAGAGGTTTGCCACTACGTGGGACGAGCTTGACAAGGAGTGACTGGGCCGAGCGTCCAGGCAAGTCTTGCAATTGCCATTTGAGTGTTCCCGATCCTTGGGCACTTGCTTGCTGAACCACGCCGCTTGTTGAAGTCACTTCGACTATCTCTGCCCATTCGGGTATTTGAATCTCGGCAGACAGATCTAGTGCCGCAGCATCGCTGGAGTTTTCCAAGGTTACCCGATAAGTTGCCTCTCGACCCACGAGAATCTGACGCGGACCCTCCACGCGCGAGCTGATCATCGGCTGCTTGCTGCTCAGAAGCGTTTTATTATCTTCTCGTGTTCTGCTAGCAGCAATCTGTCTTCCAGGCTGCCGATCTGGCTGGTTAACGCCAGCAAATATGCGCTCGGCCTCAGAATCCCTCGCTGCATTAGGCATCTTCACACGCGAAGGAGAATTCAAATGCGATTCCGAGATCGTCGCTTGTTGTTCTAAAGCTTCTAACTGCTGACGCAAATCTTCGATCGCCTTACTGGAACTGGTCTGGCCGGCTTTCTGATCGTCACGGCGTGAAGCACCATTTGAGCCGACTTTCGATTTACTAATGAGGGCCTTGCGGAGATCAAATTCCTCGCTCCCCCTTGTACTCGAAGGAGTTTGGTTGCTGGCGCCAGGCAAACGGTCAAGCTCATCGGCAGGCTCTTGAATTTCGCCTTCCGATCCATTGAGCTCGGTTTCTAACAAGTCCGCCAGGGCTTCCTGTAATTCGTTTTCACGAATCGTACTGGGCGATCTACGGGTATTTAACACTGCAGAACTGCTGACAGAATTGCTTCCTCGCCGAGGCGAGGAGTCGAACACCTCATCTCCCAACTCAAATTCATTTCCTCGATGACCTGGGTCAGCATTGCGATCAAAGATCCCCTTGGGGAGCAAATCGCCTTGCTGCACGCGCCCAGAGGAAGCGCTCCGACTCGGTAGTCGAGATGTGCGACTCGCTGAACTGCGATTGCTTGCGGTACTATTTCCGGGAGTACTCCTGGTAGCGTTTTTCGACGCTTCCTTTTTCGAGCTTTGATCTCGAACGAAGACACTCTTCAATTGGCTCAAACGGTCGACTAATGTCGTTCCACCCGACCGATTTGAGGCAGGCTGGGCGTGACTCGATGCCGTTGTGCCGAATAGGAGTGCAACAAGTGCGATTCCGGTTAACAATCTACGAGTCATTTTTCGCTTCCCTGCGCATGGAGATAGAGGTAGAGCCTGCCCCCAGTCCTTCGTAGACTTTATCGGTTTGAACGCTTGTGACATCTGAACCGAAATCCAGAGAAATTCTGGTAAAATAGCCTGGGAATATTGGGTGATCTAGATAATACTCGCCGGCCCAATCCGATGATTCTTGCCATGAGAACCACTTGTCTTCCACCGAGGTCATTAAACCCAGATCAGCTCTTTACACTGTGCTAGCTGCTGGCAACCGTCGCCGGTCGTGATTCGTTGGTAATCTCGAAACCCAGATCACGAATCATCGCGTAGTCGGCCTCTGGGAGTTGGCCCTTGGTGGTAAGATAATCCCCGACAAAGATCGAATTAGCCGCAAACAGCCCCAGAGGCTGCAGGCTGCGTAGTCGCAATTCCCTACCACCGGCAATCCTGATTTCGCGGTCTGGATTCACCAGCCGAAACATTGCTAGCACCTTCAGGCAGTAATTGGGAGTTAACTCAGTCTGCCCAGCTAGCGGCGTTCCCTCAATGGGATTGAGAAAGTTCACCGGGATCGATTCCACGCCAAGTGCCCGAAGTTCCAGTGCCATGTCGACTACGTCGCGGGGGGCTTCTCCCATTCCGACGATGCCGCCCGAGCAAAGCTCCATGCCTGCATTCCGCACCGCTTGCAGGGTTTCGATGCGATCTTGATAGGTGTGGGTCGAGCAGATTTCACGATAAAACTCGTTTCCCGTGTTCAAATTGTGATTCACGCGATCGACGCCACAGGCCTTCAATCGCTCGGCCTGCTCCGAGGTCAACAACCCCAGGCAGGCACAGACATCAAGATTGTGCTGCTCCTTGATCGCGGGGATAAGCTCTTCGACCGCCGCCATTTCGCGTTCATTAGGTCCGCGGGCTGAAATCACGATGCAGTAGGTCTTGGCGCCCCGGTCGACCGCCGCTTGCGCCCCGGCGAGAATCTGCTCTCGATTCAGCAGGTTGTAACGCGGTATTTCCGCTTCCGAGACCTTCGATTGCGAACAGTAGCTGCAATCCTCGGGGCAGAGTCCGCTCTTGGCGTTCATCAAAAAATAGAGTTGAACGGTCTTGCCAAAATAGCGCTGCCGGACACGAAACGCTGCCTGCAAGAGATCGAGCACCTCTGCATCGGGACAGGACAAAATTTCTGATGCCTCGGCTGGAGTAATTTCATTTCCCTCAAGCACGCGCGTTGCAAGCGACTGCCAGTAGGTCTCGCCAGAGGAAATATCTGAAGTAGCGGTGGTCATAGGGGGGCTCAAATTGCAGGAAAAAGGTCTCATTCACTCTAACGTAGTATGCAAACCAACGCCCTTTTCGCAAGGCGGAATCGTCAAGTCCCAGCTTGGCACGGCCACCGCAAACCGTCAGAATGGCATTATGGGATACCATTTGGTGCGTTATAGCTTGTTAGGACACGTCGGCCGCTTCGCCTCGGTCGATGCGACCCGTTATCCTCGTCGGACCCGGGTAATTGTCCGCAGCCCACGGGGCCTGGAAATCGGCGAAGTCCTGGCTCCGCCGGAGCCCGCGGAGAATCCTGAAGAGACCGAAGGACAAATCCTGCGACGCGTGACGGTGGAGGATGATCTTTTGGTCGCCCGTCTGGAAAAACACCGCCACGAGGCGTTTACCGCCTGCAGTGAACTCTTAGCCGCAGAAGCGGTGCCGGCGGTGCTGGTTGATGTGGAGCATCTCTTCGACGGACAGGGACTCTTTTTCTATTTTCTCGGCGAAGTTCCCAGTTCTGCCACGGGAGTCATCGAGCGTCTGGCCGACACCTATGAAACTAAAGTCGAGTTCCGCAAATTCACCGAAACTCTCACCGAAGGCTGCGGCCCCGGCTGCGGCACCGAAGAGGCCATGGGGCAGGGGGGCTGCGCGAGTTGTACTTCCTGTGCCGTGGTTAGTGCGTGTGGCACCAAGCGTTGAGCTGCTTGCGGCTTAGCGATCAACTTTACTCTCCCTCACCCCCCAGCAAAACAGCAGGCAAAGGGCGCAAGTCCCAGCGAACATCGGCTTGACCCAATAGCCCGTTTCTGCGGGCGGTCTATGTGCCATTGCAGTTGCTGACAATCGAGTTCCGGCAGCATCGAGTTCCACCACCTGCATTTTGGCTGAAGTCGGCACTCGCATCGGTTTGCCCAACTTCAGCAACATGGTGACCGACCAGAATTGCAGCAGTGAATCCACCTCAGCGGAATTGCGTAAGCGCTCAGCACTCGTTCTCATGAGTGACAGAACGAAAAAGCTCAGTTGCCCACCCTCAAGCGAGCGGATTACACGCAGTATACGCGCTGCGGAGGAGCAACGCCAAACCGGCCGTTGGACTGGCGGGTCAACTGCAGCCACTTGTTAGGCGGCAGCTATCCAAACTGACACTCAAGTTCTGCGATCTCCTCTTCTGTGGGAGGGGCCATGACACGAGTAATGCCTGCTGTCGCAGGGTTATCATTCGCAATCAACCGTCGTAGTTCGTGTGAGCCCAGCCATGCGCAGAGACTGTCGAATCCGATTTGCTGACCGTGCCAGGCTGCATAGATCTCGCACATGTCTTCAGCGACGATGTCGATGTTCAGGGACGCTACATCTTCATGTACGTATGGCCTTACCTCGATTTCGTATGGCACAATTGATCGAACGTGCGACACCAAGCCTATTGCCCAGTCATCGAAGTCCGTCCGGTGATAATCAGAGGTAAATATGTAAGCGTGTTTCCAGCCTTGCCAAGGATACTCTAGCGGCTGGAGACTAATGATTCCTGGTAGAAGATAGTGCAGGTAATCTGCGTCTGCGAATTGCGTCATCCCATACCTAGGACGTAAAGGTGGTGTCGGTCCCCCTAACGAATAGCTTTTTATCGTCTACGGCGATAGCCGTGGTCGATAAAACGCTATTCGTTAGAGCCTGCTTATCCACAAAAAATGAGGGTTAGCCTCTTGACGGCCAATCTCTGGAGACAGTGTACAAGAATTCAGTATCACGAGAGCCTCTGACAGGAGACTTGTCATGCCGGAAGTATACCCTGCCGCATCGAGCGGTGCAACAAACCCGCCGCGCAAGCTCTTGAGCCACAAGGACGTGTTGACCGCCATGATCTCTACGCACGTCTTGCAGCGTGGCGCCTGCGGTGTGCGGAGTCCGTTGTATGCGTTGGCAGATTAGATAGCTGCCTCCAATGGTAGTCCCGCGGCGTTCGTCTGCCATTAGACCTTGAGAGGTTGTTGTGCCTCCTGGACTTATAGTTCTATGAGGCATATGGGCAACTCTGCAACCTCCGCTCGGTGTCTTGACCTCTGCGAGTTCCAGGATCTTATTCGTGCTGGCGGCTGCATCGTCCAGTGCGAATTTCAGAGTAACGCATTCAACGTCGAGGCGCACCACCTCCGCAGGAAACGTTCCAAAGGGGGAGCAATAATTCTCTTTGACCCATTAAAAATCGTGACGAGCCCTATTTCTGAAAAGTGGTCGAACTCCTACTCTCCCAACTGCCCCAACGAGGCAAGAAACTCACTCATTTCTCCTGCGGCGTGGGTGTCCCCTTGGGTACGAGCGGCTTCGATACCGTCGCGTAAGATCGTGCGGGCATCTTTGATGCGGCCCAATCGCACCAGTTGTTGTCCCGCCATGAAGAACGCCGGCACGTAGGGGGGCGTCTCTCCAGAGAGTTCTGCCAAGCTTTCCAAGCTGGCGTTATTTTCTCCCTCCTTATCCAATTCCATCGCCAAGCTGTAGCGCAAGAAGATGTCCTGCGGATCGTCCGCCAGCATAGTTTCGATTTTTTCGCGACGGCTGCTCATAGGAATCAGAACTCCCCGATGATCTTGATGATTTGTCCCTGCTTGGGTTTCTCCAGCGATCCCCATGTCGTCACGAGCATTGCTCCTTTCGAGTCAAAGGCCAGACTTGTCGGATGTATCATGCTAGCGATCTTCACCGCCCGACAAGCAGGCCGACCTTCCAGGCGGGCATCGTCCAGGCGGTACACACCTCCCCCCTCAGGCTGCTGCCAGGCAAAATCAACGGCATACAATTGCCCCGAATCGCTATAGGCCAACCCTACCAGATCAAACAAGCCCGGAGCGATTTGCAACAACAAAGTTCCCGAAACGGGGGCGAGAAAGACCAGTTTTGAGTCGCGCGCCTCCTGCAGTCCTCCCACATAGCTCGCCACCAGATATTGCGACCCAGCGGAATTGACAGGGCTCAGGCATAACCCCGCAGGCCACTCATCTATTTGCTCCTTGAGAAGCGGACGAAACGAATCAAGTCGGTTTGCCTCCAGCGCGGAATAGAAAATCTGACCAGGCGCACTCTCCGCTCCACTAGAAAAGTAGGCCGCTGTCTCACCCATGGCAATGCCTAGAAAACGGGGTTGGTTGTTGCCAATCGCCAGCGGCCCCACAGTGTGATCTGTCTGATCGGCAGACAAGGCTCGTGATTCCTCACTTAAGGCATAGACGCCGACTTGCTCTTTGCCATTTTCCAGAACTCCCCCCAAGACCACCAGCTTTGACGGAGTCAGAAAACCGAGTGCCCAAGGGCCGACTTCCAATGGTTTCTCATTTCCAAAGGGAAGCGTATTCAGTCCGCCAAGAACTTCCTGGGTTTTTGTCGGGGAATCGACAGCAAATCGCAGCACGCGTCCCGCTCCACTCTCGGCAAAAAAGAACTCGTCGACAGTATCTTCTGTCGCAGCCGGTCGACTTGCCAAACCACAAGGATTATTGAGTCCTTCGATGAGTACTTCTGTTTGAAATTTGGCAGACTCGTCCTCAGGAGGCCGAAAACGTGCTTCGTCAGCTATCGAGAACGACCAGGTGCAAAACATGTAGTATATTGCCGCAACCTGAGTGAAAACAGCAAAGCATCCCTTCATGGTTTTTTTCCTTGGAATTCACAGCACAGAATGCTTCACTAGCATATGGCTCACGACACCATGCCGTGCGCCGCCTCATACTCGGAAATCTTGGCTTCATGCTGCAGGGTCTGACCGATATCGTCCAGTCCATTGAGCAAACAATGCCGACGGAATGGTTCTATTTCTATCCGTGCCGAGAAGCCATGCTCATCACTTAACTCATGCGACTCGAGATTAGCCGTCAGTACGTAAGGAGCATGTTGAGCTGCCCGCTGAAATAGTTCTTCGACCATTTCTTCTGAAAGTCGAATCGGCAACATGCCGTTCTTGAAACAGTTGTTGTAGAAAATATCAGCAAAACTGGGAGCAATGATCACGCGAAACCCATAGTCTTCCAGCGCCCAAGGGGCATGCTCGCGGCTGGAACCGCAACCGAAATTACGGCGAGCCAGGAGAATACTTGCCCCTTGGGCTGCGGGAGTATTCAACTCAAACTCGGGGTTTGGAGAACCATCATCGAGTTGAGACCAATCCCAGAAGAGATACTCGCCAAACCCGGTTCGCTCGATCCGCTTGAGGAACTGTTTAGGGATGATTTGATCGGTATCGACATTGGCCCGATCCATGGCCACGACTTTGCCGGTGTGGGTAATGAATGATTTCATGTTTTCTTTTCTGATTTAGTCCGATGGATTACTGCATAAGCAATGTGTATTCGAGAAAGCCGTCGGCATCGATTTCTCGTTCGAGCTTGAACGACCTTTCAAATGTAGGAGACGCTAGCCAACCCTCTTGGGACGCAACAGCGACATATTCTTTTTCTCCGGGCACGAGTATCTGAAAATCAATTTCCTCCACCAAGGCATCCACGAGCCAATATTCGCCGATTCCCGCCTGATAGTAGGCCTCGCGAAGCAGAATCTTGTCCTTCCTTTTAGAACTGGGGCTGACGATTTCAAGGACCCAGTCGGGAGTCCCCACCAGTTCCGTTGCTTCCTGAGGACGATCTCCGTGGGGAGGGAATTTTGCTCTGCCGCGAGTCAGAGACTCCCGCGAAACGAACATGGCGTCCGGTTCGGTCGAAATCGTTGCGGCTTGATTCGACAATAGGGTTCGATCCGAAAAAAAGTACCCAAGTTTTGCTTGCCTAATCAGCATTGCAATCACTAAAGATATTTCAGTCTTAAGAAAGTTGTGTGTGTCAATTCGTTCAAGACTCCTATCAATCAGCATTGCTCCATTTACGAATGACAAACTGCCAGACTCAGGGAATTCATCCGACAAAGCCCATTTACGGAATCCATCCAATGTGTGAGCGGAAGAAGGTACAACAATCGGCTCACTTTCGTCGCGATCATAGAAAGTAATCGCTGGAAAGGTCGCAGGAACAACTGGGGAGATTACGGTAGCCATAACAGATGCTCAAGTAGTTTTTAGAAAATCGAGAAGTCTGATTGTTCTCCTCTCAATTCTACCCCCAATCACGAATATCTACAAAATGTCCGGCAATCGCCGCTGCGGCAGCCATTGCGGGAGACACCAAGTGGGTACGACCCCCTTTGCCTTGGCGGCCCTCGAAATTGCGGTTAGAAGTAGAAGCACACCGTTCACCCGGTGAGAGTTTATCCGGGTTCATCGCCAGACACATGCTACAACCCGCTTCCCGCCAGTCGAAGCCAGCTTCGCGGAACACCTTGTCGAGACCTTCCTGCTCCGCCTGGATTTTTACTTGACCGCTGCCGGGGACGACCATCGCGTTGACATGCTCGGAAACTCGGCGACCCTTGGCCACTTCGGCGGCAGCCCGCAGGTCTTCGATGCGGGCATTCGTACACGAGCCAATGAACACGCGGTCGAGTTTCAGATCAGTGATCGCCTCGCCCCCTTTGAGGCCCATATATTCGAGCGCCGATGCTGCCGTCTTTTGTTCAGTAGCATCAGCGAAGTCGGCTGGTTTAGGAACATGCGAATTTACCGAGACAACCAACCCCGGATTGGTGCCCCAGGTGACCTGCGGGGCAATGTCGGCTGCCTTGAAGACGAGCGACTTGTCATACTCGGCACCGGGGTCAGTCGGCAGTTCCCGCCACTTGGCGACAGCAGCATCAAAATCCTGCGGCACAAACTTCCGTCCACGCAGGTATTCGTAGGTGGTGTCGTCGGGAGCAATCATGCCAGCTCGTGCACCCCCCTCAATCGACATGTTGCACACGGTCATACGGTTTTCCATCGTGAGCGAGCGTATCGTCTCGCCGGTGTACTCGACACAGTAGCCGGTGCCGCCATCGGTGGTGATTTGGCCGATCAAGTAGAGAATCAAGTCCTTCGCCGTCACCCCGGGTTTCAATTCACCATCGACACGCAACTCCAATGTCTTCGGCTTGTCCTGGAGCAAAGTTTGCGTAGCCAGCACATGCTCCACTTCGCTCGTGCCGATGCCAAATGCCAACGCCCCAAAAGCTCCGTGGGTGGAAGTATGGCTGTCGCCACACACGATGATCATCCCCGGCTGGGTGTAACCGAGTTCGGGGCCGATCACATGCACAATCCCCTGCTGGGGATCATTGAGATCATAGAAGGTGATGCCAAACTCTTGGCAGTTCTGGCGGAGCGTATCGATCTGCTGCTTAGAGATCGGGTCGAGAATCGGCAGGCTGCGGTCACTTGTCGGCACATTGTGATCCGCCGTGGCAACAGTTCGTTCTGGTCTGCGTACCTGACGGCCAGCGATTCGGATTCCCTCGAACGCCTGGGGGCTGGTCACTTCATGCACCAAATGCAGGTCAACGTAGAGGATCGCCTGACGCCCGGCCTCTTGATGGACAACGTGGTTATCCCAAATCTTCTGAAATAGCGTGCGTGGTTTCATACAGTTTGTGAGGTTAGAAATCAAATAGAGCGGAACATAACGGTGGGTCACCCCCTTTTCCAACTCGCTGTGGAACTGGGTAATCCCGCATTTTACGCCTTCGGGGGCTTGAGCGAAAGACACCCAGAACTCGGTCGAAGTTCAGCCAGCACGTCCTGGCTCATTGTCTACATTGGGCTAGGTCCAGATTCGCCGATGAGCGTAGACTTTGGCTCATACAAATCCGCCCATTTATGGGGACCTATCTCAATGCGAAAAAACTGTTGCTTGATCATACTCTCATGCTACCTGTCCATCTCGCTTTACGCCGTTCGCGCCCAGTCACAGCAAAAAGCAAACGCGGCACCACCTGCCAACACGCATAAAGACACCTCCACCTCCAGTCGGCAAATACTCGTCCGTGTCCAACTGGCTGAAGTTTCCCTGAGCAAAATGCGCAAGTTGGGAATCGAATTCGCGGGATTTGAGGAGAGCAAAGCCGTAAAGCATACGGGTTCCGATCTACTCAAACCGAACAGCAGCCTCACTTACTCTTCAGGCCACTTCAATGATCTCCTAAATGCATTGGTCAAAAACAAGGTTGCACACATTCTGGCTGAACCGGCAATAGTAAGTCTTGATGGCAAAACAGCATCGCTTTCTATTGGGGACTCTGTAATTATTGACAACAAAAGAAGCGTCAAACAAGTTGACCAACCATCCTTCGTTCGTGTCGGTACGGAATTAACTATCCTGCCTACCCTTTTGCCGAACGACAAAGTTTTAATCGATCTTAGACTTGGGTGGTCGGAACTGCGTGGAGCCGATAAACCGCTTAGTTCTGTACAACATTGCGAAATCGACACCTCCTTGGAGACTCAGTTGGGGAGTTCGTTTCTCATGGCATCAAGTTCGTTTTTTCAGCCGTCTGCTAACACCGGCGAAGAAGAAAAAGCTCGAATTCTGGTAGTGACGCCAACACTTATTGATGAGACTGCCTCGTCAAAAGAATAATCTCTGACCAAATAGACGAATGCTAGACCTCACTATTTGACCATGCTTAGGAGCCAGAAAGCTGGGTAAACTGATTATCGGTTTCCGCTCATTTTACCTTTTTGCCTTGGAAACCAACTCGGACTACAATAATCGTTATGAACATCGATCCTACCGACATTCGGCTATCGCCCAAGCTACAGGTCGCAATCGCTCATTATGCCCAACTTGAGGGTAAAGATTGGGAAGAGGTTCTCGAAGATCGGTTTCCTATGTTCGAAGAACCTACACCTGATGAACTGGCCGAAAGTCTCGCGATGTGCGATCGTGGCATGGCCGACGCCAAAACCGGTCGTGGCACTGACGCCAAGCCGGCCATCTCTCAAATTGCACACAGGCTTGAGTTGCGGCAGCAAGAATGAAATACCGCGTCATTCTACAAGACGACGCGATTCAGGTAATTGAGAAACATGCTCGTTACATCGCCGAGGAAGCCCAAGCTCCACTCAACGCCTTGCGCTTGTTGGAGAAAATTTTGCATTCTGTCAATACGCTTGAGTATTTTCCCCATCGCTGTCCATATGCTCCAGAGAACGACAGTCGCGATTACGTCATCCGCGTTTTAGTAGTGTAAAACTGCTTTTTGCTCTACAATGTCGACGATGAAGCGAAGGCCGTGCATATCATCGGGTTTCGGCACGGACGACAAAAACCGCTCCTTGAGGAACTATCCAGCAATCCCCCCTCTGCTTCTTAATCAAGCGGAAGGATTTCTGACAAGTACTCGTCACAAATTGTGCTCGATCACGCCGCGCGCCGACTTGCGGGAGGGAGGTTCTCGGTTGGAAAGGCCACCTTTGTCCTCAGCACTGGAATTATCTCGGCTAAGACTGCCCGGACTGTGTCGTTGGGCTCGTCCAGAATCTCACTCAAGCGGCGGATGTCTTGGAGCACTTCCATCAATTTCCGCGGACGACCGACGGCGGTCATAATCTTGTCGTGCCCGGTGGGAAGATGCTGTTCGTCAGTGCTGTACAGCTCTTCATAAAGTTTCTCGCCGGGGCGGAGGCCCGTGACGGTGATCTCGATGTCTTCATCGACCCGTAGTCCCGAGAGGCGGATCATGTCGCGGGCCAGGTCCATGATGCGGACAGGTTCGCCCATATCGAGCACAAAGATCTCGCCCCCGCGACCCATGGCACCCGCCTGGATGACCAACTGGGCCGCCTCGGGGATCAGCATGAAATAGCGGATCATGTTGGGGTGCGTAATAGTAACGGGTCCACCGCGGGCAATCTGTTCACGGAAAATGGGGACGACGCTACCCGCCGAGTCGAGGACATTGCCAAAGCGAACTGTCACCATCCGGCAGGGTGAAGTGCCCGCCTTTGCCTCGACGTACTGTTCGGCAAGTCGCTTGCAGGAACCCATTACGCTGGTGGGATTGACGGCCTTGTCTGTGGAGATCATTACAAAATTCTCGGCTTTAAATTCTTCTGCGAGGTCCACCATGTTTTTAGTAGCCAGCACGATATTCTTGATCGCTTCTCCGGCGTGTGTTTCCATCAGCGGTACGTGCTTGTAAGCGGCGGCATGAAAAAGAATCTGCGGATGATGCTCAGCGAATACAGACTGCAAGCGAGCCACGTCGGTCAAGTCGGCCAGGGCGACTTCGATGGCAAGATGGGGAGCCAGTTGCTTCAATTCACGTTCGAGAAAGAACTGCCCCGTCTCCGAGCGATCGACGATCACGATTTTTTTCGGAGCAAGTTCAACGAGTTGTCGGCAGATCTCGGAGCCGATGCTGCCTGCGCTCCCTGAGATGAGCACCACCTTGCCGGATAGCCAGTGGCGAATCCGTGCATCGTCAAGTTGGACCGAAGGACGCTGTAAGAGGTCGGCAATGGCGACGGAACGCGGATTGATGTCGACTTTCTCGCAAACCAATTGCTCGTAACTCGGAAGCACCTTAACGCGAAAATCTTCGCGGCTGGCCAGTTCGACCAGTCGACGAACTTCCCTGCCGGGGAGTGTGCCGCTGGTGATGAGGACCTCTTCAATTTGATATTGGGCTACAAGTGTTGGTAGATCGGTCTGGTTCCCTAAAACGGGAATGCCGGCGATGCGTCTGCCCCAGAACTCAGTGCGATCGTCCAGGAAACCGACCACACGATACGGCATGGTCGGATTGGTGCGAAGAGATCGCAGCAATGCTTCACCGGCATCGTTGGCACCGATGATCAATACAGCACATCCGTCATGGACCGAGAGACGTTGCCAGTAGCCATCGCGCATCATCCGGGGGGCAATCCGCACGGCTGCGAGCAAGAGCACTGTGGTTCCCCAGTCGAGCAGCACGACGCTACGGGGGATGACCAGGCGGGTAAACAACATGGCATCGACCAGCATGATGGCGACCGAGCTTATTGTGACCGCGCGAACCAGGGAGAGCATATCGTGAAACGTCACATAGCGTGTACAATGCTGGTGAATGCGTGCATGGAGTAGCGTTATCACTTTGACCATCAACACCCATAGCACGCTGTAGCCAAACGTGTACTGTGCCGATGCATTGAGATCGCCATCGAATCGCACCAGAAAAGCCAGATAATACGCTGCCAAACATGGCACTGCGAGCAATGTCGTAGCCAAGAGCAGATTTTTTAAGCGAGTGAACAGCATAACGGGATTAACGAGTAGTGGTTTGAGTGGAGCGGGCCAATTGCTGCATTTTGCCACGGATTGCTTTTTGTAGCACGACACGGATCGAGTCATTTTCGGGAAGATTTTGATTACACCAACGTAAGTGGTATTCAGCAGGGTTAAATTGCTCAAGCGATAGCAAACACTTTCCCAGTTCATAGCGGATGGCAAATCGTTCCGGATCCAAACGATAGGCTTGCTGGAGGCTGCTGAGTGCGACCTGAGGTCCGAGTAGCTCATTTTGCATCTGTGACAATGCAAGCCAGACTGTGCCAGCAGAAAAGGGTGTTAAGGTATCAGTGGCTGTTGTTGCCAGATTACTCGCATAGGAAAGCAGGATGTTTAGGGCATCACGATCGCCGCTTAGAGAGTAAATATGCCACACGGACTTCAATGAGTCCCACTCGGGCTGGTAAACCTCCAGGAATTTGGAGGCGGACATCCACGAGGACGACAAACGAATGATATGATCGCGATGCATGCCCGCCCCACGGTACGCCTTAACCCAGTGTCGTAGCGTCTCAGACTCGTTGCCAGCAATTAGCTCATTCTTGCCGATGGCAAACAAAAGCTCGCTGTCACACGGGCGGACTTTTAATCCTTGTTGTGCATACGCTTGGTAGGCTGATTGGGAAGGCCTTTCTAAGAAACTCAACTCTGCCAGACAAAGGTAGGATTCCCCTTGCAGGGGGCAAAGTTCGAGGGCTTGGCGAGCGTGGTAGTAAGCCTCAAACAGCAACCGGCTGTGCCCTCCAAACGCCTGACGCAGCCAATTGTGGAGATCCTCCGCTGAATGAAAATTGCTTGCCAGGGCGGCCTCCCGGATCTGGCTAATCGGCATGGCATTTTCGGATTCCCTCTGCTGCGCTTCAAAAGTTGCCAACAGCGCACCTGAGAGCCGGGCGTGCGCACGCGCTGAATAAGGATATTCAAGTACGACGTTCGTCAGGTGTTCAAGCATCGAAGAACTATTGAGTTTTTCAGATTCAGCGAGCGTTTCTTGTTGATGTGCCGAGGCTAGTGTCCGCAGTTCGCCTGAGCGTTGTTTGGCCAGACTCGCTATCAAATAGGCATCCCACTCGAGCGCTGTGCGGGCTGGCGCCAGTAGGGTCACCACAGCCCACACACCTGCCAAAGTTACTCCCAGAGATAAATTGAAGCGAGCAATGGGTGGGACGTGGTGACGACTGGTAAGATGTCGCTGTCCCGCAGTGGCAAGCTGGTGAATCCTGAGCAACGAAGCGATGAGTAGGATTGTGGTGCAGGTACATGCAGGTATGAACCAGACGAAGTCCACGAGTGAATGGACTGCACTGGCGGTCAGAGCTGCTGCAATGCCTCCCGTCACAATCTGCACCTGAGGATTTCCGCGAGCATTTCTCATGGTTGAGGCACACCAATAGAAGCATGTGAGTAGCGTGGTTAGCAGCAATAACATGCCCGGCAGGCCATTCTCGGTGGCGATTTGCAAGTAGCCGTTTTCAGCGTGGGTGTATTCCACATTCGTTGGCTCGGAGAGATAGGCGGGATAGATGAATCGATGCGTTCCTGCTCCGGAGCCAGTGAGCCATCCAGTCCGGATTGCTTCAAGATTTGCCGTCCAAATGGTTTTTCGACTCTCCACCGAATCGATTTTACTGACATCCTGTGAAACGAAATCATCAAGCCGATTGCTTACGTCGGAATACGTTCCGCTAAGAGACAACGCTGCCATTGCCAACACAATCAACAGCCCGCCAATGGATAAATGATTGATATTGAGCAAACCGGCACGTGCGTAGCTGGCGGCCGCCACCAAGATGACCGTGGCCATTGCCAAGATCCCACCACGTGAAAGCGAAGCAAGAATTGTGCAGGCGACCAACAAGAGCAAAGCGATGAGCAACCAGCAAATGAGGGATGGAGAATTGTGTTTGGCTTGCCAGCGTCGGCTCGAATTACGGGAACGCGAGTGGGCCGATGGTAAATCGTTCTCTTGCGGTTGGCGTTCGAACATCACCCAGGCCAGCAGCATGGCAAATCCTAGAACCAGGAAATGTGCAAAGTGGTTGCGGCAAGTGAAGCCCGCCTTTAATTCCATGGCGGTATTGGTGAATGGATAATCGTAGAACCAGAAGAACTTGCTATTCGAAGTGAAGTATTGAATTATTCCGAAACTGGCTACCCCGACGGCGGAGAGCCCGATCATCCGCATTAAGCGGAGGATGTCAGCAGTGGATTCAAGTCGCTCTGTGGCCGTTAGAAACAGCAGCGAATACCCAATTAATGTGGCAAGCGCGAGCCGTGTTTCCTCCGGCGCAAGTGACAGGGTTTGCCAGGTTCCAAGACCATTAGCTTCTGTCCCTGACCAAAGAGGGAGTAGCTCCTGTAACCGGGGAGAGAGCGTCGGCATCCACTCGGCAGGAAGTGGCACAAGTTGCAGCACAACCACCAACACAGCCAATACGGGCACGATCCAAGCGGAAAATCGAATCCCCTTTGCATTGGCAGCTAGTATTTTCCGCGCGAACCAGGCAATGGCGATCACTACCGAGAGGGTGACAATCACAAAACGCCCCAAGGGATGCCTGCCCCCTAAGAGATGCGGACCGATAAAGATTATTGCGCCCAATCCCACATCGACTGTCGTCAGCAGCGCAGCAGAAACTGACGATTCATGAGACGCGCCTTTCGGAGATTCAATCCGTTGGCGATTTCGAGATGACTTCCCTTGCGACATGGTGCATGGTCTCAGCGCGAGGTTGCTCAAGCTGCCCTGCGGGGTCGGATCGGATCGGTGGGGGCTGACCTGCGACGTGGTGTCATGCCAACTTTGGTCGCAGGGTGAGGGACAGTTTCCTGTGGTTCGTCTGTGTATGAATCTTCGTCCTCGTACTCATTCTCCTCGTGACCGTAGCCATATCCATATCCGTAACCATATCCGTAGCCACCGTAACCGTAAGTTTGTGACTCATCAGACAAGGCATTGGCAACCACTCCCAACACATTGCAACCCACGGCTTGGAAACTCTCAACGGCTCGGATTACTGAGCGACGATGATTCTTTTCGGGACGCACTACCAAAATGGCTCCATCGACCAATTGGCCAACGACCTGGGCATCGCTCACCGCCAGCACAGGCGGGCAATCCACAATCACCCGGTCATACTGCGAGTCGGCCCAGGCCAATAGCTCCACGAACTCGTTACTGCTCAATAACTCTGCCGGATTGGGACGACGCAATCCGACCGGGAGGACATCGAGGCCCGCTACCTCGGTATGCACGATCATCTTGGGCGCCGATTCCGCAGCGGAGAGACTGCCGGTCAGCACATCTGCCACGCCGGGCAGGCCTTTGAGATTCAGTAATGCCGTAAACCCTGGCTTACGCAGATCGGCGTCTATCACCAGGGTCCGTTTTCCCGCCTGAGCCATGGCCACCGAGAGGTTTATCGAAATAGTCGTCTTACCATCGCCCGGTTCCGAACTGGAAATCAGCAGACGATCGCAGGAAGCTCCAGAGAGAGTAATCGCGGTCCGCAGGGTACGGAAGGCTTCCGTTTCGACTGCGTGAGGAAGTTTATAAGTGTGGACGGCTTCCATCCCTTCTCCCGCAAGCGGGGTGAGATTGCGAACCATGGCCAACACCGGCACACCCAATTGAGCGGTCAGTTCCTCTGGAGAGGAGAAGCGGTCGTCGAGCACATCCTGCACGTAGACGATGACCGTGCCAACAGCGGTGCCACTAGCCAGACAGATAAAAGCCAGGAATCGGATCTGAGGCGAGACAGGCACTCTATCAGGCACCGGTTCGCGTACGACGGTCGCCTGAATCGGCGCCTGCATCTGCCGCATATCGACGGTCGAGATTTTTTCAAAGAGCAGATCATATTGTGCCTCGAGACGCGTCACTTCGCGTTCCAACATGCGAAGCTGCACAAGGTCTCCACTATGCTTCGCGGCTTCCAGGCGAGCCTCTTCAAAAGAAGCGGACATCTGCTGCTCTTTTTGCCAAGTTTGCTGAACCGATTGTTCTAGCATTCGCTTCACCACGGGTCCCATGTGATCCTGCGCCATGCCATTGGACTTGTTGCCCAAATTGGTGCGGTACTCTCGGACGTAGCGATCTGAGTTGGCAATGCTGTTTCGCAAATCAAGGATACGAGGATGATTGGGACCATAAAACTTAGAGAGCGAGCTCAGTTCGGCTTGCGCAGCGAGCATCTGTTTTTGTTGTTCTTCGATCACACTTAGATCTTCGGAACTTAACCCCAACGAGGAAAGCATCATTTGTCGACCAACGGACTCTTCCATGGCGACGAGGTATTGATTAATATCTTCACCACGTTCCAAGGCACCCTCGACAGACACAAGCGTCGCCTGTAATTCGAGCCGGCGCTGTTGTACGTCCATCAGAGCGTCGTTGAGTCGTAACGCTCGCTGAATGATCGGCTCGACGGCGCTGTCGTCTTGACTGACGGCCAGATGTCCAACATGCTGGCTAAAGGATTGAAGCTCGTTTTGCTTTTCCTTGAGCTTCGCCTCTAATTCAGCACCCTTCTGCAAAAGGCTATGGAGCGCATCACCGGCTGTCCCCTGATGTTTTTCTTGGACAAATTGTAAGTAAGAATTGATGATCGCCCTCACTACCGCCGCCGCTGCGTCGGGGCTTTTGGAGCGATAAGTCACATCAATAAAGTTGGTCTTGCGAGTGACACGAGCGCTAAGATTACGCGAAAGCGTTTCAACCCACTTATGTGTCGGTTCGCCGACCAGATCGATCAGGTATTGCGGGGAAAGTTGTTTGATGGCATTTTGCAATACAATGGGAGAAGCAAGAAGTTTCTGGTTGGTGGCCATCGTGTCTTCAGAACTCTCATGATCGCCAACCGTGGCCAGATGGTCTTGCTTCTGCTGAATAATCAACAGCTCTGCTGTCGAGGCATATTTCCGGGTCGCCAGCATGTAGTAAGTCATGCCCAACAGAACATGAATGATGATGGCGGTGATGACCACTTGTTTACGGCGGCGAACTATGCCGACAAATCTCGCAATGGCCGAAACCGCATCGACCGACGGCATGAAATCGGCATTGCATTGATTCTGATTGAAATCCGTAGTGGTCATAGGTTGTCGTTGGAACTGGTTAAAGTCTCAAATTATTCACCTCTCCCTTTTGGGAGAGGTCGCCGTCTCAGCAGCGGGAGAAGGTATTTCCGATTGAAAATCATGGGTTTGGAGTTATTGCTCAGAAGAAGGAATTACCTGAGACCCCTACTGTTAAATGCATGAAACGCCCGAGTGCGTCATATACCGCTGTTGCCGGGGTTTGCTC
The DNA here is from genome assembly GCA_041738415.1 of Bythopirellula sp. Taxonomy (GTDB): domain Bacteria; phylum Planctomycetota; class Planctomycetia; order Pirellulales; family Lacipirellulaceae; genus Bythopirellula. The sequence goes on from JBGSPU010000120.1 coordinate 29,157, forward strand.
GATGCTCACCATGTCTCCCTCGGCGAGCAAGAGGTTTTCCTTGCCATCCTGTTTGGCTTTTTGCATGCTGGCCAAAATCACCAGTGGTTGCGGGCGGTCTGGTACTGGACGGATCACGTACACATTGTCGGCTACCAGGGAACTTGATCCACCGGCCAGGGCAATCGCGTCGAGCAGTCGCAGGTCTTCGGTCGCAGGCAATTCAAATTGTCCCGGTTGCTTCACTAACCCTCCCACATGAATACTGCGTTTCTTGCGAGGTTTGACCATCACCACATCGCGGTCTTCCAGGTGGAACTCATCTCGGGAATAATTGTTGGGCAAACTGGCCAGATCGATCCGCTGGGCTACCTGCTCCGCAGTCGGTAGTGCCCCAGTTTTCACTTGCGCTGGTGGAGGACCTGAAGGGAAGAGTTCGGAATAGGCTGACAGTTGGACGCTGCCCTCTTCTGCACCTGTGGACGGATCGGCAGCAGAATTGTCTGCGAACCGGGTATAAGTGCTCGCCTTGGCGACGTGCTGCCGAACGATCTCTACCTCGGTGCCGGCTTCGTCGGTCAAACCCCCAGCCATGGCCAACGCACTCACCACGTCGCAAGAATTGCGAGGGACTTCATGCAGCCCTGGTTTTTCTACCGCACCCAGCACGGTGATGTGGTTGACGGCCTTCTTCTTGATTTCAACCGTGATATTCGGTTGGATAAAAATTCCTCGCTCGATGGCAGCTTGGGCAATCCGCTCGCTGGCAACGGCCGGGTCGAGATTTCCTACCGCAACCGGACCCACTGGCGAAATATCGACCATTCCTGCTTTCGAGACTCGGCCAACCACTGGCACGGGTTTCTCATCATTACGACCACTCATGACCGTGACCTCCAACATATCGTCCGGGCCGATCAGCGAGTTGTCGTAACCCGCGCCTGTGAGCCTTGCCATGTTGACAGTCACATCTCCAGGACTTGGTTTGGCACGATATTGATTTGGTAAACCAGAAGCGCGGTACTGAGCCGTTTGGCAACCCCAAAGGCAGCCTCCCACGAGTAGCAAGGACATCCCCCAAACACAGCGGCGAGCAGAACTCTCGGCAATCACTTGCAGTCTTTTGGGCGAGTTTTGAGCAGGGAGCATCGAGTTGCTCTTGGGGATCATACGGATAATTTTCTCGAAGGAATCACAATTAGCAGCGGGAGCCTGTCAGGCACCACCGGGCGCGGAATTGCAAGCCAGAGCGCGGGTAGCACTCCCCGGGGAGTCTTTTCACACCCTTTTCAATGGGTGGAATACTGATTATGCCGCGACATCGCAAGTCCGCTTGGCAAAAACGAGACCGTGAGGGTGCTGTTCTGGCTGCTGACAAGCAAATCTGCAGGCTGGCAGTCAGCAGCACTTTGTGCTAGCAAAGAGGGCAGTTATTCTGGGGTTGTCTCCGGTTAATGTCCGGTCTTACACTACCGCCGCAAGCGACGAGAGCTGACTCAATCCGCAATGTGAGTTCGGCTGCTCGAAGTTGCCCGCGCGGCGAAACCCACCGCGTACCATTCATTTAATTGAATGTGCCCAGAAAAAGTGTCCCGCACGGCATGGATGCCGAGTGGAATGAATTGTATTTCTCGCAGAATGGATGCTGCTCTGATGTTTGATGGACAAACATTGCTAGTCACGGGGGGTACCGGTTCTTTTGGGCACGACTTCACCCGTCTCGTCCTCGGAAAACATAAACCAAAGCGAGTCATCGTCTATAGTCGCGATGAAAAGAAGCAGCACGACATGCGGCTGGAGTTCGACGACCCGCGTCTGGTTTTCGTCATCGGAGACGTTCGCGATCGAAATCAATTGATGATGTCGATGCGTGGAGTGGACTATGTGTTTCATGCTGCAGCACTGAAACAGGTTCCATCCTGCGAATTCTTTCCGATGGAAGCGGTTCTCACCAATGTCCTGGGAACCAACAACGTGCTTGATGCGGCGGAAATAAACGGCGTCAAGAAGTTAGTTGTATTGAGTACTGACAAGGCCGTCTATCCGATCAATGCCATGGGTCAGACCAAAGCCCTGATGGAAAAGCTAACACTCGCCCGGGCGAAACAATCGGAAACAACCACGGTCTTTTGCGGAGTTCGCTACGGCAATGTAATGTATTCCCGCGGCTCAGTGATCCCCCTTTTTGTAAAGCAGATTACCAGCGGCGTGCCACTTACCATAACCGATCCGAATATGACTCGACTCCTGTTGCCGCTCGCTGAAGCAGTTCGACTGGTGACATTCGCGATGGAAAACGGGCAGCAGGGTGACATATTTGTGCGCAAGGCCGCAGCTACATCGGTGCAAACCTTAGCCGAAGCGATGTTGAATCTTTTTCGCGCGAATAACCCAATTGAAGTCGTAGGAGTTCGTGCCGGTGAGAAGCTACATGAGATTCTTGTGAGTGCGGAAGAACTTACCCGTGCCGAAGACTGTGGCGAGTATTACCGAGTCCATTCTCACAGCAACGAGAGTTATGACGACTATTTCGTGCGGGGAGTCATCTCCGAAACAGTCGCTCGGGAGGGCTATACCTCTGAGAATGCACCCCAACTCTCAGTCCGCGAGACGGAGCAGTTGCTGCTAGAACTACCTGAAATCCATCGAGATCTACAGCAATGGCGACCTCAGGCCGCAAAACTTAGGAGGGCCGCATGAGTAACAAAATTATCGGTGTGACTGGGCCAAGCGGATTCGTTGCTGCCCACTTAATCCGAGCACTGCTGAATCAGCCGGACTTGCAAGTTTTAGCGTGCCCTCGCGATTCTTGGGAAGACGAACGCCTGCTTGGAGATTTTGTCGCCGAATGTGACGTGATCGTCCACCTAGCGGGAATGAACCGTGGAAGCGAAGAGGACGTTTATGTGACGAATGTCGCTCTTATCGACAAGCTCGTGTCGGCTGCAGACCTGGTTGGCACGCCGCTACACATCGTATTTGCCTCGTCGACGCAGCGAGATCGCGACGAGGGCTATGGCAGATCAAAAAAATATGGCGAAGTGCAACTGGACGCCTGGGCCGCACGGAGTACCAATCGCGTGGCGACCAGTTTGGTGATTCCCAATGTGTACGGCCCTGGCTGCCGACCCTTTCATAACTCGGTCGTGGCAACCTTCTGCCACCAATTAGCTCAGGGTGAAGAGCCTCATGTCGATCAGGACAATGTCGTCGAGTTTATTTGGATCAACGATCTTGTGGAACGAATCATCGCGAGCCTGACGCTTCGTGAGAAAGGCTCCGTTCGACTTGCAGGAATTGCGAAGCTGCGGATAAGCGATTTGCTGGCCAAGTTACAGTACTTCCGCACGAGCCATGCCCAGCAAGATACCGTGCCGAACATTTCCGCCCCGCTAGATGCCAGTTTGTATGCCACCTATTTGTCTTACCTGGATTTGCAGCAGCACTGCCATCGCCCACAAGTACATAGCGATGAACGAGGAAAGCTGTTCGAGGTCATTCGGATGGCCGGTGGGGGCCAAGTGTTTTTCTCGGCGACTAAACCAGGAGTCATCCGTGGCAACCATTTCCATACCCGCAAGATTGAATGGTTCTGCGTCCTTGAAGGAGAAGCGATCATTCGCCTCCGCAAGGTTGACGACACAGAGGTGCATGAGTTCCGTGTCTCGGGCACCTCTCCTCAATTCATTTCCATTCCGGTATTGCATACACACCAGATCGAAAACGTTGGCGAACGAGACCTGCTAACCATGTTCTGGTGCAACGAGATTTTCGTTCCCGAGGATTCGGATACGTATTTCCAGAAAGTCGCATGAATCACACATTGCAGAAATTCGACATGACAAAGCAACTCAAAGTGATGACGATCCTCGGTACACGCCCCGAAATCATTCGGCTTTCGCGCGTGATGCAACTTTTGGATCAGCACACAAATCATATCTTGGTCCATACGGGACAAAACTCTGACTACGAACTGAATGGAGTCTTCTTTAGGGATCTGCGAGTGCGGCAGCCACAGTATTTTCTTTCGATCAATCGCGATTCTATCGGACGGATATTAGGCGATGTACTCATCAAGAGTGAAGAAGCCCTCCGCCAAGAACAGCCTGATGCGGTGGTCATCCTGGGTGACACAAACAGTGCCTTTGCGGGGATTATCGCTCGGCGAATGAAGATCCCCGTCTACCACATGGAAGCGGGTAATCGGTGCTTCGATTTTAATGTTCCCGAGGAACTGAACCGTCGGATTATCGATCACATCAGCGATTTCAATCTTGTCTATACGGAACATGCACGGCGAAATCTGCTCGCCGAAGGAATTCACCCTCGGCGGATATATCTCACTGGCTCACCAATGCGTGAAGTACTTGACGACAATCGTGAAGGAATTGCGGCGAGTGAAGTGCTTAGTCACTTGGAACTTGAGCCACAGAAGTTTTTCCTCGTAAGCATGCATCGCGCTGAAAATGTGGATGTCGAGGAACATTTGACTCAATTGCTTGAAGCGATTAATCAACTCGGTGACAGATATAAGTTGCCGATCATCGTGAGTACCCATCCGCGCACGAGGCATCGTTTGGAAGCATTAAAATTCGAATCCAATGCCTTGGTTCGTTTTCTGCCTCCCTTCGGGTATCACGACTATGTCCGCTTGCAATGTGATTCTTACTGCACGCTTTCGGACAGTGGCACGATCAGCGAAGAAAGCTCGATCCTCGGCTTCCCCGCTGTAACAATGCGTACCGCGATGGAGCGACCTGAGGCCATGGACTCTGGCCATATCGTATTAACTGGTCGTGATCCAGAGACGATCTTACAATCCGTACAACTAGTAGTTGAGAGTGCGGCCAGTGACCGACAACAACGTATCGCCAAAGAATACGAAGTGACTAACACGTCGTATCGGGTGCTGAAGCTGATCCTCGGCACGGCCAAGTTAGGACACCTCTGGGACGGCATCGTGGCGGCGTGAGCCGAAGGGAGAATCCTGAAATTGAGAATCCTCGCCATTTATCGCCACTACTGGCCTGATGCGACTCCTTACGCGCGGCTACTGCGGGCGATTCTGGAAGACCAGGTCGCTCAAGGACGCACTGCGACGGTATTTTCGGCCCAGCCTGGCTACAACGACGTCACATTCACACAGCAGCCAGCCAGCGAAAAACTTGGTGGCGTAGAAGTACGACGAATTCGTCTCCTGCCAGAGAGAAAGCATTGGCGAGTTCTTCGGGCACTAAACTATCTCTGTTTTGTACTCCGTGCCGTGTTGCATGTGTTATGCCTACGACGTTATGACGCGATCTTAGCCAACACGCATCCGCCGATACTCATGGGAGTGGCACTCCGCTTGATTCGCTGCTTGACAGGCATTCCGTATGTCTTGCATTGCCAGGACATTCATCCGGAGAGTGCCGTGCTCGGCAATCAATTGCCAGAGGGCCGCCTCTCACGCTGGCTGCAAGCCGTCGATGCCAAGAGTTGTGCCAGGGCGGGGCGGGTCGTCGCCCTCTCGGAAGACATGAAGCAAACATTGCAGCGACGGTTGGGCTACTCTGCAAAGAACCTAACCGTGATTAACAACTTTGCGCTCGATGTTTACCAGGCTGCTGGTGAGTTACCGAACATTTTTGATGATGTTCCACACCGACCATTTCGAGTTTTTTTCGCAGGCAACATGGGCCACTTCCAGGAGCTAGGTCGCTTGGTAGAAGCAGCGAAAATGCTCAAGGAGGAAGGAGATATCCAATTCATTTTCATGGGGGCAGGTGCCGAACTGAAATCACTCCAGCAAATGGCGATCGAGCTCATCGGTAAGACGGTGTTTTTCGAGCCACACCAGCCGGTCGAAGTAGCCTTCGCCTGCATGAAACTCTCAGACCTGGGTGTAGTCACTCTCAGTCGCGGTGTGTATCAGGTCGCATATCCCAGCAAGACGATGACCTACCTTGCAGCAGGTTGTCCGCTATTGCTCCTGGCCGAACGCGAAAGCCAACTGGCGGAAGATATTGTCGAACACGCCTTCGGTTATGTCCCCATGAACACAACTCCTACGAGGATTGCCCAAACCATTAGCAATGCCCGTGATGAGCGTCAGCGGTGGACCAACTCTGCGAGAAATGAATTGATCATGCGGGGCGAAGCCTTCTATGGGCGCTTACAGGCACTGAATGCGTGGCAAAAGATGTTCGATTCGATCGCTGTCGGAACTGTTCTACATCACGGGATTCCAAGCAAGGTATTGGACAACGAAACTCAGAAGGCTGCCTAAGAACTCGTGTTGACTAGTAAATGGCTTATCGACATACATGTGAAAGCTGCTTAGAAGTAAATCCCATGCAACATCATCATCCTATTTTCATTGTCGGTGCCCCTCGTTCTGGCAAGAAAATGACATCTGAGGTCATCGGTCATGCAGTCGGAGTCTATAGTTTCCCTTACGAGATCAACTGCTTGTGGCGAACCGGTCACCATCGTCACCCGTTCGACACCTTGTCCCCGACGATGATGTCGTCCCAGAATAGCCAGAAGATTCGAGCTGCGTTTGACAAAGTTGCGAAGTCGAGTGGTTGCACACGAATTGTCGATCGGACAGATCAAAATATCGTGCGGCTGGAATACGTGCGAGCCGCGTTTCCGGACTGTCGCATCATTCATGTGGTTCGAGACCCACGCGGCTCGGTTGCCTCAGCCATTAAGCGCCGACGTGCCAAGTTGAAGTTGCGATATTTCATCAAGAAGGCGGGCTATGTTCCTCCGGGCGATCTTCTTTACTACGGATTTCACTATGCGTTAGATATCGCCCAGGCACGTTGTGGTACGAATCGTTACCGCAAATTCTGGGGTGTTCGCACTACTGTTACCGAACAGTTTGCCAGCCATCCCTCCTTGGCCGTCAAGTGCGCGATTCAATGGAGTGAGTCGATCCGCCACGGCCTCAGTTCAGGTCGCCAGCTTTCGCAGGAAGACTATTTGATGGTGCGTTACGAGGATCTAGTTCACAGCCCACGCGACGAGTGCAAGAAGATATTTCGATTTGCTAATTTGAACTGGTCTAAGGCAATTGACCAGTGGATTGAAACCAACATGTTCCAGGCTTCCGTAGCGATCTGGAAAAAACATCTCTCCGAAGAGCAACTGACAGAGATTTATCCGTATGTCGTCGATCTGATGGGTGAGTTAGGATACTCCTGGAGCGAGCCGTCGGCAACAAACGAGATCGGTGAAGTTCAAAAGCATCCCCTCGCTGCGTGAGAGATATTCAGTCGTGAAAATTATGCAATATCAAAGAACCATCAAAAGGGTTGTCGACATAGCGGGATCTCTCACGGGATTACTTCTTTTGGGCTGGGTGATTGCACTGGCGGCGGTCCTTGCACGAATCGAGACGAAGAAGAGCGGTATCTATCGACAGCAGCGCATTGGGCTTCATGGGAAGTTGATTACTGTCTACAAGATTCGCACGATGCAAGAACTTCCTGGAGTAATGACCCATGTAACGCGCAAAAACGATCCTCGCATAACTCGCTTTGGTCATTTCTTTCGTCAAATAAAAATTGACGAGTTACCGCAATTAGTCAATGTTCTCAAGGGAGACATGAGCCTAGTCGGTCCCCGTCCCGATGTCCCTGAAATCGCCTGGAGGCTTCTAAAGGAAGCACCTCTCGTGTTGACTGTACGGCCTGGAATTACCGGTCCGGCATCACTCAAATATCGCAATGAAGAGGAAATCTTGGAGTCATGTGCAGATCCTGAATGGGTCAACGAGGCAATTCTGTTCCCCGATAAGATGCGCATCAACACTGCGTACGTGAGAGATTACTCTTGGCAGCACGACCTGAAGTATCTCTGGCGGACATTCGCAGGAACAGGAGAGCGAGCCAGCGCAGGCGACATCATTATGCAAATCGCCAATCTAGATAGAGTCGCCTGAAATGACCAACGCAGGTTTACCTACGAATGAAACAGCCACCAGCAGTTGGCCTATCTTTGATGAGGAAATGATCGACGCAGCCTCGCGGGTGTTACGTTCAGGCAAAGTGAACTACTGGACTGGCACTGAGGGTCGGCAATTCGAGGCTGAATATGCCGACTTTGTAGGCACAAAATATGCCATCGCGTTAGCCAATGGAACAGTCGCCTTAGAGCTTGCGCTACACGCACTGGGAATCGGCCCTGGCGATGAAGTGATAGTCCCCAGCAGGACTTTTATCGCTACAGCCAGTAGTGTGGTTGCCCGCGGAGCCCGGCCGGTTTGTGCGGATGTGGATCGCGATAGCCAAACCATCACCGCGGAAACGATCGAACCGCACTTATCCTTTCGCACGAAGGCAATTATTCCGGTTCATCTGGCAGGTTGGCCCTGCGATATGATTCCAATCTTGGAGATGGCTCGCAGCCGCAAAATCGCGGTGGTCGAAGACTGCGCCCAGGCTCATGGTGCAGAGTACCACGGCCGACCAGTTGGCAGTTGGGGCGACATGGCGGCGTTTTCTTTTTGCCAAGACAAGATTCTCACAACCGCCGGCGAGGGGGGCATGTTGGTCACCAATAGCGATGTGCTCTGGCAAACTGCCTGGAGTTACAAAGACCATGGTAAGGGACACGAATCGTTTTATCAGCCGAAAGCTCCGGCAGCACAGTTCCGCTGGCTGCATGAAGCGTTCGGCTCAAACTTTCGACTCAGCGAAGTGCAATCGGCGATTGGCCGCATCATGCTCAAGCGCCTTCCCGCCTGGCGAGAGGTTCGTCGGGCCAATGCCGCAGAGCTTGCCGCTTGCTGCCAGCAAATCCCCGCTCTACGAACCCCACGGCCCGCAGAGGGGTTCTTGCACAGCTACTACAAGTTCTACTCTTTCGTGCGACCTGAATTGCTGACCACCGATTGGAGTCGCGACCGCATCATTGAGGAGCTTCGCCAAAAAAGCGTTCCCTGTTTCAGCGGTTCCTGTAGCGAAATCTATTTGGAAGAGGCTTTTCCAGCCAAATGGAGACCGGCCCAGCGACACACTATCGCTAAAGAACTTGGTGAGACGAGTCTCATGTTCCTAGTGGATCCGACTCATACCAGAGAGCGTCTGTCTCAATGGTCGCTGGAAATCAATCGTGTTGTGAATAGTGCTACCAATGCAAGTATTGTGCGTCCTCGCTTGCTTGATGCTGCTTGAGTTTGCGGATCGTCTACCAAGCACATCGGGCCAAGCTTGAGTGCAGGCAACCGGCGTTGCGACTGCGCGAGACAGAATCTACACTTCGCACCCGCTTTCTGCAATCATTGCGTGCGTTCGAGACGCACCTCTCATACGAGAAACCGACGTGCCAGCCTTGCCAAGTAGCTTGTTGAATTTGCGTACCGCACAACGGTCAGCTTTTGAAAGTCAAGCTGAAACCTATGAAAAGACAAATCGGCCTAAGGCATCATTACGCAACAATGCTGCCTGGATGTTAGCAGGTCGTGCCATTTACTTTGTGTGTCAGTTTGGCATGTTGGTTATTTTGGCATCCTTGGGTTCACCACAAGTTGTGGGGCAATTTGTCTTGGCGCTGGCTATCTGCAGTCCAGTTTTTGTGTTTGCCAGCCTGCAACTCCATGTGGCACAGTGCACAGATGTGTCAAGCAAGTATTCATTCGTTGTTTATCGCCGACTACGCACTAGGACAAGCCTGTTGGCTCTGCTTGTTGTATGCACTTTATCAGGAATTGTGTGTCAGTCTTGGAATGAGAGTTATCTAGTTCTTGCCATGGGCCTAGCCAAGACTATCGAGTCCTACTGCGATATCTACTGCGGCAGATTGCAGAAATTTGAACACTTGCGTGCTGTAGCAGTTTCCTTGATATGGCGCGGAATCACTGCCCTGCTGATGATGGGAGTCGTGTTCTACCAGACCGAAAATGCTGCTTTAAGTGTGGTCGCGGTGGCACTTGGGTGGTTAGCAGTATTTGTTTTTCACGATGCATTTGCCGTGCATCGCTTTACAAGAGTTGGAGCGAGCAATTTAGAATCGAACTTCCCTTCGGGTAGTCAAATAATCCAGCTATCTCTTTTGACCTTGCCTTTGGGGATGATGGCTGGCTTGGCCGCACTCGAAGTGAACTTGCCACGCTACATTGTCCAAGGAGTATTCGGCACCCGCGAACTCGGTATCTTGGGAGTTATGGCTTACGTCACAATGGCCGGGAACATGGTTATCGCGGCCGTGGGAATGGCGGCGATTCCCCGCCTTGCTATATTCTATGGCAAGCGAGAGATGAAAGCATTTCGCTCGATTTCCATCAAGATTTTTGCAATGGGGATTGGCATGGGGTTGGCCATGTTACTGTTCTCTCTCACACTGGGCCGACCTCTGCTGGCATTCGTTTTCGGACGCGAATATGCGGAGAATCATATGCTGTTAGTCGTCTATTCAGTCGCTGCTACATTGCAATATGGTTCGGCAATGTTATCTGTTTCACTGCGGTCGATGGGACTATTCCGCTCAGCACTTTTTGCACACGCAAGCTCGCTCACGGCCACTCTCGCAGCTTGTATGCTACTAATCAATGTTGAACATCTAATAAGTGTGGGCTATGCACTAGTGCTTTCTTCATCGATAACTCTCGGAGTATTCACGGTCATAACGCTGAGACACTCAAGGAATCGCCTCCAGTGCGCAAACGAAGGTATTCAGTTGCCTGATGCAGAAACGTTGATCGCAAATAAGCCTCAGCAATCCACAAATGCTGAATCGCAATGGCTGCCCACCTCTCACTTTTCTGAGGAGGCCGTCGCATGAGGTCGGTAGTGAATCAAGCTGGAACAACAACGACAACAAGCTGGCCTGCCTTGCCCTCCAGCGCGGGGAAAGTTGCGGCCAGACATTTGCCACGAGCGGCGACGACTATCCAGGCCGCTACTTCTGGAAGAACAATTTCACGATATGCGAAATTGTATCCGCTGTTTTTTTTCGAAGCCTATCTGCTTGGTTCCCTGGTAACCTTTGCGTTCGGACCAGTTGAGTTTCAAATTGATAATCCAGTTTCGCTCTATACATTTGCAATTCTCGGGCAGTTTGCAATTGCCGTGGGGTACTTCTTCGGAATTGCAAAAGCCCCTACACGCTATAGTGGTTCATTATCCTTGCAGAGAATGCTGAAGGTAGCGATTCTCGCCATGCTGATCATGTCGCCAATCACGATATATAATCGCGATCAATCTGATTTATCGATTACAGAAGCGATTACGAATCCCGGAGCGGCCTATGCAGCGCGGGCCCAAAGATTGAATGATCGAGAAACAGCACCTCTGGTATCAATCGTGAGAGCCCTGCTCGGTCCGATACTCGGACTCTTTGTGCCGTTAGGCGTGATTCACTTGAAAGGCAAACGTCATGCATGGGCAATGTTGTGGCGTTTAGGGCTCTTAGGTTTGCTGGTCGAGTCACTGCTCGTTGGTGCTGCCAAAGGTTTGTTCGATCTAGCACTCATTTTTCCTTGGTTACTATGGCTCCGCTATCATACAGGAAACCCGACAGGAATTTCCAAGTCAACCAACTTAAAGAACCGAGCGAATCGTCGACGTAATTGGTCCTTTTCACAAAAGATATTTCTGGTAGTGATCACAGTCGGTGTTTTGCTGGCAGGTATTTATTACTTCAGTTATTCCAGGCAATCGCGATACGGTATGACGGGCAGCAGTTATCCATTGTGGACTACTGGGTGGTCTAAGGATTTATATGGTGTCAGTCTGCCTGAGCCGGTCGAGTACCCTGTATACATGCTGTCTCGTTACTGGACACAAGGATACTTGGGTTTATCTGAATGCTTGGAATTACCATTCGAATGGAGCTTTGGCATAGGCCATTCTACGTTCTTGATGCGTTACGCTGGAATCCTGTTTTCGGATCCTGATTACTTTCTTAATACATCGTATCCTTACCGGTTAGAATCGGAAACTGGTTACAGCGTCTCCAATTATTGGCATACGATTTATCCTTGGATTGCCTCGGATCTGACGTTTCCCGGCTCAATTTTAGCTATCGCATTGCTCGCGTATCTATTGGGTCGTGCATGGAAAGATGCAATGTGGGGCGAAAATCCTTTTGCTGCAGGATTTCTTGGCCAGATTCTACTGTTGTTCTATTACATACCGGCGAATAACGTCCGACTGATGTTCTCAGAAGAAGCAATTGCATTTTGGGGCCTTTTAATCATCTGGAAAGTCACCAGTCGCAACCGACAAATTGCGATTCGCTGATTAGTGAGCACCTCAATGGAACAGAAAACCTTTCCGAAAGTAGCTATAGTATCCTGTAATCCCATGAGGGCAGATATCGCCAATGGGATCATGATGCGGTCCCTCTTCGCTTCCTGGCCAAGAGACTGCCTCACCCAAATTTATTTTCCGGTCGGTGCCGACTATCCCCCCGAATTCGATTCATGTCAGGACTACCGTAGGATCAATTGGCTAGGAGAAGTTCAGCGGCTTGAAACTAAGTTATCAGAAGCATCTAAAACTACTGAAATTGCAAAACTAGAGGTTAGTTCTGAATCTCGCACACGATACCAAACATTAGTCGCCCTTAAACAAAGAAAGCACGTCTTTAAGTGGTCGAAGTGTGCTCAGGAAATATGGTACGCAAATTCATGGATTGGCCGTGCTCTTCGTAAACAAATTGAAGATTGCCAACCTGACATTGTGTATGCACTACTGGGCAACTATTCCCTAGCCAAGAATACGTTCCTTGCTTGCATGCAAGTCGGTGTCCCCTTGTATTTGCATATTACCGATGACTACGTAAGGTCGCTTTATCAGTCGATGCCGTTTGGCAAAGTGCTCGCGGCTACTTCTGATAAGTGGTTGCGGCAATGCGTGGCGTACTCGAGTGGTCGGGCAGGTATCAGTCCCACAATGGCTGAGGAATACCAAGAGAGGTACAGGAAGCCTTGGGACACGTTTACAACGGGGGCGTCGCCTGAATCTTACGATCCAACGCCGAGACGGTGCGATGGAATCACTCGTTTTGTCTATGCCGGAAATCTGGGACTTGGGCGATGGAAACAACTCCGTGCGCTGGCAGTCGCATTGAATGAAATGTCGGCCAAGTCAAGTAGCACGTTGAGTCTAGAGATATACTCGTCACAAGAGCAAGTCAACGCTCACCGCGAATCATTAGAGTTAGCACCAGTCGTAAAGCTTCGAGGTTGGGTTCCTATGGAAGAACTTCCGAAAGTGTTTCATCAAGCGGATGTGTTGGTGCATGTCGAGAGTTTTGAAAAGGAAGTTATTGCCCTAACGAGGTTGTCGCTTTCTACGAAACTCTATCAGTACATGATGGCAGGCCGCTGTTTGTTGGGAATTGGACCCGAAGATCTCGCCTCAATGAAACTTATTAGGCAGAGTAACGCCGGAGTCATATTCTCAGCTAATCCTAGTCATGGGTTAAAGGAAACGATTCAAAATACATTTCTTAGTGATGAGACACGTTTAAACCTCGGTCGCAATGGTCGAACGTGGGCCGAGCGTTGGGGTGATTGCCGTCTAGAACGAGAACGATTCCGCAAATCGCTGGAAAAAGCTTTTTTATCCAGTAGGCATCAGCAGGCTTAGAATTAATTAAAGCATTTGGAATCAAGTCCGCTGAGACGATCTGCTTTGGTTAGTTCAGCAGAATAGTGTCACTGAGCGCCCAAACAGGGCCATCGATAGGCGCTTGAAACAGGGCCACTAAAGTGGGTTGCCGCGTAGGCTGTATTGCTTTTCATGAAGCAATGGAGCTGATCGCATGGCGAACCGATTGAAGGTGGCTAAAGTG
>JBGSPU010000137.1:0-139262 GCA_041738415.1 Bythopirellula sp.
TTCGAGGGAAACCAATCGATAAACTCCACCAGATTCGCCGGATACTCGTCACCACGTCGCATTTCACCACCAATTGCCGGGTCACAGAAAACTACTGGATTCTACGGCAAAACGGAGCATGAGTGAACCGGATACCCCTTATATCTATTTCGGTGGAGTCGCCGTGGTGACGATTTTGGGGACATGGTGGCGAACGTGTTGATATGGGTACCCTAGCGGCGGTTGTCAGTGCCTAGGCCAGCGACCGTTTGTACGGGGGGCTGGCCTGTTCATTCCTGTCCACTAGGGTGCTAGGTAGATTTAATACTGAGACTTCATCCGGGCAAAGACCCGTTCAATATTCGGGAGTGATTTTGCTTGAGGGAGAATAGAAAGTAAATCATCCAGTGACGATGCTTCCACACATTTCACGATTGCAACGTAGAGTAGTTTCCGCTGCCGAAGATTTATGCTCCCTCTATCTTTAAGCTCATCTAAGAAGACAACGACGAAATGTTCAAAGAGTCGCAGTTCATCCTCCAGATTTGGCCCTTCCCAAGACATTAGCTCTAATCTCTCGCTTAGTGAGATCGACAAAGTACTTTTAAACACACTGTGGATGCATTCAATTCTCTCACGCTGTTCATCGGTCAGTGGAACTGGATTAAAGATCGGCATGGGGAAAATTTCGCTAGTCTCAACCCAGCCCACTCGTCCGAAGTCATCGACAACTCGGGTTCCCATGATTGGCGGGTCCTTCAATTCATAGGAATACGGCGACATCGGCTGCCGACAGGCTGAAAGGGTTGAGAAAGCTCTGTTTATTGCTTCACAGGAAGGGGAGACAATCCTCTTAAACAAGCCATACACAATCCTAAATCCGTTGCGTAGCGATTCCTGCGTGTCCGCCTGCAAAACGTGTTTTCCCGGAGATGACATGGCTACATTGAAGTCAAGTGTGCGCGAAGCAGAGTTAGGATGACAGTACTCGCACAGGATCTCGTATACTGTTCGAAGATCATGTAGCCCTTGGTGCTTCGAGAATGTATCAATCATGGTTAAGATTTGTGTTGATTTGAACTGCTCTGGAACAGAATCCAAAGACTTGTTGAACTTTTTCCACGCCTCGATGCTGTCATTTATAAATGGAATTGCGTCGCCAGCTATCTGTACTCGACGTCCTACGACAAATCTCAGTAGTTCCTTATGTATTTCCTTGTCCTGTTCGGTTATGGGTTCCTTGCTGACGTTTGGCCACACTTTAACAAGGTGTTTCTGCGATGGAAAAATGAGTTTCTCAAGCGTGTGCAGAGCAGCGGCGTGTTCGAGCAGAGCTCTTGACATAAGAGCAAGAGTGAGTTCGTTCTTGCTGGCAACTGCCGAAGACAGTCCATCAATAATGCTTGCCACGGCACGCGATGCTGTACGAGCTGATAGAATCATCAACTGATTAAGTTGTTTCCAAAAAACGTATGCTTGCTCAAGAGTGTCGTATTTACCAATGTGTTCAATATGTTCTTGGTCAAGCATCTTAAAATAGCGACATTCACGCAGTTCATGCGACACTTCGGAAGCCTTATCAAGTATCGCCCCAAGATGTTGAAGGGAAGTATGGTCGCCAAGGCGATCTGCAACTTCGCTAGCTTTAGGATGAAGTCGAAATCGAATGCTTGATGACTTTGGTTTATTTGCCCCTCTTCTCTTTTTGCGTTTAGACATGATCGGCCTGAAACAGTACCCGGAGGAATTTGAGCACAGCGGACGTTCGGCTGTGGTTGACAATTTCTGCATCTGCAGTGTAGTAAGTTATTCATCCAAAGCGAATCCAAGGCTGCCGCCGGGGCTACGGAACGAGGATGGGGGACAGCCAACTTCAAGGTCTCGACCAGAGCATCGGGGACACCGAGCTTTCTGGCGAAGAAATCATTGGCAAGCTTTGCGAGTTTCTTGGAGGAATTCTGAGACTCAAAGTGGGTGTCCCTTATCGGAGTACAATGGCCGAAAAAAAATAAACTCCCCATTTGGATTGCTTCTTGAGCGTATGGCCGAAGGCCTTGTTCAACGTAGCCCTAGGACTTTTTTAACGATCCAAAATCGATTGGCTGAAGGCCATATTCAACTCTTAGATTGTGAATATGGCCTTCGGCTAAAAGGCAGACCGTGGAATTGCTACCTGGGGTGGCGCTGCGCTTACCCCAGGCTACGGTGATCCAAGGCCTTCAGCCAAACACCGTAGACAGAATTCTTCTTCGTTGGATGGGTGTCTCCAATCATCCTCGTAAATCATGTGGTTCCAAATCCCCTGGGCGTCAGTCTCCTTATCCCTGAGCTGTAGGCGCTAGCCTCGGGGTTTATCCGGCGTCAACCGATGCTTGCCCACCCAGAGGGTAACCGGCGGCTCACGTCCTTTTTGGACCGACTGGCCCAAAGTGTTTTGTAGAAATTGTGCCAGCGGATATGCTATGGTAGACGTCGAGGGAAACTTTCAGTGGTCAGCTATTGGGCGTCAGCCAGACACAAATCTCTGGCTAACGGCTAATCGCTAAAAGCTAATAGCTTGAATCAACCCCAAAAGTGAGCCTAACCTATGAAAATGAACAACGCGCGGCCAACATGACCAAGTTGACCAGAATGACTAAGTTGAATCACCCGCGGGCGATGCTGCGCCGGTTGTGGGAATAAACCGTGGGCTAGCGCGCAACGACTGAGATACAAGCCGGATTAGCTCTCTGCTCAAAAAAAATGAGGATGCGCCGGCGGGAGGAAGACCGACGCATCCCCCACGACACAGGGGGCTTCATTCTTGGGGAGAGCGAGTCAGGTGCTTTCCATAGGTGCCGGTTCAACTCCGTCGAGAAATCCGGTCAGCGAGCGGCAGCGATAGGGCGACTGCAGTTTGCGAACTGCTTTCGATTCGATCTGGCGGACTCGTTCGCGGGTTACCGAGAAAATCTTGCCGACTTCTTCGAGTGTGTAAGTGTAGCCGTCAGCCAGACCATAGCGGAGGCGGAGGATTTCTCGTTCCCGATGTGACAGGTCGGTCATCACTTCTTCAAGCTTCAACTTGAGAGCTTCAAGATTGGTGTCGTAGAGTGGATCGTCTTCGCGCTGCTCTTCTAAAAATTCACCGAAGTAATTGTCCTCATGGTCACCCACCGGCTGATCCAGTGAGAGTGGATGCCG
The DNA here is from genome assembly GCA_041738415.1 of Bythopirellula sp. GTDB lineage: Bacteria > Planctomycetota > Planctomycetia > Pirellulales > Lacipirellulaceae > Bythopirellula. The sequence goes on from JBGSPU010000137.1 coordinate 3,163, forward strand.
CGTCATCTTATAGACGCAGCGGGCATCGTCGATGGAAATTTTTGCACGCTCGGCGATTTCTTCCGGATTGGGTTCCCGGCCGAACTCCTGCACAAATTCTGCCGTCACGGTGCGAATCTTGCTCATCGTGTCAATCATGTGTACAGGAAGCCGAATCGTGCGGCTCTGGTCGGCAATCGCTCGAGTGATCGCCTGGCGAATCCACCAGGTGGCATAAGTAGAGAACTTATAACCTCGGGCGTGTTCAAATTTGTCGACTGCCCGCATCAGCCCCGTGTTTCCTTCTTGAATCAAGTCCAAGAAACTCATCCCTCGATTGCGATAGCGTTTGGCGATCGAGACGACCAGACGCAAATTGGCTGCGGACAGCTCCCGCTTGGCTGCATCGTAGGCATCTTTACGGCCCGAAGTTTTGCGAACCAGTCGGTGGAGAGTCCGGGGGGTTTCCAGCGAGATCTTCATCAAGTAGGTCAATTCTTGACTGAACTCACGTTGCAGCACGGAATGCAACAATTCCTCTGGCCGCTGGAGTTGATCCTTGATCGAAGTCATCCGCTCGGAGATCTCTTGCAACTGTTCCCACAAGGGCAACAACTTCTGCAAGCGAATGTTCAGTTCCTCAACCAACCGGACGGCTTTGTTGCGGCGGATCACCAGACGCCGCCAGGCAGTGTGTTTTTGCTGGTTCGTCGCTCGTCGGTTGACAGCGATCCGAAAGTCTTTTTGGTTCTGCGACAACAAGTGGCGAATCGTGACCAGATTCGGCCCGATTCTTTTGAGAATTCGCTTCTTTTCTGCCGTATTGGTGACGGAGATTTCAATGGTGCGATCGAGTCGCAGATGGCCGTCATACACTTTTTGCAAGAGATCGACCGCTCCATGCAGCATGAAGTCGTTGCCCATCAGCGAACGTCGAAAACGAGTACGAGTCGCTTCAATCTTTCTAGCCGAGTAGACTTCACTATCCCGAGAGAGCATAGGAATCTCTCCCATCTGCATCAAATACATCCGCACGGGATCATCGATCGCGCTGCTGTCGTCGCTCTCAGTCTCTTCGGCAGATTCAGAAGATTCATCTAGATCATCATCTTCTATTTCCTGCTCGTCTTCCTCCTCGAAGGAGCGGCCTTTCGATGTTTGAGGAGTTTTGCCGTTCTGGCGAGCCGCTTTCTTGGGGGGAGACTTGATCTTTACTGTCGAACTCTTGCGGTTTTTGGTTGCCACGGCTGTTTCCTCTTGAGTTGCCTGCATTGGGGATGATTCGCTGGCAAGTGTGATTGCAGAGGACGTGCCGGGAACCGTGAGGCGGGTGGCGCGCGAGCCGTAAGAGTTTGGCTTTACAAGACTTACGTCGATTAAGGCGAGCCACCGAACTCGCCATTTGGATCTTCATGGTGCAAAAATCCAACGATGCAAAAGAAGCGATGTTGCCCAGAAACAACCTTGCGCGGGGATGGGGCCGCAACGAAAGTGACACGGAAGAAGGGAACGCAGATGAACGCTGATTCGGCCGATTTTAGCGGATCAAAGAGGCCACATTTTCTTTGTCGAGAATGACGAAACGATCTCAGGGCGAGTCCAACCAATGCAACGGTTCGACTAGTCCAGATTACTTCCGAACGAATGCGCGAACTTGGAACGGAACTTAGATCGTGCGCCCGTTACCCGATTCAACAGACCTGGATCAATCCATGTGACCGATGTGTGCAAGCAAGTCGGACCGTCGTTTGAAAAACAATCAATTGCTGGCATTCCCAGAAAAGGCCCGGCTACGACACAACTAAAACGCGGCGGCAGAGCATGCCCATCGTTGAAAGTACCAGCAATAATGTCGGTGGCTCGGGCACGGCAGTAGTGTTACTTTCCAACAATTGCGCGGGTGTGCCGTAATTTGCTTGCCAATCGGCCAAGTTTCCAAGGCCCAGGTCGCGCTGCCAAACTAAAAAGTCTCGACCATCGACGTCGCCGTCGTGATCGTAATCACCCGGGCCAGCCAGTTTGGCGAGCGGAAGTTCCTTGAAAAACTCTCCGATATAGCGCAGATGCTCTAGATGGGCATCGCCATCAGCGCCTAGTGTTCCCCAAAGTCGAAAGTTGCCTTCTTGCGCAGAGCGATAGAAGTCGAGTGTGCCCAATCCACTTTCGTTGATCGCTGTGGCCGTCACCCCTAGATGTTGCAAAAGTTCATCGCCGGTTTCCATCGTACTTTCATAGGTATAAGTCGGCACCTGCGAATGGCTGAATAGAAAAGTCTTGTTGCCAGTCTGCGCCAGACTCGCAAAGTGCTTGTAGTTGACCATTTGAGAATCGAGCGGAGTGCCATCGCTTGCAGTCGTAGCGTACAGCGAGTCAGCGGCCAGCAAGGCATCGATGTCGTTACGATAGGTGGCACTCTTCAGGATCTCGCGGACCGCACCGTAGCCGGCGCTGAACGACGAAACACCTAACTGATCCCACGCCAGGGAATTGGAAAAATCTCTTTGCGACCGCACCACCGCCAGCGCTTCGCTCAAAATCGACCCAAAAAGTGCGCCGTTGGAAAAAGGCCCCGAGTAAGCACTCGACAACCCACTATAGTTTACGGTCAGTACGATCGAATTGAATTTCGCGTAGAGGGCGTTGTTCCAGACCGTCTGCGGATCGCCATGAAAGTGAACCAGCAAGTCGGCAACGTCACCGGGACGATGTTGGTAAGTGCTGGGAATGAACAGCTTCCAAGCTGAATTGCTCAACGTGTATTGCCGCCCAGTGGCTACCGGAAGTTGCCCAGCAGCCTCACCGCCCAAATACAGCACAGCAACTACTGCAATAAAGATAGTCCAGAGATTATGCACGTAGGGTTGCACTTCCATCGAATCACGGCCCAGTCAATGGGCACACTAAGATCTAACCAGCATCAATTATAACCTCCGAAAATCTCTTGCCAAGAGTTCTTCATCTGGCAACTTTTTTACATGCAGCATCGCGTCCAACTTGCCCTTGTCGACCCTGCACCCTCAACATGGATCACAGCGTAACAATCTAATTCAACAGCACCACATTGCAGCGTGAGCATACTTATCTTGTTCATCCTCAAGCGGTTTTGGCGAAGCGACACTCAAACGGAACAGCATCGAAAACCTAAGGTGGCAAACCCTTGCTCACTGCACTTAACGAAGCTGGCGTTGCTCGAAGTAGCGCTGTCCAACTAAGCGTTCTCTGCAAACCTTGGATCGTCGATGCCGAGTTTGAGTTTCCATTCCATCGCCGAGCAATAAAGCACTGGGACAACGAGCATCGTCATGATCTCGATGGTCATTCCCCCAAAGCTGGGAATTGCCATTGGCACCATGATGTCACTGCCGCGACCAGTGGATGTTAGTACCGGAATCAAGGCAAGTAGTGTTGTGGCAGTGGTCATTAGACACGGTCGAACTCGTCGCATGCCAGCGGTGATTGTTGCTTCGCGGGCGTGTTTCGCATTCGTAATACGGTCCTTTCGAAAGCTCTCGTCGAGATAGGATGCAATCACAACGCCATCGTCACTGGCGATGCCAAACAGTGCGAGAAAGCCAACCCAAACAGCAACGCTCAGGTTGATCGTATGGACTTGGAACAAGGTTCGCATGTTGGTACCAAAAACGTCGAAGTCCAGAAACCAATCCGTCCCGTAGAGCCAAAGCATGATAAAGCCGCCGGACCACGCGATCAAAATGCCGCTGAAGACGAGCGATGTCGTGATGACGGATTTGAACTGAAAGTAAAGAATCAGAAAGATGATTCCAAGCGCCAGTGGCAACACTACCATCAAGGTTTTCTGGGACCGCAACTGATTCTCGTAGTTGCCCGCAAATGTGTAGCTTACCCCGGCAGGCAACACCAACTCACCTTTGTCGATCCTTTCCTGCAGGAATGCCTGCGCATCCTCGACCACGTCCACTTCTGCATTGCCAGCCTTCATGTCGAACAGGACATAGCCCAGCAGAAACGTGTCTTCACTCTTGATCACTTGCGGGCCACGAACATAGCGGATATCGGCGAGTTGTTCCAAGGGGATTTGCTGGCCCATCGGCGTGGGAACAAGAACCCGCTCCAAGGATTCAGCTTCGTCTCGTAACTCTCTCGCGTAACGGACCCGCACGGGATAACGTTCCCGACCTTCGACCGTCGTGGTGATGCGGCGACCGCCGATTGCCACCTCAATCACGTCTTGAACTGTACGAATATGCAATCCGTATCGTTTGATCGCATCACGGTCGATGTCGATTTCCAAGTAGGGTTTGCCAACGATTCGGTCAGCAATCACCGCGGACGCTTGAACAGAGGGAACTTGCTTCAAAAGTCCTTCGATTTGCAAAGCAACACGCTCAATGGTCTCGAGATCGGGTCCTTTGATCTTCATGCCCATGGGAGCACGCATGCCGCTTTGCAACATGACGATTCGAGCGGCAATGGGCTGCAGCTTAGGCGCGGATGTCGTGCCGGGGATGTCTGCGGCTTCGGTGATTTTCTCCCAAATGTCATTGGGCGATCGGATTGTGTCACGCCACTGACGAAATGGCCTGCCGCTTGCATCTTCGATCAGATCACCGTGCTTGTCACGGACGAAGTCCGCTGCCTCTTCGTCATAACGAAAGTTTTGTCGGTTTCCGTTCTGATCGGTTTTGTACTCAGACTTGTAGGAAACGAAAGTCTCAATCATTGAAATCGGGGCCGGATCAAGTGGACTCTCTGCCCGACCAATCTTGCCAACCACCGATTCCACTTCAGGAATCGAAATGAGCATTTTATTTTGCAATTGTAGGATGTCCAGCGCTTCACCGATTGAGGCATGAGGCATCGTGGTCGGCATGTAGAGAAACGATCCTTCATCAAGCGGCGGCATAAATTCTTTTCCAAGTCCGGGCAGTGTAGAACTGGCCGCGATCCAAGGGCGCGATTCTCGCACCGTCGATTCGGAGATACCGACGAATGCAGCCGACTTGGGTATCAACGAAAAGACTCGATCAAAACCCAGCCAAGCACAACCGCCGAATAGAAGAATCACGGTGGGAACCGTCAGGAAAAGCAACTTGTGTCCGAGGCACCAGCGAAGAAGTGGCTCGTAAAGAACTCGCTGAAAAAGTGTAAAAAAACCGAGCAGGCCACCAATCAGGAGCCCCACGAACGAAAAGTTTCGCAGCAGTCCTTTTTCCGGACCAAGCGGCAACCAGTGATCCGTCAGCAATACACCGACGACCAACACAGCTACCGCGCTAGCAGCATAAGGACCATACTTTTGAAACTCTGGGGGAATGCGTTCTTCCAAGAGCTTATAGAAGCCCAGAGCTGAAATAATGGCTCCGGCCCACCAGGGAAAGAAAAACATCGCCAGCGCACCAGCGACAATCAACGCAACCATTAGATAGCGGCGAAGTATGCCGGACTTCATCCGACCACCCATCAGGATGTGTGCCGCTGGGGGAATGATCGTTAAAGCTACAATGACGGAAGCTGTAAGTGCAAACGTCTTGGTAAAGGCAAGAGGACGAAACAGCTTGCCTTCCGCCGCAATCATCGTAAATACGGGTAGGAAACTAACGACCGTCGTCGAAACGGCAGTAAGCACCGCGCTGGCTACTTCGTTTGACGCGCGAAAGATTACGTATCCACGATCCTCGTTGGGGTCCGCTTCGTCTAAGTGCTTGAGGATGTTTTCGCATAAGATGATTCCCATATCGACCATGGTGCCAATCGCAATCGCTATTCCCGATAGCGCAACGATATTCGCGTCGACGCCAAAGGTCTTCATTGCAATGAAGCACATCAGTACAGCAAGGGGTAGCAATGCGCTGATGAGGATCGAGCTGCGAAGATGCAGGACCATCACTAAGATTACGATTATCGTGACGAGAATCTCTTCCGAGAGGGCCGTGTTGAGCGTGCCCAAGGTTTCGTAGATTACGCCAGTGCGATCATAGAAGGGGACAACGCGGACCTGACTGGTCGTGATCCAGCCTGGCCATTCATCACGCGGTGTGGAACGAAGATGCTGGACCCACGCTTCATGGTCGAGTTGCGCACCGGTTATCTGATTCAGACCATGGGTTGTCGCATAAGCGTCTACTTGCTCCCTTGTGGTTTGCGTGTAATCGATGACGACCTTGCTGGGTAGGCCTGGCGAAATCTCTTCAATCTTCTGCTTGACATTCTTAATCGCTTCGAGGGGATTGAATCCATAGCGAACTACAGTTACTCCGCCCACCGCCTCGGCCCCTGCTTTATCCAAGGCACCACGTCTGAGAGCAGGGCCAAGCGTCACATTGGCAATTTCATTGATTGTGATTGGTACGTTGTCGGCAACTCTGACAACCGTCTTTTCGATATCTTCAATTTCCTCGATGAATCCTAGGCCCCGGATAATGTATTCCGCCTTGTTCAGCTCAATCGTTCTCGCGCCAACATCCACATTGGTCATCCGTACTGCTTGAAACACGTCGGCCAATGAAACTTTGGCGGCCCGCATTGCGTCCGGATCGACGTCAATTTGGTATTCCTGAACGAACCCTCCAACCGAGGCAACTTCACTAACGCCTTCCGCCGAAGCGAGCGCGTATCGAACGTACCAATCCTGAATCGTCCTCAATTCATTTAAATCCCAACCACCGGTAGGATTACCGTCTGGGTCTTGTCCTTCGAGTGTGTACCAGAGAATCTGGCCCAGTGCCGTGGCATCTGGCCCTAATGTTGGCTGAACACCTTCGGGAAGCGTTCCCGCCGGTAGACTGTTGAGCTTCTCCAACACCCGTGAACGAGACCAATAGAATTCGGCGTCTTCATTGAAAATGATGTAGATTGTCGAAAAGCCGAACATCGAGTAGCTACGGATCGTTTTGACTTTTGGAATGCCCAAGAGGGCCACCGTCATCGGATAGCCAATTTGATCCTCGACATCCTGCGGACTGCGGCCCATCCACTCGGTAAAGACGATCTGCTGGTTCTCCCCAATATCCGGAATCGCATCCACGGGGACCGGATCACGTGGCAGGCTCCCGATTTGCCAGTCGAAAGGCGCGACCATGACTCCCCAAGCCAAGATCGCCAAGACCAGCAGGAACACCACCAGCTTGTTTTGGAGGCAGAACCAGATGATGCCGCCAAGAATCGTTCGACGATTAGTGTCAATATCGGGGGCAATTGTGTCGGAATTTACTGTCATCGTTTTATTCGTGCTCATGACCTGTGTGTTCGATGGTGGAATCTGCTTCCTTCTTGGCAAGAGGTTCCACGTGGTCGGCACACTTCAACATTGCCGCACCATAGTACGGATTGCGCACTTGTTCATCGGTCTGAATCCAACTTGCGCCACGCCCATCGAAAGCCATCGGACAATGCAACTCAAAAAGCTGATCGCTATTCGGGAAACTGAATAGGTGCTGCAGTGAAAGTAGTTCTTCGGACAGCAGGGCAAAAGCAGATCGCAATGATGCGAGATCGTTTGCCTGGGAAAGCATTGCTGTGATTTTCGACAGGCTATTTTGTTCTGCCGTCCAGTGTTCAGCCGCTTTCCCAGAGAGCGACTGCGCGTTGAGAGAACTCACGGCCTGATGTAGTGCGGGAACAGCCTCCGTAGCTGCTGCGGCATCGTCTGCCGCTAAGGCTTGTCCGATAGAGAGATAAGGTGGAACAAGTTGGCTGAGTTGTGCCCGGAATTCGGCGGGAACTTCGAGGCTTTGTTCAGCCTTCGGGTATTCTCCGCGTGAAATCCCAAACATTGCTTGCAGTCGTTCGGCGTGTCGTTTCGTCACCAAGTAGACTCGATCCGCGTCTTGTAGAGTCTCAATGTCTTGTCCTTCCACAGCATCATTTCGCAACAGCATCTCGAATTCTTGTAATTGCGCCTTCATGTCGCCAGACAATTCATCCGCGCTGATGGCTTCAACCTGCTTGCCGAGCTGTCCGAATGCCTCACGAATGAGGTACAGCTCTGCTGACTCGATGGCTTTCCCGATTTTGTCCAGCGCTGCGATTATGTGATGCAATTGCGCTTCCACTTGAGTTGGCAGTGACATACCTGAGTCTCCAGCCATTTGCATCGGCTCACCGTCGGCATTCGACTTGGAACCGCTGCCGTGATCGTGGCCACCGCCACCGCCTCCTTCGGGCGTCATCATCGATGGCTTGGCAGAGATTTGCAGGGCGCTGTCCAGCTTGAAGTTCCCGTTGGTCACGACCAACTCTCCTTCCTTCAGTCCTGATTTAACGAGGTAGTAGTCGCCAGCACGTGGACCAAGCACAATTTCTCGACCTTCGTAAGTTGGCTCTTCTGCATCGGGAACTTGAACGTAAACAATAGCCCGCGTGCCAGTCAGCAAGGCCGCGGAAACCGGAATTACCAACGGCTTAGCGATGTCGCTGGGTTCTGCCGTCACATAGCCAAGTGTTTCGGCTCGCACCAACGGCATTCCGCAAATATCGCAAGTTCCCGGCTCATCCTTGACGATTTCTGGATGCATGGGGCTGATCCATTTTCCGGCCAGCGATGCATCGAGCACGCGACCTCCTTTCGCGATTTGTGATCGCACGACAGCACTTACAAACATTTCTGGTTTAAGTCGTCCATCCTCGTTCGGGACGTTTACCCGCACTTTGACTGTTCGCGTTGCTTCGTTTAGCACCGGATGAATAAAGGCAATTCGTCCCTTGAAGACTTCACCGGGATAAGCTTCGGTCGTGAATTCGACATCTTGTCCATAGCGCAGCCAAGCAAGGTCAGATTCGTAGGCATCCATCTGGACCCACAAGTGACTCAAGTCGGCCACCGTGTAAATGCGATCCCCCGTGCTTACCCGATCACCCTCCTGCTTCAGTTTTTGAATGACTATTCCGCTTACCGGGGAGTAGAGGGTGAGATGATCCGCAGGTGCGGAACGCTGTTCAATATCTTGAATTTGTTGGTCGGTTAATCCGAGGAGACGTAGCTTTTCTCGTGTCGATTCGACTAAGTTTACCTCACTTGCGCCAATTCGCGGCAGTGTCGTGGAACGCTCACGAGCATACCGGAGCGCCTGGATCAATTCTTCTTGCGCCGCGTAAAGCTCCTCACTATAAATGGAAGCCATGTGGTCCCCTTTATTGACTTGAATTCCGGTATAGTCAACAAAGAGACGATCCAACCGTCCCGCGACCCACGCAGTGATATGAGCCAGTCGTGTTTCGTCATATTCAATCTTGCCAACCATCCGCACTTTGGCGGTCACATATTTGTGAACGACCGGCACCGTTTGGACGTTCATAAGCTTTAAAACGTCGGGGCTGATTGAGATTGTGCGAACGCCGCCGACGGACTTCTTGACGGGGACCAAGTCCATACCGCAGATGGGACAACTACCAGGTCCATCGCGACGAATCTGCGGATGCATCGAACAGGTCCAGATCGTTGCCTCTTGTTGCTTAGGCCCAGAGTCAGATGATTCCACCCCAGTTGAGTGGTTTGTCGGAGGCTTTTGGCCGGGCCGGATTACATATCCCAGAAAGATGCCAATCAGGAGAATAAGAATCGCAGCAAGGACAGGACGTTTCGCAATGTGCGATCGCGTATCTGACAGTGTTTCTCTGAATTTCATGTGCTTCTGACTCCACGTAGATCTTCCCGCCAAGCGCTATCGATGAACGGACCAACCTTTGCCGGCGGTAAAAACACACTTTGCACTCCGACCCGAGGTCTGAGTAATTATAGGCCACTCAGCAACGCTAAAAGTAGGGTCTTCGGGGCCGCCTCAAAGCTAACATCAACTCTTAGCAGGGTTGTTTCCTTTGAAGTGGGCAACGAACTCCGTCACCTCGTCCAGGTCTGTCGCCCCGATAATAGTAATGTAGCGCGGTCCCTCTTTCCAACTAGCAGCAAGTCTGTCTCCGATTTGTGTCACGCTAGTGGGTGTGTCATGGCAGAGGCAATCGACCGTGGGCTTATCACCAAACCAAATAGGTTGATCGATGGCGTGTTCAAAGATGGCGATCGATTGACCCTCCCTGTTCTTGCAAATGGCCTGGGCACACGTGCAGCATGGCATGTTTAGCAAATACACCTTGTCCAAAATGTAATCCGCTGGCAGTCCTCTAGCCGCAATAGGCTCATAGCCGAGGATGTGCGTGGCTTCTTGCCATGTGGTATGCCGCCCGTCGTACTCAGCAAGGAGGATTTGTTGTGCTTTATCTGGCTGCTCCGAAAGCTCCTCCAGATAGCGGGAGAAGTTCATCGCCAGGTGATGATCGTGGTCCGAGTGCGAAAACCAATTGAAGTATGAGACAACGCCAATCCCAATGGCAATGAAAATCGTGGCGGCCAGAGCAAAGTACTTTATATTTTCATGGTGTGGGAGGAACCATGTGAGGAGTGTCCGTGATTCTGGTCGCGTAGCGAGCTTAGGCTGTAATTCCTCCCAAATGTGCCCGGGGACCAGAGGATCTGTGAGTCTTCGTGACAAAGCGGATAACCGTTCAAAAGATGCCAGTGCTGCCGCACAAGAGGAACATTCTTCGACATGGGCTGAAACATGCGCAGCTTCATCTGGCGACAGCTCGCTGTCGTGATATGCGGAAAGTCGTTCTTGGACCTCAGAGCAGTTCACGCGAGGGTTCCCAACCGAGTTTAATTAGGTACTGTTTTAATTCACGGCGAGCCCGGTTTAGGCGAGAGCCGACCGTTCCTTCAGGAATCTCTAGTGCGTCCGCTATCTCTCGGTACGACAACCCTTCTACTTCACGGAGCAGAAAGGCCGATCGCAGTTCAGGATCCAACTGCCCTAGCGCCTGCTCCAACAGTACTTTATCGTCAAAATTCTCGCGACTGGCTGCAGAACGGTCCATCGGCTCCTGTTCGAAGGTCTGAAAGTGTCGTCGCTTCCTCTTACGAAGGTGCTGGAGAGCTTCATTCACTGCCACTCGGTATATCCAAGTACCAATTTGAGATCCCCCAGAAAACTGACCGATCTTGCGAAACGCCTGGAGAAATACTTGCTGGGTGACATCCGCTGCATCCTGAATACCGACCATACGCACGACCAAGCGATACACTTTCTGATGCGAGACGTTGTACAGGTGACGTTGCGCAACCGGATCACCTTTCTGGCAAGCCTCGACGATCTCAGCAGCCTCCTGCAAGTCTGTCCAAGCCTGTATTCCTTCACCACTGTTAGATGCGGTGAGAGGCTCACTTCTTCGCGTAGAGGCAGATTTCATTGAAGATTGCCTCCCAAAGAAGGGAAGACATAAGGTCTTACGTGTCATAAACCGCTGGAACACAAATGCACCGCGAGATTTCGTTCCCCCTAGTTTACCCTCTGTAGAGGGAGGAAATAGGCGATTTTTGTATTTTCTGGTCTCGTTGTTGAAAAATGTTGATTGACTTTTCTGGCTGCGATACGTTTTCATCGCTCTGAGTGCCGTAATGCGCATCTTGGACTATTCGAGAAGCGCCGCGAAGAAATCGTCCCGACCCGGTATCTAAAAAGGCAGAAGCGGGATAAGTCCGTCGGCTTGATGGACCTGACACACCGCCTTCCAGACAACCGCTTAGATAGAAGTAGCCACCACTTTGGGACTACAAATCCGAGCATTCTCTAAAGAGGTTCTGAACCATGTTACGCGAATCGAGATTACTGGTAAGTTTGTGTGCTGTGTTGGCCATATTGGCTTCCACGGCGGTTCCTTCGTCCGTTTTCGCACAGCGAGATCGGATTGAGCAGCGTCAGCGACCTAGCAGCCAATTGTGGTCCAATCAACGGGCATCACGCAGCGTCCAGCACGCTCGTAACTACTCGCGGGATATCTATCGCTATTCCCGAGACGCCCAAAAAATGGAACCGGCTGTTGCCAAATCCCAATCGGAAGAATTGGGACGCAATATCACTAAGGCCCAGCAGGAATTGGCCACTGCAGCCAAGGAAGTCAGTAGCGATTCGGATGCTGTCGCAGCCTTGAAATCAATCAACGAGCATCTTACAGTCGCAGCGAAGCACCACAAGATGCTTCATGAAGAGTGCTGCAAGGACTCCGTCGACGGCTCGGTTTGTATGAATTGCTGCAACACAATCATTCTGGAATTGGACAAGGCCCAAGCAGAGCATGATGCGTTGATGCGTTCCATGGAGATGAAAATGCCAAAATCGGAATGAGAGTTTCGACGGTCCGCATGGAGAGCTGTTTTCGTTTGTCGCCAGGCTCAGCACCGACTCATTTTTGATGCGAGTCGGTGCTGCTTTCTCCCATGATTTGTTTTCAAGCGAGTTTCAATATGAATCCTACTTTTATTTATTCCGCTGCGATTGTATTTTCACTTGGCCTTTGTGGTTGTGGGTCCCCAGCAGGGTCCGAGTCGGCGACCCAACCAGGTTCACCGGCTGCCGCTGATGCCCACAGTGAACACATGCCTAGTGACGTTGCCCACGGTGGGCATGTTCATGATAGTAATGCTGGACTTACTGATATGGAGAAGATGGCTGCCGAATTAGCCAAACTTTCCCCCGAAGATGCGGCGTCGGCAGAAAAGCAACATATCTGTCCGGTTAGCGGTGAAATGCTGGGCACGATGGGCGCACCGATCAAGCTTGACGTGAAGGGACAGCAAGTCTGGATTTGCTGTGAAGGTTGCCGCAAAGAGCTACTAGAAAACCCAGATGAGTATTTAGCCAAGCTGAACAAGTGAGCGAGCACAAATCGGCATTTCGTCCGGATTGGCTGAGGTAGTTGCACCCTAACCGGGAGATGAAATAGTATGTCCGACCTCAGCACTTTCGCCGAGCATGTGCAAGACGTATTGAGTAACTCCTTTCGAGAGCTGCATTGGACGCCATCGGAAGCAGCACAATATATGGCCGACATCGCAACTCGGCGGCAAACTTTCGAAAATTTAGCAAATCAACTAAACGAGACCATCCTAAAACCACGACTGGACATCGTAACCAACCTGTTCCCCAACGCTACAAGGTCGGTCGAACAACAGCCACATTCGCCATCAAGTCTTGATGATGTCTTAGCGAACTCTTGCAGGTCTGGGGTGACTGCTGGATAATAGCGAATGCAGAACACCTGCGATTGGATTCCAGCGTCCGCCCGAGCGGCTGCCTGCTGGTGCGAACCAACCTGACGAAACTCTATCAAATGTCCTGAACTGGGGTGATGCTGCCTGCGGAAGTTGGAATCTCTCGCAGAGCAGTGCGGCACACCTCTTGGCTTCGTGGAGACTCATGGCCGGTGCTGTGACAGGTCGGCTACGATCCCAGTCGGCAAACCGTGTGATCCAGCTCATCTCGCTGAGATGCTCGACACCTTGGGCGACTCGACCCCGGTGTTTGTGAGGAACTTCCAGCAGTCCTACGCGCGCTCCGCTAGTGAGAGCCTCGTAGACCATCGAGACACTATCTTCGCTGACCCACACATGAGCCGAATGAGCAAGCTCGGTGGGCACCCAGCCGGAGCAGGTCCTGTCGTGAGGGAAGACCGTGAGATTTGGCAGGCTATGGGTAACAAGCAACTTCAGAAAGTCTGGCGGAGTTCTCCGCGCGGTGCTGAGTTTCCAAGCTATCTCGGGTTGATGAGAGACGACGGTGGCAATCTTTTCGACCATCGCTCGACTGTTCCAACCACAAGCTGCGGAGGGTCCGCCAATGAGTATTAGCCCCCGCTCGGCTTCCTGCTCAAGCGACGGTGCAACCACATTGAGAACTCCATGGGTGAGGACCACGTTCCCGGCTTCCACAAGCCCATCATGCTGGGGAACGATGCAAAGATCGAACAGCCAGCGTGGCAAAGTAGGATTCATTAACACGACGGCTTTACCACCGTAACGATGACGTGCGGCCAGCATAGCGAAGTGCGTGGAGTGTCCCGCGCCCAGAATGAGGTTCGGCCGTGGGAGATTCTTTCCCAACGGAAACTGCCCGGTAAGCCACCATCGCAAACTGCGCTTGCGCGATGGAGCGCGTAGATCGCAAGTCTGAACGGACGTGATGGCCGCTAAGGCCTTGATGAGGCCGCGAGTCTGGTTAGCGTGCCCCGCCTTATCGTCGAAAATTCGCCAGATTACTGTGCTCATTGCTCAGGCCATTCCTATGCAGCAGTGCGTTGCCTTTGCGAGAGATACGCGTGGGCCATCTCCGCCGCAATTGCAGCAGTCGCGGTTTCGTTCAGGTGTACGTTGTCCAGAAATGCCTCAGCCGAGCTGAGATTGTCGATCAAGGGCTTAGTAGGAAGATACGTTGCCCGCATACGGGTGGCGATGTCGTGCAATTCTGCGTTGTATTTGAGCAATTGCTCGTTGTGATGTGCTTCGTGGTGCATCGGAGGACTGCCCCAGAGAAGCACCCACACGGCAGGATTCAACTGCCGCGCTAACAGGATCATGCGCTCCACGTTGGTTCGATACTCTTTAAGCGGCACCATGGGGCCTTGGGGAATCACCCGCCGCAGTAAAGGTGAGTGCAATCCTCGTTTAGCGATTTTCAATAGTTTACGTTGAATTTCCCTCGATGGTGAATTGGGAAAACAAGGAATGTAAACCTGCGGAATGGAAGTGTTCTGTGAATCTACCAGCCCAAAGTTCAGTAACAGAATGTCAGCTTTCACTGGTCGCGATGACATCAAGGCAATTCCTTCGCGGGACGTAGCTGAACCGAAACCGAGATTCTGGCTGCAGGTCGGATAGCCAGCTTGCTCAAGACAACGGCAGAACTTGTCGAGGATCGTGTTGCCAACGGGAGGTTCGTGAATGCCGTAGGTGTTGCAGTCCCCAACAGCAAGTACGCATGACACGCTGCCGAAAGCGAGATTAGATTTCTGATCGAGAGGTGTCATTTGCGCGATGCAATTCCTTGCTAGTTTGTCAATCATTCTCTAGAAATCGGACCACAAGCAGAGGCAGCGAATCCGTCCGTAAACAGCTTTGAGCCAGAGTTGATAACTGCTGACAAAAGCGATGCCTTCTATAGTCCTTTGTCTATCTAAGAATCAAGACCAGCAGTACTCCCTACCACCACTCACAAGTACTAGCGTCCATGGCCTGTCAAATGGTACCAGCGGAAATGTACCAGCATCACAGTTGCTAGCAGAAATGATGCCAATTCAGTCATTCTGAACCTGGTGGCGTGTTCTTGCGCACCTACAGAAATTGGCAATTTAATCTTGCGATCCTTTCGGCGTTCCGGTAGTGTCGCCGATGAAATGATGTGTTGGCAGTCACTTTTGGGTGCGATGCGACGGTTAAAGTCGAGCCTGGATGGCTGGGGCAAATAGGTGAATCAGGTTGCACCGATTCGCTATGGTGTGGGATTTGCCGTGAAAACAATCAACCTTGTCAGATAATCGATGAGATTTCATCACCATCGACCGACAGCATTACGGAACAAAAGATAACCGGTTGACACCAATAGTCAGACCTCCACTGAAACAGATCGCTCAATGATCGTAGAAGACATGGTTTGCGAGACGAACATAGACAGCGGCTGCGAGACCGTTTCGAGGTACAGTTTTCACCGCGATCATTTGCGAGTTGCGGATCGCAAGCCGGGAATTAGTGCTTTCATGCGAATTCGTAACGGTGCCGATTTTCTGGAAACAACGATTCGCAGTCACATCGAATTCTTTGACGAGATCGTTGCGGTCCATAATCAGTGTGCCGACACAACCCCTGAAATCCTGTTGCGTTTGCAAAGTGAATTCGGACCGAGACGACTGCGCGTGATTCACTACACCGATCGCGTATTTCCACCCGGCAGCACCGACCACGCCAGAACCTCTCCCGATTCCCCCCACAGCATGGTCAACTACTCCAACTTTGCCCTCGCCGCGACTCGCCATCAGTTTGTGACCAAATTGGATGACGACCATCTGGCAATTCGCGAGGCGACTCGAGCGGCCACAGATACTATCCGCGCTGGCGCAGTTGATCCAAATGTGATACTTAGCTTTTCAGGATTGAATTTATTTCGTCGCGCTGACGGAAGTCTCGCCGTACTTGCCAATCGTCCCGTTTCCGGATCAGGTGATATTGGTTTCTTTCGAGTCACGCCACTGACGCATTTTATTCATGATCGGAGGTTCGAAAGGTTTTGTCGCGGCCGACTGCGGCGACAATTCGCGGGATTCCTTTATTGGCATTTGAAATTTTTGAAGTCCGGCATGGGCTTCAATAACTACGAATTGTCTGAAAATCCATCCAGCCGTTTTGCCAAAAGCAAGGCGGCGTTGGAGAAGGGGCAGCCGCCGACGCAAGAACTCAAAGACCTCGCGACGGCCCTGCGGCCGCGATTACTGGATCGAATTGGGAGTCTTTTCTTCGACAAAATCGCGTTCATCACCGCACGTAATGACGCAATCGCAACCACGTTTCCGAACCAGAGCGTTGCTGCGGCAATCCAGCGAACGGTCGATCCCGAATTCTGCGCATTAATCTGCTAGCTACAAGTGCGATACGTCGCTACCGACAAAACGATATTGTCCCCCGATTGGCGTCACACTACAGTTGCCAACGTTTCAATCAACTCTTAGATCGCTGCTGGCGGCTTTGCTATGAAATCCTACGTGATCAACCTGGACCGTTCGCCTGATCGATTGAAGTTCTTTCAAGAACAGGCGAACACTTTCGGGCTAAGCTTTGAACGGGTTTCGGCTATCGACGGGCAGCACCTATCTCCCCAGGACGTGCGGGAAATCCAGTCCGAATCGCCTGAATTTCAACCGCTGGATAGTGGAAACATCGGCCTTTATCTTAGCCATAAGAAGTGCTGGCAAAGTTTGGTCGAAAGTGGTGCGCCACACGTGGCCGTTTTTGAGGACGATGCGGTGTTGTCTCCCTCAATCAGCAACACGCTGCGCGCGATTGATGAACAACGCCCTAACTTTGACATCATCAAGTTAGAGACATCTCTTCGCAAAATCGTTTGCTTGCGGGAAGCAATCGAGCTTTCGAGCGGCGACAAGTTGCAGAGGCTGCTATCCTGGCACGGAGGAACCGCCGGTTACGTCATCTCACTTGCCTGCGCTGATCGGATCCTCCAAGAGAAACGACCCGTTCCAGGCATCATTGATCAGACTTTATTCCATCCCTTTTCGACGGTCTCTTCCCAGTTCAATATCCAACAACTCAACCCGGCAGCTTGTATCCAATCACAGTTTCTGGCGGAAGAAAATGCTAAGGTTTTCTCTTCGACGTTGGGAAGGCCTCGAACCCGTGCAAAGTTTTTTCGATATGGACCTTGGATAGACGCTTCACGAATGGTCCGACGACAGGTCGAATCTCTTCGGCGCCACATCTTAGCCAGGCGAGCAGACAACGAACAAATAGTCATACCGTTCGGAGCGACTCAGCGGAGTCGGCGAGCGGCATGATGATGGAAGCGGCAATCCAACCTCAATGCATTGTTCGTCTTTCTGGTGGGCTCGGAAATCAATTATTTCAATACGGAGCCGGGCGTGCCACGTCGCTGCGAACTGGATCTGCGTTGCGAATCGACACTTCGTTCTATTGGCGAAAACGAAAACGGGCGCGAGCCCTTGAACTGGCGAGATTCTCAGTCGCAGGCGTTCTTGATCCGATTCCAATAAAGTTTCAACTTGCAACTCGGTTCAAGTCCGCTTTGCGGCAAAAGCTGCAAGAAACAATAACGTACCGCGAACCGCACCAGCATTTCGACGCTGCATTCGAGTCGTTGCAAGCTCCGGTCGTGTTGGAAGGCTACTTTCAGTCCGACCGCTACTTTCGCAAATATGCCGAGCAGATTCGTCAGGACCTGGCAATACCACCAGCATCCGATGAATCCTCGCTTCGTTTGGCGCAGCAGATGAAAGGAACCGAGGCGACGTCGTTACACATACGCCGAGGCGACTACGTCACTGATAAGGCGGCGCAAGCAATTTACGCTTCTTGCTCACTTGACTACTATCATCAAGCGATGGAAGAGATTCCAGGCAGGAATCCCGTGTTTGTCTTTTCGGACGACTTGGCTTGGGCCAAAGCGAACTTGAGAGACGTGAAGCCTTTAGTGTTTTCGGACGATAAGTCACCTCGACTCGCCATGGCTGACTTCTGGTTGATGTCGCTAGCTCATCACCATATCGTCGCAAATTCAACGTTCAGTTGGTGGGCCGCTTGGTTGGCAGACCCGGGGAAAGGGATCACAATCGCTCCAAAAAAATGGTTTGCCGATGGAACGCATCTTGATGATGACATCGTTCCGAGCCATTGGCTCCGAATTTAATCGGGAAGTAATCGATTGATCCCTGGAATTCGATAGACCAAACGCTGTGACTGACGTCGGCGAATGATCGTTTCCGCCAAGTCGGCAAACTCTAATGTCGGTGCGACCGTACGGTGTCGCTGGATGTACGATTCGAGTTCATGCGGTTCCGTCACGCGATAACTCCGCGGGTGTCGCCAGTCAATTCTACGAGTCTTAGTCGTCGGCTGACGTTTGAACAAATGCACTTCATCGTGGGCGATCATGGAATTCCGGCACAGAAACGAGAAGAGAAAAACATTGTCAGCGGCATATGCGTTGGAGTGCGCGTCATCCCAACACTCGTCAATACACGACTGCAGAGCCTCCGTACGAAAGAGGCTGTAAAACAGATTCGCCTTTCCTCGGTTCTCGGGGTCTTTCAGATAGCGGATCAGATCAGTCTTCCGCTCGCCGCGCGAAGTGAATCGAGAGAACCCATGCAATGGAAACCGCATCTTCCCATCAATGTTGATGACCTCTACCGAACAAAATGCTAGCTGAGCGTCCGTTGAGCGATGCAAGCATTCCAGATTCTTCTTCATGAAATCGGGATGCCATAGGTCATCGTCGCTAGCCCACATGAAGCAGGGACGATTGCATCGTGCTACTGAATAGCGAAAATTGGCAGTTGCACCGATGTTTTCGCTATGGCGGTGGTACTGAAACCGTGAATCGGAGGCAACGGCCTGCTGAGCGATTTGTTGAACTCGCGGGTCTGGCGAGGCATTGTCGCAGATCAACGCCGTCCACTCCTGGTGAGTTTGTTCACGCATGCATCGAATGGTCGCCCGCAGTCCGTCCGGCCGGTTATAGCAAGCGATTCCGACAAAGATATCGTTCATGATCGTTCTCGATTCGTATTGCAGAAAAGCTACTGTATGGACTACATTCCCACGGGAAGTAAGGACTTTAGGCGAAATGAGTCGCTGCCGACAAGGAGGATTCCAATGCCAGTTGTGCTGTTAGCTGGTGGCTTGGGGACAAGGTTACAGGAAGAAACTACCACTCGTCCCAAACCAATGGTCGAAATTGGTGGACGACCGATCCTGTGGCACATTATGAAGCACTTCGCTCATTTTGGCCAAGACGACTTCTACGTCGCCTGTGGTTACATGGGTGACTTTATTAAGAGTTATTTCCTGGACCAATATAATCTTGCCGGTGACCTGACCCTGGACTTCGGTCGCAATATGGTTCACCGTGCGGAGAAGGAAGTTGAATCGTGGAAGGTGAGCCTCATTGATACCGGATTGAACACGATGACCGGCGGTCGATTGCTTCGACTACGCAGCTATTTGGATCGGGGAACATTCATGCTGACCTACGGGGATGGAGTCAGCAACGTCGACATCGATCAACTGTTAGACTTCCACCATTCGCACGGCAAGATCGCCACGGTCACGGCGGTCCGACCACCGGCCCGCTTCGGCGGATTGGTCATGAACGGTGACAGTGTCATACGCTTTACGGAAAAGCCAGTCTCCGGTGAAGGTTGGATCAATGGCGGTTTTCTGGTTTTTGAACCAGAAATTTTTGAATTCTTGAAATCGGACCTCTGCAGTTTGGAATCCAATGCGCTGGAACGTGTCGCGGAAATGGGACAACTGTCCGCCTACCGTCACGATGGCTTCTGGCAATGCATGGATACACTTCGTGATAAAATCTATCTGCAAAATCTCTGGGATAGTGGCGAAGCACCGTGGAGCTTCACTTCGGACCAACCACAGGAAACGCGGTTGCGAGTGATGCCGAAAAGACGAGCCGTAGCGTAGTGAGTATCTAAAGAATCCTGAAGATGCTGCATCGACTGCAAATGGCGCTAATCGCAAGGAAAGCGAAAAAGTGAAAATGATCGAAGAGGGCGTAAAGTTTGATCGAGGCTTTTGGCGGGACCGACGTGTCCTGGTCACCGGCGCAACCGGGCTAGTTGGCGGCTGGTTAGTGAAGCGACTTCTTCAGGCCGAGGCAGACCCCGTCTGTTTGATACGAGATTGGACGCCAACGGCAGAGATTTTTCAAACCGGTGACATCGACCAGGTCACCGTTGTTCGGGGTGATATTTGCGACCAGGCATGTCTGGAACGTGTTCTGGGGGAACATGAGATCGAGACCGTGATGCACCTGGCGGCACAGACAATCGTTGGAATCGCCAACCGAAATCCCATCTCGACCTTTGAAGCCAACATTGGCGGAACCTGGAAAATACTGGAAGCTTGCCGCCGCAGTCCCAAAGTCTCTCAGATCGTTATCGCGTCGTCGGACAAAGCGTATGGCGATGCGAAAATGCTTCCCTACACGGAAGATTTTCCGCTGGCCGGAATGCACCCCTACGATGTAAGCAAATCGTGTGGCGACTTGATTGCGCAGACTTACGCCAATACCTACAAATCTCCCGTATGTGTTACCCGATGTGGCAATTTCTACGGTGGTGGCGATTTGAACTGGAACCGAATCGTGCCAGGCACGATTCGCAGCGTGGTGCGTGGCGAAGCACCAATGATAAGGTCCGATGGCTCGTTCGTTCGCGACTATTTCTATGTCGAAGACGGCGCGGCAGCCTACATGCACTTGGCCGAACAAATGGCCCACCGACCAGAACTTCTTGGAGAGGCGTTCAATCTCTCGACCGAGATTCAAGTTTCAGTGCTACAGCTTGTCCAGCATATTCTTGATTTGATGGGCAGTTCGGTCGAGCCCCTTGTGCTAGGCGAAGCATCTAACGAAATCCAACATCAGTACCTCGATGCCACCAAAGCTCGCGAAATGTTAAACTGGAGCCCTCTGTTTTCACTTGAGGAAGGACTATCACGGACGATTCAATGGTACACACGCTTTCTGAAATCCGAAACGAACCTAAGGTCCAATGCGTTTGCCGATCTTGTGGACAATGCGGCCTAGAACTGGTCCTTGACCTCGGGAAAACGCCGCTAGCCAACGCGCTGCTGAACGAGCCACCTGAGGCGGACAACGAAGCTCGTTGGCCGTTGGAGCTTGCCCGCTGCACGAAATGTTCGTTAGTCCAAATCACCGAAACCGTGCCTCCCGAGCAACTGTTCTCCGACTATGCGTACTTTTCGTCATTCTCAGACACGATGGTCGAGCATGCGAAACAGATCGCTGCTCGGCTAATCAAGGAGCATGAACTGGGAGCGAGTAGTCTGGTTGTTGAAGTTGCCAGCAACGACGGCTATCTGTTGCAGTGGTACCACAAAGCGGGAATTCCGGTACTCGGCATCGAACCAGCAAAAAACATTGCAGAAGTTGCCGTCCGCGAGCGTGGCGTCCGCACCTTGAACGAGTTCTTTGGGCATGACGTTGCCAAAGGGCTTTCTGATCGAGGGCTACAAGCCGACATTATTCACGCCAATAATGTTTTGGCACACGTCGCGGACCTCAATGGAGTCGTGGCAGGCTTTCAGGCCATGCTAAAACCAAACGGTCGAGTGGTTGTCGAGGCACCTTACTTAGGCAAACTGATCGACCATGTCGAATTTGACACGATCTATCACGAACATCTTTGTTATTTCTCTTTAACAGCATTAGATACACTGTTTCAAAGACATAATCTACGCATCGTTGATGTCGAACAATTACAAATCCATGGCGGGTCACTGCGGATTCACGCCTCCCACCAGGCAGTTGCGGAAGTTTCACCGAGCGTTACTGAATTGCTCGATGCAGAATCCTCATGGGTGTTTGACAGCAACCATTACCAACGATTTGCCAATCGAGTTGAATCGCTCCGTCAATCATTGCTGCATACGCTATCCGAGTTAAAACGCAGCGGAAACCGAATCGCGGTTTATGGTGCATCTGCCAAAGGGAGCACGTTGATGAACTACTTCGGGATCGATTCCGAAACAATCGACTACGTTGTCGATCGCAGCACCGTCAAGCAAGGACGCTACACGCCCGGCACGCATTTGCAAATTCATGCCCCAGAACGACTGGTCCGTGACCAACCGGAATACTGTTTATTGCTGACATGGAATTTCGCAGATGAAATTATGCGTCAACAGCAAGAGTATCGAGACCGAGGCGGAAAATTCATCATACCTGTCCCTGATGTGCGAGTAGCCTGAGAGAGTCGCATGATATTTTTGCCAACAAAGCTTGACAAAACATTCTTGATTGAACAAGAGCGACACATGGACGAGCGCGGTTACTTTGCCCGCGTGTGGTGCAAACGTGAATTTGCCGCGCGCGGATTGACAACCAAGTGGGTTCAATCCAGCGTTTCCTTCAACAAACACCCAGGAACGATTCGCGGGATGCATTTTCAAGCGGCCCCGGATCAAGAAACCAAGATTGTACGCTGTACCAGCGGTAGCATCTATGACGTGGTCGTGGATGTTCGAGTAAATTCAGCAACTTTTGGAAACTGGCAAGGCTTTGAACTCAGAGCTGACCTAGGAAACGCTTTATATATTTCCGCAGGATTTGCGCATGGATTTCAAACATTGGAGCCGAATACGGAAGTCCTATACCAAATGAATCAATACTTTTGCCCTGAATCTGCCAAGGCCTTTCACTACGCCGACGCGGCGGTCGGTATTTCCTGGCCGCGCCCCGTCTCGATGGTATCGGCGAATGACGACGCCAACCCAACTCTGGAGACGCTGGTTCGTTCATTCGAAAAGTCGCGGCAATTGGAAATCGAGGTGAACGCATGAAAAAAATTGCGCTATTCGCCGCTGATGCTGTCGGACTTCGAATCGCACGATTCCTGCGCGAGCAAGAGGCACCCCTGGCCTGCTTGGTTCTCGATAAACAAGACAAGCGTGGGTTGAATGTTCAAATCGTTGACGCCGTGGGCAGTGATCAGGTCAAAATAATTACGACCGACCGCGGAACGGACCTCCAGCTAGCATCACGACTTGCACAACATTCACCCGACCTGTGCGTACTTGCCTGGTGGCCTTACATCTTAAAGCCGGAAGTCATAGCGATTCCGACGATCGGGTGTCTAAATTTTCACCCTAGCCTGCTTCCCTACGGACGCGGCAAATCGCCGAATTTTTGGTCTCTGGTCGAGGAGACGCCTTTCGGTGTGACGATCCACTGGGTCGATGAGGGCGTTGACTCAGGAGACATTGCGTTTCAGTGCGAAATTCCTGTTTCCTGGGAAGATACCGGAAAAACCCTGTACCTAAAATCGCAGGACGAACTGATTCGGCTGTTTCAGCAACACTGGCCGGAGATTCGTAGTGGCGAGATCCCACGTACTCCGCAAAGTGATTTATTCGTTAGTCGATACCAGCACGAACTAGATTCCGCGTCCCGTATTGATCTTGATGAGCCTAGTACTGGACGCACGATCCTGAACAAGTTGCGCGCCCGAACCTTTGAACCGCATCCGGGTGCTTGGTTTGAAGTGGCTGGGCGCCGATATGAAGTCCGAATTTCAATCTCTCCAATCGAGGAACAAACTAATGACACCAGAACAATTCGACGAGCATAATCGAGGTGTGATCACTGAGATGGGCGAAGATCGCGAGATGTCCGATCTGACCAAACAGTGGTTCCGACGCGCCTCGAAACTGGAATACTCGTATCACTTTAAATGGCTTGGCGTCCCGATCATTCAGTTTCCGCAGGATATCCTCGCTATTCAGGAGATTGTCTGGGATACCAAGCCCGATTTGATTGTTGAAACAGGCGTCGCGCGCGGTGGATCCTTGATCTTGTACGCCTCGCTTCTGGAAATGCTGGGTAATGACGGCCGAGTCATCGGTATCGATATCGACATTCGCAAGCCCAACCGTAAGGCCATCGAAAACCATCCGCTGACACACCGAATCGAACTGATCGAAGGCTCATCGGTAGACAACGATGTGGTCTGCCAAGTGTTCGAACGTGCGCAATTGGCCAAACGCGTCTTGGTCGTTTTGGACTCCAACCACACACACGAACATGCATTGGAGGAAATGCGTCGATATTCTCCCCTGGTCGAAAAAGGGAGCTACCTGATTGTCCTAGACACGGTGATCGAAGATATGCCGAAAGAGTTTTCGAATGATCGCCCCTGGGGCCCCGGCAACAATCCTAAGACGGCCGTGCGTGAATTCTTGAAAACAAATCCGCGTTTTGAAATTGACCGCGCTGTCCAAGACAAGTTGCAAATCACCGCCGGACCCGACGGATTCCTGAAATGTGTCCGCTCCATCACCAAGGAACAGGTGGCCTAACATGAACCGAATTCCGGTCGCTGGTCCTTCCATCACGCAGCGGGAAATTGACTACGTGTCCGACGCAGTCGCAACCTGCTGGCATAGTGAGGCAAACAAGTACAACGCAAAATTCGAACAAGCGTTCGCCGAGTACATTGGAGTCAAGTATGCGGTTACGCTGCCGTCCTGTACGTCCGCGATTCACCTTTCGCTGGCCGCAATGCACATTGGTCCAGAGGATGAAGTAATCGTACCCGATATTACCTGGATTGCCTCCGCAGCCCCGATCTCCTATGTGGGAGCAAAAGTCGTTTTTGCAGATATTGATCCCGACACCTGGTGCCTCTCGCCGGAATCATTTGAGTCTTGTATTACGGAAAAGACTCGAGCGGTGATCCCCGTCAACTTGTACGGGAACATGCCAAAAATGGATGCAATCTTAGAGATTGCCAATCGCTACAATCTGTCGGTGATCGAAGATGCTGCCGAAGCCTTTGGTTCCGAATTCAATGGCTGTCGGGCAGGCAGCTTCGGAGACACCGGAGTCTTCAGTTTCCATGGTTCAAAAACGATGACCACTGGCGAAGGGGGGATGCTGGTCACCGATCGCGACGATCTGTACGAGCGTGTTAGTATCCTTCGCGACCATGGACGGCGACCAGGCGACGTCAGCTTTTTCAACAGCGAGGTTGGCTTTAAGTATAAGATGAGCAGCATGCAAGCCGCTGTCGGTCTCGCTCAGGTTGAACGAGCCGAGGAACTTGTCGCTAGGAAACGACAAATCTACTCATGGTACCAAGAAGAGTTGGGCGAAATCGAGCAGATTCAGTTGAACCCGGAACCACCGAATGTTCGCAATTCATTTTGGATGACGACGGCATTGTTCGATCCAACGCTTGGACTTACCAAACAAGATTGGGGCGAACTGCTCAAGAATCACGGAATTGACACCCGTCCCTTCTTCCATCCCCTCAGCTCCCTTCCCGCTTACTCCATCTCACTTGAGGCTCAACAAGCAAAAAAACGCAACGCTATTGCGTACCGTATTTCAGAGACTGGTATCAACCTCCCCTCCGGACTTGGCTTGACCCACCGACAGACGCTCAAGGTTTCCAAGGCGATCATTCAGATTGTCGATCAGTGCAAGACGATCCGCAAATCGGCGCGCGCCGCCTGATCGACCGCAACTTCCCAAGTCACATTCCAACCAATCCACCTTTTACTTGTCCAACTCGAAAGAGATAATTATGGACCACCAACTAACCATCATCGTTCCAACGCGAAATCGGCCTGAATTTCTACGTCGCTTGCTCTACTTCTTCTCGGAAATGCAAGTGAAGTCGAAAATCGTTGTCGTTGACTCTAGTGGCAACAACGTTCTGACTGAGAATGGACAAACGATATTGTCCTCACCGCTGAAGGACATGATCGTCCACAAGCATGATCCCAGTAACATGATTACAAAATGTAGATTGGCAATGGAGCAGGTGACGACACCTTACTCGGTGTTCTGCGCCGACGACGACTTTGTCTTGTCTGATTCTGTGCAGCAGTGCATCGAATTTCTGGAGGACAACGACGACTATGCTAGCGCCACGGGAACTTGGATTTCAATGAATCCCGAGAAAAAAAACGGCTGTCATATGACCCGTGGATTCTCGATTACCGACGATGATCCATTCGCTCGGTTTCATCGACTCGCGTCGTGCTGGTTCGCGACCTTTTACTGCGTGTATCGAACTGAGCCGTTGCGAAAAAGCTGGCAGGTCACCGACGATGCGACGGACTATTTGCAAGCCAGAGTTTTTCCGGAGACGATGCTGGCTCAACTGAGCGTCGTCTACGGCAAATTAGCCGTGCTGCCAAAACTGCACATTCTATTTGAGCTCCACGGAATGAATGAGCACTATAAGTTGCCATTGGTAGCAGATCCGACAGCCTACGTGCATCTGTATCGTCGATTTGAAACAGCATTGTCGGTCGAATTGTGTGAAACCGCTGGTGTGCCCTACGAAGAAGCCCGGCGTGCCGTGCATCAACAGTATGGCTTCTGGGAACATAACTATATCGCGGGCGTGGGAAAGTTTACCGGATGGAAACGATTCAAAAAGAATCTGAACAATCAGGTATCGGTCACCCGGGACCGTATATTTGGCAAGCCGTCCGATATCTGGCTTCGTCGCCGGCTTCGAGATCATGACGCAGTCGCTCAGAGTGAATGTTGGCAACTTGCTCGTGATCTCGCGGTTGCCTATCCTCGGGGGATGGAACGTCGTGACCTGTCGTTCCGTTCCAACGCTGCATAGGAAATCAATTTCATGCACCCCCTTGTCTTCTTAGGCAGCTACTAGCTTATACTAAAACGCCTGTTAATGGGGCCCGCGAACCAGGCGAGAATCCGCGAAAAGGTAACGTATTCCGCTGCGATACCATTTAGTCTTCTTACCTCACCGCATAAGTAAGAGATATCGATGAGATAGTTTTCTCGCGACCTTTCGCGTGTTTAGAGGGTCAATCCTTTTTCACATTGAGTTGTTAAACTTTCATAAAGTTCGATTTCTTGGTTGAGAACAGATTGCATGTCGTAACCCATGATGGGAGGTGGCGGCTGACATACATTCCGGTAGAACTTGCCCAGTTTTTCTGCCATTGCTGCGACATCTCCGACAGGTACGAGACCCGTAGGATACAATTGGGTGAGTATTTCCCCAACTCCTCCATGGTCATAACCCATCGTGGGTCTTCCCAGGCTGAGGGATTCCAGCACCGTCCGCCCGAAACTCTCCGGTTTCGTGGAGGTTGATACGACTGCCGATGAAACGCTCATGATCTCGCGCAAGTCGCTCCGATGTCCGGTGAAGATGATGTCCGACTTTAGACCCATTCGCTCGACCTCTTCCCTAAGCGATCGCGAATACTTACGACGATGAGGATCTTCGCCACCTACGATTAGACCAGAAACGGGAACTTCCTGTTGTTTGAGCAGGGCAACGATGGCGAGAAAATCGAAATGGCCTTTCAACTGGGTGAGACGTCCCGGGAGGAGCACGACAAATCGACCCGTCAGCGATGGGAATTGCGATGCCCAAGACTGCAGCCACTTGACACCAGGTTGAAACCCATAAGTGAAGATACTGGAATCGATCCCGTGGGGAATCACGACGATCTTGCTTGCATCCGTGTGAGGATAGTTTTTCAGGATATAGTCCTGGCAGCAGCGTGAGACGGCAACAATGCGTTCTCCGTAGGTCATGACCTTGCTATAACGATTCACCGAATTCAGTCCATGCACGGTCGTCAAAAAATGAGGGCGTTGCTTTGCGGGCATCAGCTTCAAGGCGAGCAACCCTACCCAGGCTGGCATCCGGGAACGGGCGTGCACGATATCGACACCTCGGCGCTCCAGGAGATGACGCAGCTTAAAGACGTTGAAAAGTGAGAGGGGCGTTTTCTTGCCGATGTCCAGAAGGACGTGCTCCCCCCCGTCTATCTCGATGTTTTCCGCCAGACGGCCACCAGCGGAAATGACGATGCTGCGGTGCCCTCGTGCAATAAGGGCGGCATTGATCTCCAAGGTGCAGTACTCGACACCTCCCTCTTGGAGGGAAGGCAGCAATTGCAGAACCGTCAGGGGGCGGTTGAATTTGCTGCCAAGGAAATCTGATGATTTGAAATCCATAGCGGAGAGATAAATGGCAGTTCTTTTCATACCGGAAATCAGAATCGCAGATTACAATATATCGAGATGCATTAATTCCACTAGTGAAAAATTGTTTGATGACCGCTCGCATTGCCGTATTCATGGGAACCCGACCCGAAGCCATCAAGATGGCTCCGCTCGTGGCACAATTGCGTCTCTCCAAGCAGTTGGAACCGGTGGTTATCAACGCGGGACAGCATCGCGAGATGATCCAACAGGTTATCGACTTATTTGGCATCTCGGTCGATGCCAAGTTGGATGTGATGCTCCCCAATCAGTCGCTTGCGGCGCTAACTGCTCGGCTGATTGAACGAGTCGATCAAATTCTTGACCAGTTGGCACCCGATATGGTCCTGGTGCAAGGGGACACAACCACGGTGCTTTGTGCGGCACTGGCCAGTTTCTATCGTCGAATTCCCATTGGACACGTCGAGGCGGGTCTGCGAACCGACAATCTTTACTCCCCTTTTCCCGAAGAAGCCAATCGCCGATTGACCAGCCCGCTGGTACGTTGGCACTATGCCCCCACAGAGCGCGCTCGCCAGGCGTTACTCTCAGAGGGGATCGAACCCGCGTCTATCCTCGTGACTGGTAACACGATAATCGACGCGCTCTTGATGGAACTTAATCGGCAATGTTCACCGGAAGTTGGCGAGGTGATACTTAACAGGCTCACAGGTCTCCTGGGCTGCGAGTGGCAAGAGCGTAACTTTGTGCTTATTACAGGACACCGACGGGAAAACTTCGGCGAAGGATTCGAGCAGATCTGCGCCGCAATAGGGCAACTTGCCGAGCGATTTCCAGACAAGCTTTTCGTCTATCCAGTCCATTTAAATCCCCATGTACTTACCATCGTTCACGAGCGTTTGGGTTCTGCCAAAAATGTCCGGCTCATCGAACCACAAGCTTATGCTGAATTCGTCGCTCTGGCGTCCCGATGTCGGCTCATACTTACTGATTCTGGTGGAGTGCAAGAAGAAGCACCTACTCTGGGCAAACCGGTGTTGGTCATGAGAGACAATACTGAGCGGCCCGAGGGGATAGAAGCTGGTGGCGTAAAACTCGTTGGGGCAAACGCCGAGCGCATCGTCGCCGAGACGTCGAACTTGCTTACCAATGAAGAGGAATACCGAGCCATGTCGCATGTGAAAAACCCCTATGGGGATGGAAAGGCTGCCCAGCGAATTGTCGCCCACTTAGAGAAGTTCTTTTGCTGAGTTTGGTACGGTCGTGAGTTGCTCTCTGCCCTGGCGGGGCATACAATCACTCTGATTGGTGGCCTCAAATCCTATCTCGATTGATTACCACGCACTTCTTGGAACGAATGCTTTTACGCAGATTTCGGGCAAATAAATGCACAATACTTGTACCAACAACAAATTATGCCTTATTCGCTTCTCGATAATTCTCCTCTGGGGAATTTGTGCTTATTTTCCGCTATCCTGCAACGCCGGGGGTGGTCCGGAGAACGTGTTTCTCGTCGTCAATAGCGCTAGCCCGGCGTCGCTCACTGTTGCCAACCACTATATCGATCTTCGCAAAATTCCTCCAGCCAATGTTTGTTATCTCAAGTATCCTCCGGGAAGAGTAGTCATCGGGGGCTCTCGCTTCAAATCGATAATTCTTGAACCCATCCTAGCCAAGATTAAGGAACGAAAACTAACCAGTAAGATTGATTACATTGTCTATTCTTGTGATTTTCCCTGGCGCGTTGATTTTTCGAAAGATTTCCCCCAGGAAAACTTTCCACGCCAACAGAGCCCCATGCTCTCTCTCTCGAGTGCCACCTATCTCTCTGCATTTGTGCTTGCGGATCGCAAAGAGATGGTTGGCTCGAATGCGAATTTTTATTGTACTCCAGTGAACAATCTCGTAGTCGTTTCTAAGGGCTTCCGCTCCAGTTATCGTTGGGCGCTCGGAGGAAGAAGGGCGGGGGCCGAAGGATTGCCCTATATGCTGTCGGCGATGCTCGGCGTCAATTCTGTTCCTGGCAACACCGTAGAGGAGATCGCCTGGTATCTGGAGCGGTCGGCCAATGCCGATGGCTCCAAGCCCAACGGAACCATCTATTTCTGCAAAAACAAGACCATCCGTTCGACGGTACGCGACAAGGATTTCCTCCAGGCCGTGAGGATGATTCAACTTGCCGGTGTGAATGCGGAGATTATTGATGGGTATTTCCCCGAGTACAAGCAAAACGTGGCCGGTGTCACCTGCGGCCACAGTATCGTTAATCCTGCCGGTTCACACAGCCGTCTTCTTCCTGGGGCGTTTTGCGACAACTTCACCAGCTCCGGCGGCCAGTTCTTACCGGACAAGAACCAAACTTGCCTGAGTGAATTCTTACGCATGGGAGCCGCAGGGGCCTGTGGTACCGTCATCGAGCCCTTTGCGATTGCAGCGAAGTTCCCTAACGCCACTCAGCAGACCCACTATGTTCACGGCTGCTCTTTGGCCGAATCGTTTTATCAATCGGTAGCCGCTCCCTTTCAGCAGATACTGGTGGGAGATCCGCTTTGCCAACCATGGGCAAAGATCCCCCATGTTTCACTCGACGGCGTCACTGAGGGATCGCTCATTCAAGGCACGGTGAAAATCTCACCTCAAATCACTAACATCGAGGGAGGCATAGCTTCGCTGCGGTTGTATGTTGACGGCGATTTCCAGCAGGAGCTCCAAGCGGGACAAAGCTTTCAGTGGGACACAAGTGCGGTTGCTGATGGCTATCACGAATTGCGTGTCGTGGCCACCGACAACACACCCATCGAAACTCAAGGTCGCTGGCTGGGTCAGGTTATGGTGAAGAATGGCTCCGATGCGGTGCAAGTGAGTGTGGTAGACGAATCTCTGGCGCCTGCTTCGGCCTATCTGAACTTGAATGTAAACTCTACAAACCGAGCACCGGTATCTGTGTTTTGCAATGGTGTTGAATTAGGCAAAGTTGACAACGGCAGTGGACAGATAGCAGTAGAGAAAGCAAAGCTTGGTGCGGGCCCTGTAACCTTGATAGCAGTATCAAAAGGAACGCCCGGATTACGATCACGCCCTCTAAAAATTGAGTTGCCAATTGAGAAGAAGTAGTTAAGCGACTATTTGTATCGCTTGAGCTCTGTTGTTGAAAAAAGGCAACATTCGACACGGATGACTCCGCTTTTGTTGACATTTTCGTCATCGAAGGGGATGATGACAATACGAAGCAACGGCCTGAGCTTGTAGGAGCCTGACGCCAGTAATTGCTGAAATACAGGGGGAATCTGTCGTTGTGTTGCTCTCGAGGATCAGAAAAACTTCGCTGGTAGGGTTTCCGGCTTGAGAATTGCTTAAGGGTGTGCTGACAAAGAACTTTCGACCTGACAATTCAGGTCGCAACAATTGGCGGCCCTAATGGGTTTTTATGGAATTTGTCTCGGTTGAGGGGCTTTTGATCTCTCTCCCCGACGATGCTAGAATGGACACCATTGGGAACTCAATGATCTTCCGTACGAGACCAAATTGCCCTAGTAGTTTAAGATAATAGAAGCGCATGTTGTGTGAGAGACCCGCAGGACAGTTATATTGCACAACATCTAGGCCTTCTGAGAGTTAATGGCGGCTGTGTGACTTAGTTAGTATCGGGACTAAAACCTGATCCGCCGCATTGCTGAGGAATCTTCAGAATATGTTCTACTTGCTCGCTCTCGGTTGCATAGCCGCTGTCGTCAGCTACACGCTGACCAATTTCATTGGTAGCTGGGCCCCCCGCTGGGGGCTCGTCGACCGTCCGGACGGTCACCACAAGAGCCATAGTCGCGAAGTCGCGCTTGGGGGTGGTCTTGCCGTGTACCTTGCTGCCGCTATCACCTTTGCCGTTGAATTCTTTTCATCTTCCCGTTTGCAAGAACTGCTTGGTGAGAAGCAATCGCTCCTAGGCGGGCTCCTCTTGTCTTGTGCCTGGATCGTTGGACTTGGCCTGTACGATGACCGCTTTGGCATGAAAGGCCGCTACAAACTACTAGGTCAACTCGTTGCTACGCTAATCATCATCAAGTCAGGATTGGAAATCGACCGCTTCGTGGTTTTTGAGCAGGAATTTGTACTGGGGCCCCTGGCAATCCCATTTACGATTTTTTGGCTGCTGGGAGCGATTAATTCTCTGAACTTGTTGGATGGTATCGACGGTTTGGCTACCACCATCGGAATCATTCTCTGTTCAACAATCACAGTGATTGCTGTTGTATTTGGACGACCCGAAGTCGCCCTTGTAGCCGCCGTTTTTGTCGGAAGTCTCGTCGGATTTCTCCGCTTCAATTATCCACCCGCGAAAATGTTCTTGGGGGATGCAGGAAGCATGTTGATCGGTTTAGTGGTCGGTTCCTTGGCGATTGGCGGGACGATGAAAGGGCCTGCAACGGTCGCGATGGCTGCACCTTTGGCGATGTGGGCACTGCCGATTTTTGATTCCGTGGCTGCGATCATGCGGAGAAAACTCTCGGGACGTAGTATCTATGCCACGGATCGCGGACATTTGCATCACCGCCTGATGGCAGTGTTTGGCAAGAATACCCGAGTCTTGGCGGTTGTGTCTGTCTGCTGTGCCGTGACCTGTGCCGGGGCTTTGGTCAGCATTATACTGAAGAATGACCTGGTCGCTTTGCTTTCAATTCTGTCGGTCCTTTGCATTTTGGTTGTGACTCAAGTGTTCGGCCATATCGAATTCGTTATGCTGATCAGCCGCTTGAAATCCCTGGTACTTTCGTTAATGCGGGTTAAAGGAGATCGCGAATACTCGTTTCGATTGCAGGGAAATCGCGACTGGAAATTGCTGTGGGAATCCGTGATCGAGTTTGCCCAAAAATTAGATCTGATTGAGGTTGTGCTCGACGTGAATCTAGTTGCGGCACAGGAGGGATTTCATGCTTCCTGGCGCAGGCCGAGCCATTCAGAGAAGCAAGAGCGTTGGAGTGCCGACGTACCTTTGTTCTCTGGCGACCACGTGATTGGTCGTTTGCATGTCTGTGGAACGCGGCCACCAGGGATGACCTCTTGTGAAACGATCAACCAATTGATGGATTTGCTGGAGCCACTTGAAGCAGAAATTGTTTCCACCGCATCCGACCCAGAGTACCCGGATATTCGGGCACTTTCTTCGCCTGAATTACCTCTCGCAACACCCGATGTTTCCACCCCGATGTCGGTGACATGAGGCCGGAGTAATTAGTTTTCTTTGGATCACTTAGTTCTTGTCCTACGTTGCAATGAGCGAGAGATAGGTCACAAGAGTGTTGTTCGACTGTAACGAGCAAATTGACGACTAGCATTTCTTCACATGCAATCTCTCCAGACAGAACTTGACTCAGAGAATACATCCTCTGCCGTAGTGGTTAGCGGAGAGTATCTCTCTTCGCAAGAGGCATTTGGGCAAGAGTCGCTGGGAAAGGCGGCTGGGAGGGGATTTACCTGGCTATCCCTCTGTCTGGTCGCAGGTAAGCTGCTCAGCTTTCTCACGCAGATCGTGCTTGGTCGACTTCTATTGGATGAAGACTTCGGCGTGTTTGCGATTGCCACCTCCATTGCAAACTTTCTCAAGGTATTCAATGACGGGGGTGTTGCCCAGGTTCTGATTCAGCGGGGTGCAGCACAGTTTGAAAAATTGACTCCCCCTGCATTTTGGATCGGAATCTGTTTCAGCAGTGTCACAGGAGTCCTTTTGGCGATTGCGTCGCCTTGGATTGCCACGATTTATGGCGATTCGCGACTGATGCCGTTGTTGTGGGTTTTTGCTTTGACGGTAATACTCAGCGCACCGGCGACGCTTTTCAAGGCAAAACTTCGCATTGACCTCCGCTTCAAGACGCTGGCTTGGATTGGAACCGTCTGGTTTGCAATTCGGTATCTGGGAGTCATTTTCTTGGCCTATCGAGGTTACGGCGCTATGAGTTTTGTCTTGCCACTTCCTCTGGTTTCCCTATTTGAATGTGCGGCAACCTTTGCGGTGACACGCGTTGTACCTTGGAGGGACGGCTGGCAACTTAGCGTATGGCCGAGTATTCTTAGCAATTCGCTGTGGGTGATGCTCGCCGCATTCGCGCGCGGATTGGCTCGCAACGGGGACTACCTTGTTCTCGGTTTGCTGGTCTTGCCCGGTCTCGTCGGCCAATATTTTTTTGGCTATCAGCTTACTGCTCAATTCGCCATTCTAATGGCTAGTAACGTCCAGTTTGTGCTCTTTCCGGTCCTGAGTCGCTTGGCCAGCGATCCTGATCGCCAAGCGAGAGCGATAGTCAAGACGATTCGCCTCATGATGCTAGTGTCGGGGCCAGTCTGCTTGCTCGTGGCGGTCAATATCGAAGCACTCGAAGCAGTGCTATGGGACAAGAAGTGGGCAATGGCTGTTCCTCTGATGCAAATATTTTCAATAGTTGCGCCAATTCGACTCGTTCCTGATATCGTTCATGCAGCCATCACTTCTCGGGGTGAATTTCGACGCAGTGCAGTCCTGTTTCTTCTTGAAGGAATCGTTCTCATGCTAAGTGTCTGGCTGGCTGTAGGTATAACTGGAGCAGACATCACTGGGATAGCATTGATCGTTGCCGCTTCCCAAACATTATTTTCTTTAGGACTTACCATAATTGTGTTAGCACAATTTGGGATCTCCGCAACTCCGATTGTGAGTGCTCTGCTGCCTGCCTGGCTTTGTTCTATGGCAGCCGCATTGCTCGCTGCCAAGATTGGATATGTTGTTGCGACGAACGATCAATACTTTGTTCTCATTGCGATCAACTCCATAATATTTTGTACGACGTTTATACTATTCATGCGATTCTTTTTTGCGAGTCATCTTGCAGAATTGGCGGGTGTCATTCCTCATCCTTGGGATAGATTCCTGCGTAGATCACTCTTACTAACTTCCGCCGCCTGGCAGAATTAGTTGTCAAACCCCTAGTTGCGACTTTTCTCTAGAGAGATTTGTCTGGAGTTATCCACATGTCACTTGCCCGCACGTTGCGATTTATAGTCAACAGTCCACTCAATAGTGGCAAAAAAGTCGGTGCTCTGATACGTTATTTCAAATGGCAAGTAGGCAGTCGGCTCGTACCAGGAAAAGTGCTTGTTGACTGGGTGAACGATTCCAAATTAATTGTGTCACCAGGCGAAAGGGGATTGACTGGTAATGTGATGACTGGATTACAAGAATTCCAAGACATGGCGTTTGTCCTTCATGCCTTGAATGATACGGATCTCTTTGTAGACGTTGGTGCAAATGTGGGATCTTATACCATTTTGGCCTGTCGAGTTGCCGGGGCAAGAGGAATATGCTTTGAGCCTGTGCCAAATACCTATCAGAGGCTGAGAAGCAATCTCGCCGTCAATTCATTGTTTGAACGCGTACGGGCATTCAATCAAGGTGTAGGCGATAGCCGAGGGATGCTACGGTTTACTGACGACGAGAGTTGCACAAATCATGTTCTGACTTCCCATGAAACTGCGCGTAATATCGTGGAAGTTCCCGTCATCTCGCTGGATGAAGAATTAAGTGAAGTCCCCACAATGATGAAGATCGATGTTGAGGGATACGAAACGATGGTGCTTAAGGGAGCGCACCGAATATTGGCTGATCACAACCTGAATGCAATTCTTGTCGAGCTAAACGGAAGTGGCACACGCTACGGATTTGACGAAGATGCAATTATCAGCACCTTAAATCATCAGGGATATAGTCCCTATAATTATGACCCTTGGCAACGGAAACTTTCTCGTTTGCAAGAGAAAAGCAAGTCGTCAGGAAATACACTTTTCATTCGTGACGCCGATCTCGCAAGTCAACGAGTACGGGAAGCTCCTAAATTCCATGTTTTAGGCAAGTCAGTGTAGTGCAAGAGATAGGCTTTTGCGGATTTCAATCTTTGACGAGCAGTTCTATACTATTAAGTAAAAAGTAGTCGGACAACTATGACTTCTTCTAAAGTAAAGTTAGCAATTGTTTCTAATGTAGCTGCCCCCTACCGGGTAAGCCAGCATTTGCGTCTTGCGCGAGAACTTAGCGAAGAGGTGGAATTGTGGTCACTAGTTTTGTTCGAACACGATTGGCTTCCTTGGGAAAAAGAATTGCCTGCGGAGATTCGTCCTGTCATTTTTGGCAAAGGAGAGTCAGCTCACTCAAAGCACCTACACCCATTGCGGCAATGGTTTAAGATGGGGAAGGTCATTCGCTTCTTGAAAGAAAAGCAGATCGACATGGTGATTACCACCGGTGCGAACGATCTAGGACTTTTGAGACTTATTCGTTGGTGTCACAAGAAGAGTGTTCCAAATTTTATGTTTGGGGATTCAAATATCCTCGGTGACAAAGCACGTGGAGTGCGCCGTTATATGAAGCAGCTTTACATGGGGTACGCTGTGAGAAACGTGACGGGTTTGCTTCCTTGTGGTACCCGGGGAAAGCAATACTTCGAACGCTATGGTGGCACAAGAAAACC
Organism: Bythopirellula sp.; assembly: GCA_041738415.1. GTDB lineage: Bacteria > Planctomycetota > Planctomycetia > Pirellulales > Lacipirellulaceae > Bythopirellula. The sequence goes on from JBGSPU010000137.1 coordinate 39,722, forward strand.
TTGCTTCTATATGCCGCACGAGCCGGACTACGGCCGAAGTTTCTCCATTTCTGCAGACCAATGCATTGCTGTCCAAGCAAAGTATGGGCTACGATCGGACCGCAGCTACTTTATCTATTCTGGCAGGCTGGTCTCGGTGAAAGGTGTCGACACGCTGATCGATGCCTTTACGCGGATCGCACTTGACCGGCCAGGCTGGGATCTTTTGATCGTGGGGGGGGGGCAACTTGAGGCGGAACTCAAGGCAAGAGTCCCTGATGCGCTTCAGAATCGAGTCGTCTGGACAGGTTTTGTCAGCGATCAAGTAGAGTTAAATGCACTCTACCATTGTGCAGATGTCTTTGTCCTGCCGAGTCGCTTTGAGCCTTGGGCGGTTGTCGTTTGTGAAGCTGCCGCGGCAGGCCTGGCAATCTTGACAAGTGACATGGTTGGCGCAGCGACCGAGCTTTGTCGGGAGGGTTTGAACGGCGCTCTTTTCCCTGCGGGTGACGCAGACACTCTTGCAGAAAAACTCTTGTGGGCGACTGAAGACGCCGAGCGACTTGCCGAATTACGACGCCACTCATTACAAGTCCTCGACGACTGGCGGCGGCGTGGAGACCCGGTGCAGGGTGTTCGTTTGGCGATGGCCGATGTAGGGTTACTAGCAAGTCCGGCACCCGTCGAGCCAGATCCTCCTACTCCTATAACCAATTATGATTTTCTGCGAGCGGAACATTCGAGATAGCTTCTTTCCTGTTATGAATCGACTCGCAGTCGAGGCCGCTTCCTTCGCTTCGACGTCATCTTGCGTCACCTCGCCCTCTAGGGCTGTTAAGACTCTCATAACATCTGGATCGCTTCTTGGGGAGCAGGCCACGATATCTCCCAAACCAAGCAACGGTCCCTAGGCTTTCTTCCTAGCAGCCCTCCATATAGGGAGTGCTAATGAGGCCAACCGTCACGATTTTCATAGACCTCAATGCGATCAGCCATTCAGCATCCATGTTTGCCCATTTTGAGCAAGCCAGCTAGAATAATAGATTAAGATCCTCACGATTCTTCGTGTGATTCGCGGGCAACTCTTAATCATTTTTTTGTTTTAAAGAACGTCAACGGAAGGTATTACCTTGGCCACACCGGATCGCATAATTAGCATACTCTGCACACTTGGCCCGAGTTCTTTGAATCGCCAGGTCATCGAGCGTCTGCAGGTTCGCCAGGTGGATTTGTTTCGCATCAACCTGTCGCATACCCCGCTCGGCAAAGTTGAAGAGACGATTCGCATTATCCAGTCGCATTCGTCCACGCCCATTTGTCTCGATACGGAAGGAGCACAGGTACGGACCGGCGCCATGGAAAAGGACGTGGTGGTTCGAGATCGACAGCATGTGCGGCTGACTGCCGAGACGGTGGTGGGAACGGGGGAGTGCCTGTCGCTGACACCACCGACACTTTTTCAGGGCCTACGGCCAAACAACTTGATTGGACTCGATTTTGATGGCGTGGTCTTGCTGGTGCTCAGTGCCGATGCGACGGGGGCAGATACCGTAGTTCTCAATGGCGGGAAGATCGGTTCGAACAAGGCCGTTGTGATCGACCCGGCTCCCAACTTGCCTCCCCTGACGGAGGACGACATCGCAGCCGTTGAGATTGGTCGGCGCATGGGTATCACCCATTTTGCGCTCTCCTTTGCTAATACGGCCGAAGACGTTGCTCACTTACGAGACTATGCTGGCCCAGGTGCAACAATCATTTCCAAGATCGAGAGTAAGCTGGGTGTGCGCAATCTGGATGAAATCCTGGCGGAGTCGGACGCGATACTGATCGACCGGGGTGATCTCTCGCGTGAAGTGCCGTTGGAGAATATCCCCTTCTTGCAGAAGGCGATCATACGTAAGGGAAACTTCGCCAACAAACCGGTTCATGTGGCCACGAACCTGCTCGAATCGATGATTGTCAACCGTAAGCCGACCAGGGCTGAGTTGAACGACATTACCAATACCTTGCTGGACGGAGCCAATGGACTTGTGCTGGCTGCTGAAACGGCGATTGGTAACCATCCCGTCGGGGCCGTCGACATGGTGCTGAGCATGATCGAGCGGTTCCGGCGATCGCTGGATGGCTATCGGATCGAGGACCTACTGGAATCGAGCCCCTTGCTACTCCCTTCGCTCCATGGGCGCAGCGATGTGGAGCAACACACCTTGGCAGAGTATAGGCCAATGCCAAAGGAGATGTTGAATAAATTACCAGCAATCGAGGTCGATCTCGAAACGGCCATGGATATCGAGCAGATTGCCCACGGAGTTTACTCACCTTTAAATGGGTTTATGACCCAGGCACAATTGGAAGGTGTGCTGAATGACTACCGGTTGCCCACGGGCGATATTTGGACGATGCCTATTATTTTGCAGGGCAAGAGCCAGGAATTTGCGGCCTATCAACCGGGGCAGTCGATTCGCTTGATTGACCACCGCACGGGGGAATCAACGGCGATCCTCCACTTGGAAGACAAATATGAAGTTGATTTGGAGAGCGTCGCGAATCGCTGGTTTGGCACGACCGATCGAAGTCATCCGGGCGTTGCACGTTTTATGAACCGCGGTGTGACGCTCATAGGGGGCCCGATTGAGTATTTGGGACCGGCAAGCATTGCCAGATCACCCTACCAACTCACCCCCGAACAAACCCGAATGCTCTTTGAAATCAAGGGTTGGTCGAAGATCGTCGCGTTCCATACCCGCAATGTGCCTCATCGAGGTCACGAGCACGTGATTGCCAATGCCTGCGAGCGGAGCAATGCTGATGGAGTGCTCATCCATCCGGTAATCGGCCCGAAGAAATCGGGGGATTTTACTCCCGAGGCGATCATGGGGGCCTACGAGCGGCTTATCTCTGAGCGATTGCCCAACTCATTATTGGCTGCATTCAGCACGTACTCCCGCTATTGCGGTCCCCGCGAGGCCGTGTTCACGGCACTTTGCCGCAAGAATTTTGGTTGTACGCATTTTGTCTTGGGAAGAGACCACACGGGCGTAGGGAACTTCTACGCCGCCAACCAAAACAAAGACCTTTTTGATAAGCTGGGTGATATTGGCATCACCCCCGTGTTTTTTGACACAGTGTATTATTCTGAGGAGCAGGATGCCATGGTCGAGTCAGCCACGCCCGATGAAAATCATCTCCGCTCGATCTCCGGTACGATGATTCGCAAGTTGCTCTCAGAGGGGCAGTCTGTGCCTAATTGGGCCATGAGAGAAGAAGTCTCGAATTGGCTTTTGGAGCTTCGTGAGGCTAGGAAGCCGCTGTTTGTCGACTAGGCCACAAGCAAGTGATTCGCCATTATTCGGTGCCAAGGTGCCATGCAGATCGAAAAAATCCAGCGCGTTCTTGAACTTCACTTCAACTATTACTTGCTGCGTCGCACTCCAGTCTTCGTCTATTCCATGGAGCGTTCGGGCTCGGTTGCCTTATTGAATTCGTTGAGAGCCTGCGGGGTATTCGTGATTGGAGCCCATTATCTCGATCCCAGAAAACTCGCGACCCAGCGTTATTCAGGCTCCGCCCGCTGGGCTATGAAACATATTACCAGCAAGCGCAAGCCGGCTAAGATCATTTCGCTAGTACGTCATCCGATTGACAATATGCTTTCCACTTTCGCCCGAATCGATTATGGGGAACAAGAAGCACGAGTCGGAAATGGCCCCAAGGAGCAAGAGCGACTAGATCCTGATCAGGTGTCAAACGAGTTCCGCCAGGCCTATTTGCAAACGGATCGTTACCTTCAGCCGCTCCAATGGTTTACCAGCGAGTTTCAAGCGGCGTTGGGAATCAACGTTTACAATCACCCATTTGACAAAAAGAATGGTTTTGCCGAATTCCGAGAGGGACCGTATGATGTACTGCTCTTAAGAACCGAACTAACCGATGAGGAGAAGGGGAGACTAGTCGCTGATTTCGTGGGTGTTTCAGAAATCGAAATGGCCAGCGCGGGTACTCCATCGAAAACTCGCCGCCGCTTGCCGCCTGGGAAACCTGGTGACCAGACGGACTATGCTGCCAAGTACAAGGCGCTCAAAGAGGGCGTCGTGATCTCGCAGCCCTATTTGGATGCGATTGTCGATTCGCCTTTTGTACAGCACTTTTTCACTTCAGCAGAGCAGGTCGCAATATGGGAGAAATATGGTGGAGATGGCTAGGGGGTGGGAATGAACGAAATACTGGGCTTTTTATCGGTTGTGCAAGTAACGTGGTGGTAAAGTCGATAGATCAGGTAGCATTTTAAAGATGAAGAAAGCAAGATATGGCTGAAAGTTATGCTTTGTACTGCTGGTCTGTAAGGTATTCTTGGGGAACTTCATCAAAAGGGAAGTGTTCGTTGGGTCAATCAGTTTGTGAGAATTAGAGGGATTTGGTGCGATGCAAGATATGATCGTCTTTTTCTTGGGGGCTCTAGCGACTGCCCTGATAGGAATGATGCTTAGCCAGGGCCTTTCTCGCAAGGTCGATCTGTTCAGCATGCGCAACTTGTATCTCTCTAGTTTTATCATTTATCAACTCGTCAGTCCAGCCATGGCGCTTTATTACGATGACTATATGTTCTTTAAGGTAGATTCACCAGTTCAAACAGGAAAGACGTACGCCACATTCGCTTTCGTTTATCTGCTTATTTTCTTATTGAGTTATCATCGCGTCAAGTTATCGCCTTGGATTGCAAAAAAGGGATCCGGTCCTCCTCGCGACATTAATGAGCAGCTATTCCTCATGCTGGGAATCGCTATCGTGATAATTGCACTAGCCATTCGATTGTATGGGCCGTATGTTCCCGTGATTGGGAAAGCCTCAGTCCAGATTGCAGTTGCATTGGCTGCGATTGCTAGCTCTATAGCAGGCTGGGTATGGGGAAATCGTCGATTCAATATACTTGTGACCGCCGTTACGTTGTTAATTGTGGGAGGCAGTTTCGGCATAGGCATGATAGGTTCGTTCGGTCGACGTTCCATTCTTAGTGTATTAATGAGTTTTGCCTGGGGAGCCTACCACCGAAGATTCAAACTCATGCAGCCCTCTCGGATGCTGTTGTACATGATACCGATACTACTAGCAGTCGGAGTTGTGATTAGTGCATTTACGGCAATTCGGGATAATCGCAAAACCGCCGAAAGTGATGTCCGTGAGACGGTTGCCAAGATGCAGCAGGCCGAAGTCCAACGAGGAATTAAGGACATACTAGGAGGTCAATCTTGCGGTAGCGCAGCACTGTGGGCGATTGAGCAATGGCCGGATAAAAGCGAACCGCGATACCTTTACAGCTTGAAGTACATGGGTTATTGGTGGGTGCCCCGACATTTCTGGCCAGAAAAGCCTGCTCCGTTGGGAAACGACATTGCTCGGTTAGCGAGGATTCCGCGAATGAATTGGGATTTAATCACGATTCCTCCGGGAGTTATTGGGTATGCGACCGCTGAAGGAGGCATTCTAGCAATCGTCATCTATGCATTATTTTTTGGACAGTTATTACGTTTCTTCGACGAGTTAATCCGATTGAATCCAAACAATCCCTTTGTTATTCTCCCAGCAGGATGTGCTACGGGACAGGTCTTAGGCTTAGCGCGCGGCGGCATTGCGCTATTTACCAACCTGTTGATTATTGGTTTCTTGTCAACGTATATCATACTTTCTGTCGCAAATAAAATGTTTGGCAAGAAGGCAGTAGATCCTTATTGGTCATCTACTCCACAATATCGCTAGTATTCTTCTTGGCGTGCTTGGAAGGTGATCCAAGCTGTCCTTCGATCTTGAGGCAAACAAGGCAGCGATTTAACTGCGATATAATGTTTGAAGACTCGATATGGCGAATACCCTTTCAATACTTCATTTTTTTCCTCGTATTCGCACCGAAGAAGGGGGGGTCGTCAAAGCGGTCCTCGATCTAACTCTGGCACTTTCAGAAAATGGTCATCGTGTCGTCCTCGCAACCTGCGATGCAACGGACGTCCCCAATGAATGGCGAATGACTCACAAGCAGTGGCCGGAGCTCGTAGAACTGAATTCTGCTCACTGGTTCAATGCCCTCCTCAGTCGAGATTCTCTTAGTATTCTTGAGAAACTATTGCCTGGCATTGATGTCGCACACTTACATACACCTTGGGAAATCGCCAATTTGCAACTGGGCTCGCTGTTGTTGAAAAACAACATTCCCTACATTGTTAGCATCCATGGGATGCTTGATGACTATTGTATGAAGCAGAAGAATCTCAAAAAGCAATTATTCCTGAGTCTAGCTGGTCGTCGTTTCTTCCAGAATGCTTCCACGGTACATTTCACCGCTGAAGGCGAAAAGGACCAGGCTTCAAAGTGGATTCCAGGAAACTATCAGATTGCAGTACAACCTTTGGCAATGGATTTGACACCTTATCATCATTTGGTTGGTCCTGAAGAAGCATACAGTACGTTTACGCAGATTGGTTCAGCAGCCTACAAAGTATTGTTTCTGAGCCGTGTGCAGGCCAAGAAGGGCTTGGAAGTACTTCTCGAAGCAGTACAAATCCTAACCAAGCAGCAGTTTGATATCGAGTTACTTGTCGCCGGACCAGGGGAAGACTTCTACGTTAACCGGCTCAAGGAGCTTTCCGATAAACTTGGCATAGGAGAACGGACTCATTTCTTGGGTATGGTACGTGGTTCTTTAAAGCTATCGCTGTATCAATGGGCCGATGTTTTCGTGCTGCCAACCTATCAAGAGAATTTTGGATTAGTCCTTCCCGAAGCCCTGGCTTGTGGTACACCGGTGGTTACAACCCGCGGAACTGATATCTGGCCGGAGCTTATGCAGGCTGGGGCGAAAATAGTGCTCTCATCTCCACAGGAGATTGCCGACGCAGTTGCATCTCTACTCAACAATGCTGACCATCGGAATGAATTGGGACAACAAGGACGTGAATATGTGCTGAAATGGCTCGAACCTGATCACGTCATCGCAGGTTATGAACAAATGTACCGAGTTGCGTTGGGAACTCATTCACAGAATTCCGCACCAATGATCTAAGGAGAGCGTTCGTGACTGAGCAAGACGAAATCCTGAGGGAAGCGAAGGCTTTCTACGATCTTAGCTCCTTCAGCCATCCGGAGTACAATCCGGGCCGTGGTAAGATTATCCGGACCGTCTGGTATTTTCTTAGTCTGCTCGTCTTTGAGAGTGGCTGGTTTCCTGTGAGCGGCATTAAGGCCTCTCTGCTACGGCGGTTCGGGGCTCGAATCGGCAAAGCGGTCAAGATCAAACCGCACGTGCGAATCAAATATCCCTGGCGACTTACCGTGGGGGACCATTGCTGGATCGGGCAGGGAGTCTGGATCGACAATATCGAGGATGTGCATATCGGCGATCATGTTTGTATCTCGCAATTAGTCTACTTTTGTACAGGAAGTCATGACCATCGGAAAGTCTCGTTCGACCTGGTTGCCAAGCAGATTGAGATTGGCAACGGTGCCTGGATTGGGGCGCGGGCGTTGCTCCTTGGCGGCGTTGAAATCGGTGCGAACGCGATCGTGGCTGCGGGGAGTGTGGTTACCAAGCCAGTCGAAGCAGGTACTTTCGTCGGCGGCAGCCCAGCAAAGCTACTAGGTCATCGCTGAGGCTCTATCTGTACATCCAAGGTGTCATAAGAAACTTTACTGAAATTGGTACTTTTTATCGGGAATAGAATAGGCATAGGATCTTATCAGTTGCTATATTAATAGTTAGGGGGGGAATCAAATTTGACTCGCCCCAGCTTGTTATTATAGAACAGTAATGAGTTCGAATTTTTCAATGAGTTATCAACGATCTATTTTCTACTTGGTCGCGGTGACAATTGTTTTGTGGGTAAAGAGCACTACTGATGCCAGCATCATCTTGGACTGGGTCAATGTCGGAGATCCTGGCAACCCAGAAAACACGGTAATCAAAAAGGACGGGACAAGTGGTTATGGCGCTGTCGATTATTCATTCCGCATTAGTAAATATGAGACGACGAATTACCAATACGCCGAATTCCTCAATGCTGTCGCCCCAACGGACACCTACAATCTTTACCACCCCTCCATGGGATCAGCACTGGAAGGTGGCATCATTAGAACGGGTACCAATGGAAGTTATTCCTATTCAATAAAGGCCAATATGGACAATAAACCCGTAAACTTCGTTTCTTGGTATGATTCAGCTCGTTTTGCCAATTGGTTTCAAAATGGTCAACCGACGGGAATGCAAGACAGCACAACCACCGAAGATGGTGCGTACACGTTCAGCGGGCCAGAAACAGTCACCGCCCGAAATACAAATGCAAAGTTCTATATACCGGATGAGCATGAGTGGCAGAAAGCAGCGTTTTACGAACCAGGCGCCGACACCTACCTTGGAAATGGCTGGTGGCTGTATCCTTCTCATAGCGATGTTTTCCCAACGCCTGCCACCGTAGATGAATTCGGAAACGTCAATAATCCAGATCTTCACACCGTTGTTTTTCGTAATGCTGCCAATTGGAATGGTTCGACCCGAGGCAACGTTGCCACGGTAGGTAGCGCAGGGAACGAGTCCTATTATGGAGCTCGAGACATGAGTGGAAACCTCTTTGAATGGGTCACTGCTGATCCGACTAAGCCTGACCCAAATGGTTGGGGGCCGTACACGGTTTATGGTGGTTCCTATATCCAATTTGGGCACGTCGACCTCTTCGAACGCAATCTTGTGCATCATGACAATCATGCCGTTGTTGATCCAACAGTAGGTTTTCGTCTTGCGGCAATTTTTGTTGAGGCTGATTCAGCAGATTTTAATAATGACACATATGTAAATGGATTCGATCTGGAACTTTGGAAGCTGAGCTATGGGAGCACATCAGAGGGGGATGCAGATCATGACGGAGATTCGGACGGAAACGATTTTCTGACCTGGCAAAGGCAATATGTCACCTCAATATCGTTAGCTTCTTCAACCCAGGTGCCCGAACCTTGCTCATATCTCTTTTCTGGTGGCCTAGTAATCGCTTTGATTCTCAATCGCCCCAAGCGCATCGAACTTTACGCCCAAACCATATAGGTTATAACTTTCTAACAAAGATTAGATGCTTTCCAACGCAATAATCGGTGCCACAATGCCTAACAGATGATGTGCCAATAATTGGTCATGAAACCTGGGTCGCAATGATTGGGCCGATCTCAGTCAATACTCTGATTTCCCGCGTGCATTCCATCGTGCCAAGACGCTAAAACCGACGATGCTCAGCAAGAGTGAACAAGTGGTAGGCTCGGGTATCTCTGCAGAATGAGATGTTTGGCTGATACTTTGAGTGAGTTGCCGCTGCCAGATCAGAAAATCATTCCCATCTGAGTCTCCATCTCCATCTGCGTCTCCCGAAGCGGAAACCCCGTAACCCTCTTGCCAGATTTGTAAGTCTGTTTCGTCCACTAGTGTATCGAGATTGAAATCTGCAGACTCCTCAAAAGCTGCTGCGACCCGAAAACCAACAATCACATTCTCTCCTCCGCCGACATCGCGACTCCCGTTAGGAAATCCGACAATATGGAAATCATTCGGCTGGGCCCAAGTTCCTCCACGAAGGATTGCGACCATATCGGGACCTGGGCCAGCGTTACAACCGCCGTCTACCAAGAGTGCGCAACCTATCAAGGTGTCATTCCATTCGTCTAGATTTCCAGCCTGGTCTAGCGTCCCATACGCACTCGGGCTTGTCGCACTGCCTACAGTCGTCACATTTCCGTTAAGTCCGTTCCAATCCGCAGCATTATCATAATTCACGACGTTGCTCCCAGGATTGGCAACATTCCCAAATGCATCCGCAATTGCCCTAATAGGCACCTCATCCGTACCAGTCGGGTATTCAAAGTAATTTCCTGTAACACCATCGTTCTTATGATAGGCAGCTTTGAACCATTCATCTTCTGTTGGCAGAAACCACCTAGCGTCAGTTCTCCGTGGTACATTTCGATCAACTGGATTTGTCACACCACCCAAAAAGTAAGCACCATCTTCAGTCGTTGTCAAATCTTGACTGCCGCTTGGCATGCCGTTGTGCAACCAGTTGGTAAACCTCTTTGCGTCCCAAAAATTGACATAGTTGACCGGCTTGTCACCCATCATTGGCTTCGAAGAATAGGAATAGTTTCCGCTAGTACCTGTTCGCAGAATTCCCCCTCGAGCATTCGACTGCATCGATGAATGGAAGAGAGAGCGAGGGTCAGCAGCAGCAACGGCATTCAAGAAGGTGACGTACTGGTCGTTAGTGACTTCTGTAGTACCGATGCGGTAGGTGTAAGAAACAGCACCGAATTGACCGCTCTTGAACCATCGGGTGTCTCCAGGAACTATATCGATTGCAGTATTGCCGGGATTGCCGATCACAACTGTATCAATAAAACCAGCTTCAGATCTTTGGTACTTATCTGGAGATAAAAATATGAGTATTAGACCAGCTGCTAAAGTAATTCTATTCATTTGTTCAATCCTTCAAAAACGGAGTTGTTTCGAAATTAGCCGCTTGAGATAAACCTCAATACGGCCTAAACATAACTGGCTCAACAACAGTTGCCACAAATGGGGTCGAATGCAGTTTAATCGAATTTTATGATGGCTAGCGAACTATGAGCCTACAACATGAAAAACGCACAGTTCCTATTGAAGTTTCTTCCTACTAATACACTGAAGCCAGCGATATTTATCAAGAGTAAGCAGGTAGTAGGCTCGGGTACAACATCAGACGCAGATGCCGGACTATCACTTAAAGTAGCCTGCCTCTGCCAGACTAGAAAATCGCGTCCATCGGAATCGCCATCACCATCTGCATCGCCGCTGAAATCAAGGCCATACGATGCTTGCCACATTGACAGGTCGACCATGTTGACGAAGCCATCGCCATTGAAATCTGCCTCAGCCAATCCCGTCGTGAGAACTCTGAATTGTAATTGTTTATTCCCCAAAACGGAAAGATCGAAGCTCAACTCGTGACGATCCGAGGAAACGCCTAACATTCCTTCGAGGCCTAAAGTTAACCCACGAGTAGTTGAGGCGCCATAATTGCCCAACGATCCTATCAGCGCGTCGGCGGCAACGAGCGAAGATTCATTAAAAAGAATACCTAATATCTCCCCACCGAAGGAAACCATGCCGGCAGCAGTTTCACTCACCAAGCCATTTTGGCCCACAGGATCGAAGTGGAGGACGTAGCTATTGAACTTGGTTCCAGCGGGGATTTGCCCAGGAGTGGCTTGTCCGGCGTTCTCCAAAATCACTCCACCATTGATAATGGCATCTACTGATAAGGAACTATCAAGAATATCCATACGCTCCTGGATGACTTGCACCAAAGCAGATTCCGCCATATCCAATGTTAAATTAACAGGGCGGGTTGTCGGGGAAAAAACATTCCCAGACAACGAAGTCACTCCGAAATTGGAAGGAGCCAATACCGAGTTGTAATTGCTTTGGACGGTGCTAACTGTTACGGCATAATTGTAGAATCGCACCTTGGCAAATTCACCATGAAATCCCCCAGAGAATGGCAAGTCTCCTGTTCCACCATTGCCACCCAAGCCGTTTCCACCTACACCACCCAAACCAGCCATGTCGTAGGTATCCCATTGAGGACTTTCGTCGGCTCCAAGAGCAGCATCGACTCTGGTTGCTAGGGCACCATTAACATAAATCTCTTGATAGCGGTTGGTGGGATCGTCATTGAACACGGCAACCAGATGTACATAGTCTTGCGTAGGATCAGCAAAATTGTCGATTTTTGCGGTGGCACTAAATCCCTTAAGTGTTCCCACACCTGTATCCGCACCAACCAGCCCTAAAACCCTGAACCGCAAGTCGTTCTTGAGTCCATCACTATCTGCATCTCCTAGAGATACGGAGATGCCCCCTGTACCGTCACCGGATTCCATCAAAACTGCGTTTTGCGCTAGTGAATCCAGCCGGACCCAAAACTCCATGGTCGCGGAGCGGTTCCAGTCAGGAGTGCCGACATTTGGGAATACTTGTCGAGGACCATCGTCGCCAACTTGAAAGAATAGTCTCCGCATCACATCATTGCCATCAAAACGAAAAGCTACCTTCGGTAGCCCTGGTTGATAGGACGTTGCTGCTTGTTGAGACGGCTCTTGGCTTCCTGATCCAAGATTCCATGTTTCACGACCTTTATATTTCAAATCGATCGTCGAACGCCAGCCCTTGGCGTCGGATCCGGGCTGGGAAGCATTCCAATCCATAATGACATTTTTCTTAACATCAAAAGCGAAAGAAGCATCGATTGCACTCAAATAGTTGTCAAGTTTGGACTTGAGTTCTGCAGTCTTAGCAGGCATCGAAGATGACAAGTCGACCGTCTCGCCAATATCAGTAGTTAAATTATACAAGTAAAGTCGATCAGTTGTCCCACTTTCCCCCCACTCGACGAAGAGCTTATAATCCCCGTCCCTAACTGCAGAAGAAGGCTTTAGTCTCAACATCGGCCAGTGCCAGTACAACTCTCCCCCGGAAGTAAAATTGCGAGTAAGATGATCTGTGTCGGCAGGAAGCTGTCCGTCGTTTTCTAAGACTGGCCTAAGACTGGTACCCTCGACATTGGTCGGCGTTGGACCAGAATAACCTGCTAGGTCAGCCACGGTTGAGAATATATCAGTGGTTGAAACTGGCACATAGCTTACAGATCCAGCCTGGATATCAGGCCCTTTCACGATAAAGGGAACACGGATTCCTCCCTCCCAAATCAAACCTTTTCCAGGTCGTAATGGCGCAGTGGAGCTAAAATTAGGCGAAGATCCGTTGTCTGAAGCGAAAATCACGTAGGTATTGTCGGCGATTCCCAATTGATCAATCTTATCCATAATCATGCCATAGGCAGAATCTAAATCTTCAGTCATCGCGGCGAAAGAGACACTATCGTGAACTGTTCCAGGAGTGAGTGCCGCATACTTATCGCGAATTATTTGACGAGATCGAATCGGTTCATGCACTGCTCGATAGGAAACCTGCATGAAAAACGGTTCCTGCTGAGCAACCCGGTTTTCCATAAACAATCCTGCGGCATTCGACAGTTGAAAAACTCCCCACGGGTCTACTTCGTCCGGAGGGAGTATCGGATCCGATACGAAATCGTAACCAACTGCCAGCGGCGTTGTGCTGCTTGGAATATCTAAGTGCCATTTCCCAATGTGAGAAGTCACGTAATTCGGATTGCTCTGCTTGATGATACGAGGCATCGTGAGCTGGTTTGGGTCAAATTCAAAAGGTGCAGGAGAAACTAATGGCAACCCTTCATAAGCTCCTTTCCATCTTGCAGACCCTGGAGGCAAGGCTTGAACTAAATCCGCAATTTGTAACTGGGCTGGACTCGTTCCGGTCTGAACAGCAGCCCGAGTCGGTGAACATACTGGAGCTGAAGAGTATGCGTTGGAAAAACGCATTCCCTGGGCAGCCAATTGCTCTAACCGAGGAGTTTGATAGAAATCGCTCTTGGAACCAGGAACACTCGGGTCCATCTGAACCGACGTGCCATTCCAAGCTTGGTCGTCTGTCAGAATGAATACGATATTAGGTGCGGTAGCGAGGCAATACTCCTGGAACATAATTGACGGCGCACCACACAACGCTAAAAAGAGACTTCTCCAACACAGAAGTAATGTATGTCTGAGAATCATATTTATCGCTTTCTTTTCCAATGGTCTTCCGTAGAAATCTAATTGCTTGACTTCGCCGTTTCAGTTTCCATTTAGAATTTAAACATTCCTCGAGCTTAAAGCAGCGTAGCAACTTGCTTTATTTGGCCACCTCACTATGACGAAGTGGCTAGACAAACAAACTTATCAAATGACAGACGTACCATTCAACAATAATTCAGGACTATCGAAGTGACAATTGTTTAGTGGTAATTTTCATATCTAATAGACGCTATTCGTAAAGAGCAATTGCTGCGAAGACGGTCTCTTAAAACAACGATGCTTACTAAACCAGCTAGAAACACGCTACTCATGTCGGGTTCAGGTACTGCCAGTGAATGCGTGGAAGTTAGCAGGGGATTAATGGGTGAGGAAGACGCAAAGGGGAAATTCCAGATTCGTCCGTATTCACGCTGCCAATTGAGAAAGTCTCGGCCACTAATCGATCCATCTCCATCGGCATCTGCAAATAAATTGTATGCGTAAGAATTCTGCCAATCTCGGAGATCAGCTCCATCAACTAAATAGTCTCCATTCGAATCACCTAAGGCTTCAGGAAATGAACGCGTCCACTCCAGGAAGTCAAACCCATCAGTGTCTCCGTCTCCATCGAGATCACCTCCATCATCAACACCATAAGATATTTGCCATTGTTGTATGTCCTCATTATTAAGTGTTCCATCGTTGTTAAGATCAATTTTAGCAAGAATCTCCGGGCTCAAGGAGGGGCGATAATTTCTTTGCCAAGTCAAGAAATCTCGTCCGTCAACGTCTCCATCTTGGTCTGTGTCGAAGGCAGGCTGCTTGGAAAATGTATTTTGCCAATAGGCGAGATCACTCCCGTCTACCATGTCATTGCCATTAAAATCTGCGGTAGGAGGAGGAGGCATGACGACTCCTGAGTAAGGATGTCGGTCCAAAACATCTCGGATAGTATCCAGAATTACCTCAGACTGTTCAGGTGTGAATCCATTAGGATAGTCATAGAACTCTAGTGGCTTCTCTAACTCGTTCGGATACTGAGTCAGAATGGTCGCGAAAGACGTAACTCCCGCAATAAATCGCCCCGTTGCTTCCTTCAAGTGTAGAGCATCTCGATAGAGAGAACTAACTGATGAATAGCCTGGAACTTCACCAAGGCTCATTCTCCTATCCAACTCATACAGAACCTCCCCAACGGGGATCACAAGAACATTTGCATCTGTACTGCTGCGAACCCGGTTAAAAAGATGCTCGTAGTAATCTCGAGTTTGAGCGAACGCATGATTCAGGTCGTCGGGAGTCGCCGTGTCCCATTTGGCTTGATAGCTGCCAATTTGCGGCCAAGCTTGGTAAATGTAAAAGGTGGTATCGACGTTTGCCGGATTAGATCGAGTCAGATCAATGAAACTAAGAATCGATTCGAGTTCGAGGCCCATCGTTCCAGATGGTTCTGAGAAAGGCTGTAATGTTACATAGTCCCATTGGAAGTTGGGCAATGCATTGGTGAAAATTCCAAAACTGCTGGATACTGAATTTACCTCTTCAGGATTGGTGAGTATCTCATGCATTGATGAAGCCGAGCGAATATGATAGCCAACTTGGTGTTCCAAACCTCGTGATGCAGCCAAGGCAGCTATACCTGGAGGTTGACTGTCAAATGTCAAACTATTGCCAATGTGGTATGAAGTCGTAACGCCTGAAGCAACTTGGCAAGAAATGGATACGCACAGCAGTACCATTGCCACTATCATGAGTAGCCTAATTGTATTCCCAGATTCTATAGAGTGGTCCGACATGATTGGTTTGAAAATCGTGCCCCGGAATTCCGTATTTCCTAACTAGGATGTCGCTTTAGTAATAAGATAATTGCAATTTCTTGTATCCAGCAGCAATAGTTCTGACAAAGAACCGCATTTCTCTGAAAGAATAGAGTTTAAATCACTTAGAGAAATAACACTTAGAAGCTTGCTTCGAAAGACTCGAATACGTTGGTGCTTCCAACGCAGCATCTGTTTTGCGACTCTTAACTAAGCTTAAGAATGGAACAGCAGTTCACTCAATTGGTTGGAATTTTCCCACAACCTGAATAAATACGTATTACGAATATTCAGTACTTTGTTGTTCCGTGTCAGTGAAAATTAGAGTTACAAGAGACAAAAGCTCCGTTTAAGTGACAGATCGAACTGTCCAAACCGACAAGCAATGACTTATTTCTCTATCCCCTTTTATACTCCATGACTTGCTGGGTTACAAGAGATTGGCGAAATTCGTCTGGCTGCCTGCGGATGCGAATTATACTGCTTGAAACGCTGTTCGTGTGCGATTCCAGATGTTAATTATTAAAGGGGAATCTCCCTCAAAACCGGTCCATTTAGTGCCAGCGGTAGCAACATAGGCTTAGACTGCCTCATCTGAGGGCGGTATTGCTAGAAGCCGCCCTTCGGGGCTGCTATCCTAGTCTTATGAGCCCAGAAAACGAAACCAAGTTGTTAGACCGCCCAATTGTCGTGATCGGCTCTCCTCGGTCGGGAACGACCTTGTTGGGAAACCTGCTTGGATTTCATCCACGGGTAGCACAATTGGTGGAACCCCGGCTTACCTGGAAGTACGGAAATGACCGAAAATCGGACATGCTGCGACCCGCAGACGCCCGTCCGGAGGTCTGCCGGCACATCCGCCAGGCCTTCGCCATGACAGTTCGTCGGCAGGGCCGGGAACGTCTGGTCGAGAAAACCCCTAGCAATTCACTCCGGATGGAGTTCGTGGAGCAAGTACTCCCCGGGTGCCTGTTTGTCCATACGATTCGCGATGGAGTCGAATCGGTTCTGTCGATACGCAAGTTTTGGCAGAAACATGCTCGGGGGGTTCGTAAAGACAAGATGTTGGAACGCTTGGGAGAACTGAATTGGCGCCGTGCCCCCTACTATGCGAAGGAGTTTTTGAGGCGGACCATGCCTGCCTCGCTGTCGGGCCTGGTAGGCCAGCCTGTCTGGGGACCGCGGATTCCCGGCATCGATGGGTTGCTGGAGGATCTGGATCTGTTGGAAGTGTGTTGTTTGCAGTGGCGGATGTGTGTCGAGCAGGCCTGTGCCTACGGTCGGCAGTTGCCACCCGACCGCTACATGGAATGTCGCCTGGAAGAGATGTCTCCCGAGTTGCTTGCCTCCGTCTTGGAGTTCTGCCAACTTGAAAATACACCGGAGATGCAAGCGGGTTTCGGAGAGCAGTTTGATCCTAAGTTGACCACTCGCCGACAGCACGAGACTGATGAACGAGAATTGAATATGATCCGACGATGGATTGGCCCGACCATGGAGTGGCTAGGGCAAGACGCACTTTGAAAATCTAGGGAATTGGCAAAACTATCATAAGGAACTCATGCATTTGTATGAGCAGATACAGGTTTAGACAGGGATGCTCGCTTTCGTTTGTTTCCGATGCGGCAGTCATCGATCCTTGCCTTGCCTTCACCGTAAATGAGTCGATCACAAAAGCGGTAAGACCTGCTCAAATAGGCCAATTCCCACCGAAACTATGGAACTCGTGGTTCGACTTAGGTATGATCAACTGGTTTGCTTGAAGAGTCGGGCAACCAGACACCATTGATACTAGAAATGGTATCTATTGACCCATCAATCCATTATCGAGGAATTACCCCCACAATGACGAAACGCGCGTTGATTACCGGAGTCACGGGCCAAGACGGCTCCTATTTGAGCGAGTTGCTCCTGGCTAAAGGCTATGAGGTGCATGGAATCATTCGCCGCAGCAGTTCTTTCAATACGGAAAGACTGGATCATATTTATAAGGATCCACACAAATCGGGCACGAGATTGTTCTTGCACTATGGTGATCTGACGGACGCCCAGAATCTGACCAATCTTGTGTTGGACATTGAACCTGAAGAGATCTACAACCTAGGTGCACAGAGCCACGTTCGTGTGTCGTTTGACTCACCGGTGTACACGTTACAAGCCACCGGTGCTGGAGCGCTCAACGTTCTCGAAGCAGCCCGACAACTAAATAAGCGCCGGCCGGTGAGAGTGTATCAAGCATCGTCATCTGAAATGTATGGAGATGTCATTGAGACACCTCAAACCGAAAAAACTCCCTTTCGGCCCCAAAGCCCCTACGCATGCGCTAAAGTTTATGCGTTTCATCAAACCGTCAATTATCGCCATGCTTACGACCTGTTTGCCAGTAATGGAATTCTATTCAATCATGAATCTCCCCGTCGTGGCGAGACTTTCGTCACGAGGAAGATCACCCGAGCTGCCACACGAATTAAGCTTGGCTTGCAAGAAAAGCTGTATCTAGGAAATCTCGATGCCAAGCGTGACTGGGGATTTGCCGGGGACTATGTCGAGGCAATGTGGCTCATGTTACAGCACGATGAACCCGATGACTTTGTCGTGGCCACCGGCAAGACGCAATCTATTCGAGACTTTCTCGATCACGCATTTGAAATCTTGGATTTAGATTGGCACGAGTACGTCGAGATCGACCCCCGTTATTTCCGTCCCACTGAAGTTGATCTTTTGATGGGAGATTACCGAAAAGTGAATGAGCTACTGGGCTGGGAACCAAAAGTAGACTGCAAACAGCTTGCTAAGATTATGATTGAATCCGATCTGAAATTGGCTAAGAACGAAGCCAAGTTAGCCAATCAGACCTAATACCTCTCCTGTTTAGATTTCCTTCGATTGTTAATTCACTGACGCAGAATTTAATGGACAAGTTGGCTGACAAGAAGATCTATGTTGCCGGCCATCGAGGGATGGTTGGCTCGGCAATCAAGAGGAAACTCTCTTCGCTTGGCGCAGATAATCTGATTCTAAAATCTAGTACTGAATTGGATTTACGCAATCAAGCAGCTACCAATGAACTGTTCACCCGTGAGCATCCGGAAGTTGTCGTTTTCTGTGCAGCACGGGTGGGAGGGATTCACGCCAATATGACTTATCCCGCCAATTTCATCTATGACAATTTGGCGATGGCCACGAATACCATTCATGCCGCCTACGAGAATGGTTGTCGACGTTTCTTATTCCTGGGTAGTACGTGCATTTATCCGCGTGAAGCTCCTCAGCCGATGCCTGAATCATGCTTGCTGACTAGCCCTCTTGAGCAAACCAATGAGGCCTACGCCATAGCCAAAATTGCAGGCTTAAAATTATGTCAATACTATCGCCAACAGTATGGCGTCCTGTTCCATTCGGCAATGCCAACCAATTTGTATGGCCCCGGTGACAATTACCACCTCGAGAACTCGCACGTCATGCCGGCACTGATCCGACGTTTGCATGAAGCGAAATCGCAAGGACTGGAGGAAGTAACAATCTGGGGGTCTGGGAAACCACGGCGCGAATTCTTACATGTCGGCGATCTGGCCGATGCAGTTGTTCATCTCTTGAAGTTGGACTCTCCACCTGACTTAGTCAATATCGGTACGGGGCAAGACATTAGCATTCAGGAACTCGCAGAAATGATAGCAGAAGTGGTTGGCTATCGGGGGATTATTCTAAACGACCCGACCAAACCTGATGGAACAATCCTCAAGAGAACCGATATCTCGTTGATAAACCAGACAGGCTGGCGGCCGAGAATTGGGTTGCGTGAAGGTCTCGCACAGACCTATCAAGATTATTTGAAAGAATGTCAAGGAAATCTGGTTCGCGAGCATTAATTTCGCAAAGAAGTGCAATTGCTTCCTTGAGCATCCTGAAAGTCGACGTCTTCTAAAAGGTTTTGCTAGATTCTTCAGTCGGAGCCCGAATCCATGAGAAACTCGAAACCCGATCGACAGGTGACTAGATACCTATCGCTTACAGATTTACCAAGAATCAAATCTAAACCTATCCCATGAAGAAACCATCGTTGCTCGTAATATCTCAGGTTTACGTGCCGGACTCCCCCGCAGTGGGACAGTATATGCACGAAGTGGCGAGAGAGCTTGTCGGTCGTGGATATCAGGTCCACGTATTAACATCGGCACGGGGTTACGAAAATCCCTCGGTGCTTTATTTGAAAAAAGAAACGATCGATGGAGTCCATGTTCGCCGATTGCCACTCTCGAGTTTTGGAAAGAAGTCAATTAAAGTCCGTTTGCTCGGACAGTCATTCTTCTTACTGCAAGTGATATTACGTGGGTTGTTCACAAGGCGACTGGATCGAATCCTGGTGAGTACCTCGCCACCAATGGCCTCCACAGCGGCGGTCATCATTCAGTTCTTCCGTCGTGTGCCAATCACGTTTTGGGCGATGGATATTAACCCCGACCAAATCGTGGCGATGGGCCAGGCTCGTGAAGGTTCGTTCATCGTGCGTATTTTCGACTGGATCAATCGTGCGATTCTCAAGAGAGCTCGTGGAGTGGTGGCACTCGACCGCTTCATGGCCGCGAGACTGGAAGCAAAATATCCCGTCGGTGATCGGATGGCAATCATCCCCCCTTGGCCTCTTGAAAGTCATCTTGAACCCGTGGATCACGCTCACAATTCGTTTCGAAAGAAACATGGCTTATGCGACAAATTCGTCATCATGTATTCAGGAAACATCAGTCCGGCGCATCCTATCACGACGATTCTTGAAGCCGCCCGCAATGTTCAGGATGACTCACGCGTAGTGTTCCTGTTCATTGGTGGAGGGACTGGCAAGAAGCAGATTATCGAGTTCATCGAGCGCGAGAAAATCGACAATGTCCGCACATTGCCCTATCAGCCATTGGACCAGATCAAATATTCACTGTCTGCCGCCGATGTCCATCTGGTGGCAATGGGGACCCAGATGGTAGGAATTGTTCATCCTTGCAAGGTCTATGGAGCCATGGCTGTTGGCCGACCCGTTTTACTGCTGGGACCTATGGAATCCCACGTTGGTGAATTACTGGATTCGCACGACTTCGGCTGGCAGGTCGATCACAATGATGTCGCCAAAACCGAAGCTTGGATTCGACATTTGGTAGCAACCGCGGCTACAGAACTGGCCAGAAAGGGTGAACTAGGAAAGCAGTTGATTGAGCAGAAACTAAGCAAGAAGATCCTCTGCGGAAAGTTTTGTGAAGTTGTGGAATGGAACTAGAGATTAGCTTATGAATACTCAGTGGTAATAATCCGAGGAGACTTTTTTGTGTGACCGCTTTCGAGGATCTCTAGTAATTTACTGTGCATTGTTTGCCTTAAAGTGATCAATATTCCTGAGCAAACTGACAGCATATTTCATTGTCTTACGGAGATAATTTCAACTGAGTAAGAAACCAATTCTCGTCGCCGGTTGAAGTGGATTCATTGGCGGGCATCTGGTCGCGCGCGACAGTTGCAGGAGGGCCTCCCAGTAAGGAAGCTGACGCCTATCCAGCGATGCCCGAGGATGGCTACGGCTGGGAAAAGCTATTCTCCGAGCGGAAAGGAATCCTCGCCATCACCGATAGCGCTATCCTTGAGCCGCTCAACCTGGGTTCCGACGAGCTCACTACGATCGAGGGTCTCTACGACATGGTCGAAGAAATTGCCGGTGTGAAGCTAAAACACACCCATAATCTGACCGCCCCGAAGGGTGTCAATGGCCGCAATAGCGACAACACCAAGATCCAAGAGTACCTGGGTTGGGCACCGGGAATTCGCCTCCGCGACGGAATGAAAAAGACTTATGACTGGATCTACGGCGAATACCAAAAGAAATACGCCGGTCAGCCTGCGTAACGGAACCTGAAAATGAGAAACGCCCAGGGATGGCAATCCCTGGGCGTTGCTTTGCGCTGAGTCCAAGCACTTCTTAGCTGGTCTTCGTCTCTTCAGCCGCATGGTCGTGGGGCTTTTTGGCTTCCGCCTTTGCCTCGGCCTCAATAACCCCCCCAGGGCCGATCAGCTTAATCGGCAGGATCCCTGAAGCCTCGGCAGCCGCCCAGAGAGCCTTGGCATCGAGCTCCTTGTTCTGCTGCGGGGTAACGATGGCAACGTCGATCTTCAGATCGGTGCGGACCTTGGTCACTCCTTTCACCGCATAAAGTTTGCGGGCGACCTTTTTTGCACAGTTCTTGCAGTGCATGTCGCCGACAAAGATGGCTGTTTCTGCAGGAGCCATCTTGAGAGCTTTCTTCACTGCTGGAATGTCCTTCGACTCCGAAAGGGGCAGTTGTTCGACAGCATAGCCATTGGCGGCAAAGGCAATCCAGATTGCCGAGAGCATCAAACACTTACGATTCACAAAATTCATCATCTAACTCCCTTATGAGTAGTTGGGTTCTCTGAAATCACTTACGTACGAAAATACCCGCGGCATTGATAATCATCATGCCACCTTCGAGCACTTGGGCCTCCCCCTGAACGACCACCATATCGTTCTCCTTGAGATTGAGCAATTGGCGGGTATCGATGGGAAGCACCTGGCCCTGTTCATCGACTAAACGAACCATAGCCAAGAGTTCCGAGTTTTCTTCGGCATGGGCAGCACAGAACGAACATTCTTCGCCAGGGGCATGAACGTGGCCCTCGGCCTCATGCTCAGCAATGGCTTGAGGATCGGCCAGAAAGAATATCGCCTGGCTCTGGGCAAAGGGGAACTCAGGCTGAGTTTCTTCCCACGGATTGGCTAACCCACCGATCTGGCCCACCATGGCGACCTCTTTGGGCTCGGTCGCATGCACCGCTTCGGCGCTGTGCTGCTCATGGACGTGTTCCTGTTCATTTTCATCAGCATGATCGTGCGATGCATGTTCGTGATCCTCTTCCTCGTGATCGGCATGTTCATCATGTTCGTGCTCAGTCTCGTCGGCGTATTCGTGATCATGGTCGCCATGAGCCGTGTCGCTTACCCCCAAAAGTGTCTCGCGGACTTCGTAGACCGTCTGCACATCGGATGGCTCAGAAGTGAGGATGAACTGTTCGCGATACTTCGCCACTAGCGCCGGATCGACGCTTGATTTCGAGCAGCCCTGCTGGCCGAGCAGAATGAGGGCTGCGAATAGGAAGAAAGCCGCTAAAGATTCGAAATTCGTAGTAGCAATAATTCGAGTCATGTGACCTAACGCGGTAAAAGGTGGGATTTGGAGAAGCTGCGATGGGTGGAGCCAAGCCAATTTTATGCAATTTCACCTAAAACCTCCAGCAGACCGGTTTTGGCCCGCCTCGTCAACAGCGGTCCAGAAACTTGGCCCAGCAAAGAGGGGCAGTGCGGTCAAACACCGGAAAAGCTCGGTTCCTCGGCATAAGAAATTTTCTGGAATTTTGCCAAGATCGCTAGCTAGGGGGCGAAATTCTTCCTAGTGAGAGAAAGTGGGGCTTCCATTTTCGGATTTTTAGCTCCCGAAACCAAATTTGGAGGATAAATGTCATGATTAAAAAATTAGTGCTGAGTGTGTTAGTTGTGGGACTGCTGGGGGGGCTGCTGCTGGGTAAAGGTGCCATGAGCTACCTCACCACCTCCTATGAGCGAGCGAGTCAAACCGTCGAGGAGAGCGTCCCGTTGGAGTTCCAAATTGATCGAGCGCGAAAAATGGTACGCGATCTCGAACCGGAGGTTCGCCGCTCGATGCATGTGATCGCAAAAGAAGAAGTCGAAGTCGAGTCTCTCGATAAGCGCATCGAGTCGGCCGAGACCAAAGCCGCTAAGGAAAAATCGGAAATCATGCGATTGCAGTCCGATCTAAGTTCAGGGAAGAACGTGTTTCGGTATGCGGGAAATCATTACTCCGCCGATGACGTGAAGCAAGACCTCTCGCGGCGGTTCATCCGCTACAAAACATCGGATGCCACGCTGGGAAGCCTCGCCGACATGCGTAACGCGCGACAGCGGAATCTCGAAGCGGCCCGCGAAAAGTTGGCGGCCATGATGAGTTCCCAGCGGCAGCTCCAAGTGGAAGTAGAAAACCTCGAAGCGAAGTTGAAGCTGGTCGAGGTGGCACAAGCTTCCAGCGACATGAAGCTCGACGACAGCCAATTAGCCCGCGCCAAGGAGCTAATCGTCGATATTCGCACCAGGCTCGACGTGGCAGCTAAGCTCGCCAATGCCGACACCAATTTCCAGGATGAGATTCCCCTCGATGAGCCAGCCGCAGAGAACATCGCCGACCAGGTTGCCGAGTACTTTCAACTCAAGAAGCCAGCCGACTCGGAAGTAGCTGTGGTCAATTTCGAGGAAAAGTAGCGAGTTGATTGTGGAATCAACACCAATTACCCCCGCCGGAAGGCGGGGGTTTCCCTGTCATCGACCCACGCCTTCCGGCGAGGGCGATCAAGTTACGTAGTTTACGACAACCTCCTTTCCATGGGCTGAACCATGTTTCCTAGCTGGCGACTAAAGATTCGAGCGGCTCGGGTGGCCTTCGACGAAGGCCGCTGTGAAGAGGCATCGGCCCTGTTGGGGCGAGAATCATTACGTGGCTTTCTCCCTGCCAAGCGACTCTCTCAAGAGGTAGCCACTCGGCTGGTAGATCGAGCAACAGCGAAAATAGCCTTTGGCGACAGCATGGGCGGCTGGAATGACATTCGGCAGGTTGAGAGACTCGGTGGGAGCGAGCAATTGCTCGACGAGTTCCGTCATTCGCAGGCTCTAAGGGGAATTGCCAATACACAGCGATTGCTCGAAAAAGGAGAAACAGCCATGGCTGAAAGGCAGATCGCAAAACTCGAGCAGCGCCGCTTGGGGGGTGACGAGTGCCGCCTCTGGAAGAGAATCGTGCGACTGATTTCAAACGCCAAGACCCGGGCCTACTCGGGTGAATTCGCCCAGGCCCGTGAGGAGTTGGCCAAGGTCGAACGGTTGCTGCCCCCAGATAACGATGCCCTGGCGGCACAGATTGCCAATCGCCAGGCTGAACTAGCCAAAGACGCTCAGAAGTGCCCTACCCTTGTTAAGTCCCTGCATGATGCTATTCACCAGCAGAATTGGACCGAAGTTCTCGCCAAGGCAGAGGCCGTGTTAGAATTGGCTCCAGAACACCCTCCTGCCCTGGCGGCCAGGCGGCGGGCTTGGGAGGCAGTCGGTTTGAAGACCACCGCCAGACATGAACGACCACAATTTCGCCGAGCCAGCGGTAAAGCTCCCTCTCCCCTTGAGACTGAAACCCTTCCCTGGCGCAAATCTGCAACAATCGACACGATGACCACTGGCCCTAAACTTGGAAAGCGACTAATCGCCTGGATCGATGAGATCGGTGGATTTCTAATTTGTCTGAACGACGAGGTTTGTATTGGTCAGCCGACTGCTGAGGGGGGCGTTGACATTCCCGTGCGGGCAGATCTTTCGCGGCGACACGCTTCGATTCGACGCGAACGAGAGAACTACGTTCTCACACCAATTCATACCACCAAAGTGAATGGCCAAATTCTCACGGGTCCCCTCGTGCTCCGCAACCAGGCGCTCATTGAGCTCGGGGATTCGCTCCGACTCCGCTTCAACAAACCGCATACGCTCAGCGCAACCGCAGTCTTGCGCGTGGAATCGAAACATAAGACGGAACCCGCAGTGGACGCAGTGGTGCTCATGAGCGAAAGCTGCGTCCTGGGACCTGGGTCCTCTAGCCATATTCGCTGTCCCGGCTGGAAAAGCGACCTCGTTCTTTTCCGCCGGGGCCACGAATTGCAGTTCCGCTCCACAAAGGTCGTGGAAACTAGCGATGGTTTAGACACCACCAGCGGCACAATCACCGCAGATTGCCGAATTAGCGGGGAAAACTTTGCCCTGAGTTTTGAAGAGGTTTGAGTGACTGACCAGAATCAAGTTAGAATCAAATAGAGAAGGCCCAAGCAAGTGTCCGCACTAGCAACCCAACCTGCCATGACAGTATTGTATCCAGAACCCGAATCCGAAGATCGGCCCAAGGCTGGTCCGCGCTTCACCTACGCCAGCGGTTCGCAGCCCTTGGCTGGGTACACGATCAAGCGGGGAGTCGGTCGCGGCGGTTTTGGCGAAGTGTACTATGCGGTGAGCGACGCCGGCAAAGAAGTCGCCCTCAAACTCATTCGCCGCAATCTTGACGTTGAACTTCGTGGCGTCACTCACTGCTTGAATCTCAAGCACACCAATCTGGTCGCCATCTACGACATCCGCACCGACGAGAATGACGATCGCTGGGTGGTGATGGAATACGTTTCTGGCGAATCACTCGAAGATGCCATCGACCGTCATCCCAATGGAATGCCGGCCGACCTGGCAATCGCGTGGTTCACCGGGATCGCAGCGGGAGTCGCCTATTTACACGACCATGGAATCGTGCATCGTGACCTGAAGCCGGCAAACATCTTCCTCGACGAGGATACTGTCAAGATTGGCGACTACGGCCTGTCGAAGTTCATCTCCTGTAGTCGCCGCAGTGGCCAGACCGAGAGCGTGGGCACCGTCCACTACATGGCTCCCGAGATCGCCAATGGACGCTACGGCCGCGAGATCGACACCTACGCCCTCGGGATCATTCTCTATGAAATGCTCACTGGCCACGTGCCGTTCGAGGGAGAGAGTGTCGGCGAAGTGTTGATGAAGCACCTCACTGCCGAGCCTGATCTTCATGCCTTGGCCGAACCCTATCGCAGCATTGTCCAGGGTGCGATGAATAAAGATCCCGAGACCCGCCTGCGAAGTGTTGCTGAGATGTTGCAGTCGATGCCCATCGGGAATGGTGGTCTAGGCGGGACTGAGGCTGTTCATCATCAAGAAATGGGCAGCCAAGCAGGGGACCCACACGTCGCAACATCAGGGCGTTTTGGCGATCCGCAGCCTCCTTCACATCAGTCCACTGAGGAACCCATCCTCGCTGCGGTTACCAAGGAATGGCGCGAGGCCCGCGAGCGTTTCAATCGTAGTCCAATGCATCCGCTCTTCAAATCAGCCATCCTGGTCGTGCTGGCCATCGGGTTGCTGGCGACTTCACCTGAATGGGTCACCAGCGGGATCCTCCTGGGGATTGCTTACCTCGTTTATCGAGTCATTTGGACACTGGTGATCCAACCCGCTCAGATCAAGTCGGGTCAGCCGACTGCCCTTAACTCGCTGGCAAGGGAACAGCAGAAATCTCCGCCGAGAACTGAATTTGATACTTCTCAAAAGAAGCCGACCCGTCGGCAACTTCGCCACAATCGTCAACGGCAGCTTCGCGAATACGCTGCCGCCAAATCGGTTCACGATCGTATCGCTGAATTGGTCGGAGGGATGTTCTTCGCTTCGGTCGTTTCGGCAGTCGCTGCACTGGTGGTCTGTTTGATTATGGCCTCCCCCTTTAGTTGGGGCCTCTTTGGCTGGATGACGGCGGTCTCGTCGCTTGGCTGCTGGGCGATTATGATTCCCACCAGACTTACTGAGGGAAATATCGAAGACCAGGCTCCCTTGCGCTTCATCCAGTTGCTCACAGGTGCAATGGTGGGGGTGTTGGCCTGGGCCGTTGCCGACTGGTTGATGCTTTCACAGGGAACGTGGAACAACATGGGCATCAAGTCGGGACAGAGCTTGCTAAGCGGAACCCTGGGAATCAAAGACGGGCCCGTCGGCCAATTGCCACTGCAAATCTACGCCGCCTACTTCGCCTTCTTGTTTGTCCTGGTAGCCTGGTGGGAGCAAGCCGAATCGACCCGCGTGACCCGCGTGAGCGTATGGTCGATCATTTGGTGCGGTTTCCTGGCTTGGCTGTTGCACTTCGTGTGGTGGTTCCCCCAACCGCTGGGAATACTGGTCGCCGCAATCATGTCGTTTACCTTGCAGTTTGCCAGTCCATGGCTTTCACCAAGCCGTCGTCGTGCGATTGCCGAGCAAGGAGTATCATTGTGAACGTTACTATGTTTTTTGTAGGGGGTATAGCGGTTCTGGCATTGATGCTGCTGGCCAGGAGAAATCGCATGGTCATTGGCGCTTTTGTCTTTCTTTTTTGCCTGGGCATGTTTTTCTTGGGACTCCAAATGAGAGGTCGCATGGCATATTCTCCTCCGGAAGCAGTCTCCCAAGGGACTGAACATGATCCCTCCCTCGACGCCCTCTGGGAAAAACTGACCAAGTCTCAGATCGACCTAACGAGTGGGTCTACGGAGGAAGATAACATTGTACTAGATCCCAGCGACAAGGAAGCCACCGAGGCAGTCGCCAAGACCTTTGGACTGGATGCCGAGGGCAACATGCCCCCGCCGTGGGTGATCACTCCCCCGAAGGCGATTGGCAATGTCTACAGGAAGAGCGTCGCGTCAGATCCCTTCGTCACCGAGGAAGAATGCCGTCGGCAACTGGAGTCCGAGCAGCTTCCCCAGGCTGTAAGTCACCGAATCGAGCAGTTGGTATCAGGAGAAGCCGGGTATCCCGTTACGGTTGCAAGCCCGCTGCCACTAGGAATTGGCCTGGATTATATTTTCCGAGAAATCTGCGTCGACGATTTTACGGGGGAGGTTAACTCTTCCGTCGGCACGATGAAAAAGGTGCATGTGCTCTTGGAATTCAACGACAGTGTCGACAACGAACTTCGCCACGCATGGCTCAATCACGAACGCAAGACCCGATTGCAGAGTTTTGGCAAATACGCTGGAATTATTCTCGCCGCCCTGGCAGCAGTGTACGGACTGCTGCGGGTCGACACCTGGACACGGGGCTATTACAGCCAGCAGTTGCTTTGGGGGAGTGCAATTGCGATAATCGCGGTTGTATTTTTGCTCGTCAACTAATTTGCTAACTCCCTGCGATGCGTTGCATCGCGGCTAAAGTCTCTTAGCCTATGACCGATTCCTCCCAGTCCAATGTGTTGCTCGTCGAGGAAATTCGCCGGGGGAAGCCCGCCGCGTGGGATCAGTTGATTGCACAGTACGAGGGTCGCCTGCTGGCCTTTGTCGACAGTCGTTTACGTCGGCGGGCAGCGAGTGAAGATGTCGTGCAGGAAACGTTTATCGGCTTTCTAACCAGTTTGCCGAATTATGATCCCCAGCGTTCACTGGAAAGTTGGCTCTTCTCGATTGCCGCCCACAAGCTCACCGACTATCTCCGACGCGAAGGCCGTCGACCGGCGATTCCACTCTCGACGGGCGAGAACTCATCAGGAAACTGGGAGTTGGCTGGTGACGCCCGTGAGGCCAGCAGTATCGCCCGTAGCGGAGAACGACGCGGCATGGAAGACGAGGCGCTTGCCGAGGGCATTGCCGAGCAGATCGAACGCTGGCAGGCTAATGGCGATTGGCAGAAAATTCAGTGTATGGAATTGCTATTCGTGCTGGGTTGGACGAACAAACAGGTCGCGGAGAAGCTGGAGCTAAGTGAACAGCAAGTCGCTAACTTCAAATTCGACTTTCTCGAACGCTTGCGCAAGATCGTCCGCTCCCAGCGATTGAGCGAAGATATCTTTCCTGAACTTTATTCGTGAGAACTATGGCTGAAATCTACACCGACTCAGAGTTATCAGCTTATCTTGATGAAGACCTCCCGCAAGAACGGATGGCCGAAATCGAACAGTCGCTGCGTAACGATCAATCTCTCATTGATCGGCTAACAGCTATCGTGGGCAAACGCGACGCTGGGCTGCACACTCTGGGTGCCATCTGGCGGCGTGAGCGATTGAGTTGCCCCTCTCGGGAACAATTGGGTAGTTTTCTGCTGGAGATTCTCGATGACCCTCAAGCAGATTACATACGCTTTCATCTTCTGACCATCGGTTGTCGAGTATGCAACGCTAGTCTCGAAGATTTACGCGCCCAACATGCCGCTGAGGAGGATACGGCGACGACCGAGACCCGGCGGCGGAAGTATTTCCAGTCGAGTGCTGGATATTTGAGTAGTGATGGATAAAGCCTCATTTTAGCACTCCGCTGTGCTGAGCAGGACTCAGCGGCGCGGCTGAACGAATTTACTATTTCCGCTTCTTGGGGGAGGGCGACTCCTTGGGCTCCATGGCTTGTTGCAGGGCAACGACGGGTCCTTCCCCCATTTGGCCGAGTTCTTTGTTGAGCATATTCAGCAGCGCCTGCAGGAATGCCACGAGCATGGGACCCACCAGGATGCCTATAGGACCGAGGACTTGGACGCCGCCGATGACGCTTAAGAGGGCGAGCAGTGGATGCAGATTGGCCTGCCCATGGAGGATGTACGGCTTGATGATGTTGTCGACCATCGACACGACTCCGGCACAATAAAGCGCCAGCACCACCGCGGCGGTCGTGCGTTGATCGTGGAAATGGAGCCAGACGCAAACGGGGACCCATACGGCAGCGGCCCCGACAAAGGGGATCATCGCTAGGAACATGGTCAGTCCTGTCAGGAAAAAAACACGATCTATGCTGGCAAAGAAGAAGCCGACTCCGGCTAGCAGGCCTTGTGCGATTGCCGAGGCCAAGGTTGCCAGCACCACAGAGCGGCTGATGTCACTGAACTTGTCGAGTAGTTCCTGTTCGTACTTATCATCCAGCGGAGAGAGTCGCATGAGGCCTAAAATCATGGCGGGACCATCGGCGAAAAAGTAATAAGTGGTGATCACCATTATGGCCAGACTAACCAACGAGCTGACGATCAGACGAAATCCTCCGACCGCGATTGGCGTCACCATTTTGTCGAGGCTATCAGTTACTTCCCTTACGATCTCCTGCGATTTCATTTTGTAGGGAATGTTGAATCTCTCCAGCAGCGAATTCGCCTCACCGACAAGCTGGTTTATGAACAGACTAAGTGACTCAATTTCAGAGGGATCCTTTTCCGCTTCTCCTTTAGCAGGTTCTACGGCCACGGGGAGGTCGTTAGCATTCTTGGTCGGGGCCGGATTCGCACTGAGATTGGCAAATAGTTCCGCTCCCTCCGAAACGGCTCGCACGGCAAGTCCAACTGTTGGCAGCAACACGATCAAGACAATGGCCGTCGTAGTGAGTGCCGCTGCTAAGCGTTTGCGACCTTGGACCCGCGCGCTGATCCACTGGTGCAACGGCTTAAAGATCACCACCAGGACCGCCGCCAGAAACAAGGGGACAATAAAGAGGATCATCACCTGAAAAAACTTTAAGCCAATCAGCAGGATGATTGCGACCAGGACGATGAATGAGACGACTCGGGGCACTTGGTGATCCTGTGAATAGGGGAATGGGAGGAATTAAGGATTAGGGGAACGGGGCTATTCTATGAGAGATTCGATTCAGGAGGAAAGATGGGTTTTGGTTGCTGGGCCGATTTCTGCTATTCTGGAAGTAAGTCAACCATCATATTGTTCATCCGTATTTCTTCCATGATCAGCGTCGTCATTCCTTCCTTGAACGAAACCGCCAGTTTGCCGCAACTCCATGCGCAGCTCGCACTTGTTGCCGAGGCCGAAGGCTATGAACTGCAGATTGTCATCGTGGATGATGGGTCCACGGACAATTCCTGGCAAGTCATCGAGCAACTCGCCCGGCAGGATGCCCGCGTGCTGGGGATTCGCTTTCGCCGAAATTTTGGCAAGGCGGCGGCGCTTAGTGCCGGCTTCGACGCCGCTGTAGGTGAAATCATCATCACGCTGGATGCCGATCTACAAGACGATCCGGCTGAGATCCCCAATCTAATTGCGCGGCTGGATGAAGGCTTCGATGTGGTGAATGGCTGGAAGCAAGAACGCCACGATCCCTGGCATAAGACCTATCCCTCAAAAATGTTCAACCTGCTTGTGAGTTGGATGACCGGGGTGCGACTGCACGACCACAATTGCGGATTGAAGTGTTTTCGCCGCGAAGTGATCAACGAAGTCCGACTCTACGGCGAGCTACATCGGTTCGTCCCCGTACTGGCGGCTGCCCGTGGTTTTCGTGTGGGGGAAGTGGTTGTCCGACACCGACCACGAACCACCGGGAAATCAAAATATGGCTGGTCCCGCATCCCCAAGGGACTCCTGGATCTCTTGACCGTGCGGTTCATCACTCATTTCAACCAGCGACCTCAACACTGGCTGGGAATGGGGGCACTCACCTCGCTAATGCTGGGAATACTCGGCATGGGATATTTGGCTATCTCTTGGACCGTTTCTCGTCTGCCCGGACACACGCCAATTCACTTGCACGAAACAGCAGCTATGTACTATTCTCTGGTGCTGCTGTTAATTGGTGCACAGTTATTGGCGCTGGGTTTCGTCGCAGAGTTGATCTCGGCATTGTTTTCACGTGATAGTGATGCTTATTCGATTGTTTCGCAAACAGGTCCGAAAAAGAGTGAAAGTACCACTTCAACCACCGAGGTCGGCCACCCTGCCGAAAGTCCCTTCCCATGACCATCGCTGGCAATGATTCAAATCAGCAGCTTCGCTGGGCAGTCTATTCGCTATTCATCGCGGTGGCCCTAGGCAATATGTCGGGCCGACTGCTGTCTGTTAATTCGGTCAACCGGATAGATCTGGAGACTCACCTCATCAATCGCGCGCTGCGGCCCATCGAAGCGGAGTTGAGGTCGCAGAATCTCTCGGATGCTGAGCGAATACAGAAGCTGCAGCAGGCGCGAGATAAGATTGCAGCCGAGCAGACTTTGCAACGACCTTTCTTGAGTGCGAACGACCGCAGTCGCTGGCTGGCAGTTCGCGCCTTGGTCGAACTGGGAACCTATGAAATCGACGAGTTGCTTGATCGAAACGTCTGGAACACAATCGACATGGTGCAGCATCGGGGTGGCGATGGCGAGTT
The DNA here is from genome assembly GCA_041738415.1 of Bythopirellula sp. Taxonomy (GTDB): domain Bacteria; phylum Planctomycetota; class Planctomycetia; order Pirellulales; family Lacipirellulaceae; genus Bythopirellula. The sequence goes on from JBGSPU010000137.1 coordinate 71,977, forward strand.
ACATCTCTATTCGAGCAAGCCGCCGCTGTTGATCACGTTGCTCGCCGGTGAGTATTGGGTGATCAACAAACTCACAGGCATGACACTCGAGGAACATCCGTATTTTGTCGGTCGACTGATGCTGCTGACTGTAAACATCATTCCCCTGGCATGGATGTTCTTCATCGTCGCCCAGCTTGCGGAGCGGTTTGGCCGGACCGATTGGGGTCGGCTCTTCATTGTCGCAGCGGCATGTTTTGCGACGATGCTTACCACGTTTGCCGTCGTTCTGAACAATCATATCGTCGGCGCCGTAAGTGTCGCTGTAACTCTCAGCTTCTTCACCAAAATCTGGTGCGACGGTTCAACGTGTCGCCGACACTACGCTGCTTGCGGCTTAGCGGCAGCCTTCACCGCAGCCAACGAACTCCCCGCCCTCGCCATGTTTGCCCTGATTGCCTTAGCTCTCCTGCTCCGGGACCGCAATGCCTGGTTGACCGGTTTTCTGCCCGCAGCACTGGTGGTTGCCGCCGCCCACTTCGGCACCAACTACGCCGCCCATGGCACTTGGTCGCCTCCTTACGCACATCGCTATGCTGAAGACAACGAGGAAAATTGGTATCAATACACCTACACCATCGACGGAGTTGAAATTGAGAGCTATTGGGCCAATCGCCAAGGGATCGACCGGGGGGAACCTTCCAAATGGGTGTACGCCTGGCACTCCCTCTTGGGCCACCACGGCGTGTTTTCGCTGACCCCCGTGTGGCTGTTGACCGTCGCAGGTCTGGTGATGTGGTGGCGTTCTCCAAACACTTCAGAACGACAACTCGCGGCAGGAATCGCAGGCGTGTCGATAATCTGCCTGGTATTCTACTTGGGACTTCGACCGCTAGAGGATCGGAACTACGGTGGAATGACAAGCGGTTTTCGCTGGATGTTTTGGTTCGCACCACTTTGGTTGTGGGGCATGTTGCCAGCAGTAGATGCCCTTGGCGTTTCACGGGGTGGAAGGTTCTGCTGCCGTCTGCTGCTTTTGGTCTCAGTGCTTTCGGCTAGTTTTCCGACCTGGAATCCCTGGACACAACCTTGGATCTATCAAGCGATGGAAGCGGCGGGGTGGATTCCTGGTTAATCGTGAGTGGGAGCAAACCGCCGATTTGTTAAATCGCGGTTAAAGAAGTTCCGGGGGTAACTCGAGCTCGTCCCAGACTGCCGATAGCGGTGCGATGACGTTCACCGATTCTTGCTTCATCGGGTGGCGAAACGAAATCTGCCTTGCATGCAGTGCAATTTGCCGCTCCCGCGGATCTTCCTTTGGCTGGCCGAAGGTGTGCTGACTGTCATAGTCTGCGTCGCCGGCGACGGGGAAGCCCCGCGAGGCGGCTTGCACGCGAATCTGATGGGTGCGGCCGGTTTCCAATTCGATCTCCAGCCAGGTACCCCAATCGTTTTGCCACACGACTCGATAGTGCAGTATGGCGTGTTTGGCTGCCGGGTGGTCAGTGGTGACGATTTGAGGCTGCGGTATGCCGTGACGCTTGTGGAGGTAGTCGGTCCAGGTTCCTTCGTCGGGCGTGACGTGCCCCTCAACGAACGCCCAGTAGGTTTTGCTCACCGTCCGGTCTGCAAACTGGGCGCAGATCCGCTGAGCTGCGCGGACATGCCGGGCAAAGATGAGGGCCCCTGTCGTGGGCCGATCCATGCGATGGGTGATGCCAAGGTAGATATTCGCGTCGGCCGGCTTTCGCTCTTGCAAGCGATAATAATTCTTAACGCGGACCTCCATGCTGTCGATGCCGCGCGGGGCTTGCGTGAGCACTCCGGCGGCTTTGTTCACAACCAGGCAAGGTCCATCTTCGTAGAGGATTTCCAACTCACAGGGTGAAAAGGTCTGGTCCATTTTTGGGGTCACTATCTGATGCTGTTGCAACTCATTACTTGGCAGCCGAAAAATGGACCAGACCCAGATCCTAGCCCAGATTTCTCACCACTCGTAGAGAAATAGGCTGTCCTTCGTGCGATAAAGCATGTTATCCAGGTAAGTTTACCATTTCAGGGAAGGAGCGGCCCATGGATACAAAGTATAATGCAACTTTACTTTCATTTTAGCACCTTGGACGCAGAAATGTTTGCGATAATCTTAACGGGGATCCCATCAGTTCCAATGGGGGTGAAGGGCGCTTACGAACTCCAAGTCCAACGCGTCTACGGCTTGGCGTCGCGGTAGGAAGGTAACCGTTCACGGTATTAGTTGCGGAGCAGACTGGGAGCGGGTGTTTGTTTGGTGGAGCAGTTATTGAATCCAGCAGAAACGCACAGAAGTTCGGTTCTGCTTTTCTTGCCCAACGATGGGTCTAAAACCCTCGCCATTAGGTTCGTCCGTTTGTGATCGGGTGGGTAGTTCTGCTGGCTCGTAGCAGATTTATCCACATTTAGATGAATCGCATCAGGTAGGTGAAACTGTCGGCGGCGGAGCGGAGGAAAGCGGTTTGCTCTCTGCGCTGACAGCACCACCCTCCTCACGGGAATTCCCTTTTTCGTGAGCGAAGGACGTCAGTCCGTAGCTCACGATAGTTCCCTCCAAACCTACCGCTTAAGCCGGTAGTTGTTGAGTTACAAACTGGCAAAAACTTCGTCTAACGCGGCTGTGAATTCTGTCAGAGTGCCGTGAGGTGAGTCGCTATCAATTGGTCGCTCGCTGGAGTAGATCGGCGGAAAGAATCGCTCGTGTCTTCGCAATTCAGGCTGGTTTTCGGGGGAGCCGAGTATCTCAGCGACTTCAATTCTACTTTCCGTGAGCGTTGAGCCATAGTGGGCCGTCTCGCGATCTGCAAACAACGCCGGCACGCCCGCAGACAGATTGGCGAAAGATTCGATTGCCGCGTCTTGGGCTGAAAGCTGCGAACTAATGGGAGACACCTCCGAACCATACGTTGCCTGCCAGACGCCCAGGTCATTCTCGTCGACGGCCTGGTTGCCAGTGGCATCGCCGTCGCTTAGCAGGGCAACTTGACCGATACCAAACCCGCGCTGCCAGATGAGAAAATCACGTCCATCGATGTCGCTGTCTCCATCGAAATCAGCATGGAGAGAGCCACCCGCTGGTTGCGATTCGTAAGCTCCGATGTCGATCCGGCCACCGACGACACGAGCGAACGGTGCACCGCGCTGATCAAATTCCGGCAACCCGGCCTGGCCTTGGACGAGCGTCGGGTCACCCGCATTGAGGGCCGGGCTCCCGGGCAAAAGTGCGTGGGTTTGTGTGGGACCGCCATTGTCGGCCAGTGGGCCGAGGAACTGGGCACCGAAGCCGACGAGGCTATAGATCGAGTTGAATACCCCAGCGATGTCGTGGGCGGTGCCGCTGTTGTCGTGATTACCGGCAACGACGGTGTGGTCGAGCGAAACAGGACCGCCCGATATGCCACCGCCGCTGCCAGAGCCATTGTTGTCGGCATCGGAGGTGTTGTTGGTGATGGTGCTGTGAACAACCACAGTCTCAATTGGACTGCGACTGAGTGAAATACCTCCACCCGAGCCATTGGCTTGATTGCCACTGATCGTGGAATTCGAGACAAGCATCTGACTGGCGCTCGTGCCGATACCTCCTTCACTGCCGAGCGTGGAGTTATTACTGATTGTCGAGTCCGTGATGGAGAAAGCGTTTCCCGTGGTAGAGAAGATTCCCGAGGCGTAGATGCCGCCCCCCCCAAAGAGGCCTGAGGAATTACCTGAAATAGCCGTTCCCTGGATATCAAGTTTCATACCGCTCACGCTGTTGATTCCTCCTCCTCTGCCGATTGCAGTGTTGTCACTGATCGTTGAATCGAGAATCTTCGCGGAAGCTTTGCTCAGTAGTATTCCACCCCCACTGGAAGTGGAGGTATTATCGCTAATTGTCGATGCGACGATATTCAAAGCCTCACCCCCCGAAACCCAAACTCCTCCTCCTCCGCTCCTTGAATTTGGCGAGGTGACACGATTGTCGGAGATTATACTGTCGATAATCGTAACGGGCTTAGCGGAAATGGCGATTCCCCCTCCGGAATTGATCGCCGTGTTTACCAAAAGAAAGGTACGCTCGATGCTTGCGTGATTGGCGTTGTCGTCGGAAATGCGAATTCCGCCACCGTCGCGAGCTTGATTCCCTTCAATCACACTGTCGGAGATCTGCACCAGATTGTCGAAACCCATGACCGCGATACCGCCCCCTGCGAACCCGGCCCTATTGTTTTGTATCGTGCTGCCGGCGACTATTAACTCCCCGGAGCGTCCCCAAAAGAGAATCCCTCCACCATTGGAAGCGCCAGAACTGGTCGCTTCGTTATCGACGACCGACGTATTGCGCACTGTCAGCTTGGCGTGCAATGCTTGTCCCTTGCCTGCGTTAACACTAATGGCCCCACCATTGAATCCCACATTTCCCCGTAGGATACTCGATTCGACGGTCAGGTTCTCCACGGACCGTATCGCGGAGTTTGATGCCCCGGTAAGCGTGAGACCACGAATTGTCACCTCGATTTGCGAATTCAAGCTCTGATCATCGACGAGAAAAATGCTTCCTTGATCCTGGGAGGCATCGATCACCAACAAATCCGCCCCCAAGCCGTTGATCGTAAGCGAGTCGGTGATCTTCAGATCGCCCATCGTGAGTCGAATCGTCGCCGGGAGCGGGCCAGCGATGGCAGCAAAGATGGGATCGAACTCGATCGTGTTTGCTCCGGCAATGCGGTTGGCCAACTCGATTGCTTCGCGCAAGGAGAAATCACCCTTCGAATAGTCGCCATCGTTTTCGTCGACGAGCGTGTCCACCACCAACGGCCCGGCCTCGAAAGCGCCGATATCAATCCGTCCACCGGCCACTCGGCCGAACGGTGCCCCGCGCTGGTCAAACAGCGGCACCCCATTCTGCCCCGCCACGGCATTCGGATCACCCATGTTGAGGGCCGGACTGCCGGGAAGGAGTGCATGTGTGAGTGTCGGCCCGCCATTGTCGGCCAGCGGTGCGAGAAGGGGATCAATCATCCCGTTGATGGGTCCGCCGATGAGGTTGCCATTGGCGTTCGGCGAGCCTATCGGGGCTTCGGTGAGGGTTGTGCCGGAATTGTCACCAATCAGTGAGAATTGAGTAGAAAGCTTGATACGTGGCATAAGACTAGGGGTTGTCATCATAGCGATATCAGGTGCTATCCCCTCAGGATCTGAATTTGCCGCGATTATCGAATTATCTAAATCCAACACATTGTCACGTCCACTTACACTGGCATATTGAATAGCAATTCCTCCGCCTGAACCGAACGGACTCTCTAATCGAGCAGTATTTCCGGTAATGGTCGATCTGATGATTTTGAATGCCGTTCCAGCTGTTTGAATTCCACCACCGACATGTGCTGTTTCGTTTCCTGTGATGGAACTATCAATAATCTGTGCCTTTCCATCAGATATGCTTAGGCCACCTCCTCCATTGCCTTGAGCGATGTTACCAACAAAAGTTGAGCGGAGTACTGTTAAGGATGAACTTGCTCCAGCCCTTGCGAAGGATAAACCGCCACCTCCGGAACCAGCTACATTATGAGAAATGAATGAATCAGAAACTGTCACAGTGGAGCTAAAAATATGAATGCCCGCACCAAAAAATGTACTTCGATTACCCTCAATTCTTCCACCGAGTAATGAACCTCTGCTATCGGTGATGCTAATTCCTGCTCCTCCAGAAGCCGTGTTATCGATCAGATTGATACTATTAACTAGGAATTGTGTACGTTCCAAATGTATGCCCCCACCTCTCCAAGGGGTAGAGTTATCCAGAAAAAGAGAACGCTCTATAGTTACTATGCCTCCAGTTGCATTGATTCCTGCGCCATCATTTATCGCTGAATTGTTGAAAAACTCGGAGTCACTCACAGATAGCTTACCGGTGCTGTAGATGCCCCCACCAAATTTCCCAAAATTGTCGGTGATTTTACTTCTAAGGATTTGTAGGTTTTCAGCCGAACTGATACCTCCGCCATTCCCAAAAGCAAGATTTGGGTCGCCGACGTCTCCACCGGTCACAGTCAAAAAGTCGAAAGTGACATCAATCTGTGAAAAACTCGCATCATCAATTACAAACACTCGACTCCCATCACCGTTGTTCTCGTCCGGAGTCGGATCGTTACCACTCGCATCAATCGTCAACAACTCCGCCCCCGGTCCCTTAATCGTCAGCGAATCGGTGATCTGTAATTCACCTTGGGTGAGGAGAATCGTCGCCGGGCCGTCGTGGCCGAAGTCGAATTGGATTTCATCAGCGCCGGGAACTATGTTCGCTGCGAAGATGGCTTCGCGCAGTGAGGTGACGCCGTCGTTGAAGTCAACCACGTCCTGGTCGGTGGTGACGGTAATCAGTGCGAGCAGGCGGCGAACTTCTAGTTGCTCGCAGCGAAGACGGCGGGCATAAGGGGAGCGAACGAATGGGGCGGTTTCTCGCGCGCAGCGGCGCGACTGGCGAGTGCATGCCATGAAAAGGTCCTCCGATGAGAAGAAAGAATAACAGAAATGAAACAAGGAATAATAGCCGCAGGAAGAATGAAACCTGCGGACTTGGGTATCGAAGGGAATCACAGGGGCTGAGGGTTGCTCAGAATCCAATCGCCCAAAAGGCAGGTTCTCGTTTCAAAAACGGGAACGACTCGGCTTGCCTGGAGGAAAAGGGCAAAAAAGACCATCGTCGCCTCAAGTTCCGTGCTGCTTGCCCCTGTCGTGCCTTTTGCTCACTAGGCGCGCATCTGAGCAGACGCATAGGATTGTAAGCTAGTTGCCACTTGGCTGCAAACTTAAATTTCACAAACAAACGGAGAGAATTATCATGAAAAGCTACGTATTTGTCCTAAGCGCTTGTTTCACATGGTCTTGCGTCTGGGGAACTACCCAGGCTGCTGACCAGCCGGTCGACCTCAACGTCGGCGACCAGGCCCCCACCTTCTCGGGGACGGTGGATGACAACACGGAGTTTAAGTCTACTGACGTGGCGGGTGAGAAAATCCTGGTCGTCTATTTCTATCCGGCCGATATGACCGGCGGCTGTACCAAGCAGGCTTGCAGCTACCGCGATGCGATGCAGGATTTTAGCGAACGCAATGTGCAGGTGATCGGCATCAGTGGCGATACAGCCGAGAACCATCGGCACTTTAAGGAAGCGCACGATCTGAACTTTACGTTGCTGGCCGACCCCGCAGGCGAAATTGCCAAGGCGTTTGGCGTAAAGACTGGCGAGGGAGGCACGATCAACGCCAAGGTTGGAGATAAACAGTTCACGCTCGAGCGCGGTGTTACCTCCAGCCGCTGGACGTTCGTGATCGACAAGGACTGGACCATTGCCTACAAGAACACCTCGGTCAACCCAACTGCCGACAGCAAGGAAGTAATGCAGGTGGTAGAAAGTCTAGAGCGGAAAGACTAGAGCCAGAATTCTGGTTCTCGACTCTTGACTCTCAGCTCTTCGCTTTCTTGAGCAATCCCATGAGACGGGCAAGGACGCGGTCTACCAGTTTCGGATGGACATACCGCAGCAGATTCATGCCGTGGGCATCGAGGCCGACGTGGTAGTGGACTCTTGGCCAACGGGCATTGAGGACGCGATGTATGACTTGGGCGACGTCTTCAGGAGTGGTCTTCGATTTGGCTCCCCGTTCGTTGAATTCTGCAGCGCGTGTGTAAAAGTCGCGGTAGGTGGGACACAATTCAGCGGGGATCTTGTCGCGACGCTCCTCGATTTGCTGGCGTGTTTTCTTGAAAATCGGCGTGCGGACTTGTCCTGGTCGGATGAGGCTTAACTTGATCCGCCAAGGACGAAGTTCCACCCGCAAGGTATCGTTAAGCGCCTCAAGAGCATACTTGCTTGCCGAGTAAGCACCCACCATAGGCAACGCCTGAGTTCCGTTCATCGACGATACGTTGACGATTCGACCCTCGGTTTGCCTGAGCATGGGAAGAAAGTGCTGGATCATTCGCAGAGGTGCAATAACATTTACCTCGAAAAGATTTCGCAACTCGTCGGCGGTCGTGAGTTCGGTGGCCGCTGCCAGGCCAACACCGGCATTGTTCACCAGCGCGTAGAGACCCTCGGGGCTGGCCGTTTGAATTTCTGCCACCGCTCGGGAGATGTCGGCTTCTTTGGTGACGTCGATGAGCAGCGTGGTGAGATTGCCCTTTGCAGCGCTAGCGAGTCCAGCCGCTTGCTCTGCACCACGCAAACCAGCGAAAACACGAAAGCCGTTCTCGGCAAGCAATAAAGCGGTGGCCCTACCAATTCCGGTGGAGCAACCCGTGACGAAAACGGTGCGGGCAGGTGTATTCATATCCACCGGATGGAGGAGCCAAAAACGCGAAGTAAAAGAAACACTGTTCCAGGCCGTAGTTTAGCAAAGACCAGGCCAAAAACCATGGTGTTGCGTCAGGAAAACAGTTAAAAATGGAATCGAAGAATCTGCCACAAAGATAAACTGCGGGCTTCCGCCGGCGGCAAGGATAGGGGGCGTGCTAAGAATCGCGTTTGGGCGCACCGGCGCGGAGGTCGGCAGGGACCAAGGCGAGGGCTTCGTCCCCTAGCACGTACGATCGGCCGATGAGTTCGACATCATGATTGATCAGATCGGGAAAGCGGCTACCGCCTAGCATTTCGACTGCGAAGATTTCTTGCACAGCGTCCTCGAAGCGGCAGAAGGCGACCGTTTGCCCGGTTTCGATGTTGATGACCCAGACGCCGCAAGTGCGTTCTTCCAGGCGTTCAACCAACGGAATGCCACTGAAGACGGCAGACTCGCGGACTTGTGAAAGCCCAATGAATGCGAGCGGACCCAGGAAGGAGATGCCACGGGTGAAGCCGGGCAACTCGGCAATCGGTTCGTATTTTCCTGTTGCCAGATCGACGGTGCCGAAGGTGCCGTTGCCCGATTCTAAGAGCCAAAGCTTGTCGCGATACCAGCGCGGCGAATGGGGCATCGAGAGGCCACGTACGATGATTTCGTTCGAGTCGACGTCGATCAAAATGCCGCCGTCACGTTTATTTTCCCGCCAGCCACCGGGTGTATTAGTATCCCCCAACGCGGTTACGTAACGGATTCGGCCTTCGCGTGTCGCCAACCCATTGAGATGGCAATAGTCGCCGGGGACCAATTCCGTGATAAATTTGGGGCGCCAGCGAGGTTCGAAACTGTTGAGTTCGCTGCGAGTGGCGAGGCAACTGAATGCCGTATTGACGAACCACAGTTCGTCGTCGATCCAGGCCATTTCGTGGATCTGTACGTCGCCCGTGGTGTGGCTGCGGCGGGGCAGGAAGCAGGCGTCGTGGTGAAAATCCGTGCCTTTGTTTTCTTCGTGGCCATCGAGCCGCTTGCAGACCGCCGGTACATTGTGAAATTCCCAGACGTCAATACTGCAGCCGATCGCCAGCTTCCCCCCGTGAACGGCCAGGCCCATTGGTTTGAGGAAGTTGCGAAAGTGGGTGTTGAGCACCCCTTTATCGTTCCGCAAGAGCACGAGCTTGCCCGCCTGGTAGGTGGTTACCAACAGCGAGAAGCCTCCCTCGGCAAAAATCTGTGGCAGGTTCGAGGTATGCACGCTCCGCAACGGCGGCGGGGCATCGGGTGCGGAATTCGATTCTACGGCGTCATTGGTGGGTGTGCTATTCGTGGGTGCGCCATTGGCAGCAGGCCCATGAACAGGAGAAGTTTCGCTCATGGCGATATTGTAGCAAGAGTTTTGAGGAGGTGCGAACTTCGAGAGAAACCAACTTAATGGCCGTCGGCATGGAATGAATTATGCGCAACCTCAAACAATTACGCTGCACCTTCGTGGGGGTCGTCCGTGGCACTGAAACGATGCGAAATCCGCTCGCGGAGTGCTGCTAGTCGCGCTTCGGCGGAACTCTCGGCCGCTGAATGCGGGCCGGCAAGGGTCATTTCCATGCCTTCGCCAAAGTAATGCTTACGGGCCTCTTGGTTTTGCAGAACCTCGTTGGGCGTGCCATGGCAGAGGACTTGTCCAGCTCGGATAACGTAGCTGCGGTCGGTGATTTGCAGCGTCTCGCGCACCTGGTGGTCGGTGATCAGGATCGAGATGCCCCGGGATCGCAGGTCGCGGATGATCTCTTGGATGCTGGCGATGGTTACCGGGTCAATGCCGGTAAAGGGTTCGTCGAGCAGGATGATTTGGGGATCGGAAACTAGCGAGCGGGCGATCTCTAATCGACGCCGCTCACCTCCGGAGAGTTGGTGGGCCTTGCTGCGGCGGAGTTTGGCAATTCCGAATTGGTCGAGCAACTCGTCGCAGCGCTGGCGGCGGGTCTTGCGATCGATGCCAAGCATCTCCATCACGCCAAGCAGGTTGTTTTGCACGGAGAGTTTGCGAAAGACGCTCGATTCTTGGGACAGGTAGCCCATGCCCCCATCCCGAGCACGGCGATACATGGGCCAATCAGTCACGTCCTGCCCACCGAGCAAGACCTGCCCTGAATCCGGTTCTATCATCCCGCAGGTCATGCGAAAGGAGGTTGTCTTGCCAGCACCATTGGGTCCCAACAGACCAACGATCTCGCCCTGCTCGACGGCAAAGTCGACACCATCAACCACACGGCGACGGCCATAGCTCTTAACCAATCCACTTGCTCTCAGTAGTGACACGTTCGTCCTCCATGACCATGACGGAAAAGCAGAGAGACAAGAGCTTAGAGACAAGACCCAGAGGAATGATTGGCTCTCGGCTGTCAGCTCTCGACTATCTCACAATTCTCATATCCCAAAAGTTGGGGAAACCAGGTAGTTGTTTGATTCCGGGAATACTCCCCCAGGAATGGGGCCAAAATACGCAAACGGCATCACCAGTCATTAATCGTGCATCCAAATAGGCTCCGCCGGGAACAGCATTGGGGTCGTTTCCGTGTTTCCACAACCGGCAGTCGAGGCTCTCGGGGCTGTTGTCTCCCATGACAAAGTACTGCCCCTCTTCCACAGGAAAGGTGCGTTTGTGGCGGGTCAGAAATCGGGGCCATGTGCTGGGATCGAAGAACAACTGACGGTCGTAACTCAGCGGAGGCAAATTCGTTCCATCCGCAAGTTGGACTTCTTCGTCGGGTTGATCGTAGTCGAGGTGATAGCCCAGTCCGCTCCATTTAGCGCGCACTGGATTATCACTGGCTCTGGCCGAGATATAGTAAATGTCGCGGAGCACTTCGAGATGGTTGATGGTGAGCGAAGCACCACGGGCACCGATTCCTACCGGGGAGAGATCTCCTGGATCACTCTCGGAGGTTTGCGGAATCGCATTCTCGCGGCCGCCGAATACCTGGTCGGCATCGTAAGTCGCCGCACCACCGTCTTCACCAAACGAGATGAGCTTGTCATCAACCCACAAGAGGAGCTGATCGTCGACGTTGGCAAACTGTAGTCGATAGTTGCCAGCTTCAGAAAGCGGAGTCTGAGCGGTTGGGGCGAAATCCGAGAGCCCATCGATACTCAGTGTGGCTTTGCCCGTCTTGAGGTCGATCTGGCAAGTAAAATGTTTGCCTGCTTTGACGAGGTCCAGAAGCAATTCCCCTTGCGCCTCGTGAATATCGACATCGCACTGCACCCCCAGATCCGTGACCCACTCCATCCCTAGCAGATGGGGTTCGATCTGCAACGGGCCGCGATTCATGAGCTGCGCCCGCAGGATGCGGGCATTGTAGGGATTGAAATCGGAGATAAGTTGCGGCCGAATTCCCGCGAGCCACTGCTCCTTAGTCGTCCCGACATACTTGCCCTGGTCGGCAAACCGCCGGGCTACGGTCCAATCATTGTCATCCGGCAGCAGATGTTGGTAACGTAACCACGACACAGGTGCGTCGGCAGGGGGATCGGTGGAAACAAACTTATGGCGCTGAATGATGTTTAAGTCGTCCGGCTCGACCTCCGTTTGCCAACCTCCGTTCGCATCGCTCCACCGCAGAGGCCAACCGGCATTGTGCAAGATCAGCGGATCGAAATCGGTGTTGTGTACCGGCTGGAGCATCGCTTTCACCTTGTGCGGCGGCTTACGTTCGATCTTAAATTCGGCACCTTCTTCCTCGGGCCGAATGAAAATATCGCCCTGATAGACTTGTAGCACCTCTCCCGGCAAGCCGACCAGACGCTTGATGTAGTTCATCTCCCCATTGCCGGGGAATTTGAATACGACGACTTCCCATCGCCTCGGATCGCGAAATCCGAAACTGTATTTATTCACCAGAATACGGTCGCCCGGATAGCTCGGTTCGGCGACCACATTTTCGGTGTCCACCGACGGTGGCAAACCAGGGGGCAAGTCGTCCGTGCGGTAAAGCATCGTCTGCCGACACATGGGGCACATGCCGGCGAGTACCTCGGCCCCCGCAATTTCTCGTTCCAAATGCATTCGTTCTTGGGGTGTCACATTCTGCTGTCGCAGGCGGGCCAAACGGGCATCGCGATCCTCACCCTCGGTACTGGCGGTCGTGCGAAAGCGGTAGCCGCACTCGCTGCACTTCACATCTTTATGCTGCCCCAGCAGGGAAGGGGACATCGAACCGGTGGGAATCACGAACGCCTCGGCTTCGAAAGTGCGGAACAGGAACGCCAGCACAAAGGCGATCACGATCGATTCGATGGTCTCACGAAAGGCCACCGTGCCACTGCTGGAGGGAGCGACCTCTTCATGCATTGTGGGGGCCGGGCGTGGAGCGGAGGTCGGCTGAGGGCGTCGGTATTTTGGGGGATTTTTCTTGGCCATGAATTCTGGGGGTGAGGGTTCAATACTGGGTCAGACTCTTCGGTCGATAGATTCTATTCGTCGGCGAGGGGGCAATATAGCCAAATTCCGTTCGGCGGGAAACTTGAAACTCCGCAGAGTTGGGGTGCTAGCGGACATTTGTGCAATGAAACATAGAACGATGCACTTGCTGGTTAGCCGCGACGTGCCTGCCGAGACCTACTCGGCAGAGCGGAGCATGTACGGGGGATAGAGATTACGGACACGCAAGCCCAGGAAAGCCTCCCCAAAGCCCATTTTCACAATCTTAGCCATTTCGTCGATGTCAACGGACTCCTAGCGGTTTGCCAACTAAGAATCGCATCGGCAGTGGCCCCCATTGGCGGCTATCGAGTGAGACGGGCACATTGTCGCCCAAGACATAGATCTCTCGCTCGCCAAGAGTGATGGGGATCATTGGCCCTTCGAGGTTCAGTGATTCCTCGCGGGACGCAAAATAGGCGTCTCGGTAAATCCGTAAATCACGCAGGCTCGAGGTGAGAGATTTCGCTCCCATTGAAAAAAGAGGATGGGAGTTTCTTAGCCCCGTCGAATTCTTGGCCGCCCCCCTTCTGTACGTGAATTCCAGGCGACCATCTATGGCTACCAATAATTGCTGATCCATGCTGGAGATTTCTAAGCCAACCTCTCCTTGTTGCAAGGCCAACGTGGATTCAGGGGAGAGTTGTTTGCTACTCAGAAGGATTCCTCCCAAGCGTAATTCCAGTTTGCCCGAGGTTGGTCTTAGTTGAATCTCCCAAACTTGCTCACCATCATTGATGCGAGTCCCGTAGAAGCCGTCTCCGAGAACTCGCAATCTAGTCGTGAGGCAAAGATCATGCACGGCAAACAAGCGGCGCGTCAGACCGGCGTTGTAGGCTGAGTCGTCGGTTATTGGATTTTCTTCCGGATGAACATAACTGAGCCATTGCCAGTCGTCTTGGGATTCACATTTCCACGTCTCGTTGTTCCTAGTCCAACCGTCTCCTTGCCATCGCTGGGCGGCAGAAGTTTCGAGATGTACCAAGCGGCGTAGGGCACGCTGTGTGGAGAAAGACTTCTTCGTTATCCGACCGTTGATCCAGATTTCCCCATTGCGGAGTTGGATTGTTTCGCCGGGGAGGCCAACGACTCGCTTGACGACCAGGTTGCCAGCGTCTGCAGGTGAGACGAACACCACGGGTTCCCAGCGTTCGGGAATGCAAAAAGCAAACGCCGTGTGGTCGATGACTAGCCGATCGCCACGCAACACTGGCAATTTGATAAGCGAGTTTTTTGGATAGCCGCACTGAGGGCACGCGGCTTGGGATGTTTCTACGGCAAACTCCACGCCCACGTTGAATGGATGTCGGCAGCGTTTGCACTGCACCGCCACATGGGGTCCCAGCAGAGTCGGCGCCATGGAGCTTCCCGCCACCGAGACCGGCTCGATGAGGCCCATCACCAGCCAAGTTCGCAGAACCATCGCCAAAATCACTATACCGACGGCCATTTGCACCATAGCCAGGATACTTGCGGAATGTGATTTCATCTCGGGTACCAGATTTTAAGTCGATGGAGGAAAGCAATAGTACGCGGAAGAACCCAGGGCAGCCTACTGCCGCAACCAGGAATAGTTTCAATTGCTTGCCGAGGTGCGGAGACAGCAGAGCAGCAATAGGGTTAGTCTCGGTGCCTCGGCGTCGCTGAGAGATGAAATTGTTTTCGGCAAGAGAGGTCTTGCTGGATTCATCTGCATCCCATTCTTTTGGCGTGCAGTACATGTCCTATTTTCGAGTCAGTAAAAGCGTGTCACGTTGCAGAGTCACTTCCATCGTAAACGGCAGCGGTTGTTGAAACAATCATTTTTGTTGGAACAATCGCGCGGCAGCAGATCGCACATTCGCCATAAACGGCAAGCAGGTTACGATAGGGTGCAAAAATGAGGCAAAATGTCACCGCGATGTTTGCCAAACGCCACTCTACAGGGAATGCTTGCGTGGAGAAATCTTTGCCTGCCTACTGCGAACATGCGTTCGTGGCTGGCGAGCACCATTGCCTTGGGCAAACCACGTGAACGGAGCGTCCCCTTAAGCGGGACAAAGCAGGAGATGAAGAAGACATTATTTTTGATAGCAGCCGCCGTGCTGATCCTCAACGCTACCGGCTGCGGCAGTTGTCGCAACATGTTTGGATTCCGCAATCGTGCCAGTGCCACTCCAATGATAGGGAGTGTACATCGCTGTGCACCTATCTGTTGCCAACCGAGCTGCTGTCCGCAGCCTTGTGATCAATGCGGTGTTGACGGCTCGGCAGTGAGCTATGGCTACGACGGCAGCGCACCGATGATAATGGGAGATCCGATGGCAACCAGCGATTGCAATTGCGGTCAGTGATTATTCACTGACCTGCAATCACTCAGCACTAGGGAAACTTGGCGAAGGAATGGGAGGAAGGAATCCCGATTCCTCTCATTCCCGCGTTCCCAATCAGATGCGACGTGCTTAGCATAGCATAATTTCCCGTGAAAGGATCAGGGCACAGTCACTGGTCGCAACCCAGAACATAGAACAGGAGCGAACCGAGACATCAGCGCGGCCTAGGGCCGCGCTCATGTCTCAGTTTATTCCTGTTTAAGTATCTTTTGAATTATGAATTGGGTTCGCTGCCGAGGTTGCCAGGGAGTATTACTTTTTTTCCCGGCAATCCGTGCCAAGAGACGGCTAGCCGACGGGCCATAAGGGGACTATACTTTGGGGCTCTGGTTCTCAGGCGTTGACTGAGACGTATGAGCCCGTAGCTCAGTTGGTAGAGCAACGGACTTTTAATCCGTGGGTCGTGGGTTCGAGTCCCGCCGGGCTCATATTTTTTGACCCCTGATTTTCAGGGGTCTTTAATTCTTCCGTGCCACCCCTGTCCCTTCCAACCCTCTGCGAGCGCACTGGGACTGATGAATAATCCGGACTTGAATTTTTGCGATGCCAATCACTGACATTCATGGCATTGATCTTTACTATGAAATTCATGGCGAAACTCATGACATAGGCGTGCCGCTGGTGCTCGTTGCTGGGCTGGCTAGCGACTCCCAAAGTTGGCAGCCTGTCGTTGAGGATTTATCCAGCCGCCACTTTGTCGTAACATTCGACAACAGGGGCGTTGGCAGAACGAGGCCTCAGGACACCCAGATAAGCATCTCGCAGATTGCTGACGATTGCGTTGGGCTTATCAGGCATCTGGGATTGTCCTACGTTAATCTGCTTGGCCATTCCATGGGTGGTTTTATCGCCTTGGATCTCGCCATTCGTTACCCTGAGTGGGTCAATCAGCTTATCCTTGCAAGTACATCAGCATCCAGCTCCTCACGCAACAATGCACTTTTTTCCAATTGGGTGTCCTGTTTGGAATCAGGAATGGACTCAAGACTTTGGTACCGAAACTTGTTCTTTTGGTTCTTCTCTCGCCAGTTCTTCGATAATCAAGTGGCCGTCGATGAAGCGGTCCGCTATGCGCTCGACTACCCTTACCCTCAGAGTGCGATTGCTTTAGGAAACCAAGTGAAGGCCTTAGCGAGTTTTGACTGCACCGACGATCTGGCCACAATCTCTGCAAAGACGATGGTGATCAGTGGTCGAGAAGACCTCTTATTTCCCTTCGAAGTATGTACCCATTTGGCACAGGCGATCCCTGGGGCCTCTCTCCGGACAATTGATAACGCTGCCCATTCGATTCATTGGGAACAACCGCAGGCATTCACGGATTCCGTATCGGAATTTTTGTCCCAAAACTAGGGGCACGCCTTATGCGGGAAACCTGCTATAATTCCCTAGATTGAACACTAGCCAAAGGAGTCTAGCCATGTCGTGTGTCCACTTACAGCAGCTCTACAAACTATGCCAGGAACAGCAACTCAAGCTTGGAGGCTCGGATTTAATTCGTGTGGTGTGCCATCAATGTGGCGATCATGAAGTATGTCCCTCCGCGCTTGTGGAAGCGGACGATTTCAAGCAGTCGTCTCAGCGAATTGATTTGAAGCAGGGGAAGTCGACAGATTCCGTCAACTCATAAAGCTAGCGTGACCAAACCCAGTTGCGCAAGGGGATTTTCTGCAGGCATCGCTCCTACAAAACGAGTGACTATGATTTGCGAGTGATGCTGAGCGACCTGCTCTCAGATTAACTTGGAGCCAAGATGACTTTAAAACTTATGATTTGCCTAAGTGTGGCGGCTATATTCGTCCCTCTTGCCTTCTTTGCTTGGAGATTGACGGCACGGGATGCCTACGAATCGGCAGAGTACACCGTCATTGAATCAGCCACTCCATTCGAAGTCCGCGAATATCCAGATTTGACCATGGCGACTACGAACATGGAGTTTAAATTGCCAGGCGACGATGGAAGCTTCATGGCATTGTTTGAATTTATTAGTGGCGCTAACGATCAAGAACAGAAAGTTGCGATGACAACGCCTGTCTTCATGGAACCCAAAGGCCAAGAGCAGCAGGGCCAGATGGGATTCGTGCTTCCAAAGAAGGTTGCCGAACATGGTGCGCCCAATCCGAGCAATGAGAGAGTCCACATTCGAAAACGCCCTGGCGGACGATTCGGCGTCATTCGATTTGCTGGGCGAATGAATAGCAATTCAGCCGCGAAGGCTGAAGCACGATTGCGAAAATGGCTAAACGAAAAAAAGTTGGTCGGCGCGCCTGATGCCGAGTACGCTGGCTATGACCCTCCCTGGACCCCCGGCCCTTTGCGTCGGAACGAAGTTCTTATTCGACTGAAGTAAACGTTAGAGATAATTCGTTGCTGTTAACGGCGACCACGATTTGGTTGGTGACAGCGAAAGTCTGGAGATGCTACTATCTGGTGACAACGTCGAGAAGGTTAAGCTGTTGATTGACTCGGGTGCCGAGGTCAATGCTGTCGACACGGGCGAGGGGTTTACGCCGCTGATGCACGCGGCTGCTGAGGGGCAAGTAGAAGTAGTGCATGTTCTGCTGAAACACAAAGCAAACACTGCTGTTCGCGACGTGGATGGTGATACTGCGCAAGACTTTGCTACTCGAAATGGTCACTCCGAGGTCGTGAAACTGTTAACAAAGTAGAAATTCAAATCCTCTGTTTCGTGGTCAGCCTTGCGACGCGGCTTAGGATCTCACAAGTGTGGCTAACACTAAGAATATCGGTCTAAGAAAAGTAAAAAGGCTGGTCACTTTGAGTAGTGACCAGCCCAATGAATTCACAGACTATCGCTGCCGCTAAGCAGCTTGTGAGCGAGACTTGATCGTCAGGGCCAACATGATCCAGGTCCAGCCGTTGAAGATCATCTCGATGCCGATGAACAGGCCGATGACCCACAACGCAGAACTTGGCCACTGGCGGTTGATCAGGAGGCCCAACAAGAACGTGACGCCGCCGTTGAGCAGCACCCAACCGCAACCGTGGAATCTCTGCAAGAGCGCGGAAAGGATGTCGATAAGACCTACCATCATCAAGAATATGGCCAGGATTTTGGTTAGGAGCAGGGTATTTTCTGCGGGGGAGTCGATAATCATGAAACCGACGATTCCGTACAGTACTCCGACGAACAAATGCATGAGAGTCCCACTCCACTTGGCAGCCAAGAAAGAGCTGAGAATCTGGGCGATGCCACCAGCCAATAGCAAAAAGCCGAAGAGCACCACCGAAGCTACCGAAGCGACGCATGGATGGATGATACAAATCGATCCTATCACCACTAAGGCAATGCCAAGCGCCAAGAATGCCCACCAGTGATCACGCAGTTGATGCAACTCTTTTACCGCCTCGGGTGACATAGTCGCCGGCAAATCCGAATCTGTAGACATCGTGCATTCCTTCCTATTGAGAATTGGTATTTGTTGAGATGCTTGTGAATTCTAGTTCCACAATATAGGTTTAGTTTACGCTAGCTGAGACGCAAGGACCATTTTATTGGAGATGGAGCAAATTATTGAACTATTCGCTACAATCGGAAGCTGGATTGCTCAGGTCTTTCTAAACGAGACTACATTGCAACCTATTCGCACTCATCGCGAGTCCGGGAGAGTCTCGGCTAAGTGTAGCTTCGCTACTCAGTAGAGTCCGCGCTGGTGCAGGTGGTCGTGAAGAATGCGAACTAGCTCGGCGACAGTGGCGGGGTCGCGGTGCAAGTCTTCATGCTTGGCTTCGACGGCTTTCTCGCTTTGGACCCCGATCAGGCGAGCGCTGGGAACGGGGACAACGCCGTCGGAAGGTTCACCTTTCCAAGTGAATTGGCCGTAGCCGACAACCGAGTGCAACGCCACTGTGGGGGAATAGGGCATCGCACGAGTGGCAGCCAACAAGGGGCTTTCGGGTTCCAAGAGGTCTACGCTCGTGGGGAAGCGATTTTGCAGCTCCTCGGTGAAGAGATCAGGGTTGTCACAGACAAGTTGGCTGTGGGTTGCTTCAGATTTCGCCGAAGGTTTGACCAGTGCCGAACCAAGTCTTCCAATCGGTCGACGCGCCCAAGCAGACCCTTTGTGGGGCGTCCCAATAAAAACGACCCGCGTCACAGCAAATGAGGGCTGAAAGAAAAAGGCCTCCTGTAGATTTCGACGGGTTTGCGGAGTCGTGAGGACATTCGCCAGCGGTCGGTCAGCGACGGTCCGCCAAAGTCGATCACCGCTCTGTGTGACCTGCAGTTTGGCGACCAACCCTCCCAGGCTATGGCCGATAAGCACCGTATGCGAGAGTGCGTCATCGCAGTGCGTGGGATCGTAGGTCTGTCGAAGCTGGACCATCTGACGACGCAGGGTGGCCGCACTGGTAAGGAAAGGCTCACCGGTGGCATAGCGGAAGCCCCACCATTGGTAGCGGTTATTCAACTCCGGATGGGCACGCAGTTCATTCACCACATCAATCCAGGTGGCAGGATCGCTGAGCAGGCCGTGAATGAAAATGACAGGGATCTTGCCCGGCTGAAAGGGCTCGATCATGAACAGCCCGTCGCGGTCACCGGCAACACCTGGCCAAAGAAAGTTATCAAGCCACTGGCGATCCTCGCCTTGGCTGGCGAAGACAAACGGGGCGGTGATGTCGTGTGCCAAAGGAACCTGGCTGCCTGCGACAATTGTGGTGGACTCTCGCAAGGGATCGTGGAATTCGAGTTGATAGCCTGACTGCGAGTCGTCGGGTCGAAGCACGGCGGTGGCGGCAAAGATCCGCTCTTCTTGGGTGAACGGCTGGGGGCTGGCAGTGTTTCGCACAGCGACCAAGGGGACACCCAGCCCCCCATTGCGGAACGCGCGGGACAGATGAGGCGAGGCATAGTTGCCGGCGGGCTCGAGTTGCTGAAATTCCTCTGGTCTCCAGGTAAATCCCTGAAAAGTGGTCGGCAAGATGGTCTTGCCACAGGCGGTAGAAATCGTGGCACCGCGGCATGGATCCCAGCGTCCGAATCGCTGGGCGGTAACGAGCAGTTTGGCAACCGCTGAGCGATGGAGTTCGGCGGAGCGAACAGAGGTCTTGCCACTCTTGGCCAGTTCACGTTCAAGCACGGGCCAACTAGTGGTCGCTGCCTGATAGTAGAGGTCGACGCAATTGGGACAACCGGCACTCTCCGACTGCACTGCTGCCGCGTAGCTTTCTTCGGCTACGGCAAGCGACCAATTACCAATGCCATCTGCATCGGGTTCGGCATAGCGAGGGGGTTGCCAAACCGTCTTATTGCGGGGAAGAAGAGAACAGCCGCTGTTTAACAACAGACAGACTACGACACAGAAGATTTTGTGCCTGACCATTGTGTTTCGAAACGTACCGTTCACTAGAGCGAACGTCTCCTCCATGAGAGTGAGTACCTGCCGCCAAGCAGGCCGCCGTGGTGGATAAGAAAATATACCACGCTACCGATGGCACGGAGCGTTCGATGACCGCAGGAAGTGGCACTGACTGAGAGAAAGCCGTTCAAGCGACGGTACAATGAGAGTTACCCAAAAAGTTTAACAGGGTTGCGCGTCGTAGACTTTCAGGCGAGCGAACCGCTACTCAGACAGCCAGGTTGACTACCCCACGGATGCCGTCTCGAAGAACTGGACTTCATGTGCGCTAGCAGGTTGCTCGACGCGAAGTTCTCTTCATCTTGTGCAACTAGCTGTGTTTATCGGATAATACGCCAACCTAGTTCAGGTGCCAAGCCTCTCCCCTTGATCGCAGAAAAATTGCATGGTATTCCCTCTCAGCGACGACAACTCGGATCGCACGACGTTTCCTATCGTGAACATCGCCTTGATCGTGAGCAACGTGCTGGTGTTTGTCGTGTTTCAAGGAATGGGCAAGAACGATCACTTCACGCTCTCTTATGCAACGGTGCCGGCGGAGATCATCTCGGGGCATGACTTGGTGACCGAGGACAAGACCGTGCGGATGAACACAGCGATTGGTGTGCAGGAAGTGGTGATGCCGGGATTACGCACCACACCGATCCCCGTTTATCTGACCTTGCTCACTGCGATGTTCATGCATGGTGGATTCGCGCATCTGGCGGGAAACATGTGGTTTCTATGGATCTTTGGCGACAACATCGAACATGACCTCGGCAAATCGCGCTATTTGATTTTCTATCTCGTTTGCGGGTTGATGGCTTCACTGGCCCACGTGTTTGTCAGTGCGACGGGTCCGTCGGCACTGATTCCTAGTTTGGGAGCGTCGGGAGCGATCTCTGGCGTGATGGGGGCGTATCTTGTGCTGCATCCGCATCGGCAGGTGATGGTGCTCTTATTCCGCTTCGTGACCGATGTGCCGGGTTATGTGGCGGTGGGGATGTGGTTCGGCTTTCAAGTGATCAGCGGGCTAGGGATGCTGGGAGGCGATCAAACGGGTGTCGCCTATGGGGCACATATCGGCGGCTTCATCGCGGGGGCGGTACTCGCCGTGCCATTCAAGGCAACTGTGGGGAACAATTTGAGAGTCTAAGCTGGATAAGCAAACGCCTGCTTGCTTCCCCTGGCAAGTGTCGTTAGGATTTGAAATTGTTCTGGCTCGTAGGGAATTTGCGCGATTTGCGAGGCGAATTCAAACCGAGATCCAAAAAAGTGATCGCTGAACCTTCTCGATGCAACACATATCGCAATCAATCAACAAGAGCGACTCTTATTTAGCCGAGCTTCGACTCTTTCTGGAAGATATTTGCTGCGACCTCTGTTTGTTTCATGATGTTCTGCGCAACGATCAGCGACTGAAGCCTGTCAAAATTGACCGCGAATTTCATCTTGGTGCGCGTAGTACCTTTGCCGATATCCGGATAGCACCCTGTGACTCGCCACCCTATTTCATTGAAGTAAAAGTTGGATATCCAGATAATTTGCTCGTCCGCCATCTGCTGCGAAAATATGGGGTTGAGACATGCGTTTCAAATGAAGCTTCGAAAGTCCTTTTGGTGATCGACACAAGTACTCGAGAGAATTGGAACGAAACCGAGGCGGCGATTAGAAATGGCATGAACCCCCAACTAACATTAGAAGTGTGGAATGAATCGGATCTGCAAACTGCAATTCATGATCGGCTGGGGGTCAATATCGGTACCATTACCGATCAACAACTCCTCGATGTACGAGACCGTATCGAAAGTGCCCTTGGATTTCATGCGTTTGGGGGTGAATCTTTGTCGGTCTATCGCAATGACCCCCTGCGTGCTGAACTGCTATGGCATTTGGGCGCGATTCGACTGCGTGCGCTTCGCGAACAGGGACGCAAAACGCCTCGCGAGATTCTGCCTCCGGGGTTGTATCGTGGCGTCGCTGTACTCATGGCAGACCTCTCTTCGTTTTCGAGCTTTGTGCGCGACACGCCTGATCCGGAAATCATTCGCGAGAGTCTTACTTCGTTCTATACCAAATCGCGCTACCAAATTGTCAACGGTGGCGGAATGCTTTACCAATTCGTGGGGGACGCCGTGCTGGCATTCTTCGGAATTCCGGACGCAGATTCTGCTTCCATCGAGAATTGCTTATCGGTAGCCAAGGCCCTTTTGGATATTGGTGATTCAGTCTCCGATCATTGGCAGCGCCGCATCGATCGCTTGCAGCCAACTGGAGGTGCTCATATCGGTTTGACTATTGGTGATGTCGAGATTCTCTCCTTACGGCCGTTCAGTCGCACGCGAATCGGTGCAGTAAGCGACTCGATTAATATGGCGGCAAGGCTACTCTCCTCTGCCAAAGCTGGTCAAATCGTGGTGAGCAATTCGTTTTTTCATAAATTGGATGAGGATGAACAGGAATCCTTCGCGGAATTAGAACCATTGGACGCACGCAATGTCGGCCAGATCAAAGCCTGGAAGCTTGATTTGTCCAATCGGTATAACGAGCCAGAAGTGAATGGCACGTAGCTGGCCTGGATCTCGGCCGCACAATCACTCGTAGCGCATGAGAATCTCGTCAGGGTCGAGGCCTGCAATGCTTTGGAATTTGCCTGCGGCGATCGCTTCTCCCAGTTGGGTCACTTGCCGAAAGTAAGCATTCGAGGGTCGGCGACCGGTGTAATGCTGCGTCTGTTCCTGGCAGAACACGTCGGCGGCGGCACGGACGATTTCGTCGCTTTGCCTCGCTCCGTAGAGTGCGGTGCAGAGCATCGTGATCAGGCTCTGGCAGCGCAGCGACAACTCGGCCATGCGGCATTGCCGGTCAGCGAGGGACAATTGGAATTTGCTCATCGTGCCGGAGATTTCCAACGCCATGTCTTGCAGGGCATTGCAGGCAAACTCTGCATGGCGTGCCAGGGCTGGGGGCATCGTGGGGAGTTGGCTTTTCGCGGTTGGCAACAAGCGGCGCGCAACAAACCACTTGAGATACGGGAATGCCACACTCTTGAGCGCCCAGGCATGGGCCGGGTTGAGTGGGTTGAGCTTCTTGATTCCCGCCGCGGCGAGTGCTTTTCCCACTGGTTCAAAGTAGGTCTTCCCGTGGTGCTTGACCAGCGATTTGAAAAAAGACATGCCGAGCATTTCCCCTTCCCCTTCATAAATGCAGGGGGCGAGGTACTCATGTACATTGTCGCCGAAAAGATGGCCGTGCAGAAACGAGCGTCCGCCGTGGGTTTTCATGAACAGTTCGATCGCTGCGTGCTTTTGGGCTTCACTTCCAAAGATCTTGGCGATGATGCATTCCATTTCTCCACGGTAGCCGCAATCGATGAGTCCAGCGCACCATGCCACCAGGGCATCGCAGGCAGTGATGAGGCCCGCCATCTGAGCGACGCGCCGCTGGACAAGTTCACGTTTGGCGATGGGGGCACTGTAGGTGACGCGGAAATTGGCCCAGGGGATCATGCTGGCGAGCATGATCCGCATCGTGCCGGCCGCGTTCGCACAGAGAGCCACCCGCCCCAGATTCAGTCCGTGGTAAGCGATGGTGAGTCCATCGCCGCGTGTCGGTTGGAGCAGATTGTTGGCGGGGACACGAAAGTCCTTAAACAAAATGCCTTGGTTGTAGGTCTGCTTGAGTGCCCACAGGCCGTACTTGCGAAGCTGAAAATGTTCGTTTTCTGATTTCGGTAAGTCAACAATCAACACGGCGGGTCGATCTTCGATTAGGCAGACCAGCCCGATGGTTCGCCCCGGCACGACATTGGTGATAAACAACTTTTCGCCGTTGACGACGTAATTATCTCCGTCGAGGACCGCGCGAGTTCGCAGTGCGGTAAGATCACTTCCTGCCCATGGCTCAGTCAGAGCAAACGCAC
Source organism: Bythopirellula sp. (assembly GCA_041738415.1). GTDB lineage: Bacteria > Planctomycetota > Planctomycetia > Pirellulales > Lacipirellulaceae > Bythopirellula. The sequence continues at coordinate 96,435 of JBGSPU010000137.1, forward strand.
TGAGCCGTGAGCCATCAGCCAATCCCGGTAGAAATCGCTGTTTTTGTTCTACAGTTCCGAAGGTTCGCACCGGGTCCACCGCACCGATGCAGCCGTGGACCGATGCCAGGCCTGCAATCGTGGGATCCGCCGTAGCCATTCGTGTGAGAAAGGGGGCGAACGCGGCAAACGGTGACCCCGACCCGCCGTATTCTTTGTCGACCAACAGGCCCCAGTAGCCAACCGAGGCAAGCTCTTGCATCGCGGCTTCGGTAATCTTGCCCTGGTCGTCTAGCAAGGTGTTTGCAGCGCGGTGTTGCCGTACCAGTTCGACCGATGCGTCCATTACATGGGCTGTGTCAGCCGTTGGAGTGACGGAAGTACTCTGAAAAAGCTTGGCCGGCACACCGCGATCCCAGACGGCCCGATGGGCTGGGGAATTCACGGTTTGATATTGCGGGGCAAACAGGGACTCGACCTGGTCGTCGGCCTTGTCGATCGCCCCCGTGCGACGGGCCTCATCCGCACTCTTGCCGCCGAGTTTGAGGGCAGTTTCGGCAAATGAGGCTTCGTGTTCGCTGCTGGGTTGTGTTTCTGCAGACATTCGTATTCCTTACAATAAAAAATCGATATCTCGATATTCTCATTCTACCTTGTGCTCGGTGCGTTGTAGAGGGAAGATATTCAAAAGGAAGCTTTCGTGCGAACCGTTGACTCGACCCTAATTGGATCGCACATAGGGAAAACTACTGAAAATTGACCACGAACCACTGACTAATTATGCACGATCCACGTATTGATAAACTCGCAAATCTGTTGCTTGACCATAGTTGTTCTCTCAAGTCGGGAGAACATATTTTGATTGAGGCCTTCGACTTGCCTGAACCTAATTTGGTTACCGCCTTGGTGGAGGGTGCTGCCGAGCGTGGGGCCGTGCCGTTGGTAAGCTGGAAGAACAATGCCGTGTTGCGGTCGCTTTATCGCACGGCGACCGAGGCGAGCATGAAGGCCGCGGCGGAGTTTGAGAGTGCCAGGATGAAATCGGTGCAGGCCTATGTCGGAATCCGTGGCGCGTACAACAGCAGCCAGTTTGCCGACGTGCCGCACGAGCGAATGGATCTCTTTCAACAGCATTGGTGGAAGCAAGTCCACGGGGCGGTGCGCGTGCCTGATACGAAGTGGGTTGTGCTCCGATATCCGACCGATTCCTTTGCCCAGGCGGCGAACATGAGTACCTCGGCGTTCGAAGATTTTTTCTTCGACGTGTGTACTACCGACTACGTGGCGATGGGCAAAGCGCAGGAACCGCTGGTGGCCCGCATGGAGGCCGCCGATCGCGTACGAATCATTGCCCCCGGCACGGAATTAGAGTTCTCGATCAAAGACATCCCAGTAATCCCTTGCAATGGCGAGCGGAACATCCCTGATGGGGAAGTGTTTACCGCCCCGGTTCGCGACAGCATTAATGGCGTGATTCGGTTCAACACGCAGTCACGCTATCAGGGGACAGTCTTCAGCGATATCGAGTTCGAATTCAAGGAGGGCAAAATTGTTCGGGCCGACTCGAGCGATAATGAGCGGATCAACGCTATTCTCGATTCCGATGAGGGTGCCCGCTATTGCGGCGAGTGGTCGATAGGAACCAACAATCGTGTGCGGGATCCCATGCTCGATACACTGTTCGACGAGAAGATCGGCGGGAGCTTTCACCTCACTCCGGGACAGGCCTACGAAGAAGCCGACAACGGCAACCAGAGCCGTATTCACTGGGACTTGGTGCTCATTCAGCGTGAAGATTATGGCGGTGGGGAAATCTGGTTCGATGACGAACTGATTCGCAAAGATGGTCGTTTCCTACCGGCTGAACTCAAGAATCTCAATGCGGGGCTTTAAGTATCCTCCGTCATTCCCGGACAGGCGGGGACCCGGTGCCATAAGATTGGATTCCTGCCCGGGCCTCCGCGAGGGGTAAACACTGCGCGGGAATGACGGCAAAACCTATGTCAAAAACCTATGTGAAAACTTTCACGAAGTGGAGGTTGTGAAATCTTTCACAACTGATTTCTCTCGTTTTCAACTAGCAGTCTGTTAGAGCTGGATGTTAAGCTGGTAGTAGTCGTCATTCAAATCAATGACGGCTTTTTGAAGGATCGGTTCTTTTCTAATTTCTCTAGTGACAGTTGCCGAGCCTGAAGGCTCTGTGGAGTATCAAGCCATGTGTGAAATCACTGCCCGCGATTGCATGACCACCAAACTAGTGACGCTCAATCCCGAAATGGATGTTATCAAAGCCGTGGAGCTATTGCTCAAGAATCGCATCTCTGGTGCGCCAGTGGTCGATTCATACAACAACTATCTAGGTGTCTTTTCTGAGAAGTGTAGTATGCAGGTGCTTTTGGATGCGGCCTACGACCAATTGCCGAGCAACAAAGTACGAATGTTCATGAATACCGGTGCCATGACTATCGAACCGGATACCCAACTTCTCTCAATGGCTCAGGTATTTTTGCTGACCAACTATCGGCGTCTGCCCGTGCTGGAAGATGGTGTATTGGTAGGTCAGGTAAGTCGCCGGGATGTCATGCGGGAAGCCCTTAAAATGCTCCGCCATCAGGGCGTGACGAAAGACACCACCTCAACGCTGCTCTATCTGAGTGCCGTCGTGGAAAGAAGCGACGCCCCGCTGGCGTAGGGTGGGAACCGCCCACCATTTCTGTAGATATCGACGCAGAGCATCGACTCCGGTGGGCGTTGCCCACCCTACGCTCCATGTGCTAGCACTGCTGCCCTTGCATTTTTCCAATCTTTGGGGCTATAACGGTCCCTGGTTTAAAATCCACTAAATTAATCGCCAATAAGACATTCGCGAGGATATATGATGAGTTCCGATCACCTTCCCTTTACCCAACAGATTTCTGACGAAGCCATTGCCCAGCGGGCCTATGAGATTTGGGAGTCCCGGGGATGTCCCCAGGGGGACGGCTCTGCCGACTGGGAATCTGCCAAACAGCAATTGCGCGCCGAACAACGCCCCGGCGGTGCAGGGCCACTCAGATGGCTGATCGCCAAGCTACGGACCCGCGCGGCAATGTGATCATGCCCAAAACCTGCAACGAGGTCCTTGGTACTCATAACTGCTCGCCGTCGTCAAGTTCGAGCAGTTGCTTGAGGGTGGCTTCTGCGATGCTGGCGGATCTCCAGTGAAATGAACCGTCAAAGTACAAAAAGCCTGCGGCATCCGGATGCGAGGAGCCCCAGTTCCAGCGGAAGTCGAGGATCTGTTGGTCATTGACGATCTTCCCCCCGTCGCGGACCGTGCCGTCGGACCCACCTGAGAAGAGTGGCTCGTCCCAGTACCAGCTTGTAGGTAGCTGGCGAAGTTGGCTGTAGGCCTTTTCGCCGATGGCAATCGTGTTCGAAAGGCCGTCGCGGATGTCTTTGGGACCGACCGTTTCTGGCAGATTGGGCATGCCAAACTTGTTGCCGGCATAGTCTGTTTTGGCCCACGCCCAGCCTCCGGAAACATAACTTCCCAACAGATCGTCCTGCGTCGGCTCGGGCAAGGGACGAGCGCGGGTTGGGCAGAGAAACAAGGGCTGCACCTCGCGAAAGGCAACGCCCTGATAAGCCTGTTGCTGTTCGACATACGGCAATAGCGCATACGCCCAGGAACCGGGCTGCTCCTGGGGCAACTTGCCGGGCTGTCCCACGCCCCACTTGAGATTGGTGACTTCGGCAAAGCTGAACGTGGAAATAGAAGTCATGGTGCCATCCGCAGCTCGAACGAGGGAATCCTCCGTGAATCCTCCATTGTTGGGAAACCGCTTCTGCTGCGAGCCATGGTGCTGCAAGGCGACCCCCAACTGCCGGAGATTGTTTGAACACCGCGTGCGCCGTGCCGCCTCGCGGGCCGCTTGAATCGCGGGCAGCAATAGGGCAACAAGGACGGCAATGATGGCTATTACGGCAAGTAGCTCGATGAGAGTGAATGCGTTCTTACAACTATAGTGACCAATGCGGTTTTGGCTGTCAATTTTCATGGAGAACCTCCTGAACGCTTATCGGCGCGAAGCGATTCGAGTTCCTGGGGAGAAACGAAAATCATCTTCAAAGTGGGCGACAAACGTATTGTCGCCGGTTGTTCCTGAAACCATTCTAGTCCCTCATCAGTCATCGGGGTGGCACACACGGCCCACCAGCCGGCGGAATTGGGAAATCCATGAGTTACCAAGGGGTTTCCGTTCTTGGCGTCGATGCCGAGTCGCCTGAAATCCAGCATGTCCGGGGAGTAGAGCAACCAAATCGGTCGCTTATCGGGATTCTGCTGGGCCCACTCGCGAATCAAAAGTAGGTCTTGCCCCCAATCGAGGTTGCTATCGCTAAGATACCGCCAGCCTTGTTCCGCACCCCCCACTGCCTCAGAAAAAAAGGCGTGACTATGCGGCAGGATGGCCGCGCTACTGACGGCGTACCACAGGGTAAAAAACGAGCCTGCGACTCGCACCCACTTCTTGTCCACTGCGACAGCCCGAGCCGCACAAAGATACAAGCACAGGAAAAACGGCATGACATACCGCAAGTGGTGGCTAAAACCTGTTTGCGAACTGACAAAGAACAGTACGGCGATGCCCGGTGTAGAAAGCACGATCTCCCGCCACCGCAAGCGCGGCTGCCACTTGCAAAGCAGGCCGATGAGAAGCAGGGCAGCGAGGCACCAGAGAGCGACAGGTTCTTTGAGAGGTATTCCTACCAGGTAATAATACCACCAGCCGTGGTCCTGCCAGCGACCCCAAAGATAGGAGAATCTCTTGGCTTCAAAATCGGACTTCTGAATGTCGATGCCTTGGAGGTAATCGGCGGGGAGCGGCGAGGGAATCCAGCCCAGCCAGGAGTCTGCAAAACGATTTCCCGCGGGGAAATCGGTCCCCTGGTGTCCGGTGAGTGTATGGCTGTGGAACTCAAACGAGCCTACAGGTTTGAGTACACCATGGAAGTCGTAGCCCGCCTGGATCAGCAGCCAGGCAAGTACCATTCCCGTGAGACACTGCCAGGCGTCGGAATTGAAGGAATGACGCCGGTACTTGAAACGATCAATACCCCACAAGAGGAGAAATAGAGGCGGCAAAATGATCCAGGTCGATTTGCACAACAACGCCAGCGCCGTGGCGATAGACAACCACAGGGTCGCGCGCCAGGTTCGCAGAGCGAGCCAAATATAAAACCGCCAGGCGGCTAGCAGGCCGAACGTGGCACCCCAAACATCGGGGGCAACCGTGCCACCAAACGAAAGCGCCATGGGTGAGAATACCCATAACACCGCCGCGACCCAGCCGCTCGCGGCCCCATAGAATCTCCGGCCAATCGACCACAACAAGTAAGTTCCCAACCACGACCCGGGAATGAGTGCCATGCGCGCCCAGGAAAACAAGGTAAAAGCGCGTTCGCCGTGGGTTTGGAGGAATACGGATCGCAGCACCCATTCCGGGCGACTCCCCGGTTGGAAGGGAAATCCAATCCAGGGGAGACCACCACCCTGAGCCAGGACCGGTAACGCGGCAACGGAACGAACCAGGGGAGGGTTGACGCAATACGGCTGAAACTCCCCGTATTGGATATGATAGAGGCCGCTGGGCAAATGCCCCCATTCATCCCAGCCAGGAGCGGTCCGCCAATTGACCCAAGTGAGCATCACGGCCTGGGTCGCAAGTAGGACAATTAGCAAGAACCTCTCTGTGGGCGAGACACGGTGTCGGTGCAGAAATCGCGATGATGGTTGCTTGTCAGGTTGCACGATGCCGGGCCCACTTCACGAGGCCGACGATAAGAAAGAGAGCAATCGCCACCAGTAGGATACTTAGCCGTCGCGACCAGACTGACTCTGGCTCAAGACTGGTGATACCCTGGGCTTCAAATGAAAAGACTCCGAGGGGAACGCGAGAAAAGTCGACTTCTTTAATTTCCCAAGTAATTTGTGATGTGTAAGAATCTTCTTCTGTATTTGTATTTGTTATTCGTTGTACGAACGTTTTTGGGATAACACCAAATCGCTCAAAATCAAAATCTAAAGAGTCCTTCTGTGTCATGCGTCCCAATTCTCTGTCAACGAATTCACACTCATAGAAAGTTACCACACCTCTGTTAAATAAACAACTCATTGAGGAAGTGCTAGACCACGACTTATCAGGCACGGATTCTGAGTCCCAGGCAAATTGCACCATCTTGCCATCAGGTGAGAATTCAATTTTCTTTAGATTTTCTTGAGAATGCGATGTCCACTGCAAACCCGCTGTTAAGCTTTCTCTGGATCGGATACGGCTATCTAACACCATTTTGTTGTACAAATCAGGTAGACTGCTTTCATTGGATACAAGTTCATCTACGATCAGATCAGCAGGCAATCGTCCAGCACGGGCTGACCGTTGCATCCACTCCTGATTGAAGAGAAGTACGATTCCTTCATCGACTGTCCCCCAATCAATGAGCGCAAACGCGTCTTTCTCTGTTCCAGCACCCAACAAAATGAAACCTTCAGGGCAGAGAATAAATCGAGTTCGGGCAGCATCAGGTCTTTTCTCAAGTGCCTTGGTTTCTAATACAGTCGAATCAACTCGGAAAAATTTGTCATCACATGAAAAGAATTCAATTCTATTGACTGCCAATGTTGCTGGTTTCTTGAGCCATTTCATTTCGGTTGTCTCAATCATTGTCAAATGTACATTGCCGTAATTATCGATCCGAGTACTTCTCGCATTATCTATAAATTTACGAACTGCTGTCGCCACATCACTTGGTAGTTCTACCTCAGGTCTCCCTTGAGCGACCGAGAAGTCAATAGACTTGTTAGTTAAAGACAATCCAACTAGTAGGACTATTATGGGATTTAGTACGTTATTCATATATCTAACTGGCTCAGTACCCCAAGATTTGACAAGGGGATTAGTTGCACAATCACATCAATTCTTTTAGAAAACTGGTTGACACGATTAAGAAAGCACAGGGCATTGCGCATGCCCAGTGCGTTGAAATCTCACAATTAGCACTACTCAATTGTTACAATGACAACCAGTTTCGTTTATGGGATTAGCTACGCAACTGCAAAACCATCCACCACAATCTGAGCCTGATGGGCATCTTTTTCCACTCGGGCACGAAGAGCAATCGGACCCCGCCAACGCCTCTTCAACAGGCATAAGCGTCACTACTGCCAAAATCAGGGCACAAGTGCCGACGAAACCTAACAACCTATTCAGCATCGTTCATCTCCTTTTCTTCATTTACTGCGAAACAATTACAGGGGGTGGCGAAGGCACAACGGTGGCCGTCACCGACAAGGTAAGAAAACGCGAGGGGTCGTCCAGTACAAGTGTGGCCGCCTCTCGCTGCAAGACAGCACGAGAGGAGGAGTTGCCTTCCAGAAGTACTTTAAAAGGGCGGCTCTCACCTGGGGGGATGGTGAGAGGAAGGTCACTTAGGGCCACACACTTACAGGTAGATTTGGCACCTATAACCCTGACCACTTGAAAGCTGAAGTTCATGATTTCAAATTGGGCAGTGCCCATTTCACCAGGAGAGATCTGCCCAACATGAAAGGAAGTCACCGTGGGCAGAACTCGCCCACCACTCACGTAGCCAACGGCAGCATCAAGGGAGCCGAAACCTAAAATCCCTGCCAGTGCAAGGATTGGAAGCGCAAGTCGAATTCCACTGAATAGTTCCCATGCGGCGCTCTGCCCGATAGCCCTCGATAGAGTGGTCCAGTGCTTCCGCCACCACCAGAGCGCTAATGTTAACGAGCCATCGAGTGCGAACATTGCGAGAATTGGCAATGAACGGCTGCCCAAGCATTGACATATACTTTGCCCTGACGAGAATTGCCAGGCCAGTATCGCAAGGTAGGTGGCGAATGTTGCCACTGTGACTACCCAAATCGCTCGGTTTACAACAAAAGTCAGCACAGCTACTCCTAGCAAGAATTCAAAGAGGCCCACGAGAAAAACTACAATAGGAGGCAGAACCAACCAGTACGAGAGCGCTAGCGTTCGCCACGGGGACAGTTTCATTGCACCCGCGATGACCAGTAGGGCACCGACCATAAACCGAGTAACAAGATACCAGAAAGAGTGTCCCGTTGATCTCTCAGTGGCTCTAGGACATCTGTTTTCTTGAAAGCGCAATCGCCAATAAGCTCCCGCAGCGCAGAAGAAATCTCGTACGCCGATTTTCTTGCCAGTTGCCGCTGAGCGGGGATGATAGGAGATGGGTATTTCAAGAATGGAAACCTGTCTGTTGAGCAGTTTACTGGTGATCTCGGCACATATTTCGAAACCTTGCGAATCGAGTGCAAGCTGCTTCATGAGTGCGGTAGGCAGCATCTTATAACAGGTATGGGTATCGGACAGGTATTTACCATAGAGTAGTTTCACTAGGATGCCTAAGACCTTCACTCCCACAAAGGGGGCCAGCGATCCGCCAGTGGCCTTGCCACGGCGGAGATAGCGCGAGCCGTAAATGGCACAGTCAGGATTGGCAATCGCCGCCAGTTGCATTTGCTGGAGATCGGCAGGGTCGTATTCCAAGTCGGCATCCTGGATCACCACCCACGGTCGCGTGGCATGCTTTAGTGCTTCTCGAACAGCGGCTCCTTTTCCGCCCCGCTGCGGAAGAAAGATCGCGTTCAGACCAAGAGCTTTTGCGTGTTCCTCGATGATCTCTGCCGACCCATCGCTGGAACCGTCGTCCACGACTAGGAGTTCTGCTGCGGGCAGTGCTGCGCGAACCCGAGACAAAAGTTCCCTGACCGTCGCCGCTTCGTTATGACAGGGAATAAGAATACTGAGAGAGCGATCCTGCCCCAGAGAGGGGTCTGTATCAGACACAGCGCGAGCAGAAACAGCGGACATCTTTGGCCCACCAGGGATTAGCAACACCCATTGAACGCGATTTCATACTATTCTGTGTGTGTGTGTGAGTCAATCGATTTGTGAGGAATCGTACATTTTGTCTGCATTTTGTGAGAAATATCAGCCTCCTCTGCCTTCTCTGATAAGCCGCAACTCAATTACGGCCAGGATCTCCTCGGCGACCAACGGCTTCGGTCCTGCTGTTTTTTTCAACACCGTTCCCGAGGGATCCAGGATTTCCACCTCGTTGTCGAGGGCGTGCATGGCGGTGACGCTGTTCGAGACAATCAGGTCGAAATGCTTGCGTTCAAGCTTGGCGAGTGCGCGGAGACGATGATCTTCGGTCTCGAGGGCAAAGCCGACCACCCAGCGGGTTCCTTTTTGAGCCCCGAGTGCGGCGACGATGTCGTCGGTCTCGATGAGATGCAGTTCTAACGGCTGCCCCGTCTTGGCGATCTTGTGCGGTTCGATATGCACGGGGCGATAATCGCACGGGGCGGCGGCGCCGATTAAGCCGTCGCAATTCTCAAACTTCTCGCGGCAGGCGGCCAGCATCTCTTCAGTCGATACGACGGGCACCACTCTAGCGGCGGAGGGATAAGTCACTTCGACGGGGCCGCTCACCACAGTCACTTCATGGCCGAGTGCCAATGCTGCCTCGGCCAGGGCGGCACCCATCCGGCCGCTCGAAGCATTCGTCAGATAGCGCACAGGGTCGAGATACTGGCGTGTGGGACCGGAGGTGATCAGTATGTGTGCCACGACGAGATTAGACCCTATGCTTGGAGCAATTGCCTCACAACAGCGGCGATTTCAGCGGGTTCGGCCATGCGGCCCATGCCTTGCTGCCGGCAACTGAGCCAACCTTCATTCGGGCCGACTAGATGAAATCCGTCTGCGCGAAGTTGCTCGACGTTGCGTTGGACGGCCGGATTTTCCCACATCTCGCAATTCATGGCGGGGGCAAGTACAATGGGGCCACTGAAGCTCACCAAGAGCGTGCTCAACAAGTCGTCCGCCAGGCCGTGGGCTGCCTGGGCCAGCACGTTAGCAGTCGCGGGGGCGATGCAGAGGAGTTCCGCTTGGCGTGCGAGTTCGATATGCGGGCCTAGCGGATAGTCGTGACCATCAAACGAACGGGTCAACACCCGCCGGCCGGTGAGAGCCTGAAATGTCGCAGGGCCGACAAATTTTTGTGCGGCGCGGGTCATGACCACGACCACACCGATGTCGCTCTGGACGAGATCGCTAACCAGCGCGGCCGTCTTATACGCGGCTATGCCGCCGGACACGCCGACTACGATTTCGTGTGCCATGCTGAGTACGGGGGTGAGTGAGATAGGTGAGTGAGTAGGTGAGGGCGTGAGGAATCAGTTCACCTACTCACCTTAATGCACTACAGACTGGTAAGATCCAACTCGGGAGGGCCGCCGTCGGAATGGGCTTTTTCGCTGGCGATCTTCACATGGCTCGATGAATCAAGATAAATCTTGTCCTGCAGGATTTCCTGGACGACGATTTCCATTTTGTCTTTGGATTGAAAATCCACCAACGGACGCGCGCCTGCATTGATCGCGGCGAGTCGCTTTTGAATAAGCGTGGACAATTTGAATCGCCCACCAACTTTGTTCACAATCAGTTCTTCCTTCAAGGCATCAATCATCGAGAATTCCTTCGTTCTGCAAAAGGTTGACTATTTCTTCCGCCGCTTGCGAGACGGTGTCGTTGACTACTTGATATTTGTAGCGATCTGCCTGTGCGATCTCACGGCGGGCTACTTCCAGCCTCCGCTCGATGGCTGCGGGCGTCTCCGTTGCGCGGTTTCGGAGTCGTCGCTCCAACTCCTCGATCGTTGAGGACTGGAGAAAAATGGTAAGGGCATCCGGGAACTGGCGCACCACTTCCTCAGCGCCCGCCACATCAATCTCTAAGAGTACCCATTTTCCCGCAGCGAGACTAGGCCTCACGGCACTCCATAGCGTGCCGTACCAATGTCCCCGGCCAAAAACCTCGGCAGTTTCCAGGAAGTCGCCTGCATCCCGGCGACGGTTAAACTCTTCGGGTGTGAGGAAGTAGTAGTCTACCCCCTCCATTTCTCCAGCCCTAGGCTCGCGGGTGGTGGCTGAAATGCTCGGTACGAGCCGACCCCCCAGGCGGTCCAGAACCTGCTTCACCACAGTACTCTTGCCGACACCAGAAGGGCCGGAGACAACCACGAGTCTGCCGGGAACGTCGCTTTTTCCGGGAGCGGTGGTCATTGGACGTTTTGGATTTGCTCCCGAATGCGTTCCAGCGAGGTCTTGATTTCGACGATTTGCTGCGAAATGAGTGCGTCGTTGGCTTTTGAGCCGATCGTGTTGGTTTCACGTCCCATTTCTTGGCAGATGAATTCCAGCTTGCGACCGGCGCTTTCGGGCAATTTCTGCGCCTCGACGAATTGCTGGAGATGACTTCGCAGTCGCACAATTTCTTCCGAGATGTCGGCACGATCCGTGTACAAAGCCACTTCACGGACCAAGTCGGTCGGTTCGAGTGACATATTCAGCGAAGAAAGCGCTTCGTTGACGCGATCCTGGATCCGCTTACGATAGTTCTCACTCACTGCAGGTGCCTGTTTCTCAATCACATCGAGGCAGGTGGCCACGGTCCGGCATTGTTCGTTCAAGTCGGCGGCCAAGGCTTCTCCCTCGATGGTCCGCATATTGGTAAGCTGCTCGATTGCAGATCGCATTGTGGGCTCAACGAGCGGCCACAGGGCGGCTGCGTCCAGGGACTCGGTCGAAAGCTGTTCCACAACACCGGGCAAACCAGCTAATGATTCGAGACGAATCCTTTCGTCCAAGTTGCGCTTGGCCGCGACTTCTTGCAATTGATCGACGTATTGGTTGAGCACGCGGGTGTTTAGTCGGAAGTCCTCAGCGCTGGCCAAATGGCGAATGCGGAGATTGCAACTCACGGTGCCGCGCTTCACCGTTTCACGAAGCGCGGACTCGATCAGAGCCTCGAGTGAACTGTAACCTTCGGTCGTGCGGATATTAAGCTTGAAATAGCGATTGTTCACCGTACGCAACTCGACTGCGATGGCATAGCCCCCCCGCTGTTCAATTACCTCGCCAAAGCCGGTCATGCTCAAGAGAGCCAAGATTCTACCTCAATCGAAAGCATTTGGAGTTTTTCGCCCCTAAGGGTAGGAAATTAGACACGGACAAACCCGCGATCTTTTTTACTACTCTGACTTTGGCTCGCTCGCTGTGTCGGATTTGGCATCGCTCGCTGGGGCCTGTTCAGCGGCTGCTGCGTCTTTGCTACCGGCGGCTGTTTCCTCGCCCGCAGTCGTTTGGTCTTCGCTGTCAGCACCAGGGAACAAGGGACCTGAGTTTTCCACCGGAGTGCCTATGTCCAATCGACTTCCACTGCTGGAAGAAGCGTATTTGGTGGCGGCTATGCAGAGCAGGATCCACACGGCAGCCGCAACGATGGTGATGCGCGTGAAGATATCGCCCGCCTTGGCACCGAATGCGCTCGAGCCTCCCATGCCACCCAGGGCTCCAGCCAATCCACCACCACGGCCCCTTTGCACGAGAACCAGCAAGATCAGGAAGATGGCAACCACAGCAAGTAGAATTTGAAAAACCACCTGGAAGGCGGCAAACATCGGAATCATCACTGTTTGAACTCCGTCTAGGACTATGAAGTCTCGTTGGGAAATACTGTTGTTAAGTTGAAGCTGGCCAGCAGCTTCGCGAATTAAGTTATGACTTGGCAACCGCAGCCCCGGCAGCCGCTATGGCGAGAAAATCGTCGGCTTTGAGACTTGCCCCGCCGATGAGTGCCCCGTCGACGTTGGGCTGTGACAGGAGTTGCTCGGCATTGTCGGGTTTGACGCTGCCACCGTACAGGATGCGAATCTTACTAGCAATCTTCGCATTGTAGCGAGCAGTGAGCCGATTGCGAAGATCGGCATGAACCTCCTCGGCCTGCTCGGTTGTGGCTACTTTTCCCGTGCCGATGGCCCAAACAGGCTCGTAGGCAATGACGGTGGAGAGAATCTGCTCAGCCGAGACATTGGCCAGCGACCCCTCGAATTGGCGGCGGATCACCTCAGAGGTCTTACCGGCTTCGCGCTCTTCGAGCAATTCGCCGACGCAAACAATCGGTCGGAGGCCCGCTTTGAGTACGGCGAGGGTTTTCTTGTTCACGTCCAGGTCGGTCTCGCCGAGAATGTGCCGCCGCTCGCTGTGACCCAGAATGACGTATTGCACACCTAAGTCGCAAAGCATAGCGGTGCTGATCTCGCCAGTGAACGCCCCATTAGCTTCGTGGTACACATTCTGAGCCCCCAACCCTATTGGAGCGTCACCGATGGCATCGCGTACCAGCGACAAATACACACTCGGAGGACAAACCAAAAGTTCCGAATCTCCGGCTTCGCTAGCTCGACTGGCAATCGAGGTAGCTAATTGGCGTGCGCCGGCGGTATCGGTGTTCATCTTCCAATTGCCAGCAATGAGGGGGGTACGCATATTTTTTGTCTCCAATCGAATCTATGCTAATCAAACCAACGCCAGGGGAACCTGCCGAATTATTTCCTTCTAATAGCCGTCGCCTTTCGGCGATAGCTATTTGGGAAACACGAGTTAATTCCAGGTGTCCACCAGTTTAGCCGATAGGCTCGGTCTGCGCATAGGAGCCGAGCACAGTGAGCCTCAAGGCCCTTTTCCCGAGGGCGGCTAGCGCCTTCCGGGCCCGCAATTCTGAGGCATGGCTCTGAAACTCGACGAAGAACAGATAGCTGCCCCGTTGGCCGGGAAGAGGGAAAGATTCGATCCAGGTCATGTTGAGCTTCTGTCGCTTGAAAATACCCATCGCATCTGCCAAAGCTCCGGGCTGGTGGTCGATTTCAAACACGATCGCCGTCTTGTCCTTGCCGGTTTTCTTACCGCTCTCCAGACCGATTACGGCGAACCGGGTGACATTGTCGCTATTGTCCTCGATTCCTTGCGTCAAAGTTGCCACGCCATGGTTGACTCCTGCTTGCCGGCTGGCGATGGCTGCCGAGCCGGGTTCGTCGGCGGCCTGGCGGGCGGCTTCAGCAGAACTGGAGACCTCGATGAGTTGAGCGTTCGGCAGATGCTGGCTGAGCCAGTTGCGACATTGCGAGAGGGGCTGCCGTTTGCTGTAAACTCGCACGACTTCGTTGCGACTGCAATTTGCCAACAGGCAGTGGCGAATCCGCAGCGGCACCTCGCCACAGATTTGCACCGGTGACCGAGCCAGGCAATCCAGCGCATCGGCAACCCGTCCATCGGTTGAGTTTTCGATAGGAACCAAGCCAAAATTGGCGTGCCCCCGTTCCACTTCTCCAAAGACAGCGGCGATCGTGGCAACGGGAACCAGTTCCGCACTCTGGCCAAAACGCTCAATGGCGGCTAGATGGCTGTAAGTGAACTCCGGCCCAAGGTAGGCGACTCGCGTGACCTTGGCCGCTGCCAGGCTGCCGCTGATAATTTCGCGGAAGATGGATCGAACAGCGTCAGCGCTGAGTGGACCCTGCTCGGTGTTGTAGGACTCGACAGCATGGTTAAGCGATTCCCGTAAGTCGGCGACTTCCGAATGGGCGACTTGGTCACGTAGGATGGCCAACTCAGCTCGTCGATTGACTAGTTCCATGATATCGCGATCAAGCTTGTCGATTTGCCTCTGCGCAGGAGTTTTCGCCCCACTCGGGGGAGATTTGGTAGATGGTTTGCTTTTTTTCTTATTCGACATTGAACCAGTATGGGTAGCGTTATTCAGCAAGCCAAGTGAGATCCCTAAAAGGTCGCTCTGAAATCAAAACGTGGCGCAGCCACAGTGGCTTTCTTCACAAGCTGGAATCCTACATCACAAACCGGTGAGCCTGCCAATCTGGCACTGACAGAGAAACTCACGAAGAAAGCTTACATCGCCAAACTCTGCCATTCTGACAGCTCAGTGCCCAACTCTGTCAATTTGCCAGCCAAACTTAAGTTGCTTAAGTACTTTTAGTGAAAGGATTTACGCAAATAATCGCATGCTATCCCCATCGGCACAGTCTTTGCTTCCGTATTTCTCAGGTGCCATTCTGCGCATTGGTGGAATAGCCGTAGCACAAACAAAAAATCTGGATTGCTGGAAAGAAGTCCTGCAGTTCTTTGATCTGGCGAATTAGGCTCATAACCAGGAGTAATAAAATGGCTAGCGAAAAAATCATAGGTATCGATCTTGGTACGACCAACTCGGTCGTGGCCGTGATGGAGGGTAAGGAAGCAAAGGTGATTCCCAATCCCGAAGGGAACCGCCTCACACCCAGCGTCGTGGCATTCACCGATAAGGGGGAAGTGCTCGTCGGTGAGCCTGCACGCCGCCAAGCCGTCACCAACCCATCCAAGACGGTCTATTCGATCAAGCGGTTCATGGGACGTCGGCACGACGAAGTCGCCTCGGAAGAAAAAATGGTTCCTTATGAGATCGTCGGCGGTCTGCAGGAACAGGAATACGTGAAGATCAAGGCGGGGGATCAGGAATTCACCCCACCGGAAATCTCGGCCAAGACGCTCCGCAAGCTTAAGGAGTCCGCCGAAGCGTATTTAGGTCACACCGTAAACAAGGCCGTGATTACCGTGCCGGCGTATTTTAATGATGCCCAGCGACAGGCCACCAAGGACGCTGGTCAGATCGCCGGTCTCGAAGTTGCCCGTATTATCAACGAGCCGACCGCTGCTTCGTTGGCTTATGGCCTGGACAGCAAAGCCCATGAAAAAATCTGCGTGTTCGACCTTGGTGGTGGTACCTTCGACGTCTCGATCCTCGAAGTGGCCGACGGAGTGTTCCGCGTGATCGCCACGAACGGCGATACGCACCTGGGTGGTGACGACTTCGACGAAGCCCTGATCAACCATGTGGCCGACCAGTTCAAGAAAGAGCAGGGAATCGACCTACGTAAAGATCAGATGGCCTTGCAGCGACTGCAAGAGGCCTGCGAAAAGGCGAAGAAGGAGCTTAGCTCGGCTCATTCGACCGACATCAATCTGCCGTTCATCACCGCCGATGCCAGCGGGCCTAAGCATTTGCAGATGAATATTTCTAGGGCCGACTTTGAGAAGTTGGTCGATGACTTGATCGAGCGCGTGCGTGGCCCTGTATTGCAGGCGATGAAAGACGCCAAGATGCAGCCCAGCGACATCGATGAGGTGGTGCTGGTCGGCGGTTCGACCCGCATCCCTAAGGTGCAGGAAGTCGTTAAAGGGATCTTTGGCAAGGACCCGCATAAGGGTGTGAACCCCGACGAGGTAGTAGCCATTGGTGCGGCGATTCAGGGTGGTGTACTCAGCGGCGAGGTGCAAGATATCCTCTTGTTGGATGTTACGCCACTTTCGCTTGGCATCGAAACTTTGGGTGGCGTGATGACCAAACTGGTCGAGCGAAACACCACAATCCCTGCCGAACGGAAGCAGGTCTTCAGCACGGCCGACGATAATCAAACTGCCGTCACGGTCCGCGTCTTCCAAGGCGAACGCGAAATGTGTGCCGACAATCGGCTGCTGGGCCAATTTAACCTCGAAGGAATTCCGCCCGCTCCGCGCGGTGTGCCACAAATTGAAGTGAAATTCGACCTCGATGCCAACGGCATTCTCAATGTTGCTGCCAAGGATCTCGGCACCGGCAAGGAGCAGACCGTGCGGATCGAGCAATCGAGCGGCCTGAGCGAGGAAGAAATCGAGCGAATGAAGTCCGACGCCACGGCCCACGCGGCGGAAGACAAGAAGAAGCGAGAATTGATCGAGGCCCGGAACGAGGCGGAATCGCGTTGCTACCAGCTTGAGAAGCTAATCAAGGAACAAGGCGACAAGCTCAAGGATTCGGACAAGGACGCGTTGGAAAAAGCAATCTCCAAGGTCCGCGAAGCGGCTAAGGGCGAGGATGCCGCGGCAATTAAAACGGCCGTCGGCGAATTGGAAGCCGCATCCCACGCGATGAGTGAAGCGCTGTACAAAGCGACCACCGCCGGCGAGTCTGCTTCAGCGGACGGAGCAAGCACCGAGTCGGAATCGTCCGACTCCGCAGACGACGACGCGATCGACGCGGAATTTGAGGTTAAGAGTTAGGGAAATGTATCCCATCTGGGTAAAAGTGTTTAGCTGATATACCGGAAGGGGACTCTTGTTAGTTGTTCGGTTTTTATCTCTCTGCTGCGCTGGCACTCCGCATCGCGGTTAACGAATAGTTTCCGTAATTCCCCATTCCCCATTCTGCATTTAAACACTATGCCCTTTCGATTCGATAAACTGACAATCAAAGCCCAGGAGGCCGTACAGCGTGCGCATGAACTGGCGGCTGATGCGGGGAATCCCCAGCTTGAACCGATTCACCTGTTGGCGGCGTTGCTTGAGGAGCAGGATGGTGTCGTACGCCCGCTGTTGGATCGGATTGGTGCGAACCAAGGGCAACTCAAGAAGATTGTCGATGCAGAGCTTGGCCATCTGCCGAAGGCGTCCGGGGGTGCCCCGCCACAGTTTAGCTCTGTAACCAGCAAAATCCTCGATGCCGCGCAGGGTCAGGCCAACGCGATGCAGGACGAGTTTGTCTCGACCGAGCATCTGCTGCTGGCACTAGCCCATGAAAAATCGCCGGCCCAGGATGTCTTGAAGCTCAACGGGGTCGACGAGCAGGATATTCTCAAAGCACTGCGCGATGTGCGTGGCTCGGCGCGGGTGACTGATCTCAACCCTGAAGCGAAGTTTCAGGCCCTAGAGAAATACGGCATCGATCTGGTCGCTCGTGCCGACCAGGGAAAACTCGATCCGGTGATCGGCCGCGACCAGGAAATCCGTCGTGTGATCCAGGTGCTCTCTCGCCGCACGAAGAACAACCCCGTTCTGATCGGTGAGCCGGGCGTCGGCAAGACGGCGATTGCCGAGGGGCTTGCGCTGCGAATCGTGCAGAGTGACGTGCCGCAGAGCCTGAAGAACAAACGCGTGATCGCACTCGATATGGGGGCGTTGATCGCCGGTACCAAATTCCGCGGGGAATTCGAAGAACGACTTAAGGCGGTGCTGCGTGAGGTGCAGGATGCAGCGGGAAATGTGATTCTGTTCATCGACGAGCTGCACACAGTGGTCGGTGCTGGGGCTGCCGAAGGGGGCAATGACGCGGCCAACCTGCTCAAACCGGCACTCGCCCGTGGCGAACTTCGCTGCATCGGCGCGACGACGCTCGACGAGTATCGCAAATACATCGAGAAAGATGCTGCGCTGGAACGACGATTCCAGCCCGTGTTTGTGGGCGAACCGAGTGTCGAAGACACGATAGCCATTCTGCGCGGCTTGAAGCCCCGTTACGAAGCGCACCATAAGGGAGTGCGGATCAAAGACTCCGCGCTCGTGGCGGCGGCGGAATTGTCTTACCGGTATATTTCCGATCGGTTCTTGCCGGACAAGGCCATCGACCTGATGGACGAAGCCACGAGCCGCCTAGCGATGGAACTTGAGAGTGTTCCCACGGAAATTGATCAACTACAGCGCAAATTGATGCAGCTTGAGCTTGCCGCAAGACAACTTGCTGACGAAACCGAGGAGCATGCCAAACAGCGCCTTGCCGAGGTCAACGACGACATGGTACAGATCAAAGAGCAGTTGGCCAACCTGCGCGAGCAATGGGAGAGCGAAAAACTTGGCGTCGGTGACGTACAGCAGGTCCGCGAAAAACTGCTCGACGTCACCCATCGTGCCGAGCAACTCTCTGCCACCATCAATGACAAGCAATCAGCGGGTGAACCGGTGGGCGAAGACCTATACCAGTCGCTCTACGAATTCGACGTGCAGCGCAAACAGCTCACCAAGCAACTGGAAGAAATTGAGCAGCGCCAGTCAGCCTCTTCCGGCGATTCCGCTACCAAGAAGGAGGGCACACGGCGTCTCTTGCGGCAAGAGGTCGGTCCCGACGAGATTGCCGAAGTGGTGAGTGCTTGGACCGGTGTGCCTGTCTCACGGATGATGGAAACCGAGCGCGCCAAATTGCTCGTGTTGGAAAAACGGCTTCATCAAAGGGTGGTGGGTCAGGAAGAAGCCGTGGTAGCCGTCGCGAACGCCGTACGGCGCAGCCGTAGCGGTTTGCAGGATCCGAATCGCCCCATCGGGTCGTTCCTGTTCTGTGGCCCGACAGGGGTGGGCAAGACCGAACTCTGCAAGGCGCTGGCTGAGACACTTTTCGACGACGAAAACGCGATGGTCCGCATCGACATGAGCGAGTTCATGGAAAAGCACACCGTCAGCCGACTCATTGGGGCGCCCCCCGGTTACATTGGCTATGAAGAAGGAGGCAAACTGACCGAAGCGGTTCGTCGGCGCCCCTATTCGGTCGTGTTGTTGGACGAAATCGAAAAGGCACACAATGATGTGTTCAACATCTTGTTGCAGGTGCTGGATGATGGTCGGCTTACCGACAACCATGGGCACACGGTCGATTTCACGAATACGATTGTCGTGATGACCTCCAACGTGGGGAGCCAACTCATCCAGCAAATCACCTCTGAAGGGGGTTCGCAGGAAGAAATGCGTCAAGCGCTTAAGGAATCGTTGAAGTCGCGATTCCTACCAGAGTTTCTCAACCGCATCGATGAAACGATCGTGTTCCAACCTCTTAACCGCAGCCAGGTGGCAAAGATTGTTGATCTGCAACTAGAGAAGTTGGCCGATCTCTTGAATAAGCGGGGGTTGAACCTGACAGTAACCGAGGCGGCGCGCAACCATATTGCAGCCGAGGGATATGATCCCCTCTTCGGTGCTCGGCCAGTTAAGCGTGTAATCCAGCAATCGATCCAAAACCCGCTGGCCACGGAACTCTTGAAGGGGGAATACCCAGAAGACTCGACCATCGAAGTCGACTATGTGGACGGCGAGTTTACTTTCGCCGCGCCAACCGATGCCGTCATTCCCGTGTAGGGGGGAAGCTCGATTTTCACTTTTGCTGGCTCGATTCCCGCCAGAGCGGGAATGACGTCGTAGATTCGCAAGGGGATAACGTGTCGCTTTCTCCACGAATGAAAGCAATAGCAATTCGAGAGTCAAACCCTAGCGCCCCGCTTCGACGAGTTCCCACTCGACGATGAGCTTCTCGGCCCCGGGTGACATCTCGCGGAGTTTGCGTACGATTTCGAGCTTCTCGGATTGCGTCGCCTTGGCGAGTTTGCCTTTTAACTGGGACAATTTATGATAGCGCTTCCGGCGGCGGCGTAGTTCTCTTTGGCGTTCACTGGCTCCCACGAAAATCTCCTTGCGAAAGGTTACCTTGTCAGAAAATGGGTTCGACTGGAAAGTAGAGATTGGCAATACGCCACCTCTAGCCTATCTTTTGTACTAGAGACGACTCGTCGCGTCAACGTGGCAGTTGACTCAAATTTGGTCGGGTGGCAGAGTGGTCGAATGCACCGGTCTTGAAAACCGGCGTGCCTCCGGGTACCGTGGGTTCGAATCCCACCCCGACCGCTAAGCCATATTGCAACTAACCGCCATCCAATGCAAGGTATTCATCGGCTGCACTTGCGCGGTTGGTAGATCGCTGTTTGCAGGAAACACGGACTTTTCACTGCGCCTACTGTTTCTGCAATCAGAGTTCGGCTCTCGGAATTCCTCAATGTCCAAAACGCTTGATGAAAAGCTAGCTCACATTGCTGCAGACCCGACCGGCGAGGACTTCATCCTGGCGGATGCCAAGGACGCCGATATGGCGTTTGGAATCTCCGCCGCTGGTCGTCGGCGAAATGCCAAAAGTAGCGAAACGGAATTTCGCACACTGGCAGAATATCACGAGACGATTTCCGAAGTGGTGAATCAAGGTCTCGTCGACATCATGTTGATGAGCGTCAATACGAATTCGCGTCTGACGATCGGTAAGCGGATCTTTGAGAACAGTCTCGTTACACCAGCGATCCGAGCTAATGACACGACGGATATCTGGCTTGCGGGAGGAGTGGGTGCCTACGGAGCGCAGCCATCACTCCCTTTTCGCTCGGCTACCATCGATCAGGCGATGTGTGGCCATGAGCATTGCTCACCCGATGAGCGAAGTCTGGGTACCGATTTGGGGCTCTATTCGATCACGTTCAATAACGATGCAGCCTTGGATCGTGCGGCACTGCAGGAATATCGAGCCTTTCGCTTAGAAGCAGAAGAAAAAGGGTTTCGGCATTTTCTGGAAGTTTTTCCCCCCAACGCTTGCGAAAATCTTGCCGCAGAAGATGTCCCTCGATTTGTCAACGACTCGATTGTCCGTACTCTCGCCGGCATTCCTCCCTGTGCCCGACCAATTTTTCTCAAGATTCCTTACTTCGGTCCAAGGCCGATGTCAGAACTTGTGGCATACGACTGTTCGCTGGTGGTGGGAATCCTGGGAGGTTCGGCGGGGACAACCTTCGACGCCTTCCATATGCTGTGGGAAGCCAAACAAAATGGTGCCCGCGCTGCCCTATTTGGTCGGAAGATCAACAATGCGGAACACCAACTCTCGTTCGTAAAACAGTTACGAGCGTTGGCTGACGGCCAGCTTGAACCGATCCAGGCAGTGCGATCCTATCACGCCGAACTCGAAGAATTGGGAATTCGCCCTCATCGCGACCTGGAGGCAGACCTGCGGCCCAGTCCCTCGATGTTCAATTATGCAAGTTCCCCCGCCAAGACTGTTATCAGGCAATAGTCATTTGTGTTCAGCCAACACGGAACAACAGAGAAGTATTCTACCTCTTAGCAGCCGATGTCTTGCAGGCTTCCTCACGGAGTTTCTTGGCGCGTTTGTCGTCAGCCAATTGTTTTTGTCGAGGAGCATCGGCTTGTTGGATGGCACACTGAGGATGGATGCCGGAGGGGGAATAAGAGCTTTTGCCACATATCGGGCAGACTTTGCCGGTGGGATTCGTATGCAGGGGAAGGGGCTTGGTATTGTTCTCCATGATCGCAGTACTTTCTTTGCACGTCGTACTTGGAGCGTGCAATCCGCCACACGACTTGCCAGTCGGCGCGGATAAAATAAAGCCGCCCAGTGGGTATCAGCCACCGGGCGGCCGAGAGTTTTTTGCCAAAATTTATCTGGCAGCTACGGCTGAGTTTTACGCCATGACTTTGACGTTTTCCGCACGTGCCCCCTTGGGGCCTTGTCCTTCCGTGTACTCTACTTTTTGTCCTTCACGGAGGCTCTCATAGCCTTCGCCCTCAACGGCGGAACTGTGGAAGAAGATATCTCCCCGCTCTCCCTCGATGAATCCAAAACCCTTTTCAGTCAACTTCTTAATAGTACCTTGCGACACTTCGCATCACTCCTTGCACGCAGAACGAATTAGAACCCGGCCGACGCGCCGTGCAGTACACGTGCGGCCCAGCTAATGTCACTCCACTGTGGAGCGACCTTGTAGGAAAGCAAGCTGAGCCAGCAATGGCACAACCATCAGAACGCGAATAGCAATACAATACCATGCTATCCAATGGTCGAGTTAAGAAGAACGCTAGTGGATGGGTCGGTAGTTGACAAAAAATGCCCAATCGACAATCCCCCAGCAATGCATCTCGCGTCGCCTTTACTTTCCTTTTACCAGCCTCCATTGTAACGTGTATGGAGCTCGGAGAGTAAATAATCCTTCTCGGTCTGCCAAAATAAATTGAAATTTGGTGCCATGTTTTCCGGCGATTGGGCCAATTTGAGCACTATGCTCCGAGGTGTTGCGTGATTTGTCACTTTCTGCATGCATCGTTGTGACACCAGAAAAGACCGTTACTATTCATTGAATCCCGATTGATCAGCGGTTACTAGACCGTAAAGCGACGGATACAATGCATGCTCATCAGGCATCAAAATGTAAGCAGTTGTAGAATTCAACGTAATGCCTGCCCACAGAACCTTGATTTTCTACACGGACAAAAACCCAGGATAATGAATGGCTAAGAATCAAAATACGTTTGAAAAACTTCGTCGCGAAGTCGAAAAGAAGCGGAAAAACGACGAAAAGCGGGAGCGTCGCCGCAAGAGGAAGGAAGGAGTCCCAGAAATCAAGCCTCTCGACATCGACTCTGGCGAAGAGGAGCCAGATGCTACGGAGTGACCTTAGATTCCATAGCCAGAAATCCGCCATTGACTACCATCCCCAATGTGGTACACTTCACCTGCCGATAGTTATGAAGGCGCGAGACCGGGACGGTTACTAGCCGTCGCCGGATCATTCAAAATCGACTGTAGCGGTCACTTGGGCGAAGACGCTGTTCTCCCCCCTGGTATCTTGCTGGCGACCGCGACTGATTCTCTTGCTCCTGGGGCCCATGCAGTTCTGTCTCAAAAGAGAAAAACCTGCACCGCGAGCCTCCCGCCTGTTGTGCCCTAATGCGCGGAATATTTCTGCGCTCGTGTTTGCACACCAGCGGTCGAGCTAACAAATACAACAAAGTCCATCGGCATCGTGTCGATGCATGATGGGCGTTGGAAACACACCACGTGGTCGAGCGATTGTTCTGGCAGTGTTACTGCCCCTGCGCACGGCCTGCATCCTCTGAAAGAGAGAACTGTTTGATGAATTTTGAAGATTTAGGCCTGTCCGATTTCCTGTTGCGCGCCATTCGCGCCGAAGGCTACCTGACAGCCACTCCCATCCAAGCCCAGGCGATCCCCCTTGTACTGGAGGGACACGACCTGATGGGCTGCGCCCAAACGGGCACAGGCAAGACGGCCGCGTTTGCATTGCCGACGCTGCATGCGTTGGCCTGCGAAAACAAACGCAGCAAGCTCCGCACGCGGCCGATTCGTTCGTTGGTGTTGGTTCCCACACGCGAGTTGGCTGTGCAGGTCACCGCGAGTTTTGCCAAGTACGGCAAGTTCACTCAGTTGCGGACCACCACAATTTACGGCGGAGTGAATCAGAACCCACAAGTTCGTGCATTGCAGAAAGGGGTCGATATCGTGGTCGCCACGCCTGGACGTTTGCTGGACCTGATGAATCAAGGTCATGTTGATCTGAAACAGGTCGAAGTCCTGATTCTCGACGAGGCCGATCAAATGCTCGACATGGGTTTCCTGCCGGACCTGACTCGGATTGTCTCCGCAGTGCCCAAAGATCGGCAAACCCTGATGTTTTCTGCGACGATGCCTGATGCGATCCGACGCCTTGCGGGACAATGGCTCAATGAACCGAAGCATGTGCAGGTCTCGCCAAATTCCTCACCGGTCGAGACGGTGAAGCAGTCCGTGTACTTCGTCAACACTCAGCACAAGCCGGAGATGCTTACGCACTACCTGCTGAACAATGCCTACGAACGCACACTCGTTTTCGCCCGCACTAAGCATGGTGCAGACAAGATCGTTAAATACCTTTTGAAGGCAGGGATTCGTGCCGCCGCGATTCATGGCAACAAGAGCCAAAACGCCCGAGCGCGCACTTTGGACCAGTTCAAATCACAACGCCCTCCGGTGTTGGTTGCCACCGACATCGCCGCCCGCGGGCTCGACGTTGACGCAGTCTCGCATGTGATTAATTACGAACTGCCCGAGGTCCCGGAGATTTACGTCCATCGCATTGGGCGCACTGGCCGGGCCGGTGCCAGTGGTATTGCGACCTCGTTCTGTGGTGGCGAAGAGCGGGGCCGCCTGCGACAAATCGAACGGCTTACGCGTCGTTCGATTATCGTGGAAAAGACCCAACCGGAGTATGCCCTCTCAGAGCGGTCGACTTCCCAATCAAATGGCGATTCGTCTCGACCCAGGAAGTCTTCAGGCAGACCTCAGCCCGGCAAGAAATCTCAGTCCGCTTCATCGCGGCCCAAATTCCCGAAGTCCGGGGCACAAAAAACCGATGGCCAAGCAATCTTGGGCAAGGCTCGTCGCCCCAAACGCCGTCCACGGCGAACTACTCCAAGTTCGTAAAGCTCTTTCAGTTACAAGGAAGAAATGGACTGCGGAGAAACGCAAATTTGGCGGATTGCAATCCGTGCAAGTCTGCAGAATCAGCGTTCATTCGCGGTCTATTCTGAATGGTAAGGCTCTTTGAAGTGGGCTGTGGTTGAGGTATCTTGGGGCCAACTTGTGTTATGCACATTGGCCTTCAGGAATCAACCGATACAGGCGGGTAGATGAAATCACGAAATTCGCGGATCGGCCTGGTTCTTTTCTTTCTGTATTTGCTGCTCTATGGCGGATTTGTGCTGCTTAACACATTCTGGCCTACCACGATGGATGCCACTCCCTTGGCGGGTGTGAATGTCGCAATTTGGTATGGCTTTGGACTAATCCTGGCCGCTTTTTTGCTGGCTCTCGTTTATGGTTTCCTCTGCGGACCTGCGGAGGACGAACGGTGATTTATACTCCATCGCTCCTGGCAGTTGCCATTTTCTTTTTGTTCGTCAGCATCACACTTGGTCTTAGCTTTTATCTAGGGAAAAGGGCGAAATCCTCGGCGGGCTATTTTGCCGCGCATGGGCAAATACCCTGGTTCGTGAATGGCGTGGCCTTCGCAGGAGACTATCTTTCGGCTGCGTCGTTCTTGGGAATTTGCGGAATGATCGCCTTTCATGGTTACGACGGGTTTCTGTATTCGATTGGCTATCTGGCTGGCTGGGTGGTCGCGCTGTTTGTGGTTGCCGAGCCCATGAAACGGTTGGGAAAGTTTACCTTTGCCGATGCACTCAATTCGCAGTTCGATTCCCCCGGCATCAAGCTCGCCGTGGGATTGAGCACGTTGGCTGTCAGCGTGTTTTATCTCATTCCGCAGATGGTGGGTGCCGGCGTACTGGTGCAACCGCTTCTGGGGCTGCCACATTGGGCGGGAGTCGTCATTGTCGGTGCGGTCGTCATTGTCATAGTTGTCACTGCGGGCATGGTGTCGACCACTTGGGTGCAGTTCCTCAAAGGATCGCTCTTGGTGATCTTCAGTGCCGTGTTGACGGTGATGATTCTCCAGCGCGGATTCGAAGTCGATCCCAGTACGCCCGAGCCGCAGACGGTGACAATCACCACCGACGGCCGCGAGATCGTCAACGGCCTGCCATTGGGTAAAGGACCCGGTGAAGCAACGTTGCAACCTGTCGGCACAATTTCTCGTCTGCCCGGCGGCGAGACCAGCACCGGCCCTCTGGGACCAATCGAGTTTTTTAGCACATTACAGCAGAGCGAAGTCGTGCTGTGGACGAGCGAGAAAACCACCGCCGAGGATGGCTCGGTGACGACAACCTACTCGCCCAAACCGGTTTCCGGCAGCCAAGTGCTGCGACCTGGTGAACATCCAAAATTCAAGGGCATCCGCGGCGACCAGTTTTCTGAGAAGCTCAACTTTCTTTCGCTGATGCTCGCCTTGTTTTGCGGCACTGCATCCTTGCCACACATCCTTATCCGCTACTATACCGTCAAAAACGAGGCCGCGGCCCGCAAGAGCACCATCGTCGGCATCGGGTGCATCGGTTTCTTTTACGTGTTGACGCTCTACATGGGCCTGGGGGCCATGACCAGCGGGGCGATGGACGTGACTAACAGCAACATGGCCGCTCCGCTGTTGGCAAAGAGTATGAGCGAACTTTTGTTCGCCATCATATCAGCCATCGCATTTACAACCGTGCTAGGCACCGTGAGCGGACTGATTCTGGCATCGGCTGGAGCGGTCGCTCACGATCTGGTCGGCTGTTTCTCCGGCATCAAGCTCACGGACCATGAGCAAGTGCGTATCGCCAAGATTACTTCCGTCATTGTCGGCGCGATTGCCATCGTGCTGGGTATCCTGTTCGAGAAGCTGAATGTCAGTTATCTAGTCGGCTGGGCATTTAGCGTCGCCGCTTCGGCAAACTTACCATCGCTGGTGATGCTGTTGTTTTGGAAGGGGGTCACCAAACAGGGAATCATCGCCGCCGTGGTGGTGGGCATGACCAGTTCCTTGGCGTGGATTCTGCTCAGTGCTGACACATTCTCGGCTGTGTATGGCCTGCCAGCAGAAAATGCCCTGGTGCCATTTAGCCAACCAGGGATCGTGACGATTCCGCTAGGTTTTGCCACTTTGATCGCAGTTTCGTTGTTGACACGCACTGTTAACCGCGATGCGCCCGGCCCAACTAAAGAATGAAATGGTGCTCGCCAGAGCAGATCGCTTGAACGCGCTCCGCTCTGTCGAGCAGGACTCGACTGCTGCGTCGCGGCTAACAAGACCGCGTTTCGCGGTTAAACATTAGTTTCTGCCTCCAACTCCACTTTCTCCTCCACCGCTCGATCGTTAAACAAAAACGCGAACAGCAACATCACCACGCCGGCCATCGTGGCGGGGACGAACCAGAAACTTCCCCAATCGGTCACTGGCGGCTCCCCAGTGGTTGTGTAGTGGGCTACGAGGCGACCCACAACTTGAGCACCGATGCCCAGGCCAAGGCCCTGGGTCACCAGGACTAACAATCCCTGAGCCTGCCCGCGAATTTCCCTGGAACATTTCTTGTCGGTGTAGATGAACCCAGTCACAAAGAAGAAATCGTAGCAAATGCCATGGAGCAAAATACCCAAGAGGACCATCCATTTGATGTTGTCCTCATCCGCTGCGGCAAAGAGGCCGTAGCGGGCGACCCAGGCCGCCATGCCCACCAGCAGCATCCATTTCACGCCGAGCCGACGGAAAAATAGGGGCATCGACAGCATGAATACAATCTCCGAAATCTGACCAAATGACATGGTAAACGCCACATTTTCAAATCCGACTTTACTGGCAAACACTGGTGCATAAGCATAGTAAGCGGCCAGCGGAATGCAAATGAGAAACGAACCGACGATGAACACCACAAACGGCCATTCTCTAAGAAGTTGCAATGCGTCGACGCCGAAAACCTCTCCTAAGGAAACTTTCTTACCCGCCGCCGGAGGGGGAGTGTGAGGCAAAGTTAAGCTGAAAGCCGCCAACGCCATGCTGGCGATTCCTGTCACATAAAACTGTACGGCTTTTTCATCGCCGACCAACCACTTACTCACGACCCAATTGGCCGCAATCCAACCGATCGTGCCAAATACACGAATTAAAGGGAAATCGCGCTCTTGATTTTCAATATTATGAAAGGCAAGCGTGTTGGTAAGTCCCAGAGTCGGCATGTAAGCCAACATATGGATCATCAGCATGGCGATCATATATCCCGGGCCAGCCTCTGCCGCGACAGGAACGGCAAACATCGCCAAGGCACCTATGAAATGCATGGCGGCTAGCACCCGTTCGGTGGCAAAGAATCGATCCGCAATCATCCCCAGAAAAACGGGAGAGATTATCGCGGCGATCGGGCCTACCGTATAAGCCCAAGAAACTTGTTCAAACATGCCGTGGGCCGTCATGAAGTTGCCAACCGTCACATACCAGGCCCCCCAGATGAAAAACTGGAGGAACATCATGATCGATAGTTGCGTTCGTACGCTAGTCACGGTTAAAACTCCTAAAGCGAGAGGAATGAGGATCGGCGGCTCAGAAAAGTTACCAACATAGGAGCGGTCATGCCAGTACAAATTGCGGGAATTGTGTGCTTGAATCTGCTCACAAGGTGCAAATGTTGCGGCGACCGAACATCTCCAGGCCCGCGACCCAAGCGACGCTCCCGATGCCCAGGAGCGTCAGCATATCAGCGACGGGCACTTTGCCGGTGGCTAGAATACTTGCGGGGCGATAGTAGCTGAGCACCCCCAGAGGGCTCAATACTTCGACTTCCGGCCAGAACTGAATCAGGAAGTTGAGCAAGAACGATGCCAATACCAGGCTAAATACCGCTGCCATCGCCCTGCCGCGGACATTGCTCAATGCTGAGATCAGCAGCGTCACGGCACCCACGGCTAGATAGACGCAATACAAGTTGCCTACCACCAATAGCGGCAATCGTGGTGAATGGACACTCCGAGCGGGAGCGAAAACTCCCGCCGTCCCATGCCCAGCCAACAGCATTCCGCATAGCCACAGTCCCGCAGCAAGCCAAACCATAGTCTCGCAGACGTAAAGTTTGCGTCGCGAAAGAGGCCAACTCAGCAGGATATCGATTGTTCCGCGATCAATTTCTCCGGCTGGTACCCGAGTGCAGAAGACAATCTCATGAGCCCAGAGCAATGTCAACACGGTTGGATGGACCCAAACAATCGCCCGCAAAGTGTCAGCATTGATGTTCCCACCAAAGTCATCGCCCAAGAGTGCTTGGATGAATGTGCGGATGAACGGCAATGTTGCCAAGAATTGATTCAGCCCCTCTTCAAGTTGCGGCAGCAACATCGTCAACAACATCCCCACCAGGAACAGGGCGAGTCCAAACGCAAAGTGCAGCACCCAGGTTTCATAGAGTGTTTTTCGCAAGATCCCCTTAATCACACGCTGGTCTCCAGTGGTTCATAGAAGCGGCGAAACAAACTTTCCAGGCTGGGGGGACTCACCGACAAGTCTTCCAAGGGTTGCTCTGCTGCCCACGCGATCAGTTGCGGCGTCGTGCCTGTCAAGAGGCATCGACACACATTGTCGCTGCGCTGCTCAAGCTGCAAGAATTCGGGCATGACGATGCGAGCGGCAACCTCAGCATCGCGATATCTGAGTACGACGGAGCGATGAACCCGTTTACGCAAAGCATCCATCGTTTCATCCGCAATGATTTTTCCGCCCCGCACGATGGCAACACGATTGCACAAGAGTTCCACTTCACTGAGCGTATGGCTGGAAAAGAAGACCGTGGCACCAGCAGAGGTAAGCTCACGCAGGCAACAATACAATTCGTCGCACATCAAGGGATCGAGCCCTGAGGTCGGCTCATCGAGAATCACGAGTTGTGGTTCGTGAACGAGCGCGAGCACAATCCCCAGTTTTTGCCGCATGCCCCGCGACATTTTTCGCACAGGGACGTTCCCGTCCAACTGAAATCGCTCGAGCAGTTCCTGTCCTTGCACTGAAAGGTCTTTGCCTCGAACGGAACTCACAATGCGGAGGGCCCGTCTGCCGGTGAACCAGGGATAGAGGCGCAGGTCGCCGGGCAGATAGCCGATGCCCTGTTTGATCTTGGCGCTCTGAGACCAACAATCCTGGTCGAAAATCTGGGCTGAGCCTTGGCTAGGTTTTAGTAGGCCCAGCAGAATGCGAATCGTGGTAGTTTTGCCGGCTCCGTTGGGTCCCAGGAATCCAAAGATTTCTCCCTGCGGCACTTGGAGATCGACCCCCTCAATTCCAGTCCGCTTGCCATAGCTCAGCGAAAGTCGATCTGTTGCTATGGCATTCAATGAAATTACCTACCTTGTTACCGCCAACCTAATTTCACTAGACATCCGCAGAGATACGTTAACTATAGCAGATTCTCCAGAAGAATCCTCAAGGACACAATCGTTGATTCTCTGAGTAGCAAGTTGCGACTTTTTGAAAAAAAGCCCCCAACAAAGCTGGAATTATGCACTAGGATTCTCATCTCCCAGGCCGGTAGAATGGACCAATTACTGAGTCGAGCACGGTTCGCTTGATTGATGCCGTTTCTTGGGGATTAACGTGGAGAACAGATCATGTTCAAACATGTTTGTTTGATTGTTTCGATGTTGGCAGCTTTCACTCCGTCTTGGGCAGAGGATGTTGCCCTGCAGTGGCCCGGTTTTCGTGGCCCTGAATTCACCGGTGTTGCTCCTCATGGCAATCCACCCACTACCTGGAGCGAAGACGAAAACGTCCGCTGGAAGGTCGCACTTCCTGGTCAAGGAAGTGGCTCGCCTACGGTCTGGGGAGACCGCATCTATCTCCAAACCGCGATTAAGACCGATCGGACCGCTGACGCCTCCCAGGAGGCTAAGCAATTATATCATGCGAGTAAATTCCAACTGGTAGGCAACGAGAGGTACGCACTGCTTGCTCAAGATGACATTGGAGGTCCTCGTGGCGATAGACCCCGCGATGGGGAGCGTCGACGCCGAGGCGGATTTGGAGGTCGCGGCGGAGTCTTCGGACGCGCCGAGACACCCACGAACTACTACCAGTTCATTGTCATGTGTCTGGACCGCAAGACAGGTGAGGTTCACTGGCAACAAACAGCCTGTGAAGCAATTCCCCATGAAGGACATCATGGAACGGCCAGTTACGCCTCCCCTACGCCGGTAACCGATGGCAATAATTTGTATGTCTCATTCGGTTCGCGTGGGATTTATTCATACACGATGGATGGTAAACTTCGTTGGCACAAAGACCTCGGCAAAATGAGTATACGCAATGTCTTTGGTGAGGGATCTTCTCCAGCTTTATACAAAGATACGCTGGTCGTCAATTGGGACCACGAAGGTCAATCCTTCATTACCGCGCTCGATGCCAACACGGGTGAGACGAAGTGGAAGGTTGAACGTGATGAAGAAACCACCTGGCTCACACCGCTTATCGTCGCGCATGACGGCAAAGTGCAAGTGATCGTCAACGGCATGAATCGCGCCCGGGGCTACGACCTCGCCAATGGCGAAATCATTTGGGAATGTGGCGGGCAGGCCATGGGGGCCGTCCCCACGGCTGTGGTTCACGGCGACTTGGTGTTCTGCATGACCGGCCACCGTGGCTCGGCCTTGTATGCCATTCCGCTCAGCGCCAAAGGAGACATTACCGACAGCGACGAGATCGCCTGGCAACTCGATCGAGACACCCCCTATGTCCCTTCGCCCTTGATCTATGACGATCAGCTTTATTTCACCAAGTCCAACAACGCAATTCTTTCCTGCTACAATGCCGAAACAGGCGAAGTGATTTATCGGGGTAAGCGCCTCCCTGAAATGGACACAATCTATGCCTCACCCGTCGCCGCAGCGGGCAAGATATACTTTGCTGGCCGAAACGGCGCAACGACGGTTGTTAAGCACGGCCCCGAATTCGAGGTTTTGGCCTCCAACCTACTCGACGAACCCATCGACGCCACCCCGGCAATCGTCGGCAATGAGCTAATCATCCGCACGTCGGGGCATCTCTATTCGATTGCTGAGTGAACTGCCTTCGAAACAATTCTCATGACTCAACAAGGTTGGAACCACCTCGCTGCGGAATTTGAACAATCGGTCTGCGACATCACTGCCAGTAGTGGAGCGCGACTTGCCGGCATGGTGGACGCAGTGCATCCCACTCGGCGCCATTCATTGGTCGACGCTGGATGCGGCATTGGCACGTTTGCCAAGCGATTTGGTCCACGATTTGGCAAGGTGATCGCATTTGATTTCGCGTCGGCCATGGTTCGCCGTGCCCGCGGTCGATGCAGTGAGCTAACTCATGCGACTTGGCAAACGCTGCCGCTGGAAGACGCCGGTGCGAAGCTAGGTGCGGTCGGTCATCTGGTTGCCTGTCTAAACGTGATTACTTCTCCCCGCACTTCGTTACGCACTCGACAGTGGGATAGTGTGGTGCAACTGGTGCGGCCAGGCGGTCATTTGCTGATTGTCGTTCCGTCGTTGGAATCTGCCCGACATGTGGCTGAGCACGATGCAGAAGCCTTCGGCGGATCCGTGGGTGCTGAGGCCGATCTCGTCCGTCGCAGTGACTCGCCGCAGAAGCATTACACACGCCACGAACTTCGGCGAGCGCTTGAACTACGAGAAATGAAAATAATCACCCTGCGGAAAATTCATTACCCTTGGGACGACGATGGCTTAGAGGCGACCGAAGCCAAGCGGCCTTGGGATTGGGGCTGTTTGGCCCGCGAAGCCGCAAGCGGCGAACCTAATCTCGATAAGCCTTGTGACACTGCTGACAACTCTTGCTAAGTACCTCCATGTGCTTGGCAGCTAGAATTGCGTCGTTTGCTTCGAGTGCCCTCTCCAGTTCCTGGGCCGTCTGTTCCGCGGCGGCGAACCACTCAACGATTCGTGCGTCTGCCCGCTGCACGTCGGTGAGTTGCCGTGCTGCCTCGTGAAGCCCCTCCCGCACGAGCAGGGCCTCTTGCCGGGCGGTAATATCTGGGTGTTCGGCGATGGGCCGCCAGTTGGCTGCCTGGCAGAGTTTGAGATGGTCCGTCGCGCGGTCGAGCTGTGCCATCGCCGCCGTAAGGGAATCCACTTTGGCGAACTCCACCAAGGCGGGCAGCACAGCACCATCGGGGGGTGGTTGGTATTTTTCAACATCTCGCCACAACCCCGCATAGGCAGGACTGGTGCCGGATTGCTCAAGAATTTTGCGTGCCGCTTTGTGATCCACCTTGCCCTCAGCAAGACAGGCGACCGCGGCAGCCGCCGGGCCGCGATGTTTGCCGTGATGGCAATGGATGTAGATCGGGCCTTCGACAGTACGCATTAGCTGGGCCAGCGATTTGCCCGCTTCTTCCGACACACCGTCATAGCCGATGGGGATATGCACGTACCGCAGACCATGATGCCTCGCGGCAGCCACTTGTGGCTTAGCCCCGTCGACACTTACGACCGTTTGCACTCCCAACTCGGCTAGTTCGGCAAATGCCACGTCTTCATGGGGCTCACCACCGACATAAATCCGCTCGGTCAGTTGCTGCAAATTCTGGAGATGCGGATACCGAGCGGCGTCGACTTTTGACGAGACTTGCGATGGAGAAGCTTGCTCGACAGCCAAACAAAAACCGGAGGTCAAGGCTGACCAACCTACGACCAGCATCATAGTCAGAAGAATACTCGCAGGAGATTGTCGAGAACATGCTGCCATGATTCAATTGTCGGGCTGCCTCGAATGTGCTTCAAAAAACTGCCGTTGCAATTCTCCTTCAGTGATACATTTGCCCCTGTCCAACCGCTGGGAAGG
This sequence comes from Bythopirellula sp., assembly GCA_041738415.1. Classification (GTDB taxonomy): domain Bacteria; phylum Planctomycetota; class Planctomycetia; order Pirellulales; family Lacipirellulaceae; genus Bythopirellula. Next base: position 130,047 of record JBGSPU010000137.1, read on the forward strand.
CATCGAGGAGGTGGCGGATGGTGGGATGCTTTTGGCCATCGGGCCAAATGACCTCGATCACGTCGAATCGACTCGCATATTCGAGCAAGCCATGCCCCTTCAGAAAGGCGAGACCTGCATGGGTGAGTCTCCGCTGGCGAGCCAAGTCGACGGCTTCCGCGGGTTGCGTGGTGTCGTCACGACGACGAGTTTTCACTTCCACGAAAACGACCGTTTCGCCACCACCAGAGTAATCGACGGCGATGATGTCAATCTCACCGTATCGCTTGCGGAGGCGGGTCGTGACGATGCGATAGCCAGCGCGCTTCAGAAATCGAGTCGCCGCAAGTTCGCCCCGTTCACCAAAAGACTTGGTTGTTTGTACTAACGGCAACCAAGACAGCAGCGAAGTCATGTAACTACTTTCCGACTTTTGCCCGATCCGTACGGCGTTCTTTCAGGCGAACTGCCTTGCCGGAGCGTTCTCGCAAGAAGTACAGCTTGGCTCGACGCACAACGCCGCTCCGCTTGACTTCCACCTTGGCAATACGTGGGGAGTGGATGGGAAACTTGCGTTCCACCCCTTGGCTTTCGACAATTCGCCGCACCGTGAACATTTCTTTTGCACCCGAGCCGCTGCGGGCGATCACCACGCCGGAGAAAATCTGAATCCGCTCTTTGTCCCCTTCGAGAATGCGAGTATGTACGTCGACCGTGTCGCCGATTTCGAACTGGGGCACATCTTCCTTGAGGCTGGATTGTTCGACTAATTTGATGATTTCTTGGCTCATGATTCATTCCTTATGTGCCACTCGTGGCAGTCAATCGTTATCTAAATCTAATATCGTCCCGGACTAGTCGAGCAGGTCAGGTCGCCGCTCTTGGGTCCGCTCTATGCTGTTCTGTTCACGCCAAGCCGCTATCTGGGGATGGTCTCCACTAAGGAGAATCTCCGGAACCTGGTGTCCGCGATACTCTCGCGGACGGGTGTATTGACTATGCTCGAGCAGCCGATTGCCAGTGGAAAAGGAATCCACATGGCTGGACGCTTCGTCTCCCAACACACCGGGCACGAGCCGGATCACGGTGTCGATCACCGTCATCGCCGCCACTTCCCCGCCGTTGAGGACAAAGTCGCCGATCGACAACTCCTCGGGCTGCAAAATGTCACATACGCGCTGATCGAATCCCTCGTAGCGTCCACACAAGAGCACCAGGCGCTCGTGCTTGGCCAACCTCTCGACCACTTGTTGATTCAAAGTTTCCCCTTGGGGGGTCAACAGGACCAACTTTCCCAGACTTGCGCCCAGGGTTTGTATTTCTTCGACCGCTTCGACTGTCGGCTCGGGTTTGATTACCATCCCGGGGCCGCCACCGAAGGGGCGATCGTCGACACATTGGTGTTTGTCTCGACTCCAGTTTCGCAGGTTGTGCAAATGAATTTGCACCAGGTCGCGTTCGATGGCCAGCTTCAACAGGCTTTGTGTCATGTATCCGGAGAATATTTCCGGAAACAGGGTCAACACATCGAATCGCATTGTTGGTTTGTTCGTCCGCTAAGAAATAGTTAGCTCTTAGTGGCAGTTTCCTCGCTCGCAGCGGCTGCTTCGACAGTTTGCTCTTCTGTGGGAGCCTCTTTCGCGGGAGCTTCGGCAGCAGCAACCTCAGCAACTTGCGCTTCTTCAGCGGGCACTTCTACAGTTGCAGCTTCTATGGGAGCTGGTTCTTCCTCTTGCTTCTTGGGAAGCGAAGCCGGGGCACCCGGATCGGGGATCGCCTTAGGTTGAGCCTTCTTCGCCAAGGCGTCTTGCTGTTGGGCCAGGTGGGTGCCATCCTTGCCGTACTTCTTGATCAGCACAGCAACCTTCTCGGTCGGCTGAGCACCCACACTAAGCCAATACGCGATCCGCTCGCCGTTGAGCACCGCACGCGCATCAGTATCCGGTACACTCGTGTCGTAAATACCCAGTTCTTCCAAGGCCTTGCCGTCGCGGGGGGCATTTTGATCGAACGCACATATACGGAAAAACGGGCGATGGGTCCGACCCATCTTCTTCAATCGAATTCTGACTGCCACTAAGTTCTCCTCGCCTGATCTTGGTCTACGCCAAACAGTATTTTTGGTGAGCTACTGACTGATGTCGCTCTTTATGCCGCAAACCCGTAATTGTGCCAGATTTAGGGGGTCCCTGACAAGGGGGTTGAAGGAATGAACCATGTCGAATGACCAATAACCAAGAGGCATGCATTTTGGGCCGGATTTGGGCCTGGGCCTTACTCGGTACTCCTTACTCATCATTCATCGCAACCCTTTCAGCTTCCCCGCTGTTCCCGTTTACGCCGCCGCATCTCCCTGTCCCGCTCCTTCTTGAGCTTCGCCTTTTCCGCCGGCGAGAGCCGCTTGCCGGTGTGCTGTTTTTTCTTCGTGAGCTGGGCATTGGGGTTGGTCATGTCGGACTGCATCTGGCGCATCATCTTCATCCGCTCTCGCATCCCTTTGCCGGCCAGTTGGGTCATCATTTGGGCCATCACGTCGAATTGCTTGACCAGCTCATTCACTTCGTGGGGTTCGACTCCAGAACCTGCAGCAATGCGGCGGCGGCGACTCTGGTCGATTGTCTTGGCCGGATTGCGACGTTCGTCGGCGGTCATTGAGTCGATAATCCCGAACAGCCGTTTCATGTCCTCCTCGGGGTCCATGTCTCCCATCACGTCCTTCAGACCACTCATTCCGGGGATCATGCCCATCACTTTTTGCAGCGGACCAAGTTTCTTGATCTGACTCAACTGCGATTTGAAGTCATCGAGCGTGAACTCCCCTTTTTTCATCCGCTCTTCCTGGCGGAGCATTTCGTCCTGGTCGAATTCCCGCTGGGCCTTCTCGACCAGAGTGAGAATGTCCCCTTGCCCAAGAATCCGGCCTGCCATCCGGTCGGCATGGAATTCCTCGATGGCATCGAGATGCTCGCCCGTACCGATGAATTTGATTGGCACACCGGTGACATGCTTCACGGAGATTGCCGCCCCGCCCCGGGCATCGCCGTCCATCTTGGTGAGAATCACGCCATCGAGTTCTAGGGCATCGTTAAACGCCTTGGCGCTATTGACGGCATCCTGACCTGTCATGCCGTCGACCACCAGATACGCCTGATGCGGGTTGCACTGGCGGTCGATCCGCTGGAGCTGCCCCATCAATTCTTCGTCAACGTGCAACCGCCCGGCTGTGTCGAGGATCACGACGTCAGCGCCCAATTTCTTTGCCTGCTGGAGGGCAGAATTGCAGACGGTGACCGGGTCTTTCTGCGTGCGATCTGAAAAAACATCGATGCCAAGTTGCTCGCCGAGCACATGCAACTGGTCGATCGCAGCAGGACGTTGCAAGTCGGCGGCAACCAACAGTGGTTTGCGACCGGCCTCTTTGAGCAACCGACCCAACTTCCCACAGGTCGTCGTTTTTCCCGAGCCTTGGAGTCCGCACATCATCAGCACGGTCACTTCCCCCTTGCCCAAGAGGTGGAGCGAATTGTCGACCGGCCCCATCAAATTGACGAGCTCTTGGTAAACCAGCCCCACCACCTGCTGGCTGGGATCGAGCGATTTGAGCACCTTCTCGCCGATGGCCTGCTCGGTTACGTCTGCCATGAATTGCCGGACGACCGGAAAGCTCACATCCGCTTCGAGCAACGATTTTTCGACCAGTTTCAGGCCGTCGCGCATGTTGGCTTCGGAAAGTTTGCCCTTGCCTCTGAGCGTTTTGAACGCCGAACCGAGTCCGTCTTGGAGGGCTTCAAACATTTGGGGGTACCGCTGGGGGATAAATTCGAGAAAGCCACACCCCCCGACCGTGGGGGGGGTGAGGTAGGAATCTCGAATTCTAGCCGATTTCGTGGTAATGGGAAATCCTTGCCAGCAAGACCGCTAGGACTGGCAAACTTCGCCTTCCTTCAGCCGTGAATGACCTTTCAGCAGCGCCCGATGCTGGACAATCCCTTTTTCATGACCAAGAGTCCAGTGTGGGAACTTCTGCGCGCATGAAGCTCCCAAAGTACATTTCTTGTCGAAAATCTTTCAGCAGGGTTCACGATGACCGGCGAAACACTCCAAGCTCCTGATCTTATTCACACAAAGGGTCCTATTCCTTGTGTCGTGAAAACCGATCAGAACTCAGCGGCCAAACAGGGTCCCCCCGTTTCGTCCCCGGTGCGATTTATTCCCCCCGAACCCGAATCAATCGACGACTCCGGACTTTCCGAACATGACCTGGAAGTGCTCGTTCTGAAATTGCTGTTGAAACGTGGCACGGTCACAGGCCGAGGGATCGCCGAGAACTTGCATTTGCCCCGCCCGATTCTTCAACTGCCGCTGGAGCGATTGCGGTCTGAGCTGATGATTGCCATCAAAGGCTCGTCCGGTTTGGAAGACTACGTGTTCCAACTCACCGAAGCCGGCTTCGATCGGGCACGACGCGAGGATCAGCATTGTTCCTACGCGGGGGCCGCCCCGGTTCCGTTGGACGCCTACCTATCAGCGATTGCCAATCAATCACTCCAGCAAAGCTCACTGACCATCGAGAAACTCCGTGCCGCGTTCAGTGACCTCCGCTTGAGCGAAAACCTGCTGAGCCAGCTCGGCCAGGCGATAAACGATGGCCGGGGCCTGTTTCTCTTCGGCCCTCCAGGCAATGGCAAGACCTGCCTCTCCGAGTTGGTAGTGAGCGCCTTTGGAGAGTACCTTTGGATTCCGCGCACGATCACCATCGATGGGGAGTTAGTGCGACTCTACGATCCGCGCAGCCACGAAGCGGTCGAGCTGCCCCAGTTGGAAGAGATTCACTACGACAAACGCTGGATTCTGATCCGTCGGCCCACCATTGTCGTCGGTGGCGAACTCACGATGCAGCAACTCGATCTGCAGTTCAACCCACAGACCGGCATCAGCGAGGCCCCCGTCCAACTGCGGGCCAACGGCGGTGCCCTGGTGATCGACGATTTCGGTCGGCAAAGGATGCCAACCTCGGAACTCCTCAACCGCCTCATCGTGCCGATGGAGAAGCATCACGACTATCTCAACCTTTCCAGCGGTCGCCAGGTAGCCGTACCGTTTGACATGTTGATCGTATTTTCGACCAATCTGGAGCCGAGTGATTTGGTCGACGAGGCCTTCTTGCGACGGATTCCATACAAAATTGAGGTCGAAGGTCCGAGTACCGAGGAGTTTGTCTCCCTATTTCAAGAACTCGCCACCAAGTCCGACTGCCAATGCGACCTGGAAGCGGTGGACTATCTGATCGAGAAGCATTACGTAGCAACGGGCAGGCCGTTGCGATTTTGCCACCCGCGCGATCTGTTGCGCCAAATCCGCAACTATTGCGATTTTCACGATCAGCCCTTGGCAGTGACGTGCCAAACCGTCGAAGTCGCCGTAAAAAACTACTTCGCAGGGTTGTAGTACGCCGCTACACAGTAAAATGGTTAGCCGCGACGCAAATTGTTTAGCCGCGACGCGCCGTCGAGTTCTGCTCGACAAAGCGGAGCGCGTTTCTTACCCCACCAGATCCAGCCACAACCCGAACTGCGCAAACGCCAGATCGATGTCTAATTCGTTCACGATGTTGTCGCCATTCAGATCGCCATCGGCCTTCGTCGCACCGGTCATGCCATAGTTGATGCGGATGACAGAGAGATCTGAATCGTCAACATCCCAATCCCCATCAAAATCGGCCAGGACAATTATCTGTTGTAGATTTATCCACATGAGGCCCGCAACGAGATCAACGTCTTCTTGGTCAATGACACCGTTCCCATTGAAATCGCCATTCGAAAAATCGCCGATGACGCCGTACAGCTCCCCGTAGTAAGCCGTGTAGTAATCTGTATAGTTGACGATATTATCTTGATTGATATCCGGCATGAGCGTCATCACGAAATTAAAACTTCCACCCGAGATGCCATCGCCCGAGGGGAACGTGCTGACCAGCGAATTGGTCGTCGAGATACTGGCCGGATTGGTCCACTCGCCGTCGAGGAAGTTTCCTTCCGTGTCGGTAATGCTATCGCTCAAATACAAGAGGTAGTTGTCAGCCAAGGCCCACCCCGTGAATCGCCAGGTGGCCGTGGAGGTGGCGGCATCGTAGCTGAACTCAGCCAGTTGCGGCAAATTGGCCGTGGTGAGGCCCACCACAATCAAGTTCTGGGCCGACACATTCACGGCCTCACTGAACACGATCGAGATCGTATCCGCCCCACCGACCGGCACGGTAGCCAGTTGCGAGCCGGAGCCGTCGACCGCGTCGAAAGAATAGGGATCATGCGTCGATTGCGAACCGCTGATGATCACATTCACGACCTGTGGCGGGAGACCTGTGGTGAGGCCACTCGCCATCCCGGACTGCGGCACATACCACGCGCTCTTGTGATTGAAGCGAGATAGCATTCGCAGAAAGTCTCTGCCATCAGCGTCACCATCGAGATCGGTATCCCCTTGGGAATAAGTATCACCGGATAGGGCCAGGTAGGTGTTTTCTTGCCAGATCAGGAGGTCCTTGCCATCGACAATCTCGTCGTCATTGAAGTCCGCCAGGATTGAATTCTCTAACCAGAGAGCGGTATCATCCCCGTCGGTAGTTCCGTCGAAATTGAAATCCAGCACCTCGTGAATCACTTTGCGATAAATTCCGAAATAAGTTTGCCAGAGTGTGAGATCATCCCCTGTGCCATTGGTGATTCCATCTCCGTTTCCATCCGAAGCAGGGTCTCGACCATCAAGCACCAAGAAATCGGCGCCATCAATTATACCATCGCCATCATAATCCCCCGGCAGGTAGGCGAAGTGCAAGCGGAACTCGCCCCCGACACTCCCTTGCTGACCATCGCCGACGACGAAGGGCATCCCAAAATCATCCCCAATAGTATCTGGAGTGCCATTGTCGCCCTCATTCATCCAATCACCGTCCAACTGATTGCCAGTCAGATCCGTTACCGCCCCATCACTGATGTGCAGGGCATACTTGTCGATGATCAAGTCCGCAAACGAGAGCGTGACAATGGTCTCCGTCGGATCGAGGACTGGAGTTGTAGGAATCACCCGGCCATTATGCCCTTTGAGCACAAAACCGTTGGGGTCGGTGATGGTGATCTGCTCGGAGAAATGCACCTCCATGGTATTGGCCCCCAGCGTGGAGATCGAATGGAACTGCTGGCTGCTCTCGATCCGGTCTTTCATCGAAACCACCGCACTTTCGTGCCAGGGAGTGCTCGTGCCGTGGATGGTGCCTTTGATGACGACATCAGCCACCTTCGCCAACCCAACTTCGTGGGCGCCGATGTCAATGCGCGGTCCACCTGTACCGTCGCCATCCAATACTCGCGGAAAACCTGTGCCACGTTGGTCAAATTCCGGTACGCCATTCACCCCAGCGACAGCATTCGGATCACCCGCATCCAGAGCTGGACTGGAAGCTAAGAGGGCATGCGTTTGCGTTGGTCCGCCATGATCGCCTAACGGGGTCAAGCCCGGATCGTCACTATGAATATTGAAAAGCGGACTGAGTGTCGAAGGTAATGTTGCGCCACCTCCCAAGCCTAGTAGATTGAATGAGGAATCGTCCTCGACATCCCCCGCAAGGTTGTTGGGCGTCACGCCTGCCTCAGTGGCTGAGTTCTCTGAGACGATCGTATGGTTGAGCGTGGTACTGACCACCCTGTTGGTCTCATCCGGGGCACTGAAGATTCCTCCCCCATCGGGAGACCAATTTTTGGTGATTGTGACATGATCGAGATTGGTAATTGCCTCGCCACTGGAAAAAGTGCCTATGGAGGTATCAAACAGGCCTGTCCAGAGTCCCCCTCCTTGGACATCAGCACTATTACCTGATATGGTTACTTGTTCAAGATTCGTGGTTACAGTGCCTGCCGAATTAAAACCCAAGTCTTGCAAATAGAACCCAGACCATATTCCCCCACCTTGGTTTTTAGCGTGGTTGCCTGATAGCGTCACATTCTTCAGACTTGCTTCGATCTGAAGTGTCGCCGGCGTAGAAATGGCATGTGCGGAATGGCCGATCCAGATTCCACCGCCATCAGCTTCAGCAAGGTTGCCTGAGATCGTTGTATTATCAATATTCGCACGAAGCAAGACATTCTCAAAAAGACTCCGTACTCCCATCCAAACTGCCCCGCCCTGACCACCATAAGTATAGGTGCCTCCAAAAGGAAATATTACACTGCTACCGGCAGTATTGCCTGATATGGTGCTATCTCTAAGTTCAAAGGTGGCACCAAACTTTGTGCAGACCCAAATGCCGCCGCCGTTACCATTCGCATTATTATCTGTTAACGCAGTGTCGTTTACAATTAAGGTTGGAGTGAATAACTGCCCCCCATTACCATGTAGATCAGCATAGATTCCACCCCCATTTCCAAGATTTCCGAAAGTAGGACCGGTGCTAATAGCCTCATTCTCTGCGAATTCGCTCTGCAGAATCGTCACTACTTGGGAATGGATGTTTGTATTAGTCAATGTTAGAGACAGGCCGCCTCCGTTAGCACTCGCTGTGTTATGGATGAACTTGCTATTGGAAATCGTCGCTTCGAGAACATTGCCCAGATAGATGGCCCCTCCACTATCACCAACGTTATCTTCAAAGATCGTATTGGTGACATTCACCACTCCACTTGTAGCACGGATGCCGCCTCCATTAGTGGCTACAGCAGCATTGCCCGAAATGATACTATTCTCCAGCGTCAGGATGCCGGCATCACCGGTACTTGCGTTCCAACTGCCACTAAAGTCAATCGCACCGGCTCTTCCTTGCGGCGCATCGGCATTCCTGATAGTGAGGTTTTTGAGAGCGACCTCCGGACTACCGAAAAAACTCGAAAGATTGATCTCAAAAACGGTCTTGCCGTCGCGGTCTCCAAAAATGCCATTGGCACCATTATGCGCGTCCAATGTAATACCTCCGGACAGCATCGAGGCATCGATCGTCACGGCTTGATTGATAGTAAAGTGAGAAAAGGAATTACCCCCAGTAAGATTGATTGTCTCCCCGTTGAGCGCGGAGTCGAAAAGGATGGTGTCGGGATCAATAGTAGCATTAGCGAATGGCACTAGGTTAAGCGCTGCGCAGATGACAGCGCTTTGTCATTTCACCAGATCGCTGATTTTCACGCCCATCGATTGGGCTACAGCTAGCACGGTGGAGATGCGGGGATCTGACGTGCGATAGAGTAGGAACCA
>JBGSPU010000012.1:0-4985 GCA_041738415.1 Bythopirellula sp.
TGATCTACATCGGACAACACTACGCCGTGCTCTCGTTGGAGGATTTCATGGCGACAATCGGGACACCGGTCCGACGGTCACTACTCCCTGCACTTGCGGGGCATCCCCCTTGATAGCTGCGCATTATCTTCAAATCTCTGGTAGTTGTGCCTTCTTGATCCAATGTGCATACCACAGCGTGCGTATTCGCACACTCTAGAAGTCGCCACGCACTGACTGGTGGATGGTATTCATCTAGGGCTTTGGCGAAACGCTGCTTCACACGCTAGCAATCTTTTTTTGAAAGATACTTGACTCACCGTATTGGAGTTGGTTATCTTAGATGATGGTCGGCGGCGGCCCCGTCTATTTCTGCTTGGCTGCTGCCACGAATAATCTACCACTTGAAATACCAAGGGTGCCTAATGTTCTACCGCTCGGCAAGTCTATTCCAAGGCTGGCTCTATTAGCGGTTTGAAATCTCATTGTGGGTTTGTGGTGCAAGTTTCCTTGCAGCGAGCTTTTTTCAAGTTGCTTGTCGTTGTCGAGTTTTCTTACTTGGCACAACCCTCTTTGAACGACCTCAATCCGTCCGGTGTTTCTTCAGACCGATTGGCATAGCAATTGCCGGTTTCTTTGCAAGGCGTTTTTTGCGTCCGTTGAAGCATGTCGTTGGCCTCAACTTAGGTCGCGCAACTTGGAGACGCCACTGTGCGTACTGGAGGGGGTGCTTATTTGATTAGACGAGAATGCTCACTAAAAGACAAACTAAATATTTTTCAAAACTGATCTCCTGCGTGGCATGGAAATCGCTTTTTGATTCGATTATTGGAATCAGCGCAATCTGTTCGATGCAAAGTAGCATTAGCGGGTAATACATTTTGTTGGAGTCAGTTCAAAAAGAAGGAGTGTTTACTATGAGACTGTATACTGTGATTCTGGGTCTTCTTTTGGTCGCAAGTCTGGCCAGCGGCGTTGCAAATGCCACGATTCTGAACGGTTCGCAGATCACGAATGCGGGCCAAAACATGATGGTCGATCTGACAATCGACACGACCTTGAATACGGTCGCGATCGTAATGACCGGGCCGGAAGCGGTTTGGTTTGGTGTTGGGTTCGAACCGTTGACTCATCCAAGCGGCGCATCCACCTACTCGGTCAATGCTTTGGGCGGCGCGCTCGCACCAGACGTCCAGGAGTGGGAACTCGGCAACTTTGGCCCGGTCGGACAGCTGATTGATTCACTCACTGTGGACTCGAATACCGTGAGTGCCGGAGTCCGCACCGTGCAATTGTCTGGTCTCCAGGCTGGACCCAACTACACCTATCCAACCATCCCGAAGACGATGGATATTTCCTGGGCTTACGGAAACGGCCCAAACTTCGCCTTCCACGCAGGCCGGGGGGAGACAACACTTCTACTAAGTGAAATCCCAGAACCGAGCACGTTGCTACTGTTGGGTATCGCCGGATTGGGGGTTTGTTATCTCAAGAGAAGGGGTTAAGTCCATCCGGGCATAAACAGTCCACCAGGCCTTTCTCAGGGTCTGCGACTCGGCACGGCCAGGGGTTACCCTGGCCGTGCTTCTATTAGTAGATAACCCGGAGCCTTATCAGGAACATGTTTGCGGTGCCGTTGTCGAATTCCTTATTAAGGATCATTGGAAGTACAACCCTTCGAACAAAGTGCCGATCATAGTGCGAGAAAAAGTTGGAGCGGCGCGCCCGCGGAAAGCCCGTTTGTCGCCAACAAAACGAAAAGAACGAGTCATGCTCTCATCTTGGCTCTAACCTCCGCCTAGTAGGCTGTGCGTGTTCGCCACCACTAAGCTTCCCGCCAAAGCGGGAAAGGCACAGTCGTTGTATCTTTAATTAACTGGATGATTCCCTCTGAGGTGGCTAACACTTCTCGTGACAGACCGCCGAAGTCGTGGTGTATCTGTCGAGTTGGTCGAGCGAAACTATACGTAGTCCGTTTGATGGCGATTTCTTCGAACTCTGCAATTCATACCCATACTACTTCTTTCCGAACAGTGGGTGTTGCTGATGACTCTCGCTGATGTGGCATTGAATGCACGAGGTGGCCGGTTTTGTATTGCCAATCGAATGCCGAGCCGCTTGCTCCATTTTTCGTCCGAGCGGCGAGCTGCTGATGAGCAGCCTATTGAAACGCACGTGTTTGAGTGCCGGACCGTGACACGACTCACAAACCACGCCTATCTGATTAGCATGCAGGTCGTCGCTCGCGATTAAACTTTTCACGACTGCGTCAGCCTTTGGGTGGCACTTCTGGCAGTCGGGATCGTTCCAGTGCTGGGTGGGCAACATTGCAGATAAAGCAGAGTGCTTTTCGGTACGCCATTGTTTGTATTCACCATAGTGACAAGAGCCACAGGTCTTGATGTTGTACCTCGAGGAATAACATGCCGGCGCTGGTATTAACGTCAAACATTGCTCGACTGGATTGCATTGAAGCCCAGAACCGCTCGCGACCTGTTCAAATAAGCGGCCTTCATACGCCGGATGACTCTGGTGAGCTTGCGTCAGGTGGCACGCAATACAAACGCTGTCCGTCGGATTTTTGATGATCGTGTCCCTCATTTCTTTTTCGATCTTAGCCTCCTCATCAGGGGTGGCGAGGACAAATCGTTTGGCAGCATCCACATGCCCAGCACCGGGGCCATGGCAGGCCTCGCAGCCAACCATCGACAGATCCTTCTCCGTGCCGGCAATATATCCTTCCGTTTCGCCAAAACCAGTGACGTGGCATTTTAGACAGTCCGGATCGCTCTGGTATTTAGGCGGCATATCCGTGAACGCGTGAGCGTGTTTGGTCTCGGACCATGTGTTAGTCTGTGGCCGATGACACTGGAAGCATTGGTTTGTCCCGATATATAGTGCGGCGACAGGCGGTGGGAGTTTCTCCGTTGAGGCGGTCGGTTGGGCAGCAGTAATATCGTCGGTTCGTGGAGTCGCGTTAGTGGATTGAACAATTTGACTTGGCGAATCGTCCGTTGCGGAAAGATACGCCGATGAAGCCATACCAAACGCAACTAACAGGATCACAGAAGTAATCCGCCGAAGGAGACTTTTCAACACGGCTACAATCCTCGGGTTCTCAGCAGATGATTGGGCCGACGTATAGCCTATGAATTGGATCCAATGCTAACTCGGTATGCCACCTATCTTAACAAGAAACGTGCTCCTGCCAGCCAGTGCGCCGATGTTTTTCTCATTTTCATGTCCGCAAGCCCCGCCTCAGAGTCGCTATTCGCGGGAAGCGTCGCCTGACGTAGCCTTTCAGCGTGCGCCGGAGCACATGGGTGCAGAACATTCTTCCGGGGAAATATCTAGACCATGTTCGAATGGCACTTAGGGACCGCTCAACAATAACTTCGGCATTTCTCACATTACAGGAGCGACGTAGTTGAACCTCAGCAAATACTTGTCTCGGAGGATGGGTTCGTCGTCTCGAAAGGTTTGTCTTGCTTTGACACCCGCTTGGTAGGTGCGCCGGGCGAGTTCTACGGTGACCTTGAGGCCAGTCGAAGTGACGGTACGGGCGAAGGCGTCGCGAACGATTTCGATCGAACGACAAAGCACCCCCTTGAGTGATCGCGTTAGGTGGCAGAAGAGGCGATGGTCGATGGGATTGTATTTGGAACAATACGGTGGCAGATGGGAAACGCGGATGGGAATTCCCAGTCGACTGGCTACTTCACACAACCGCTCGCGAAATAGTGATACACGATATCCGATAGGGGTAGGGAAGTCGCAATTCAATGCGGCTTCCCTACCCCTATCGCGATAAGCGAACAACTTGGCGACTGCGGTCACGCAGCCGTGATGGACGCTGAGCACCTGCGAGAGAAACACCCACACGGTGACCGAGGTCACGTAGATTCTGGCCCGATCCAGAATCCCCGTTGCCTTGCCGAAAGTCTTTTTCATAGTCTCTTGAGGCAGCAGTGCCACGAAGTAGAGATCATTTGCTTGGCGAGCTTTATCGACACGACTTTGTAACGAACCCAGTTCGGAATGAAACACGAGGGCCTCCTTGCCGCATGTGTTTGAAGCGGTTAACAGACTCCAACCACATCCCTAGCGAGGCCCTCTCTGTCAATTGCAATTAACTCCAGTGCCTCTCAACATTTACCTCGATTAATACTACAGCCTGCACTTTCCGAAAAAACCTTAAAAACTGGTATCCAATAAAAAAGGCTCATCCATCATGCTGCGGTTACTAAAACTACTGCACAATGGAGGAGCCAAGGATGGCGAAATCGAAATGTCGTTGGGATTGTCCCCAAGAGTGGTCGGAGTGGAGCGACTGGTTGTCCGCTGGGTTGCATGCCCGCAATCGCTGGCGTTTGCCGGTGTTGTTGACAGGCATGTTGTTCGCCAGCGGTCGTCGTACGGTAACCACTTGGCTGCGTGCCGCCGGGGTATCGGACGACTACCAAGACTATTATTACTTCCTGGAGTGCGTGGGACGCAACAGCAAATCGATTGCCACGCAATTGCTCCTTTTGGTCCTGCGGACCCTGCCGCTGCCCGATCGACTGTACGCGGTGCTCGACGACTCTCCCACCAAGCGTTATGGACCGAAGGTGGAAGGGGCCGATGTCCATCACAACCCCACGCCGGGTCCGGCCGATCAGCCGTTCTTGTACGGCCATGTGTGGGTAACCATCTCGCTGGCGATACGGCATCCGGTGTGGGGTCCGCTGGCCTTGCCCCTCTGGGCGATGTTGTATGTGCGGCAGAAGACCATGGCGTCGATCCCCAGAGAACGTGGGTGGCAGCGTTTTGCTACCAAGTTGCAACTGGCAGCACGACTGGTGGAGTGGATCGTGCCGATCCTGAAAAATGCGGGAAAAACCGTCTGGATCGTGGTGGATGGGGGCTACACCAAGGCAGCCTTCTTGAAACGCGTGCTGAGACTTCCGGGGGTCGTGGTCGTCGGTCGTTTGCGGAAAGACGCAGCGCTGCGCAATCGGCCACCC
>JBGSPU010000168.1:0-23130 GCA_041738415.1 Bythopirellula sp.
ACACTTTAGCCACCTTCAATCGGTTCGCCATGCGATCAGCTCCATTGCTTCATGAAAAGCAATACAGCCTACGCGGCAACCCACTTTAGTGGCCCTGTTTCAAGCGCCTATCGATGGCCCTGTTTGGGCGCTCAGTGACAAATGCATTTTACAAATTCACAAGTAGTAAGTCGCCTCAGATTGACGAACACCTGGTCCATCAAGCCTTGGATCTCTGGTCCTGGTTTTGGGTGGGACTCGAAGCTACGGTGGTGTTCGTATTGACGGGATTCGCACTTATCGCTGCCCAGGTTTTCGAAGTCGGCTTGGCAACTTTTGGTGGTGCGCTTTTGCTGGCTGCGATTGGGCTCCCGGCGATCCGGTTGCAATGCCGGCTCTACGCGGTTGCTCAGGTGAACGCGATTCTTGCCGATCCATCACGAGAAGCGGTCGTCCGAAACGCCTTCAGCTCGCTCAGTAGGAATCGCTATCCTTCGAGGCGGTCAGCTTGAGCCGGTTGCTGCTCAGCGGATCCGGTCCTCTACAGTAAATTCTCCTTCGAAGGGATTTTTCTGTTTGAACTCTTGCCTGGGTTTATGCGACACTACCTGCTGTGGAACGACTTCCAGACCAGATTTCGCAGCAGGAAATCCATGAGAGTTTTCATTTTCTCAGCCGCCTTGACTTTGCCTTTACTGATTTCCCAAGTCGGCACTCAGGCCGATGAATTAATCTTGGCTTCAAATAAGCTAATCGACCTCACACATTCATTCGATGAGGAGACGATTTACTGGCCCACAGAGCCTGGCTTTAAGCTGGAACCTGAATCGACAGGTGTGACGGACAAGGGTTACTTTTACTCGGCCAACCGATTCGCCACGGCGGAGCATGGCGGTACGCATATCGACGCGCCGATCCATTTCTTTGCCGACCGAGAGACCGTCGACCAAATACCGTTATGGCGGCTGATTGGGCCTGCCGTATGCGTTGACGTCTCTCAGCGCTGCGCAGCCGACCGGGATTATTTAATCTCGGTCGAAGACCTCCAAGCATGGGAAAAAGGAACTGGTTTGCCACTGGATGAAAAAATCGTGCTGTTGCGAACTGGTTACAGCCAATATTGGCCGAACCGAGAAGATTACCTCGGCACTTCGGCCATGGGTCGGGCGGCGGTTGCGCTGTTGCATTTTCCAGGTCTTGATCCCGTAGCGGCCGATTGGCTGGTGACAAAGCGAAACATTCGCTCCGTTGGCATCGACACAGCCAGTATCGACCGGGGCCAGTCAACCGAATTCGGTTCGCACGTGCATTTGTGCAAAGCCAACGTACCCGCAATGGAAAACGTAGCCAATCTGGAGCAGTTGCCGTCGCACGGATTTACGATTCTTGCGATGCCCATGAAGATCACCGGCGGTTCGGGTGCGCCTTGCCGCATAGTGGCCCTCGTGAAGATCGGAGAGTAGAGCCCCCGCCTCAGCCCCGGATGGAATTCCAGAACAACAATTTCGATCGAGAACCCTCATGCAGGCAATTATCTACAAGGACTATGGCGAGCCCAACGTCCTCCAAATGGCCGAAATAGCCAAGCCCCAACCTGCGAAGGATGAAGTTCTGATTCGCGTGATGGCGGCGGGGGTCAATCCGATCGACGCACGGTTGCGTAGTGGCGAGATGAAGCTCTTGCTTCCCGGCGGGTTTCCCCGCATTCCGGGCTATGACGTGGCTGGGGTTATCGAGGCCTGCGGCGAGAATTGCACTTTCTCGAAGGGGGACCGCGTGCTTGCTTTTCTTGATCACGTCTATGGCGGCGGCTACGCCGAAGATGCCGTCTGCTCTGGCTCCGGAGTTGCCATCATGCCGGACGCGATGTCATTTGCAGAGGGTGCCGCGATTCCCTTGGCGGCAACCACGGCGCTACAATCGCTACGGGATCATGGTGAACTGGAAGCTGGCGAGGAGATACTCGTCAATGGAGCGAGTGGCGGAGTCGGAGCATTTGCTGTGCAGATTGCCAAGGCCTACGGCGCAAGGGTCACGGCAGTCGCCAGCGGCAAGCACGAGAATTTTGTGCGTTCGCTGGGAGCAGACGATTTTATCAACTATGAGGAA
Source organism: Bythopirellula sp. (assembly GCA_041738415.1). Taxonomy (GTDB): domain Bacteria; phylum Planctomycetota; class Planctomycetia; order Pirellulales; family Lacipirellulaceae; genus Bythopirellula. The sequence goes on from JBGSPU010000168.1 coordinate 2,089, forward strand.
CAAAACTTCATTGATGCAAATCGACATTGGGATATCGTCTTTGACGCAGCAGGGAAAAGCAGTTTTGGCGATGCGAAGCGAGTTTTGACGGAGGATGGGATCTTCGTGTCGACCGAACCGAATTTACGCGGATTAGTTGTCTCGCTAGTCACCTGGCCTCTGGATAAAAAGGGCCGAGTGATGCTTGCACGTTCTCGGGATGAGGACCTTCGTGAACTTGTACGCTTGTATTCGGCTGGCCAACTCCAGGTGACAATCGCCGAGACTTTTTTACTCGAGAGCGCTGCCGAGGCACATCGTAAAATCGAAAACGACAGTTTTTGCGGCAAACTCGTGGTGAAAATGGCGGAGTAAGCCAGCACATAAGCTATATTTTCGAAGATTCTATCCCTACCACCCTCGGACATGCGACCTATGAGCGAATCTACTCGAACAACCGCCCAACAGTGGCAGACTTTCTTCCAGGAATGGCCGGCGAGCATTCCTCGCCGGGGCATCGTCACAAATTCACTCAATGAACCGATGCCGTTTAAGGGATTTATGCTCAAGGGCAATATGATTCTCTTGGAGCGGAACAATCCCGACGCGATGGGTGGCAGGTTTATACTCATGAACTTTGCTTCGATCGATTCGGTGAAGCTCATTGACCCACTCAAAGAGTCAGACGCCACGGCAGCCGGTTTTGTCGGGAAGTTTGCGAAAATGTAGTGGTGGTTGGTTTCGTAGCCTCCAGGCTAGGTGCGAAATTGCTTCGAAAGGGAACCTCCAGAAGATAATCCTGCAATACTGCTAGCATTTCGGGCAAACCGGGATTGCGAGAAACTTCTAAATCCGTTTGAATTCGACCGTTCTCTCATTCGATATTTGCATCCAGGGAAGGATTCTCGATATGGACTCGGCACGATATACCACTTCAAGTACGAAATTGCTTCTTCGCTTTGCCACATTGGGTTTGTTTGCTGCGCTCGTGGGATTGGGGCCTTCACTTCGCACGGTGGCTGCCGAAGAGAGTCCGATCGCTCGGATCGCTGAGAAGCGAATCATCGGCCCCACGACGATTGTCGCTGAGGCCGACAGCGAAATGGACTTTCGAGCCCGTGTGGATACCGGTGCGACAACCACTTCGCTGCACGTCGAGGAATGGGCCATCGAAGACGAATCCCCCGAGATGACAGAGAATGTCGGGAAAAAAATCCGCATTCGAATCAAAAACCATCGCGATGAGTCGCAGTGGATTGAAAGCCGAATCGAGGAAATCGGTATCATAAAGACCTCTGCAGTGGCTGAGCATCGCTACAAAGTCGAGTTGACGCTCTGCTGGAACGATGTGAAGAAGCGGGTGCTGGTCACTTTGAATGACCGTTCACGCATGAAGTACCCGCTGCTGCTGGGTCGCAATTTTCTGCAAGGGGATTTCGTCGTCGATGTCGACTTGAAGAAGCATACCGGTGCAGAAATCCTGCAGGTGTTGGAAAAACCGGTTAAGCAAGCAACTCCAGCCAAAGCCAAACCAGACAACGAGAGCCTCGCCGAGCACGAGGAATTGGCCGAAACTCTCCAGTAGCGAATTGCGAGAAAAATCCGCCCAGTATTTTGGACGTTTGCTCGGCGAAACGCCGTTTCTAGCCTAATTGTCGTAGCCGGTGATTATTTCGCTGGCCAATGTGGGTGGCAGGTCGAGAGGGACGACGATTCTTACGGGTGAAACCACGCCGTTTCTTCCACTTGCTCTGGGTGTGGGACACCCCTTTAGACGTTCGGTCTTCTTCCGGAAACTCGTCTTCGTAGACGGTCGCGCGATCCATGACACAACCTCAGCAACTTCGGACCAATGGACACGTCCGATCTCAACTTTCCTCTTCTATTGCTGATGACTTCCGAGGTGATAATTCCCAGAGAACTTGAAATCGGCCAACACCCCCGCCGCTCGCCATAGCGAACTAACGGGCCAATATCGACACTGTTGGAATTGTTAGACAATCGGCACTTTGCGGCAATCCCGATCTGGCAGTTTTTAGACTCCTTTATGCGAAATTAGGAAGAAACTGTGCGGCGATTGCGGGTCAGGGGATTTGTAACGCGGGAATGCCTAGACTGGACAAGCCGGGAGAGATCGGCAATTCGCATGACTGTCATTTCGAGGTAGGTTGAGAAATCTCGCCAAGTCCCCTGGCCGCGTCTCTTTGAAGCAAATCCTTGGGATGGTAACTCGCTCACGCATGTGGAATTCAGGTATTTAATTCCCGGACCCCCTCTTTTATCCTCGTCGCATGGCACCCCGGTCCGGGTAGTGAAGACTCTACTGCACGAACCGGGGAGTCCATGCTCCATTTCTCTGACCGGTGCTAGGCCGGATTCAAAACGGGTGCCGAAGAATGTGTGCCCTGCTTTCGTCGTTGTCGCAAGGCTGCCAGGGCAGGTTTTTCCACAACTTGATGCAACAGGATTGCCAGCAGGAAAGCAAGAACCAGGGCCGCTCCGATTGCCCAACCAGGGGTCACGGCCCTCGACTCAAGCCAACGCACGAGCACGAAGCCGATATTCTGATGGATCAAATAGAGTGGATAAGAGAGGGCTCCTAAGGCTACAAGCATGCGGGACTTGAGGAGCAGAAGTTTTCCATCGACGGCCAGAAAAAGTACGGCTGAAAGCAGGCAGGCGACGAATGCGTGGACGATAGAATCGAACAAACCGATGGTGATCCAACAACCACTCAGGCAAGCAAAATCAATCCAAGTGAGCTTTCCCTGTTGTCGTGTGTGGTAGAGGAGCATGCCGATTGCAAAGAGCGGAATGAACTTCAGGCTCGTGACGGTGGCGAGTTTGTTGGAGAGACTGGTAACGAGCGGTAGAAAAGCAATTGAACTTCCTAAGTGGACGATTCCGGCAAGAGAAAGCCAAACGGCAATGGTAACTCGTGGTCGTCGGAATGCGCCCAAGCGATAGCAAACGAGCATGTTGGTATAGAAGATCAACTCCGCCTGCAATGACCAATAAGCACCATCGACATGGGGCGTATCTAACAGGGATTGCACCATGGTCAGGTTGACCAATGCGGCCCCGAACGAAAGCTCTTGCCCCGGTAGCCCACAGGAGGTGACAACTAGGAAGGTCACGATGACGGCCGCCCAGTAGGCCGGGTAGAGGCGTGAGAATCGGCCCCAAGCAAACTGCCAGGGATCAGATTGGCGATCGAGCGTCATGAGAATCACGAAACCGCTGAGCATGAAGAATAGATCGACCCCATAGTGTCCCCAGGGCACACTGAAGGATAAGGTCGTCACATGGCCAAACAAATCGTCGTAGCGAGTGGTGAAGTGAAACAGCACAACCGCGAGTGCTGCTAACCCCCGCAAGGCATCCAGTTCCAGGATGCGTCCGTGATTCGAATTGGTTTTCGGCATAGAGTCGTTCTCGGGGTAAGCCAGGATATGATATGCAATCCAAGGGCAAGTCGCGTGCCGTGGCTGAGTCCTCCGACAACCATACGACGGTACCAGGTTCTGAGCCGAATCGCAGGAAAATTGCACCAGCGATGTCGCAAAAAGACAACATGGCACCCAGCCAGCCGGTGAAGAATTTGTTATGCTCAATGGAGCACACTCCCTCGCTCAGTCGCCGAGTAATCCCATGCCCAATCGCCTAGCCCACGAAACCAGCCCCTATCTGCTGCAGCATAAGGACAATCCGGTCGATTGGTATCCCTGGGGGCCTGAGGCACTAGAACGTGCCCGCCGCGAAGAGAAGCCGATCTTTCTGTCGATCGGTTACTCGGCCTGCCACTGGTGCCATGTGATGGAGCATGAGAGTTTCGAAAACGAAGCGATTGCCAAATCGCTCAACGAAAAATTCGTCTGCATCAAGGTTGACCGTGAAGAGCGGCCCGATCTCGATCAGGTTTATATGAACGCGGTGCAAATGCTCACGGGACGCGGGGGCTGGCCAATGAGTGTGTTTCTGACCCCCGACTTGAAACCGTTCTATGGCGGCACGTACTGGCCGCCAGAACCTAAACATGGCATGCCAGGATTTGGCCAAGTCATTGATGCCGTCGCCAGCGCCTGGAAAAACAATCGCGATGCAGCCATTGAGACAGCCGACAAACTCACCAACGAACTCAGCCGCACTGCGCAAAGCTCGACCACCGAAGGGAAGGTATCAGCTACCTGGCTTAGCGGCGCGGTAGGACACTTCAGGCGAACCTACGACAGCACCTACGGGGGCTTTGGTGGGGCACCAAAGTTCCCCGCTCCGATGTCCTTGCGGCTGTTGATGCGTGATTGGTATCGCCGGCAAGAGCAATCGTCGCTCGACATGGTGCGCGGCACACTCGACCATATGGCAGCAGGGGGAATCTACGATCACCTCGGCGGTGGGTTTGCCCGCTACAGCGTCGATGCCCGCTGGTTGGTGCCGCACTTTGAAAAGATGCTCTACGACAATGCCCAGCTTGCGCTTGCCTATCTGGAAGCTTATCAGATCACGGGCGAAGCGCAGTATGCCCAAGTGGTGCGCGAGACATTGGATTACGTCCTCCGCGACATGACCGACCCTGCCGGGGGTTTCTACAGCAGCGAAGATGCCGACAGCGAAGGGGTTGAGGGCAAGTTTTACACCTGGACACCAGCTCAACTCAGCGAAGTGTTGGACGAAAATGCGGCGACCATTTTTGCCAAGGTCTACGACGTTAGCGCGGAGGGCAACTTTGAGCACACCAACATTCTCAACCTCCACAAGACCATCGACCAACAGGCGAAGCTCTTGGGCCGTGAACCCGCAGAACTCCGCCGCGAGCTGGCCGAGAGTCGGGCCAAATTATTTGCCGCCCGCGAGAAACGCGTCCATCCGCACAAGGACGACAAGGTGCTGGTCGCCTGGAATGGTTTGATGATCGAGGCCCTCGCAGCGGCAGGCGCGGTGCTGGGTGAGCCAAAGTATCTGGCCGCCGCCGAGAAGGCCGCTGATTTCTTGCTCGCCGAATTGCGAGATGCGGAGGGTCGGCTGCTCCACACTTGGAGACATGGCAACGCCAAAGTCCCAGCTTACCTGGATGATTACACCTATCTGGCCAACGGCTTGATCGCGCTCTACGAAGCCACCTTCGTGGCACCTTACCTGGAGCAAGCGATCCAGTTGATGGAAGTTGTGCTCGCGCGGTTTGCTGACGCAGGGCAGGGGGGGTTTTATTTCACGGCGGATGACCAGGAGAAACTCTTGGTGCGTAATAAAGACTTCACGGACAATGCGGTCCCCAGTGGCAATGCCATGGCTGCGTATGCATTGGTCAAACTCGGCAAACTCACTGGCAATGAAAAGTACTTGGATGCGGCGACTCAGACCGTGGAGGCCGCAGCCGATCTAGTGAAGCGTTACCCTTCGGCGACAGCGCAAACCTTGCTCGCCGTCGATCTGCTTGTTGGACCAACCTATGAAATGGTTCTGGCCACGGACCTAAAGGACGAAGAGTCACGGAAAGTGCTCGCTGAACTTCAGAGCCGGTTTCTGCCCAATAAGGTGTTGGCGATGGCCAATGAAGAATCGCTTCGCGTTGTTGCTGAGTTGCTTCGAGGCAAAGAGATGCTGGGTGCGGCACCCACGCTGTACATTTGCGAAGGATTCACCTGCCAGGCACCCGCCCAAGGCAAAGTGGAGATTCTTCACACCCTTGACGACTTACAGCCGCCAGCGGTAAAACTGCCCTCGCGATAATTCCTCTTACAAATTAAGAGGAGTCCCAGGCGGATCACTCCAATTCACGCACTCGCAAATTTCGGAAGGCGTACGTCTGCCCCTGCTCGCCATGGTGCTGGATCGCGAACGGCCCGCGCGCATCAAGATCATCGTGAATGTCGGTCGTTACCACGTCATTCACTTCGATCTTGATCGAATCCCCCTTACAGGTGATACGGTAGCGATTCCAGCCATCGCGATGGAAGGCGGCCGCGACTTCAGGCTGTTCAAAATATTTGTGCGACTCCTCTTCATGCTCCAAGAGTTTTTCATCCGTGGTACGGCCTGATTGACTCGGCCAAACCCATTGCCGCCGACCTTCGTCATAGAGTCCGCCCGACCAGCCTCGTTCTGAGCCATCCACTTCCGCCTGATAACCATAGACATTGTTGGGCTCAACATGACAGCGGAACATGAAACCGGAATTGGCAGTCCCCGGCGGGAGTTTTACTTCTCCTTCAAACACAAAGTCGCCGAACTCGCGATCCGTGACAAGAAAGAACTTCTTGTCAGCCGTTAGATGGATTTCCCCGCCGACTACCTCTGCGTGTCCCCAGTCGTAAGGGTTTTTCCACCCGCTGGTGTCTTTGCCGTTGAAGAGTTCGATCCAATTGTCTGCGTCGGCTGGACAGCGATTTGCAATCAATAGGCAAGACACAAGAGTAAAAAGACAGTTAGTTTTGGAAAGCATCAAATGATCCTCAAACGCGGAGTAATTGAAAGCGAGGGATGCATGGAAACTCACAATTGTCATTCCGACGGGAGTTCAACGACCCTTGGTGGTCCCAGTTTAGCATCCCGGAGCAGAATAGAACATGAGGTAACGGGTTGAACAGAGAATTTCATCTCCGTTAACTCCTGTTTAAGATGCTGTGTGAAAGAGGATAGAGGAATTAGCCAAATTCACGGAATTTTTCTGCGCCAGAATCGTTGTCAAACGATTCCAAGTTAGAACTGTTGGAGTTCAGCCTTCAGGCTGTCTGCCGCATCTGCTCACAGGCTAGAGCGTCGACTTTTACCTCACGGCACCCAGCGCATTTCCAATTCCCGCCCATTCGCCGCACAATCGCGCAAGTAAAGCAAGTAAAGATTGATGAGACTTTGATAAGGGATACCCATCTTCTCGGCCAGCTTCTTAAAGTAAGCGATGCTCTCGCGATCCAACCGCATGGTGACCGGCTGTTTGAGATATTTGGTGTAGGGGTTCTTGTGCCCCTTCAGTTTAGCAAAGTCGTATTCTTTTCTCATATTCGTCGTCTCCAGTATTCTCGCTCCTCGCCTTGGGTCACCTTGCGCGCAGAAAAAATTCGAATTACCAAGTCCGCCTCACGAAAACAGCGACAAACCACCAACGCACGGAGTTTGCTACTCAGTCCGAGCAGGAGAAATCGTTCCTCCTCGTCGGAGTGATCCGGGTCATCGAACTCAATTGCACACTCATCACAAAACGTTGATTGCGCTTCCTCAAACGAAACCCCATGCTTCTTGTGGTTCGCCCTGGCTTTGCGTGGGTCCCATTGGAATTCTAGATTATCCGTACATACTATTACACAGAAGACAATAGCGTTGAAACTCGCTCCACTGCGGCACTTTCCCAAGTTGGCTGCAAAGGAGATCGCCGAGTGGAGCTCAGCAAAGGGGAACGCGAAGCTCCCACCCTGGTCCCTCAAGGAGGTCAGTCAATAGCCAGGGGTGGCAACTCCTGAAAGAAGTCACTCAAGATTATCGAACCCCAAAAGGGTGAACGAATCCTACTGTGGTTTGCCGAAGCAAATCTATCCACATCTAGCGAGAGCATCATCTTTCAAATGCTCGTCCAAAGAAACAAGGTCCTTTAAAGCCGCATTCAGCAGCATTAGAGGGCGTCCGGGGGGATCCCCATCCTCGGATAGCGCTGTTGGAGTCAATATCCAGCGATCTACCACTGTAACCCACTTCACTACAGGGCTTTAGCTCCAGGGACAGCCATGACCCTTGGATGGGTGTTCCCCTCTGACCCAAGCGACAAGGCAAACCAACAAAGTGTAGCAGAGCGCTCTGCGGGCAAGTGTCACTGCTACCCAGATTGCCCATAGTAGCCTGCATGGGCACATTCATGCCGGAACTCGCTCCACTCGTTCCGGCCTACAGTTTCCGAGTTTCGACTACGATCTTTAATCAGGTGCTACCTCTACCAGAAAGTCAACACGCTCCCTATTCGCTTCCACTACACGAGCAGCATTCTTCATCCCGCAGATCCAGAATAACGCAGGACGGACCAGGAATTCCAAGAGGGTGCTGGAGATCAGCCCGCCGATGATGACCGTGGCAATCGGGTACAGAATTTCTTTGCCCGGCTCACCAGCGGCGAGCGCCAGCGGCACGAGGCCGATGCCCGAGGTGAGGGCCGTCATCAGGACGGGTGCCAGGCGATCCTGACCGGCTCGAACGATCATTTTCTGCGTCCACGATTCTCCTTCGTACTTGACCAGATGTAGATAATGGTTGACGAGCAGGATGCCATTGCGTGAAGCGATGCCACAGAGCGAGATGAACCCCACCATGCTGGCCACGGTGAGTGTCTGCCCTGTGAGAACTAACGACGCCACGCTCCCGATGAACGCCATGGGGAGCGCGATCATGACCTGTATAGCAAGGTTTGCCGAGTGGAACAGTTTGTAGAGCACTAGGAACATGCCCACCAACGACAAGATGAAAAGCATACCGAGCAGTCGCGATGACGACTGCTGGCTCTCAAATTGTCCGCTGTACTCGACGAAGTATCCGGGCGGTAGCTCGGCGACGATGGGTCCAAGCCGCTTCTTGATATCGGCCACCACATCGACCAGACCGCGTTCCGAGACATTGCATTGCACGACAATCCGGCGGCGGACTTGTTCGCGATTGATCCTATTCGGTCCGCCTGCTTTGTAGACTCGTGCGACATCTTCGAGCTTCACACTGCCGCCACTTGGCAAGTCGATTTGAAGGCGTTTGAGGGCATCGAGGTCTTCGCGAAACTCCTCGCCCAATCTCACCATCAGGTCAAAGGTTCGCTGTCCGTCGAGCACCTGGGAGACCACTTCTCCCTGCATCGCAGTCTCGACGAACTCATTGACGTTACTGCGCCGCAGACCGAACGCCTTGAGTTTCTCGCCGTCCGCCTCGATTCGTAGTTGGGGGATGATCACCTGTTGTTCGACTTGCAGATCACGCATTCCTGGGATGTCGGCGATTGCGGCCTGTATTGCTTGTGCCTGGCGGCGCAGTTCATCGAGGTCGTCGCCAAAGAGTTTGATGGCGATCTGCGACTTTACGCCTGAGAGCATGTGCGAAATCAAATGGGCCAGCGGCTGCTCGACCGATGTCAGGATGCCGGGAATGTCGGCCAGCGCTTCGCTGATCTCTTCGATCACCTCTTCGCGAGAGTGCTCGGTATCAGGGTTCACGGTCGCGACGATCTCGGTGACGTTGACCCCCTCGGCGTGTTCGTCTAGTTCCGCACGTCCCGTTTTACGCACGAAGGCAGTTAGGTCGTCGAGTTGGCTGAGACGCTCTTCAACACGGAGTGCTACTTGATTGGAGGTCGCTAGCGACGTGCCGGGGGGCAAGAGCACATTGATCTGCACGGCCCCTTCATTGAACGGGGGGAGGAAATCGCTTTCCAGTCGTAGCAGTGCCCAGCCAGCTATTCCTACAGCGACCGTCGCTGCCGCGAGAATCGGCCAGGCAAGTTGCAAACTGCAGCGAATAACAACTCCGGCAATTCGTTTCAACCACCGCAGGAGGAAGCCGTCTCTCTCTTCACTGGCGGTGCTCGATCCACGCAGAAGCCAGTAGCTCAGCACGGGCGTTACGGTGAGCGAGACCAACAGAGATGAGGCAATTGAGACGATGTAGGAGATCCCCAGAGGGTTGAACAGCCGGCCTTCCAAGCCGGAGAGGGCGAAGAGGGGGATGAACACGAGCATGACGATGATCGTGCCGTAGACAATCGAATTTCGAATCTCGACGCTTGCCTGAAATACGACCAAAAGCGGATGCTGGGGAGATGCCGAGTGACGATTTTCGCGTAAGCGCCGGAAGATATTTTCAACGTCGACGATGGCGTCATCGACAAGCTCACCAATGGCGACCGCCAGGCCTCCCAGGGTCATCGTATTGACTGACAAACCGAAGGCCGCAAAGACCAGAGCCGTGATCGCAAGAGACAGGGGGATGGCGGTGAGTGTGATCAGTGTGGTACGCACATTCATCAGGAACAAGAACAGGATGATGACGACCAGAATGGCGCCGTCGCGGAGTGCTTCTACGACATTTTCAATTGCTAGATCGATGAATACTTTTTGCTGATAGAGTTCGGGCAAGATTCGTACGTCTGCAGGGAGCGATGCTTGGATCTCTTCTAGGGCGGCAGTCACGCGGCGGGTCACCTCGCGGGTATCCGCTTCCGGTTGTTTGAGAATCGTAAGTACGACGGCCGGCCCGCCGGTCAACTCGCCCTGCTCGTTGCGAGCGTAAGCGGAACTATCACCTCGCTTTACTTGGGCCCCTTCGATAATTCGGGCAACTTGCGAGAGCGTCACGGATTGCCGCTCCCTTTGTTTGACGACGATGTCCCCAATCTCATCAACAGTTTTCACCCGGCCCAGTGAACGGACCAGGAATTCGTTCGGTCCCTGTTCGTCGAGATAGCCCCCCGCCGTATTTTGATTGCTTTGTTTAAGGGCAATCTTCACTTCATGCAGCGACACACCGAATCGCAACAATTTGTCAGGATCCACTAACACCTGAAACTGCTTTCGTTCCCCACCCATGACGATCACCTGCGAAACGCCAGGGATTGTCAGCAATCGTTGACGTACCACCCAGTCGGCCAGCGTGCGGAGTTGCATTGGCGAGGTGTCCCCTTCGGCGTTCATGCCGATCATCATGATTTGCCCCATGATCGACGAAATAGGCATCAGTTGTGGCTTCGCTCTCGGCGGCAAGGTTTCAGATGCCAAAGCCAATCGTTCCGCGACGATTTGACGATCGTTGAAGATGTCTGTGCCCCAGTCAAACTCGACATACACGACCGAGAGTCCAATGCCCGAAGAAGTTCTCACGGCCTGCACACCGGTCGCGCCATTGAGCACGGTCTCGATCGGAAACGTAATGAGCGTTTCGACCTCTTCAGGTGCCATGCCGGGGGCTTCGGTCATCACCACCACTCGGGGGCGATTGAGGTTGGGAAACACATCGATGGGAAGCTGCATAGCTTGCCAGCCGCCATAGCCGAGCAGAAGCAGCGCAGCCGAGATCACAAGCAAGCGGTTTTGCAAAGCGAAACGAATAACACGATTCAGCATATAACTAAGTCCAGCACATCACCGATCAGTGATTGTGTCCTGCATGGGGATCGATCCCGCCGCCCGCTTTGTTCTTTAAGGCTAAGTGCATCTGGTAAGCGCCGTTTCCTGCAATCACATCCCCTTCGGAAAGTGATCCGTTATTGGCAATCACGACTGCATCTTGATCACGATTGAGCACCTGCACGGAAACCTGTTCGAAGTGATCTCCAACTTGCCGGTAGACATAGGCTTCAGCCCCCTCGTCGACGACGGCTGTGGTGGGCAACACGAGTTGGTCTTCCCAGGAGTCGACCGGCACTTTGAGCTGCATCCGTTCGCCAGGCTTGTACACCCATTCAACAAATCGTTTACCGGTGAGCGTGGTCTTATCGAGGGCAATTTTATTGGCTAGAGTCATGTAAAACTTGAAAGCCCGCGTTTCGGGATCGATCTGATCGGCGACATACAGCACCTCAAGATCGCTCACTTTGGCGCCCGGCGAATCGGCGATTAACAAGCTGGCAGTTACCTCGCGACCCGCTTCAGCCGCTTGGCGGATTAGGGGTACATCATCCTCGAACGCCTGTCCTTCGATGTGCAACTCGCAATGGTCGGCAAGTACCGCCAGCTCACGGCCTACTTCGACGTGCTCTCCCTGGGCAACTCCCAGGCGTTGAATCTGGAACGGGTGATCGGAAGCACAGGTGTTATTTTTGTGAAGATGTTCAGGGGCACGGACTGTGATATTCTGCAGCAAATGTCCGGTTCTGCGTATCTCTGTGACCTGCTCTTCACTGAGTCCATGAAGCAGCATCGCCTGGGATTCGGCACGAAGCGACGCTTCGAGCTTCTGCTTTTCGTATTCTTGTTCGAGAACTCGGCGACCGGCAATGACGCCAGTGTCGAGTGACTTTAACCTGGCAATCTCACGATCTATCACGGCGAGATTTTCTACCGTACGGAGGTAGTCGCGCTGGGCTGCGACGAGTTCCTCATGAGTCAGCCGCATCTCAAAGAGCGGTTGACCCGGTTCAATGGCTTCTCCATTGACGCAGTGAATTTCGGTGACGACACCCGTCAGCGGTGCCGTGACGTGCGATTGGGATCGCCCGGGGCGCTCAACGATGATCGCTGGCAAAGTCAGGAATTTGTCATAACGTGAAGGCTCAACGATAAATGGCTCGAAGCCAATATTCTTGAGACCGTTCTCGCTCAACTCAATCGAAGCGGCCTCGTTGTGGCCGAGGTGCTCGTTTTCGTGATTCTGAACGTGGTCGTGTTCATCGTGATGATCCACGTCGTGATTATCGTCATGGGATAAGTTTGAAGTTGGATGGATTGAGTGGCTCTCCGAGTGATCCTTTCTCGGCCACCACAAAACGCTGCTGACGAACGCAACAATGGCAATCCCGATAAGAATGGAACTGAGGGCAGATAGCTTATTGTACTTCTGCCGCTGATTCGAGGACTTGGACATACTTTTGGGTTCCTACCTGAGGAAAGCCTATGCAGGCAACCTTAGAGGAGTGTGAAAACCGTTATAAGAGAAAAACCTGCTGGGAATGCACCCGGCTAGTTCCGGCCTACATGCTCTGCAATAGACTGCTGGCGGAACGGCGAGAGTCGCCACAATCAAATCAAGAGAATGTTTAGCGCGAGATGCGAGCGGAGTGGCACTCCAGGAGGCGACTCCGCTAGTGATGTCAGATGATGCGAGAGGAAGATGCTAGCCTGTAGAACGCTGATATCGCAAACTACAGAGACATTATTGAATGGAGAACCGACAGTGACATCAACGCAGTGGGAAGAAGGAAGCCATTGGCACTTGGCATGGTGGCAACCGTGGTCGTCGCCGGGAGTGTGTTCGCCAGGCGAGGTTGGATGCTCGCAATCGGTGCGATGCGAATGTGAGTTGGCATGCTCGACGTGGACGGGGGCAGGTACATGAGATGCAGCAACAAGAACCGAATGGGCGCAGCATCCTACGGCAGCATGTGCGATCACACTCAGAAGGGTAAGTATGGCAACGAAATGGTTCATAGCGTCTATGCTAAATTGGACTGCTCGTAGGTCCATCCATTATCGCTTGCTTCGTAATTCGAGTCCATGGTAGTATTTTTGCCTTCAGGCTCCCACCCATTGGGAATGGCCCCTATTGCCCTGAATTGTGCGATTTCCTGGAGGCCGAAGCTGGGAGTTAATTCAGTGATTTGAATGCGGTCAAGCAAGGCCGGAGGAAAATTCCCGGGTATACCTCCTTGAATTACAAGTCGAACTAGCGGTAGCCTATGTTAGAAATCACGGAAAACCCTGGTAGTCGCGGTGGGTATCGGTTGACCAGCGAGATTCGCTTACCAGCTCCTCGCGATCTAGTATTTGAATTGTTCTCCGACGCTTTCCAGTTGGAAAGATTGACACCCTCATGGCTCAAATTCTCGGTGGTAACACCCCCTCCCATCAAGATGCATGAGGGGACTCTAATCGACTATCGCCTGAAAATGCACGGGATTCCTTTGAGATGGCAATCACGTATTGCGTGCTGGGAACCCCCCATGAGGTTTTCGGACGTCCAAGTGCGAGGACCCTATCACTTTTGGGAACATCTGCATACCTTTGAAGCGGTTGGCGAAGCGACGATCTGCCGTGATCAGGTCGACTACGCTTTTTGGGGCGGATGGTTAGTCCATGATTTATTTGTAAAACGAGACTTGAGACAGATATTTTCTTACCGGAGCAAGATTCTTCGAGAAATATTTGCAGAGACGGCAATCTCACCGAGTGCTGATCTCATATCTCACTAGGGCACATTTTACGATTGGGGATGAGGTTCGTTGATGAGAATTGCTGTCATTGGTGCTGGGGTCAGCGGATTGCTCGCTGCGCGACTGTTGGCCACGCGACATGAAGTGCAACTCTTCGAGGCGGGAAACTATCTTGGTGGGCATGCCAACACGGTCGATGTTAACGTCTCTGGTCGCACATTCCCCGTGGATACCGGGTTCATGGTGTTCAATGACCAGACCTATCCAAGTTTTCGCCGACTTCTAAAAATGCTGGGCATCGAAGCTCAGCCGAGCGACATGAGTTTCAGCGTCTCTTGCGAACGCACTGGTCGGGAATATCAAGGAAGTTCCCTGGCGGGGTTGTTTGACCAGCGGCGGAATCTCTTGCGCCCCGCTTTTCTGGGAATGCTCTCTGATATCCTGCGGTTCAACCGGCAGGCCCGAGCGTATCTCGCCGGTGAGAATTCACGGGAGAGCCTTGATGAGTTTCTGCAGAGGGGAAATTATGGCTCGGCCTTTTGCGAGCACTATCTCCTGCCGATGACGGCCGCGATTTGGTCGGCACCAACCACGACCCTACGAAGTTTTCCGGCGTACTTCCTGCTGCGATTCATGCAGAACCATGGACTGCTGCAAGTTCGCAACCGACCTCAATGGCGGACCATTCCCGGGGGTTCGCGCCGCTATATCGCAGCATTGGCGGCGGGTTTGGGTACGAGAATTCGACTCGGTTGTCCCGTTCGACGAGTGATCCGCTCATTGGACCAGGTAATTGTTGAGCCACGCAATCAAGAACCCGAAGTATTTGATGCGGTCGTGCTGGGCACACATGCTGATACTACTCTACGGTTGTTGGCCGATGCTAATGAGCGAGAGCGGGCCATTCTTTCCGCATTTTCCTATCAAGAAAACCACGCCGTGCTACATACCGATGAAAGTTGGCTCCCCTCGCGACGGAGAGCTTGGGCAAGCTGGAACTATCGGATTTCTAAGAGTGATTCTAGAAACACCTGTGTGACATACGACCTTACACGGCTACAACGAATTGACTCCCCTCGGCGGTTACTTGTGACGCTCAATCCACAGCAGAGAATCCCCCAGGAAAATTTCTTGAAGGAGTTTACTTACAGCCATCCGGTGTTTACCGCCGAGGCGGTTGCCGCCCAACAGAGATGGTCCGAAATTAGCGGCAGGAGACAAACTTATTATTGCGGCGCCTATTGGCGAAATGGTTTTCACGAAGATGGGGTGGTAAGTGCCCTAGCGGTTGCGGAGCAGTTTAGCATAAGTCTGGAGTCATGCACAGCAGTTTGTACCACGGAATCGTCACGCATCGCCGAACCAGTCCGATAGAGCACTCATTCCAGTATGGGGTGACGATGGCCTATTTAGACTTGGCGGAGACTGCTGCGCTGAGAAAACAATGTAAACTGTTCAGTTTCAACCGCTGGGGCCCCGCCGGTTTCCTTGAGCAAGACCATCTACAAACCGAAGCTGATAACCTGGAGGTAGAATTGCGTCATTGGCTGCAACAACAAACTGGAGAGCAGTTTACCGGACCAATACGTCTGTTGACATTGCTGCGCAGTTGGGGATATTACTTCAGCCCGCTTAACCTTTACTACTTATTCAATCCCCAGGACACTATGTTGGAAGCTATCGTCGCCGAGGTCTCCAACACCCCTTGGCGAGAATCGCATCGTTATTTACTGAGGCCAGATGGTAGCGGCACTGGTACATCCGTTCGCTGTGTGCATCCCAAGGAATTCCATGTTTCGCCGTTTATGGAGATGGATATTCTATATCGATGGTATTGCACCGTTCCGGCTGACTCTCTGACAGTCCAGATCCAGTCGGAGCATTCAGAGCAACAATTCTTTACAGCACAGCTATCCCTCACGCGGCGAGAATTCACGGATCGAGAGATTGTGCGATCTCTCTGGCGCAGCCCCTGGGCAACTGGCCGAGTGGTAGCAAACATTTATTGGCAAGCACTGGTATTATGGTGGAAGCGATGTCCCTTCTTTCCTCACCCCAACAAGCACGTCACCTAAAAAAGCACTTGCGTAAGGTAGCTCGCACGCAAGATACGCTTTCACTCACCGAGCGTTGGTATCGCTCTGCGCTCACTCATCGCTTGCGAAATATCGAGTCGGACACTGTAATTCTCCAAGACTGCGCGGGGACTTTGAGATTCGGCAGTGGTTCCTCAGAAGGAATGACTGGTAACGTCCACGTGCTGGATCCCCGCTTTTATCGACAAGTCGTCTGGGGAGGTGGCCTGGGGGCAGCCGAGGCATTTATCCGTGGCTACTGGGAATCCCCTGATTTGACAGTAGTGATGCGAGTGCTGGCTCGGAATGCCCAGGTGCTTAGCGGATTAGAGCGAGGGGCCGTTCGACTCTGGAAGCCGCTGCGGCGCTACGGTCATTGGCTACGCCACAACACGGTCCGTGGCAGCCAGCAAAACATTTCTGCCCATTACGACTTGAGCGACAAATTCTTCGCAACGATCCTGGATTCGACGATGTCGTATTCCGCCGGGATTTTTACGCACCCAACGGCGACGCTTGAGGAGGCCTCGTATGCAAAATTTGAGCGATTGTGCAGGCTTCTTGAGTTGTCTTCTGCCGACCACCTTTTGGAAATCGGCACAGGATGGGGCGGATTGGCCCTCTATGCGGCCCGAGAGTATGGTTGCCGGGTGACGACGACTACTATTTCATTGGCCCAATACGAGTTTTCTGCGAATAAAGTTGCTGAGTCTGGGCTACAGAATCGCGTGCAAGTGCTCAAACAGGATTATCGAGACCTTACGGGGCAGTTCGATAAAATTGTGTCTGTCGAGATGATTGAGGCGGTAGGACATGAGTACCTGGGCACTTATTTTGCCAAGTGCAATTCATTGCTTCGACCCGGTGGACGTTTTGCATTGCAGACCATCACCATTCCCGAAGAGCGTGAGCAAAACTATCTTCGTTCGGTGGATTTTATTCAACAGTATATTTTTCCCGGAGGCTGTTTGCCGTCGGTATCATCTTTGTTGAATGCGGTTGTTGTTCAGACCGATTTGGAGCTTGCGAAACTTGATGAATTTGGCGACCACTACGCAGAGACCATTGCACAGTGGCACGATCAATTTACTGCGAACCTTGAACGCGTACGCCGTCTTGGCATGACGGAGCGATTCCTTCGCACCTGG
Source organism: Bythopirellula sp. (assembly GCA_041738415.1). Taxonomy (GTDB): domain Bacteria; phylum Planctomycetota; class Planctomycetia; order Pirellulales; family Lacipirellulaceae; genus Bythopirellula. The sequence continues at coordinate 19,116 of JBGSPU010000168.1, forward strand.
CATTACTATTTGAGTTACTGCGAAGCAGGTTTTCGCGAAAAGATGACCGGACTCAAACAGATTCTGCTAATCAAACCACCAGTTTGAAGGTCATTCCATGCTGAGTTTGCTCACCACACCGATCATCCGGCTCGCTGAAGGAAGGTGGCTACCGGATAGTCTACTCCGACTCGGAATCCGCGAATTGCTTCGGCAGCGACTTCGCAAGGCTGCTTGCGGAAAATCACCTGAGAACATCGCCACTCGTGAATTCGCCGCGCTAATGCGGAATGGTCCACTTCTCGAAGCTGCCAAGGAGGCCAATGAGCAGCACTACGAAGTACCCGCTGAGTTCTTTCGCAGGGTACTTGGCAAGCACATGAAGTATAGTTGCGGACTGTGGGAGTCTGGAGCCCCGACACTTGATGCCGCCGAAGAGGCGATGCTGAAGCTTACGTGCCAACGGGCCGAGATCGAGGATGGTATGCGTATCTTGGAGCTTGGTTGTGGTTGGGGATCGCTCTCTTTGTGGCTGGCAGAGCAATTTCCCGGGGCACAAATTACAGCCGTCTCGAATTCAAACAGTCAGCGCGTATTCATTCAGTCTCGGTGTCTGGAAAGGAGTCTCTCAAATCTTCAGGTTATCACCTGCAATGTGGCCGATTTCGAGACGACCTCTTCCTACGATCGCGTGGTATCGGTTGAGATGTTCGAGCACTTTCGCAATCACGCTCTGCTGCTGGAGAGGATCGCGGGTTGGCTTACACCCTCGGGAAAACTCTTCGTGCATATTTTCTGTCATCGGGAGGTGCCTTACTGTTTCGAGCCAGATTCGTCCAGCGACTGGATGGCCAGGCATTTTTTCACCGGCGGCATCATGCCTTCGGCGAATCTCTTGCGTGAATTCCAAGAAAACTTACAGGTCGACGAGCAATGGGAGGTCAACGGCATCAACTATAGCCGTACCTGCGAGTCGTGGCTCGCTCGACTCGATGCGGCTCAGAAAGAATTGCTCGCTATCTTTACCAAAGATTCCGACTCCGCAACGGCCCAGGTGCGGTTGCAACGTTGGCGAATGTTTTTCATGGCTTGCAGCGAGTTATTCCGCTTTCGCGAAGGGAGTGAATGGTTTGTCGCGCATTATCTCTTGGGAAACTCAACTCAGCCCTTGAAAAGAACAGCCAAAACTGATCAACATTCAGAGATCGGATCAGTTTAACGTGGTGGGCCGGGGAAAAACGCATTGGTACGCTCGATGTAATCCCGGTATTTCGGACGTCTGTCTGTAATAGTTTTCTCCAACAGCGCCACACCGCTGACCTTCATCAGAAACCAACTCATCACAAGAGGGCTTGCAATGGTCCACCATGCTCCCCCCGCCGTGGCGATCAAGTAGAGTCCCCACCACACGCAAAAGTCGCCAAAGTAATTCGGATGCCGCGTGTAACGCCACAACCCCTGGTCGAGTACTTTGCCCTTGTTTGCCGAATCACGTTTGAAGCGGGCCAATTGCCAGTCGCCGATGGTCTCGAACGCGATACCCACGAGACATACGAGTGTTCCAACCCAATCGAGTATTCCCAATGGCGTGCGAAACACCATCCCCAACTGGATTGGCCAAGAGATAAACCATAACAGGATCGCTTGGAGCAAGAAAATAGTAAACAGACTGACCCACCAGAATGTTGCACCATGTTTTTCACGCATCTCTTGGTAGCGATGATCTTCGCCACTGCCCCAATTCCGCCAGAGAAGATAAGTCGAGAGCCGTAAGCCCCACAGTGTCGTCAGTGAGAGCAGGAGGGTGGCCCGCTGGTCGGGCAGCGTCATTTTGAGATAGGTTGCCCAGGCAATGAGTACAAACCCCGCGCCCCAGCATGGATCGACAATACTGGCGTCGCGGAGTTTCAGGCTTATCAACCAGAGTAAGGCAAAGATACAGACAATAAGCCCCAGGTTGCTGGCGAGGATAGTGAAGATGGTCTCCATAAGGATAATAGTTCCGATTGCGGGAGTTTCAAAACAAATCGCGCTGCCCGTTTGGGCCATACTTCTCGATATACTCCTTCACCTTAACTTTGCGGGCGGTGTTTTCGCTCGACATGTAGCGGATCTTGCCAAAGATAGGACGCTCAGGACCCCAGGCGCGGTCGTAGCGGCCTAGGACCCAGAAGATGCCGCTGTAGCTGTTGGGGTTGCGGCCATCGACGGCGTATTTGTTGTTCAGCTCGATCATAATGGCAAGCGAATCTTGCGGGGTAGGAGACCATTCCAGGATTTTTTTGCCCCAGAGCATTCGCAGATAATTGTGCATGCGACCTTCACGAACCAGTTGGCGCTGGGCGGCGTTCCAGAGTTCATCGTGCGTTTGGGCTGCTTCGAACTCTGCGAGCGAATAAACGTGCTCACGGGGATCGTTCGTATGTTCGGCAAGGGTTTCTTGTGCCCAGTCGGGGAGGGAGGAATAACGATTATAATCGCTTCGCTTCGAGCACATGTTATATCCCAATTCTCGCCAGGTGATTAATTCATCGAGGAATGACTCGGCGGCCTCGCTAGTGCCCCACCAGCCGGAGGAACTCCCGGTGGCCTTGGTGGCGAGTTTGTCTGGTGACCATTCTTCGCGGTCCATCGTGGCGGCGAATACTTCGTGCGCCGAGATGTGGCCGAAGTGGAGATAGGGTGACAAGCCGCTGGCAACTTCTTGCTGCGGCTGATTTCGTGCGTCGGCATAGTGGGTGAGTCGCTCGTCGAGGAATAGCTTCATCTGACGAGTGGCTGCCTGTTGGCCACCGTCGAAGAGGGCTTTGCCGACCGAGTGGTCGATGGGAAACTCGACGAGGTCATCAGCTAGGCTCTTCAATGAATCGATACTTTCCGGTGACCATCGCTTGGTGATCTTGGCAGGGAGTTTTTCGAGTTGGGGGAGTTTCACTTTGTCTAACGGATTGGCGACTGGCAGTTCAAAGAGATGGGGTTTCAACTCCTTCTGCAAAAAACGACGAAAATCGTACGCACGCAGAAACACCTTTTCGCTAGCCCGCATCGGGAGCAAGCCATTGGAATCGACCAATTCAAACCGGCAAGGAATCTGCTTCGCCGCCACCGAGATCATCCTCGGCAAGAAGAAGCAGGGGAAATCATCGCTTACGACGACGCAGGCATTTTTGGCGAACGCGGCTAGGAGTCCGGATCCGGCACCCGGTTGCCGTTCTAAGTAGGGAAAGCAAGTCGCAGAAGCTTTTCGCAGTGCCGCGATGTTATCGATCATTCCTTGGATTACAAACCGATGGTGTCGATCACTTGCCCAATGATAGTCACACCGCAGAGCTTCAAGAATGACAAGCGGTTTCTTTAGCTCCGCGGCCCATTCGACAGCACGCTGCAAGCTGAAGTTCCACCGTGTGCGACGATATGCGATCATCCAGTACAGCACAAACTGGCCGGTCGATAGGAGATCTCGGTCGTTGGCGGCACGAATCCGTATCTGGGGAACCTTGCGGGTTAGAAGTTGCGGGGGCATAAGTAGCTGGTGAAAAAAGAGACTCTGGGCTGCGACGTTTGTTTGACCGAATTCAGGGCGATTGATTAACGGTTGGCGGTTGGTAGGGGGTCCAATCGTAGAATCCTTTTGCCCTGAAGACCTGAAATACCGCAAGACAATCACGTGCTTCTTGGCAAGGAGGTGGATGTCTTCATGAGTAACTTAGTGTATCACAGTTACTACTTTCGGTGTGTCACACCGAAGGGATTTAGCAGAACGTCCGCTTCTGCCGACGGTCGATGAAACCGCTGTACTCAGGCGGGTCTGGCAAAACTGTGTCGAATGCGGAAGCCGATGCAGTTTGGCACGCTGCCGGACACAATAGTTCCGGACTGCAAAAAGGGACATTCTGGCTCTGTAGAAAAGGTTCAATTTTTAGTGAACAAATGCTCTCGCCACTTTATCTAATCTCCACGAATCACAGGATTTAGAGAGGCTTGACTTTTCACTCCGGCAAGGGATCGCGATGTTTTCTACAGAGCCGGACATTCT
>JBGSPU010000022.1:0-18077 GCA_041738415.1 Bythopirellula sp.
GATAAAGGCAAAGAAGAACAAGAAACCAAAATGCTATCTGTTCCCTGACACGCCAGAGATGCTAGCAGAGCTAAAAGGCTTGGTTACCGAATATCAAAACAATGCGGGTGGTGGAAGGGGGCATCAAGATGCCTGATCGAACGTGAACTGAGAATCGATGTCTGTGACTAAAGAGGGAAGCTCTTGCGAGGCCGGGGTTAAGCTCCCGGTGCCTGGTGCTTTGGTGCGTGCTTTGTTTGCACGGCACACAAGCGGTCAACTAGGTGATTGAAATTCGCAAGAGTGGGAGAGTGCCACAAGTAGAAGTCCGCCTTAGGGCGGAGCGATGCGAAGGGCGAAGGCCCTTCCAGATTGCATCTGCAATCTGCCCTGCACGGCAGTGGAGGCTCGTTTGCTATGGCGGCTGGTAACCGCCAATGTACTGTGTATGCAGTGCGAGCAACAACGAAAGTGGCGACGGGCTTTTGCCTGTCCAAGAACGTTGAGAGCCGCCGTGGACCGCACCTTGCGGTCCACGCGGCTTCTTTTTGGCTGAAAGATGCAAGCGCACGTCACGCGAGAGGCTTGGCCGTCTCTGGCTTGACGCGGTTGCAGCGAGTCTGCTTTTGGGAGCAGTGCTTGGAGCGACTTCCTAAGGGAAGTGGCTCACGCCCAGGTTGCTTCCAAAGGTTTAGCGGCTTTTTGGATGGTTTGTGCCGCAAGGGTTTCCTTGAGACAAATCATCCGCTTGATTTTGGGATGGAGGCGCGTGGGAAGGCAGGAGATTGCTACAATTCTCTCACCAGCGAAAACCGATTTAACCATGTAGATTAAGGGCGCACGCGTCTTCTTAGAGATTCCGGATCTATCAGTGCAACAAAACAAATTCGACCGATTGAAGGCCATAAGAAAGAGATGGGGGAGATGGCGTGTCTCCCCCTCAGCGTCATGTGCGTGTGTTTCGCGTCACGGTTGGCTCTTACTTCGGTGGTGGGACTGTGGGGCAGCAGTTCACAAGCACGGTTGAGCTGTAGGTTGTGATATAGATAGGTGGCCAGACGTCGCGCGGATCACGAATCCGGCTGCGTTGTCTGTGGGTGATCATTTCATTTACTGCGTCGCGCGGCTACCGCAGTACATTCGAACAAGTTTGATTTCTGCTGCGGCAGGTGCCATGTGCAAAAGCAATGCGCTGCTCAGTAATAATACGACGGTAAACACTCTCGTCATATATTCTTCCCTAACAATTTGTGCATAAGGGTGGCCGATGGGATTGCGGGCTGTACTACCGTCACGAGCAACACTCGTGCCAAGTTCAGCTGCATGCTACTAAAGCCGGTCACGCTTTGCTATAAGTGGCTTTGTTGCAGGAACTCAGGTAGGGCTCATACGCCATTTGCTGCGGCAGGGAAGCTCAAGCAGACGGTGACGGCTTTAAGAAGACATCTTCTGGAGCCCTGGAGTCTTATGGCGTTGTGCGACCGTGCGTGGAGCGCACTGGCATGCGACTCAACTCTGCCGTGAATAAGTGCCGTCGCCTGCCGTAAAATGCGATGAGTCTAATTGATTTTGTCGTTTACCAGCCAGAGCTGCCGCTCGCGCCGTTGCTGCCGCCGCCGCCATCGGGACTTGGGGGGCTACCCTCGCCATCGTCGCCTGGAGACATGGAGGTGAGAGTGCCTCCGCCGGCATACAACTGTTCCTCAATGTTAAGACCTAGGTTCCGTACACCTGCGACCGCTAGTACAAACATGATTGCAACAATCAAGATATATTCGGGAATAGCGGCGCCGCACTGCGCTGAATGCTTTCTAGCCTGTGACATATCGTGCTCGTTTCTGTAAATTGTTGTTTGATGCAACTGGCAGGACTGCCATCCATGTGTCGTTTGCCACTATCTGCAGTCTCGTATCCGCTGTAGTGGGCAAAATGCTTCAAGAAAAGGTCGGCTGATGCTACGCTTAATGCTCGTCGAACTCTGAAGGTTTTGTGATGCTAACGGTTGCAAGTGCTACATAGGCTCCGGCATCCGAATCGTTGCTTGGCTTGACGCTCATGTCCTTGTCGACTTTTGCAAGACATTTCCGAGCTTTATGATGAAAGGCCATGCCGTGATTGGCCCGGCCAACGGCGAATGGCGGGTAGGTCTTTCAGGTAGATGTTGTCATATACTGTGTGCAAGTGCAGATTCGGGATCGAATGTGATCGTGCGATACTCTTTTCTTAAGGATAGGACCAGCACGTCCGGATCGCGGATAAGGAGCGAGAGGCCGCGTTCTACGTCGGGACCGGTTCAGACCTGCTCAACGATTAGGCGGATGCCGCGCGCTCTATTCTCAACTATTCGGGATCGTTTCAGTTCACAGAGAACCTGCTCCGGATTAATGGCTTGGCTGACGCTGCCCACCAGTTCGTGAAAGTCACTTTGGTTGTCCATTGGAAACGACGCGTGCGACGACACTTAAGGGTTCGAGGTCGTCGTCGGAACGTTGGTTCCTCGCGCGCAACGTTGCACAGCCGGACCGCGCTGAAAGCTCCGGCGCATATGGCGGACTCGTCCTTGCCGCGCCATCTACACAGCGGTTCCGTACGGCAATTGCAGCTCCTGCGGCTATTTACGTCAGTGGATTCGTGAACGTCAACGCGGCTGTCGTGATTCGTAACTCATTTGCGGCTCGCGCCGTTTGCAATCACTTCCAGGCATAACACGCAACGGTTGCTGCGGCGGGGAACAGAAATGGATTCCCGCGGGCTTTAGCGACTGCGCGAATTACTGCGGCTGGCTCCCGGCGTCGAACAGCAAGTCACATAATACGTGGACTGATAGACGGGAATATAGTTTGTAGGCCAGATATCGCGCGGATCCTCAATAAACACGCGTTCCTTATGGCTAACAAGGTCGGTAACGTCATAGCCTTCGCCGCAGAAACTCAGCGCCGCCTCGATCTCCCTAAGAGCCAGCGTTCTAAAGTCCGGCTGCGCCTCGATAAACAGGTAATCCCGGCTGGAAAAGCAATACGGCCTTGTATCACTTGATTCCTGACCTGAAGCGGTTGCACACAGCGTTGTCAGCGCGGCGCACAGATAACCGACCATTCGTATGTGTTTCATATACCCTCCGGTAATGGTTGCAGTCAAACAGCTTAACTGACGCACCTATACTGCAAGCCCAGTGCCGTGTACGCCGCACCGGGCAGCCGTCGCGGTCACTGATAAATGTATCTGATGTACACTAATAGCGTGGCCCCGCAAGGAGCCGCCGGCCAGCGCTGGCTGCTGATGTGCCTGGGCAAGAATATGCCCATTTGAACCTCAAATGCCAAATGCGAACACGAGACGGTGTCCAAGCGACACGTGCTCGGTCGAACCCGAGAAAGCGCCCTAGCAGGCGGGGATCAGCTCCATTTTGAGTTCGAGTACGATTGCATCTGGTCTTGGGCAGTTGAGTGGTGGGACTCTCACTGGCTACAGGACCAGTTCTGGGGCAAGTTGGATTTTGGAGATTGATTAAAACAATCCCGTCTGGCTTGTTTCAAGTCAGACGGGACTGACGGGGCCTGTGAGTACATCTTTGCGTGCGAAGGTGATGCAGCGTGTGGCTGCTTGTTTTCACGATCTCCTCCGCCCGATCCAGACGGCCATGGAAGGGCTGCCGTCAGGACAATACTTTATGTAGCAAGCGGCATGCCAGTCTACCGGCAGGATGCTTTCTCGTAGGGAACCACAAAATGTACTAGTAGTACATCACACGGATGCCGATTCTCTGATGTAGACCATGGCGACTGAAATAAGCTATTGAAACTCAAAGCAAATCTAGAATGACGTACAAAAGGTGCGGAAGGCGTCATCTCACAATAAGCGCAGGCTTCTAGTCGGCAAAGTTCTGGCTTGCCGGGTAAGTGTACCAGTCATACACTTTTTGTTCGGCGGAAGATCTTGCCTTGTCGGGTTTTGTAGACTGCCATATATGGATACTTCACTTACTAACGAAACTCTCCGGCGGCTGCTAAAACCTGTTGTCCGCTTGTTCATAAGGCGGTCGTTGCCCTTCCAGGAGTATCTCAAGTTGAGCAAAGAGGTGTATATCGAAGCCGCGGAGGAAGAACTAAACAAGAGCACTGCGAAGGTTAATACAAGCAGGATAAGTGCGGTGACTGGATTGCATCGCTATGACATTAAAAAAGTGCACCACGAGAAAGAATTTAGGGAGGCTGAACCGGTCAGTGTACTAGCGCAGGTGGTGGGGCAGTGGACTCATAATCCTGCATTCATTACCTCGAAAGGGAAGCCCAGAGTGCTGACGTTTCGCGGTGAGGACAATGAATTCAGAGAGCTTGTGGAAAGCGTGAGCAAGGCTCTTAACGCGGGAACTATTCTTTTTGAACTTGAACGGTCTAAAATGATTGAAAAGACCGCTCGCGGCATTCGGCTTATTGCGGAGCAGGTATGGACTGGACCGGGGCTGGATCGGGCGTTTCGGCTCCTGGCGCTCGACATGGCGTCGCTCTGTGAGGCAGTGGAAGAGAATGCGGAGTGTCCCAAGCGCGTTCCCAACCTTCACGTGCGTACTGAATATGACAATATCTATGTGAAGGATATTAACAAAGTAAGGCAATGGGTGGCGAACCAAGGGATTACATTTCACAAAAGGTTAAGAGCGTATCTGGCCACATTTGATAAAGACCTCAACTCCAAGCAGTCTCGCGGGCAAGAACAGGCGGGCGGAAAAATTGTAATCACTGCCTTCAGTAAAATGGAAATACCTAAGCCGGAGGAAAACGAATGACTGGAGGTGTGAGTGACCCCATCGGCTGGGCCCGAAAGATGCAGACGCACGTCACGCGAGAGAGTTCTCCATTTCTGGCTTGACGCGGTTGCAGCGAGTGTGCCTTTGGGAGCAGTGCATCGGCGACGTCCATGGGGAAGTGCCCACGCCAAGGTGTCTCCAAAGGTTTTGCGGCTTTTTGGATGGTTTGTGCCGCAAGGGTTTCCTTGAGACAAACCAATTGAGGTTGTGATAACGTCGTTTCAGGTGCATAGAAGTAGAATTAGATCATCCCTGCCGGTTAGCATTCCAAATGATAAAGTCTTGACCGTCGATATGGCCATCGCGATTGAAGTCACCTTGCGTCCATGTACCAGTTCCAAATCGGTTGTCATACCAAATGGTAAAGTCGGCTTTATCGACGGCACCATCGCCGTTAGCATCACCGGGTTTCCGCTTATAAAACGAGCTAGATGCTGGGCGCAAAGTATTGTCTGATGCGACAGTAGTGTTGAAAGCGACTTCCGCAGCATCAATGCCATCCCGCGCAATGTCCGTGCCAGTTGTAGGTGATCGTCTGTACCTTTGGGGCTCTTCGAGTCTGGCGGTCATTTCTCGAGAGAACGCGTCAGCACTTTTAGCACTCTGTTCGGCTCCGCATATGTTAGGCTGGACCTCGCGTTGCTTCATGGCGTGACTGCTGTGCGCGCGACTGTGGCATGGAAGTATGTGCATCATATTCTCCTCTAGTTGCTCTTTATCACCAGCCCGTGGCACCAGCGTCAGCATTAACGCTCGTTAGCTTCTCTGTGGGACGCTGTGCTCACCGGGCCAGTATCCGTCTTGCAATTTCTGATGCATTTTTCGAATAGCGGTACACCAGCAACAATTTCGCTCATCTAGTGAGATAGTGAGTTTGGTATGAGGCATATCCTGCCAGAGCCATTTAGCCGCAATGGGTCATTTTTGCCGGAATCGGAACTGATGGCGCGGAACTGGCGGATTGGTGAGTGTCTGGATCCGTTTACAGGGTCGTGCGGAACCGAGCTGTGGGCCGATTCGTGGTCTCGGGTGAACGGCCGATTGAGGCGCAGACAGAATGGTGTTTCACACGGTCTTCCATTTCGGGCACGTAAGTCGCTGATGTAGCTCGTGAACTGGCGTTTAACTCAATGCTGACCGGTACCCTGTCGACTTCGACGAGGCCGAAGTCTGTGTTCGGCGCAAATTACAATGAGCGTAACGCTGGCCAGCAATATAGCGTCACTTCGGGCGCAACGGGAATTGGCGGGAACGACCAAGTCGCTTCAATCCGTGTTCGAGAGGCTAAGCTCTGGTCTGCGGATAAATAAGGCAAGTGACGACGTGGCGGGGCTTGCCGTCGCAGAATCCTTAAGCACAAATATCCGAACGCTAAATCAAGGCGTTAGAAACCTCACTGACGGCATGTCATTGCTGTCTGTGGCTGAGTCCGCGCTTGAGACACTATCTACAATAGTCATTCGTTTAGAGGAATTGGCGGCACAGGCTGCCACTGGCACCTATAGTAGCGCTCAGAGACGTGCGCTCGATCAGGAAGCCCAGTCCCTTTCAAGCGAGTTTGCTCGAATTGCGCGGGGGACGGAGTTTAACGGGGTCGCGTTACTGGCAGGGGACATGCCACTATTATCACTACAGGCTGGTGCAGGAGAGCACGCGGTCATAAACGTGGAAATTGGTGGAGCCATTGGATCCGGGAGTCTGTCACCAGCGGTATCATATGCAGTGACCAACCTGCCTCAAGATATTATAACTGGCGACTTTAACGGTGATGGGGTGCTCGATTTGGTGACGGCGAATGCGTCCCCTGGCGTCCTCAATCTCTCGTTCGGCACAGGACAAGGATCATTCGTGAGCGCGGTAACCATCGCCACCGGTGCTGCGTTTGATTCACTGGTAAGCGGGGACTTCAACGGAGATGGATTGGATGATCTTGCTGTTGCAAACAACCAAAACGTATGGTTTCTTCACAACCAAGGCGGCGGCAGCTTTGCAACAGCAGTCACGTTCAACGTAGGTAACAATAATCTCGTGTTGGCCGTTGGCGACATCAACAATGATGGAATAGACGATCTATTCGCGGCAAATTCAAATGTGGCGTCATACCCAGGTCCGGAGGGTGTGGAACTCACAGTGTTTTTGGGCTCAAGCGGATCGCCCTACATCGGGTCTCAGATTCACAGTTACACAACTCCGACCCCTTTGGGTATAGCTATAGGTGATGTAAACAATGACGGCGTTATTGATGCAATAACGAGTGAAGGCCAATTGTATCTTGGCCAGGGTGACGGTACGTTCTCGTCGACAAGCGCGATTGCTACGTTGTCGAGCACACGCGGAGTGGAACTAAGCGATGTCAATGGTGATGGCAATCTGGACCTGGTTGCAGCTGATGACGCTGGCGCTTCCACAGTGAGCATATACCTAGGCGACGGCAGTGGCGGTTTCTCGGCAGGCGTCAGCTACACTGTAGGCGGAAGCCCATTTGATGTAGCAGTTCTGGATCTGAATGGCGACGGTGCTCTCGACGTCGTGAGCGCGGATAGTGGCTCGGCGAGTATTTCAGTGCTGCTCGGAAGCGGTAGCGGAAGTTTTGTCGCCGCACAGTCATATGCCGCCGGAAGTCAGCCCTACGCGTTGGCGGTCGGCGATTTTGATAGTGACGGCGTGCTTGATATTGCGAGTGCTGACCGAGGCTCAGATACCATTTCGGTTTTCATATCTGAAGTAGTGGCGGGAGTGGGGCCCATATTGCCCTTTTCATTAGCGACTGTGTCGGGCGCGCGCGACGCCCTTACGCTCTTTCGAAACAAGCGTGAGTTGTTATCTTTTCAGCAATCTCAGATCGGGGCGAACCATTCTCGCGTGGATACTGCCGCGACCGTGCTTGCGGTCACGATCGAAAACTTTCGTGCGGCGGAATCTCGTATCAGGGATAGCGACATAGCGTCGGACGTTGCCGCACTTACGAGGCTCAGCATATTGCAGCAGGCGGCGACGGCAATTCTTGCACAGGCTAATCAGCAGCCCGCGCTAGTCCTTGACTTGCTTGCCTAAGGTATTGAAATGCTTGCTGAGTGTAGATGCCATTGCGTTAAAGGGCATGGGAAAGCGGGGCGGGTGCATGGATGAATCGGTGAGGCCGCGTACGAGAAGCAAGTAGTGTTACGTACGCAACTTGCTGAATGTGCTTGGCCAGGCCGAATAGTGCTTAAGATTGGTCGGTATCGTACCGAGCATCGATATATGGAGAACACGGTCCATAATAAGTGCCCGCGGGAAGAAGGATTTATTCTTGTGCTATTTGCCTTATCTATCGTGGTCGTACTGGGCTCATTGGCGCTGGTGATAGATATCGGGATGTTGATGGTGAAACAGCAGCGGCAACATGTGGCACTGGATCTAGCATCGCTTGGTGCTGCCACGCTCCTGCAACACGGCGAGGCCGACAACGTTACTCTTACATATGCTTCCTATGTGGCCGTGGCGAACCAATTCGCTATGCGGACACCGGAGGATAGTGAGTGGTCGACAGAACTCTCGCGCAACGAAGCTGAACTACTAAGCGATTCCGAAGTTGAAGGAGTGGCCGTGTCGCGATCAGACGTTATGCCCTTTTCTTTTGCCCGCCTCATTGGGTTTCGCTCTTCTTTAGTAGCCACGCGAAGCGCAGCTGTGTTTGAGACTGAGCCTGCAACTACGCTACATGTTGTTCTTAGCATTGACACATCCGTAAACGCGCTTATCGAGTACGGTGATGGTTGTGAGTACGGCGACTACGGCATAACCTGCTCCAATAGGTACGACCGTGATACATATTGCTCTCCCGGCTGTGCAAGTAAACTCGACGTTGCGAAGGAGTTTGCAAAAATGGTTGTGGAGATAATGCATCCAACGGACACCATCAGCATCATCGACAGTGCCGCAGCTGCGCAGGTAATTCTCCAAGATGCAAGCGGTTTAGATGGACAAAGAAAGGCAGAGATTGCCAACCTCATTGACGGTCTCGGCGTTGACACGTTCCTCAGTCCGACGGGTAGGGTTCTCCCTGAAGGCTATGAGGTGTGGAGTGACCCCGCAGCTGCCTTGCTAGCAGCAGAGCACGTCCTTACGAACAGCGGTGCCGACAATGACAACACCGTGTTCCTCGCAGTGTCTACCGGCATTCCGCTTCACGGTATGCAAGACGGCAACATGTCGCAGTTTGCGTCGTGGCTCGATGGGTCACGGCCCCTAACGCGAGGTGACGGAGCGCCTGAAGGTAGCTATTCCTTGTTGCAATACGAACCGCGTTTCTCGGACGCGCTGACGCAAATGTTTACCGATGGAGAATGCGAACCAGCGTACCTTGCCTGCAACTCAGCATATGGAGCGAAGCTCCAGAATACGTATGCAGGCGATGCCGGAGGCGGAGAAGGGGATAGCCAAGACCCCGACTTAGAGTTGTGCGACCAGAATCCTACGACGTATCTGGAGTATTTTGCCGGTCTGGCCGCCAAGCACCTTCAGGAGAATCGGTTTCTACGTATGTACTCGCTGACTACCGGTGTCCACGAATCACGATATGTGGCATGGATTGACCATCATGCCGACACTGCCGGAGTTAATGAAGTGGAGTTTGGACCATATGCGAGCATTTACCGCGACATCAATTTCAATTTAGAGGTAACGAACGATCTGTCTAAACTCCGGACCGGCACGAACAACCGTTTGGAGTGTTTAGGAAGGCGTCCGGCCAATGCTGCCGGATTGCACCGAGATTTGCAGCCCTCGGGATATTCAATTCAAAGAGCCGCAAGTGAGATTTTAAATCATGGGCGCCGACGAATCGCACCTATTCGTGGAATGGCCTCAATCATCCCGCACCTAATTGATGAGAACGAGGCATTAAGCCGAGGCGCATATGGTGATGGGCAGTAAATGGTTTCCCAAGGCGTCACAGCGTCCGCAAGCGCCTAAGGCCGCGCTATGTAGAGGGCGGTCGCGAAAGAAGATGGCATGGAATCTGGCGCCCGGGACACTTGAGTGTGGTGCCACGTTCTTAGAAACAAGCATTGCAGCATTCTTTCTTTTGCTTCTAGGTCTAGTGGCGGTGGATTGCTGGAGAATCTGCAAAGCTCTCGAAGCTGGCCAGTATTCTGTAAGTGAAGCGGCGCGTTGGACCGCGTTTGGGAATGTAGACCAAAGTAGTAACAGGCGCGTCTCCGCTATGAATCGAGTGGTGACACACGCGCGCGCATTAGGCCTCAATGCAAAACTTTCGCAGGTGCGGGTCTGTACAGCAGTTAAGCCTGATTGCAGCGTGCCAAGTTCACTTCAGCCGCGAGAATTATTTTCTGTGCGCCTTGACTATCCGTTTACATTTGTCACTTTTCCTATGACAACAGTGCTGAGGTTTGAGGTGGTCGAGCAAAATGAACCCTATTGAGCTTAGGCCGGGGCAGTTGGAGGAAGAGTGCGGGACTGTACTGCTTAGCCTCGCTTTGCTTTTGCCCCTACTGATTTTACTGGCCGTTGGAGTAGTCATATTGACCTCAGTTACGGCGTACCATATGCGGGTTATACAGATAGTGCGACACGCCGGAAAATCGACGATGAGAGAGTGCATGCCGTTGATTGAGGGCGGAGGACCAGACCTCCAGAAGTGCCTCGACCTTTGCGCCAATAACGCGCTGCATCATGGCTCGCAGATACTGCCTGACTTTAAGATTGTTATCAGCGTGTTCTACCAAGCGGACCCGGAGCGCGGAGCCGGAGCGATCCTTGGAATATCGAGTGAGATTGCAAGCCCCGGGTCTACAGTGGCTGCATATGTGTCGGCATTGACGCCGGAGTTGGCATGGCAAAGGTTTCAGCCGCTAATCGTCGAGATGGGAGCAGTAACCGCAATCGAGGTGTTCGCTCCGAGCGGGCTAAGTCGCATCGCGATCGGCCGCCATTTTCCGGGCGCTGAGGAAGTGCGTTACGAGGCCGCGGTGTTCTAATGGTGCCTACCCGCTTTATTAGGGAGGCCATTAGGACGGGCAGTTGTCTCAGTTATGAGGAACACCGCACAACTCTCCACAAGCTCACTTTGGTGCCTGGAAGGGGCCTTAGCGACCTACACCTGAGATAAGCGAGTGAAACTACTGTCGTGGTAATGTCTTGCGACAATCGACTTAAGTGTCTGTAACTTCGTGACACACCAATCTTGTTGTGTGCGCCGCCGAGGCACGAATCTTGCATAAATGTTCTTGCAGGGATACACGCGCGCTCGACACCACAATACGTGAAAACACGCTTGCATGGTTTGGGTGCGCAAGTGTCTGAGGGTGCAACGCGGGCGGCGCACCGATGTACTCGTTTGCGTCATCGAGTGAATAGGCCCCCGGTTAGGACCGTTAAATTCGGACAAGCGACCAATGTTCAAAAGCCCAATCAAGTATTACCGCCGACCCAGAATCACCATCACTTTATTTGTGGCGTTGCTCGCACTGTGCAGCGCCACTCCGCAGGAAGCGCGAGCGAGCAGCACTTCTCGTCAGAAGGCGAAAAGATTCTGCCGAAAGGTTCTACGGACAGATCTGTCATTAAGCGCGGGCCAGCGACGCTTTCGACGGCGCACTTGCATAAAAAGGTTCTTGACTCGACTTGCAGTAGCGTCAAAGGTCGCCGTAGTGCAAAGGCCGGTAACAACGCAAGAAACCCCATCGCCGCCAGCCGGGCCGGTACCCGCAGACCTCTCAGTTGAGTTTGTCAACAGCAACCATGTCAACCGCTTCAAAGACACTACCGTGGGATTCGAAGTAAACGTCAGCCGCCTTGTAGAAAGCGCTGTCTTCAGCTTCGGCGACGGCTCAGTCTATACTGCAAAAGGACCTGCAATGGCGTTTGTTGCCAAGCACGTCTACGGCGGCAGTGGTACGTACCGGGCACAGGTCCACGTCAATTACAAGGAGCAGCATGCGTCAGGTTCTATGATGGTGAGGGTGGAAGACACGGTTCTCAGCGTAAATGCAGGCGGGCCCTACAGCGGCATGCTCAACACGCCAATGTCTTTCCACGGCAGTGCCGAAGGCGCCGTGAATTACTACTGGGATTTCGGGGACGGGAATCGAGCGAGCGGCCAGTCTCCCAAGCATACCTACAGCGAAGCCGGAGCTTTTAAGGTCACTGTGAGGGTGGAAGATGGGGAGGGAAGAACGGCCAGTGCCACAACAGTTGCCAATGTCAATTACTACGGCGCAGATCCGAATTTCAAAGTGCTGCTGCCGCGCGGGACAAAACAGATATTCGTCTCCTCAGTGGCTGAGATCGATGCCGCCACAAGACACGTTGGTCCGGGAGATGCAATCGTAGTGAAACCTGGTACTTACAGGTTTCCCGTGGGAATCTATTCATGGAGAGCTGAAAACTCAGGTACCAAGGAGCGGCGGGTTTTCTTCGTCGCTGAAGAGCCCGGGACTGCGATTTTTTCAGGTGATCGCACATGGTACTTCTTCGCTGAACATCTCACCGTTTCGGGATTCACGTTTGAAGGCGTGTCCGCCGGCAGTGTGAGAATGCGCGGGAACCATCAGCGATTCACCGGCAATCGCTTCGCCCAGGGTCTCGGGCACCTGGGAATATACGCCGACTATGCGGAAGTAGATAACAATGTCTGGGAAGAGATTAGCGGCGGCGTGAATCTGTGGGTCGCGCAACCAAGCTTCGACTGCACTACCTGCGATTACAACCAGTTTCACCACATTCACCACAATACCTGGCGCAATATCGCCAGAAATCAGGCGAACGGTGGAGAGGCGATGATGCTCGGGTACGGTCACTGGAAGTATCCGGACGAGTACGACAATGCACTTTACGTCACTGCAGAATGGAATTACCTCGTTAACGCCGACGGCGACGGCGAGACGATTTCCGTTAAGTCGGATCGGAACGCAATCACTAACAACTGCTTTAGGAATAACGGTACGAGCGGCTTGACTATTCGCATGGGAAGCACCAATCTGATTAGCCGCAATCAATTATGGGGCGTGAGAAGGCAGGCTGTCAGAATTTCCGGTGATGATAATGTAATCGCAGACAACTTTTTCGACGGGACACCCAATAACGGTTCGGCAGCGATCGAGTTGCACAATGGCGGCTCGACTTCCTTAAATCCCTATGGCTCATATCTCTACATAGATTCTACGGGCAATTATGTATCTGGAAATGTGCTCAATAGCTTTAGGTACCTCGCGAGAGACCTGCAAGTGGTCGGTGCCTATTTTATGGGCTACAACCACGACACCACGCTGTCCAATAACAGAGTCTACCACAACGGAACGGCGCTCTACTTACTACAAGCAGGTAGATCGGCTGAAGAGTTCGAAGCTTCGTTGAACTTGTTTGGCAATGAGTTCTTGGATGGACCGGAACCGGCCGGTATTCAGCCGTGCTACACGCAAGTGTTTGCGGAGTAAGTTAAGTCGTCGAGGCCCTTCTCGTGGGCTGGCCTGGGGATTGCATTAGCTCAGTTGTACGGGGCCACGATTGTTAGCAACGGCAGGCGCCGTGGAGCGTCACAGCGCTAATCGGCTTCCGAGGGATTTGTAATCGCGCTAGCACTTCACTGCATGGTCTAGCGACACACACCAGCCTGACGGTGGTGAGAGATGTAACTTCATCGCCCAAGTAGTTGTAGTGCGAGAGCCGGTTGTTGGTTGGCTTGAGCTAGGACGGATGACGCGGCTTGCTGCAGGATATTGAGCCGAACGAGTCGTGAGCTTTCGTCAGCGATGTCGGCGTCGCGGATTCTGGATTCCGCCGCTCTAAAGTTTTCGCTTGAGACGGTAAGGACGTTTGTTGCCACGCCAATTCGGCTTTGAAAGGCTCCAATCTCACCGCGTTGTGCTGCAAGTTGCTCGCGTTTGCGTTTAAAGACCGGGAGGGCTTGGCGCGCATCGGCTATGGTCTCAAGTGAGAAATCAAGAAGTGGCGCAACGCCTGCTACTGCATCTCCTAAGCGACTGTTAGCAGCGCCATAATAGTCATCCTCAAACCCTGCCGTCACAAGATCCAGCACGCCGTCGCCGTTCACATCACCAAGGCTTAAAGCATATGAGGTGCGGCCTTCGGTCTGAAACGAGGTGGCAGCGCCAAATGAGCCAGTCCCATCTCCAAGCCTAACTGTAGCAAAACCGTTAAAGCTATCGTCATGCCCTGCAGTTACAAGATCCAGCACGCCGTCTCCATTGAGATCGCCAAGGGATAATCCATGCGAGCGCCCGCTCTCGGTCTGAAAAGAGGTAACAGCGCCGAATGACCCAGCTCCATCTCCAAGCATAACCGTAGCGTAGCCATTTGCAGAATGCACTCCTGCTGCCACTAGATCAAGAGCGCCGTCACCGTTAAGGTCGTCAAGGCTTAGTGCATGGTTGCCAATTCCAGTATAAAAGCTGGTAGCAGCACCAAATGAGCCAGTGCCATTTCCAAGCCTAACTGTTGCGTAGCCATAAAAGCCATCATCGACTCCTGCAGTTACGAGGTCGAGCACGCCATCTCCGTTCACATCGCCAAGGCTTAAAGCATATGAGGTGCGGCCTTCGGTCTGAAACGAGGTGGCAGCACCAAATGAGCCAGTCCCATCTCCAAGTCTGACTGTAGCAATACCGTTGTTACCATCGTCACACCCTGCAGTTACAAGATCCAGCACGCCGTCGCCGTTTAGGTCGCCAAGGCTTAAAGCATATGAGGTGCGGCCTTCGGTCTGAAACGAGGTAGCAGCACCGAAAGAGCCAGTTCCATCTCCAAGCTTAACTGTAGCGTAGCCATTGCCGTTATTTTCTCCTGCAGTCAGAAGATCCAGCACGCCATCACCATTAAGATCGCCAAGGCTTACAGCCCAAGAGTTTCCCCCTTCCGTGTAAAAGGAGGCAGGCGCGCCGAATGTGCCAGTCCCGGTTCCAAGGCTAACTGTAGCAAAACCCGTATAGCTACTATCAATTCCTGCCGTCACAAGATCCAGCACGCCGTCGCCGTTAAGGTCGCCAAGGGTTAATGAATAGAAGCTCCCGATGTCAGATTGAAAGGAAGTAGGTGATTCAATGAAATCGCCTGTTCCTATGGCCCCACCAACCGACGTCTTCAGTACCGCCTGTTCTCCGACTCCGGCCTGGAGCGAGATTGATGCAGTTGTTCCGGTAAACAGTTTCTGTCCATTAAGCTCGGTTGACTTTGAGATTCTGAAAAATTCATCGCTCAGCGCATGTGCTTCACTATCGAGAGCGGTTCGCTGGGGAGCGCTATAGACGCCGTTGGCCGATTGTTCGGCGAGTTCCTGAAGCCGAATTACGATTCCCGATAGCGTCTCAATCGCGGAATCAGCAATCGAGAGAAGCGAGAGGCCATCGTTTAGATTGCGGACACCTTGGTTGAATATGCGACTTTGGGCATTAAGCGAATCGGCAATGGCCAGTCCTGCAGCGTCATCACTCGCCTTGTTGATGCGCTGGCCGCTTGAAAGCCGCTCAAACGTTGTCGACAACTGACCGGTTGTTCGAGCGAGCTGCCGAATGCCTCTTAGTGAAGCTATGTTGCTGCCTAAAGTGATTGGCATAGTTCCCTCTGTCAGGCCGCTTCTTTGCGGCCGATCCAATCACCCAAACCTTATGCACGCTACTTGTGGTGTTACATTAAGGACTTCGGTACGTTACTCGATTTCCTAAAATCGTCGTAGGTGCAGGGCTAGTTTCTACTTCTGATATCAAGCACTTACCGAACGACGCCTCCGGGTCAAAAGCGCGAATCGCTCCCGTAGTACCTCACCTCCAAACCATGCTGCGGCCGTCCGGCAGAATGCCTGTGGAAGAGATCCCCGCAGAGAGTCGCTTTATTCTGCGCTTATTTGGATTACCTGGGGCTCGTCCGCGGTGACCATTGTATTGGCCGATAAACCCCCGGAAACGAAGTTCACAGTGTAATCGTTGTAATCAATTCGGTCGTACCCTTGTATCGACACTCCTTGTGCTCGGAACTCGGGCAGAACCATGTGTACACGCCCGGCAGAGTCGGTTACGCCAACGTAACTGACCTCTCCTTGTCGGTTCCTTATCGCAACATCGCCGCCATTGAGCACATTACCGCTCGGGCCAACGAATCGTATTGTCGTTGACCATGCAATAACGTAGGAGGACCACAGGTCGGTTTGAGGATAGCCAGTGCGCCACCAACGCCCTTGCTCTACAGCTTGCCGCGCTGCCGCATCGTGGTACACATTGTCCACCCATGTCCAGTCGATGGCGTGGGTGGAGTTATTGGCTGAAGCGGTGCTTTCAAACCAACGCGCATTCGTTACTGGCCCCTCAATCTGGAAGCGAGTGCGGTGCCATATGATCCCGGGAGCTTTTTCGGTCAGGCCCACCCAAGTGGAATTGCTGATCAATGTGTTGTTGTCAAACAAATTGCTGAGGTTTCCGGCTTGATTCTGAAAAGAAACACTGTGCGCGAGGTGAGCGGGGTCTACCTGTATTGCGCGAAATGTATTGTCGTAAACGTGAAGGTTCCTTGCATTATTGTTTAGTCGCAAGGCCGCGCTTTGTCCGTCGCGCGCGAATACCGTGACGGTGTTCCCAAAAATATCAGCGCCCGCGGTGGCTTCGCATTGGATGCCGTATGCATACAGAAATCCGCCGTACTCCTGATTTGTGGCCCGTGCCTGTACGTTGACAGTGTTGTTATAGACACGCACGTCCGCGGCACTGGTTCCCGAGATGTTTATTCCCCGGCCTGAGAAATCACCGTGTCCCTGGTCGATCACATTGTCATAGACTTCCGTTCCGGGCCCGCGAGCGAAGATTGCAAAGCCATTGGTATAGCGGTTCTTCATTTGGATCGTGTTGTCAGAAATCACGCTTTTGAATTGACTGTGTACGCGGATCCCGGCGTGCGGTCCATTCAAGATCGTGTTTCCCGAAATACGTCCCCACACATTGTTGCCAATGACCGAGCCGTAGAACTGATCTCTCGACGTGATCGTCTTGACGTTGCTGGTCAGGACGTTATTCGTGATCACCGCATCATGTCCAGATATCCATTGAATTGCCGATGCATTAGCGCCATGCACCGTGACATTCATGCTGTCGATCGTGGCGGAGCCGCTCATCCGCACGTAAACACCGTGTCCCCACGTCGCGCCACCTTGGCCTTGTACGATCGCCCCGTTTTGTATTACAGCGCCCGTTCCTTGGCCGGCCTGTGTCAATCCCGGAAAATCTTCGGGCGAACTGCCTAGTACAGAGGTGGTAATGCCGTAGGCTTTGTGGCGCTGGATCTTGATGTCGTCGATGAACACTTGCCCGTCGTCGGCCGCGCCTGCGCCTTCGATGCCAACGCGAATCTGGTAACTCTCTGATTGTGCACCAGTTGTGAAAACACGCTCCCAGAATTGAATGCCCCGGTTGTTGCCCCGGCTAAAGTCGAGGCGGCGCGTCGGCGCTCCGGATTGGCCGATAAGCTCGACATAGATCGTGACATCGGGCTTATTTCCTCTCCAAAACATTCCAGACACGCTGTACGTAACGTGCGGTTCTAAAGTGATCAGACTAGTGGAGGTTACGTGCTGGTCACTGGCCGGAACTGCAAATCGCAACGAATGGGCTCCATCATAAACCTCGTTGCGCTTCCAGATGCCTTGATATCGTTCGGCGTTTGGCGCAGTGGAAAAGTTCCAACTGGTCGCGAGTCCGCCGGCGCCTTGTTCAAAGCTATGATTCGCAATGGCGACAGGCGGGGCGTTGTCGTACGAAATGGTGTGTCCGTTCAGGTCGAAAGTAATATCGGGGGCTATGATTGCGAATGCCGTTCCATCCGTGGTTACGTCGGTCTGCAAGCGATAAGTTGTTCCGGCTTGATTCAGGTAATACGGGCCAGCGCCTTGGGCATTAAGCCACGTCTGGTCAATATTAATCACACCATTTGGGGGTGGTGTTGCAGTCGGAGTTGGCGTTGCTGTTGGTGTGGCAGTGGGAGTCGGGCTAGGTTGCGGTGTCGCCGTTGGCGTTGCAGTGGGAGTCGGCTGCGGAGTTGACGTGGGAGTCGGCTGCGGAGTTGAAGTTGGGGTTGGTTCGGGCGTTGAGGTGGGCGTTGGAGTGGGCGGCTGGCCTCTGTCTAGCACCAGTACGTCGCTAAAGTATGCTGAGTGGCTCTGTAGAAAACCTCAACAAGCACAAGAATCATGATGTTGTGGGCGAGTGCGATTAATCTCAGGTCTCGGCATTGGCTCCAATAATTGTGCCCACGTACATGGGATCCCTGCCTTCTCTTGATCATCGACATC
>JBGSPU010000035.1:0-8595 GCA_041738415.1 Bythopirellula sp.
TGAAAATGACTCGATCAAAACAGCACAAGGTGCCTATAATGAGGTGGGCGAACTTCTTCAGGAAGGCGTTCATGGCGTTCTCCTTAAAATGGGTTGGTGCAACAACCATTCTAATGGACGAACGCCATTTTTCATGTCGGACAGGCCCCTCCTGGCCACGCAAGCAGAGAAGAGGAACCAGTCCTCGAAGGAAGGTCGAACTGTTTTTACACTTGGTCGCCGGTTACGGCGAACACTATTTGGTTGCGGCCAGAGGCCGCGTTAGGACTTTTAACAGATTCCAACGGTGACTTCCAGCTCGAAAGGTGCATGGATTTCTTGGTTGGTTGGATTAACTTCGAGGTTTGCACGCCCAAGAACAAATATGTTTACGACGACTCCGTTCCTAACGAAATGAATCAAATAATTGAAGTCGGTGGGACCAAAACCAAGAGAACAAACCCGACCCTCAAACCAAGAATATGACAACTTCTCAAGTGGACGATGGGGTAGAGAAGTTGTCTTCAAGTAGAAGAATCGATTGATTAGATCATTTGAGAAGACCCTGGTCTGGGATTCCGACGACATCATTTCCGAAGTGCAACTCGATCCCAACTCCACCAGTGGAGTGCGAAAATACCTCACCCAACTCGACGCCGCCCTCTTGCGGGACCTCGGCTATCAGGTCCTCGATCAGTTCAACCCGGCTGACTTCAATTTCGATGGCCTGGTCAATGCTGGCGATCTCTCCTCTTGGCAAACCGCCTATGGAGTCGACAACTCCGCCGACGCCGACAAAGATGGCGACTCGGACGGCGCTGATTTTCTCATCTGGCAACGCGAAGTGGGAATCTCGAATGCACTAGTCGCCAATTCGGCAGCAGTCCCCGAACCCACGACCCTGTTCTTGTTGGCCAATGCGTTTATTCTTTGCGATCGACGCTCGTTTTCTTGGCCAAGCGGGCCGCGGCGGTTGCTTGTTGCTGGCTGAGCTTCTCGAACACCAAAGTCGTTTCGTCGCTCCAGTCGACGTCGCCCGGTTTGAACTGGAAGACGGTCGCGTCGATGGCGTCGGCGAAATGCACTTCAAAGATTTCGTATCGCACCAAGGGATCGGGGGTCGGCTTGAGCCCAGCCAGGGTCTCCATGACATAAGCGTCACTTGCGCGGCGGAATTCCATCACATAGGGAAATAGATTGCTCTGGCCCACCAGCACCAGTACATGGTGGGGCAATTGTTCCGGCCAGGAAGAGTCTGGTGCGGCGGCATCGGCAACAGATGACATCACCGCCAACTGTTCCGGTCGCCAGCGGCCCAGTAACGCGTTGACGGCCAGTCCATTGAGCTGCGTCGGGCGGGGGGGATCGAACTGGTATCTGGTCAGTAGCTCAGAGAGCAACTGGGAGATGCCGCCGCGAAATTCTGCCGTGCTAATGAGACTGTCGCGCTCAGTCAAACCCGCTGAGTGTCGATTGGCGGTGCGGAGGCGATTCTTGAGATTGGCCACATCGAGCCGATGGACCTGGCGGCCACTCGGCAGATGGCGGTCTGTCCACAGATAGCGGCCGTCGTAGACCTGGACATAGCTAGCAGTTTCGCCGGCCACTTGAGTCTGCATTTCCCAACGGGTCATCCGCTGTGGACCCGCCCCTTGCTGCCAGAAATGGCCGGAGCCTACTTGGGTTTCGCCTGCCAATCGCGATTGATGTCGCAGTCTGGCGGAGACGTTTGCCCGCCGCTCCATGGTGGCGAGAACTTCGGCGAAAGAGTCGTCTCCACTGGCAATTTCGACTGCGACAGGCGCCGCAGCTTGTACCGTTGACGAGACAGTTGCCAGCACCAATAGGCATGCAATCACAAAACCACAGCGAGTTAAACCACGCAACATAGTCTTCCTTTGCCGGTTTTGACGGATTTGCCAAAGATTCGGGTCGCAACACGCCGACCAATTATCTGCGGGAGAGTACCCGGACCAGTGCGCTCGGGCATTCTTGCATGACAGGGAATTGGGATCGAACCGGGGACAAGTCACCCGAACTGAGCGGATTCTAGTTGGACTCCGCCCAATCGGTCCACAGCAAACTCACGAGTATCGTTCGAGGTGAACGGTGCTAGCAACGGGAGTTTCGTGCAACGAGACAGAGAAACACAAACTAAACCTATCGGAGCGCACAATGCCGCGGGCATTGACGACTCCACAACCTCGAACGTTTTACGCATGTTCGTGCGACCTGAGGGGGGAAACGCGATGAAAAAACAATTGTTCCGAACTTCGATTTGCTTAATGACTGCCTTCGCCACGGCGAACTGTCTGGCGCAGCACCATCACCTGGCTTACAACCTACCACCAGCGCAACGGTTAATGGAGCCGGGGCCAGGTGTGGGTGGTCCTGGTCCTGGCGTGCTGATGCCCGCTGCCGGCATGGGTGGCGGGGGATTCGCCGGGTCGGCTGCACCGACTGGCTACATGGGGGGAGCCGGATGTCCTCCAATGGGGATGAGTGCAGGGGCGACCTCTCAGATCGCCTTCCTGGGTGTCGAGGGGGGAGAAGTTGCCTGGGACATCAGCGGACAGCAACTTTTCGACTCCGTGCCCCTGGTGATGCCCGGACGGCAGAATTTCCCGCAAGGCGCCATCTACCGTTTGAAACTCACTAACCTTGCTGGACGTGAGGGGGTGGAGCTCTATCCCACGTTAGAAATCGCTCCCGTAACTCCCCGCACGGACGCCTATCTGGCTCACTCGCCGATTCCGGTGCAGTTTACCGATGAGGATCTCGATCAGGTGCTCAGCGGCAACTTTGTCACCAAGGTGATTTACCTTCCAGATCCAGAATTTCAGGAATTGGCCCTCTCAGGGGTGGAGACATTGGTTAGCACCCGGCTCGATCCAGGTGTCGATCCGATTTCTGAGGCAGACCGCCGTGGCGCAATCCTGGCCATCTTGCGAATCGGTAATCTTGATTTGCAGCTTGGCAATCAGGGGGGGATGGCAATGAACGATGCTGTCCAACATGCCCAATACACCGAGGGTGGTGAAGGCTACCCCGAAGGTGGCGAGGGCTGCTACGAAGGTGGTCAAGGCTATTATGGCGGCGGAATGCCTGGTCCCCAGGGGATGTCCACTGCAGGTTTTGCACCCCAGCCGATGCCTCCGCACATGGTCTCAGGTATGACCACGCCTCAATGGGGCATGCCGAGTGTCGGCACACCGATCGGGCTACCCGGTCCACCACATATTCCTTTGGGACACGAAGCGGGCCTCACGCGTCACGTGGTCAAGAACCACACCCGCGTGATGATGCCGCCCCCAGTTCACAAGGTGAAGATCGACGTCAAACAGCGGCCTGGGATGAATTATCCACGTCCGGTGAATCATGTGAGCATTTCTGAAGTCAATCGAGCGGGATTCCGAGCCCATGGTGGAACCGTAGCACCAGCCGTACCTTCTGCCTTTAAGCGGTTCGTTGCAGCGGCTACCGGCAGCGATGAAGATTGTGAATGTGTTGATGATTCGTGCCAGTAGAACGGGGCAATATACCGTCGATTTGGTTTAACAAAGTGAAAACTTTTTATGACAGCGGACCGCATAGCTCGGCAATGCGACCTTGGTCGCATGTTCGTCGCAGGCAAACTGCTGCTAGCAGTTCTGGTTTGGCTACCGTGTGGCACTCTGGTGTCAGCGGTAGAAAAATCAGCGCATTGGCACCATGCAGGTGCCATGCCTCCGGGAGCGATTGGCCGCCAGCGACTGCTGAGAGGCGGTGCGTTGTCAGGTGCCTGTCAGCCGGTGGAGATTCGTGCCCCTCTGGGAGCTCGAATCGCACCGGCGGCAGGGACCAGTTTTCTCCCGGGTGTGCCAGATCGCCTGCTCGTCGGGTTGGCGATCGGACCAGTCTACCGATTTCGTGTCACGGAGATTCCTGAAAACCCTGGTTTGGAAGTCTTTCCGACTGTGGAGTTGATCGACCGACTCTACCCGCCGCCGGGACAGTCGCTGCGGTTTCCAGTGCCCATTGAGTTGACGCTCGATGAATTGCTCCAGGCTGCCGAGGGCCGGTTCATTACCCGGGTGATTTACGTGGAAGACCCGCTGCTTGCGCCTGCCATCGCACGCGATGGGGAGCAGCAACCCTGGGTCGAAGCCCGACCGGGTGACGATCCGTTGGTAATGGCCGACAGCTTAGGGCGGCCCATTGCGATTCTGCGTATGGGTGGCCGAGTTCCCGAAAGTTCAGCCGCGGATGCAGGGTTCACGTATGGGTCGCCTCAGGCAGTCGTTTTCGATCAACCACCACTCGCCAAATCAAAGCCTCGCATCGACCTTTCTGTCCAGCAAGCCATTCCCGGAGAAGTCTTAACACCTGGTGAAGTGCTGCTCGTGCCAGAAGCAGGCAACTAACTTTTTCACTCTTAAATCACTGCCGTGCAACCATCTGCCCACTACTATACGACGACTACTGACTCCGGCCGACCACCGTTGTGGTTTCGCTACCTTGTGGTTGCAGTGGTACTACTCATTCTCTGTTCTTGTCGGACAATGACGCCGCAGGGGCAAGTGGCGAGCAATTATGATTCCGCTCAGCAGGCTGCTCCGTATGCCGCGGCAATGCCCCAACGGCAAATCATTCCGGCAATATATCAGCCCGATCCACACATGCCGCCACCCCTTGCTCGACAGGCCGAGTACGCCGCCGGCGTTCGCACCTCCCAATGCCAAATGCCAGGTTGCTCCTGTTGCAGCGGCTGCGGTGACTGCGCAATCGTAGGTCCCCGCGATGAATACTTGTGTGATGGCGGCGACAAAGGCTTGCCCGCTGGGGTGCAGGAAGATTGGCAGATCGATGGCCTTGAACAGGAAGACACAGTCGCTCACTACGACACGGTCGACGGCCGCACATTGATTACTCCCAGCAACCAGGTGTGCATTTATGCGCCCCGTTTTGGCGTCGTCCGCCGCGTAATCGATCTGCATGAATATGCTCGCTACGATGCAGCAGTTGGCTATGGGCAGGCGACTGCCTTGGCCAAGATTGACGAGCGTGAGCGAGCGGTTCACTCGACCAATAAGCTCGAACCGACCATCAATCGGGTGGAAGACCCTGTCAGCCTGCTTCGGGAACGCCAGCAGTCGGGCGAACTCGGTCGTGACGAGCGTTTGGCAGCCGAGATTGGTACGCTCTCTCCGTATTGCGACTTGCAAATCGTGAAGGCGGGTACCTTGATCGGTGACGAAAAAGTAAAAATAGCCCGCGCCAGTTTAGCCGCGATCACCTGGACTGGCGACCAGGCTCCTCAGATTACCATCGACAGTCGCAATGCAATTGCGGCGGTGAGCGACCGGCAACCTGGCATCGTTTACCATCTCGAAGAACCAAACAAACCAAGTCTGACGTTGATCAAGCTGGCGTCTTGCGGTTCTGGCAAGCAGGGGGAGATCATCGAATTCACGCTACGACTTGACAATGTTGGCAACCGCGAGATGGGCAACGTCACCGTGGTCGACAATCTCACGACCCGGCTCGAATACGTGCCCGACAGCGCCAAGGCAAGTGTCGAGGCTAACTTCTCCACCGAACCCAACTCAGGTGGCTCGGAAGTCTTACGCTGGGAAATCAAAGACCCCCTCGAAGCCGGCGCTGGCGTTATCTTGCAGTTCAAGTGCAAGGTGCGGTGAGCAGGCCAGGGGAATGCTAAAACTTATGCACGGCCCCTTTGTTGGGACCGGCTAAAAGTACCTCAGCAAGATTCCTAGTCCGAGTGGAATCAAGATAGCTACCGACGTGGGTTCTGGTACTGCCAGATTTTGACCCAAATTCTGTAACGGCGGGATCGCTCCGAGATGTTGTTGCCACAAGAGAAGATCCTTGTCGTCAACGACACCATCCGCGTTGCCATCTGCATCAAGTGTATTGAGCGGATAAAATCCCGTCGAACCGCGTTGCCGTTGCCAGAGCAAGAAATCCGCTCCGTCCGCGTCTCCGTCGCCGTCGAAATCGCCGGGCGGATAAATGGAATCGATAATGGTCCGGGCATCGTCAATCTCGAATGCCAACAAGTGCGCTGAAGCTTGATCCAACAGTGTTTGGGCAGTGCCGTCATCACTGAATTCTTTTCTCGCCCGGTACAGATCGAACACCAATTGCAGTTCTGCTTCCCCATATGGTACACCGGTGAACATTTGGAGTTGCCTCAGATAGGCAAAACCGGTCTCAACGGTTGGTTCGAAGATCGTCCCCTCGCCAAAGTCGTTAAAGGTTGCGAGTTGGATGAAATCCAGATCGGAACTGTATTGTTTGGCCAGAGCGAGCGTATTTGCCAGGGTTTGCCCGTTGTCGTGGGGTATTTGGAAAGAAAAACCGCCGAAAGCATCAAACCCAGGGTAAGCTACCCCGCCGACGGTGCCCAATGTAGGGGCACGATTCTCATAGAATTCCTCGAGCCGTGTCAGGTAGTCGTCACGAGCCTCATCTTCGAAGATCCAGGCATACTCACCCGTGGCATTCGATCCGGCGTCGTTGATTTCATGCCACAGTGTCAACAGTTCGACGTCCTCTCCCGCCTGGGCCAGGATCGAGGTCCAGTCGGAAGGCTGCTGCTGTGTAATTGGGCCAAAGACAGCAAGCAGGGGATCGTTGTCCGCACCGATACGAATATACTCGGGCTTGTTGAAATAATTATCGCGAAGATAAGCGACGTTCGCCGCTACCTGAGCTGTATTGGCCGCAAAACGATCCTCGAGGACCACCCCAAAATCCATGCCAAAGTCGTCGGTCTTCGCGACAATCGCGTTGGAGTTGTTCAGCAGTTTGGTAATGTCTCCGTTCGTCCCCTGGACACCATACCAGTCGATCAAGATGCCTTCGACACCAGCCATTTTCATCAACAGCATGTGATACTCGAGCACATCAGGATCGCTGGATTGGTAGGGGCCAATTTTTGGATAGAACTTCGATGCGATTTCCCTCTTCCCTTGGGCATCGATGTTATTCGGATTTGTCGCACCAAAGCCATTCCAATGCCCCCCCCAGCTATTTCCATTATTGCCTCCCAAAGATTGAGGGGTGTCAAACCACGGCATGTAATGCATATAGACCTTGGGCGAAGTCGGCTCTGGAGGAGGTGGTGGTGCTGCGGCCTCCGCGATCTGAAGTGCATTCAAATAGCCGTTGCCTCCATTGACTCCTTGGAATCCGACATACAGCTTGTTGTTCGACTGTGGCGCTACGCCGTGGATCGTCACGACATTGCTTTGGTTATGGGTCGCGCCGGAGCCGACAGACAAGTTGGCCGACGTCAGGGGAGTGGTGAAGGTGTCATCGGTATAGAGGGTATATTTCGTGATGTCATCATCGTTGTACTTATGAGATCCGAAGAAGGTCAGGTCATAGGTCTTCAGCGGGTCCAACTCTTGAACTTGGAACTTCGAGGAGACGTAGTAATCGTAGACTGCATTTTGAGCCCCCAAATTCCCAAGTGCCGCCGCATTGTAAACCGAGTCGCCAGGACCAAAAATATCAGTAGGGCCGGCTGGGCCATTGTAGCTGTCCGTTCCGACCACAGAAGTGAATCCTAAACCAACAGGCGTTGCATTACCACTGATGTCAAGCAGGTTGGAATAGAAGGTTCCCGACCAAACACTATTCCAGTGATTTCCGTTTGCGTCGGGACTCGTCACGGAGGCTCCTCGATAACTAAGATCGTTGCCAAAATCAATGAGAATCGGTTCCGAGTGAGCAGGCGTCTCTATTACTATGAACAGAAGTGCTGCAAGGAGGAACCAAACAATTTGATTGATAATTGAAGAGGCATTTATTAAAGTGCGGATCATTGTTGGTTTCATTCTGAGTTTTTCTCGCCCTTTTACCGGCGTTGACGCGAGGCTGATTGAGGAGGCGAGTCGATGCTAATGTCAAATTCGTTCTCTCCCTCCTTCACTTCGAATCGCAAACCTGAAGTCTTGGCACTGGCATACTTGGGATTGGAGATCCGTTTGCCGGATGGTGTACCTCCTGGTGTTGCGGAAGGGATGATTTGAGAGGCGGAGTATGTGACTAGATACTCGCCCGGAGTAATTCCGCTTTGCGAACCCGTTGAGAGCTTGTAAACTCCGTTTTTGTCGACCACACCCACGGCCGCAGTCCCCGCTTTGGAAACGGGCTGAAAAAATACCGTGGCATGCACACCACTACCTCCCTTAAGTGGTTGGCCATCAAGGGTCACCACACCAGTGACCTGAGACAGATTGTTTCCGCATCCAGTCGTCAGCAGGCTGCCAAAAATAAGCAACCCTGTGATAAGCCTCTCATCAGCCGGTATTACCATCCGATTGTACATACCAAGCTACTCCTGAAATTCCAACTGCTGCCGCGACTTTTTAACATTTTTGTCTTGTTTCTCGTCGCCAACTTGCGTAGTTGCAGCTTGGTCAATGGTTTCTTCGTTGGACCGCGTTTCCGCTACTTCTTCAGGCCCTAATTGGACAGCGCCACTTTGAACGCTGATAGCACTGTTAAACTGTTGGAGTGTATCGAGTTGCGACGAATCCATTCATATCCATGCTCAGAGACTTGATGTTGAACACAAACCAATGCAATATAAGCACTTAATCACGC
>JBGSPU010000036.1:0-18896 GCA_041738415.1 Bythopirellula sp.
ATCTGTCGTTGGAAAGTGTTGCCCCTGGGAGTGGATGAACGAGACGTGTTGATCCCAGAACTACAACGCTTGCAAGCCCAACTTCAATATCGAATCGAGCGTGCTTCCTTCGACCGCGGTTTTCACTCACCGGAGAACCAACTGGAGCTGGAGAAGTTGATTGCTCATCCTTGTCTTCCCAAGCCGGGCGTTCGTCAAGCGGCTGCCCAACAGGCGGCGGCGACCATCGAATTCCGTCAGTCGCGACGGCAGCACAGTGGAGTGGAGTCGGCGATCGGTGCCTTGCAAAGCGGCAACGGTTTGGCCCGTTGCCGCGATCGTTCTCAATTAGGCTATTTACGTTACATCGGCTTGGGCGTGTTGGGACGCAATATCTTGTTGCTGGGCAAGCTCTTGTTGGCAGCGGAACACCCCCAGTGTGTTGCTGCGATTAGCTTGCGTGGCAAAACAGCCGCCTGACGCTCCCAGGTCTTCCCCAAGAGCCAACGCAACCACAGGTTGTTTTCGCTGCTGCGCGGAAATGGAAAAAAAACGCCCCAGTAGCCGTCGCAAGCCTTACTCGCTAAAGCTTCGCCATGAAATCACCGACTCGGAGGCAACGCGACCTTGCCAAAATCAGTGCGAAGTCGCGAAAATGGTAGTTTCCCGACAGGCACTAACTAGGTACTTCAACCGGTTGCCGTGGGGACAGATGGTAAAAAAATCAGTGACGATGGGGCCCCCCGGCAAGAATTCCTTCTTGAATATTGCTCTTCGCACAGCATAGCACCTCAAGCAAGGGCGTTGCATCTAACCACAACGAGTTGCATAATCGTTCCAGGGTTCTTTTGTCGAACTCATGAAGAAAGTGTACTCAGAATACTCGGAATTGAGCTAGCAGAGGCCCAACACTGAATTGTGAGTATTCTGAGAACGCATTCACGCAGATGAGGAATCAATCGGACTTCAAGCGGGTCAACTGTTCCCGGCTTGCACAAGCGCCAGGATGGCTGTCTTGATCGTCGGGGGAAGTTTATCCCACCCGTCGGCGATGGTCGCAAAATCGGCATCCATTGGGGGCGAATCATCCAAAATGGCTACATTTTTGGAGCGCGCAATTGCCAATTCGCTTCTTTCGGGGGATCCATGGTGTTTGTTCGAGTCCCTCATCGCCCACTTAGAAGCAATTTCGTGCTACTCTGTGCGGTCGAGTATTCATCCAAGTTTGTGCTCACTGTTTACGAGCCTTATTGTCGTCAAGGCTGCTCAAGACGTTGGCGACTTGTGAGGAGAGCCAAATTGCAAGAGATTAATGCTGGGGCTCGCGTGATTCGACCGATTTCGTGTTCTTCCGCAGTGGCCGCCCGGCATCGTTTACACCAAGCTCCCCATTTTCAATTGCCGCCTCTCCGTTGACGAACAACCAACGCACTCCAGTTGATTTCTTGAAAGGTGATTCGTAGGTGGCGTGATCCAGGAAAGTCGATGGGTCGAAAACCACGACGTCCGCAAAATAGCCTGGCTTCAAGTAGCCACGACTGGGCAGGTTCAATATGTCGGCGGGTAGACCGCTCGCACTGCGAACTGCCCTTTCAGTTGAGAGCACTTTCTCCTGAATCGCAAAGCGACCAATTTTGCGGGGAAACGTGCCAAAACTGCGGGGATGTGGACGCGTGCCATCGTCCGATTTCACTCCCCCATCGGATGCCGTGGCAACCCAGGGCAGTGTCATCACGAAACGCACATCCTCTTGGTCCATGCTAAAGCTTACTCCCTGCTCCTCACCAGTACGAAGGATATCGAGGGCGATCTCGACCGGCTCGCGGTTCTCAGCAGTCGCCACCTCGCGAATCATTCTGCCGACCCAGGCGGGATACTTGGGGCAGCGGGCGATCATGATCGGCCCCCGCGCTGCTAACGACTCTTCGATAATCTCCCGCAACCGCGGAAGTTGCTCGGGATCATTCAGCCGTTGAAGAAGAGCTTCCGTCCCCCCCTCGCGTTCAATGTCAGGGAGTAGCATCGCAGTAATCGACGTGCTGCTGGCATCGTAGGGATACTGATCGGCGGTGACTTGCATGCCTGCCGCCCTGGCACGCTCGATGACCGCCGCTGCCGCGTGAACCTTACCCCAATTGGGGCGTTTGCTTGATTTGAGGTGCGAGATATGCACTGGAAGATTTCCGAGTCGACCAATCTCAAGTGCTTCTTCAATCGACTCCAACAACAGATCACCTTCGTCGCGGATGTGGCTGGCATAGATACCACCCTGTTGACCGACGACCCTCGCAATGGCCGCGATTTCATCGCTATCGGCAAAAGAGCTCGGCACGTATTGTAAACCGGTTGTCATGCCCCAGGCACCATCCGCCATCGCCTGAGAGGCTAGATGTTTCATTTCTTCTAGCTCAGGTTCCGTCGGTGCTCGACGGGTCGTGCCAATGACTTTTTCACGTAGAGCGCCCTGCGGCAAGAGATGCGCCACATTTAGCCCGGGTGGGTTTTCTTCTAATGTCGCGTAAAACTCGCCGACTGGCAATGCTCCCCCGCCACAGTTGCCGGTCACAAGGGTTGTGCAGCCCTGCCGGAGATAACACTCAGCGTCTTTAGTCGAGTCGGCAAAGATCGGACGGGTAGACTTGGTCGTCCCAGTTTGCTCGTCAGTTATCTTGATGGACGAGTCGCTGTGATTGTGTAGATCGATGAAGCCGGGTGCAATAATCAAACCCTTGCATGAGATGGTCCTGCCCACGGAACCTGTCTCAAATTCGCCCACAGCAATTATCTGGTCGCCTAGGATGGCAACACTGCCGACATAGCCAGGATTTCCCGAACCATCGAGAATTGTTCCACCTTCAAGGAGAGTATCTGCATCAATCCCTTTCGCTACAACGCGGAGTTGCTCGTTCGAGAACATGGAAAGGGTCAACAACAAGAATAAAGCGAGTGACTTGGGAGTATGAACGTGAACCATGTTTTTTCTACCAGCCAAGAGAAAGTATGGTACTAGAACTAGCGAATGAACAATAATCGCGGCTTTCTTGCTCCAGGCACATTCTAGCACCGAATACATACCAATGCGATAAGAGGAATATCTCATTCAAGTATTGCATCAAGACCACAAATTCGGTTTTGATGACAAAAACAATGGTCTCATTCTTGCAGAAAACTTATATTGCCGTAACAATGTTAAGGTGAAATCTATACTTCGAATCCTTTTGGTTCTACTAGCTATTTTGGCGATATCGCCCAATCTGGCATTCTCCTGGTTCGAGTCGGGCCATCATCTCATTGCCTTGGTGGCGTTCGATCAACTTACTGTCGATGAGCAACAACAATTACTTGATCTTCTGTCTGCTCATCCCCGCTATCGCGAAGACTTTACGCCACCTGAAACAACCATCAATGTCGATCGCTGGCTGATCGGCACAGCAGCCTATTGGCCCGATATTGCCCGGGAGCAACCGAAATACAATCGACCAAATTGGCACTATCAACTCGGGGCCACTCTCACGTTTGGCGACCCTGCTCTGCTGAATGTCCCCAAGGCACCTGGCCCCCTGCCCCGAAGTGCCACCCTCGAAACGCCAGAACTTTACATTGCTCAAGCCATTGAACTGTGTCGCGTTGTTTTGCAAACCACAAACGCCCCCCCAGGCGACCGAGCGCTGGCCTTGTGCTGGCTCGCTCACTTGGTAGGAGATGCTCACCAGCCTTGCCACGCTGGAAGCCTTTACGTCCAGGGTTTATTTCCTGAGGGGGACCGTGGGGCCAACTTAATTCCGACTCGACAGAAGGAAAACATGCACGCTCTGTGGGATTCTTTGCTAGGCGATGAATACAACGAGAAGGCGATTGCGCAAAGCTTGATGACAATCAGTACTGATCCGCGCTATGTTCAATTTGGTCGGAAGAGTCTCGAAGATGGCGGGGCTTTTCACCCGACGTGGTGGTTAGGAGAGAGCCGTACACTTGCCAAGGATTTCACTTACTCACATGAGGTCTTAGGACCTCTCCAAGCCGCTGTAAGAGAGCAGGTAGAATTGCCAAAGCTATATCTCTCCCAAAAATATCTGGAGATCGCTGGCAAGATTGCGAAAGTGCGGGCCATCCAGGCTGGCTTTCGCCTGGCCGAGATTTGGCGGGAAGGTTTGTCAAGTCACTGAAGTGAAGGTATGATCCCTTCCACCTGTCACACACTCCTGCGTCGTCCCTTTGCAATCTGGTGGATAGGTGTAACCCGAGGTTTCTAATCAGCTTTTCTCCCGTCCAGAAAGACAAGCTCAGTCGTTTACTTCGTCTTCCACACTGGATCATGGTGTGACTCCTCCGCCGACGCAAACCAGCGGGTGAGAGTCATTTTTTGGCGGGTGTAGAAATGCACGCTTTCCGACCCTTGGATGTGGAGGTCTCCGAAGAACGATTGATTCCAGCCCGTGAAAGGAAACCAGGCCATGGGAGCCGGCACTCCCACGTTGATGCCGATCATGCCGGCGTTGAAGTGTTGTTTGAACTGGCGGGCTGCATAGCCACTTGAAGTGAAAATAGACGCACCGTTGCCGTAGGGGCAATTTCGCCCGACTTCGAGGGCACTCTCCAGATCGTCCACGCGTATCACCGACAAAACGGGGCCGAAAATTTCCTCCTGGGCCACTCGCATGCCAGTTTCAACTTGGTCCAACACGCTGGGACCCAAGAGAAAACCCTCACCGTCAAAATCCTGGCGACCATCGAGTGCTACGCGCGCGCCATCAGTAGCTGCGATATCCAGATAGCCTGCTACACGCTCCAAGTGTTCGCGGCGGATCAAGGGTCCCATATCGACGCTCTCATTTCCATCGGTCGGACCCACGCGGAAGCCACCGGCGTGATCGCACAAACCTTCCACGAGTGGATCGGCAACCTTGCCTACGGCGACCGCCACACTGCCCGCCATACAGCGCTGCCCTGCACAACCATAAGCCGAAGCCGAAAGTGCCTTGACGGATTGGTCGAGGTCGGCATCCGGCATGATGATGAGGTGGTTTTTTGCACCACCAGCGGCCTGGACTCGTTTGCCATTTTTCGTGCCTGTCTCGTAAATGTGTTTGGCAATAGCCGTCGAACCGACGAACGAGATTGCAGCGACCTTAGGATGGGTAAGCAACACGTCGACGCAATGGCGGTCGCCATGCACGATGTTGAAAACACCCGGCGGGAGCCCGGCTTCGGTTAGCAATTCACCTAATCGCACTGAAGAGAGGGGCACCTTCTCCGATGGTTTGAGCACAAATGTATTGCCGCACGCAATTGCAACGGGAAACATCCAGAGCGGCACCATGAAGGGAAAATTATAGGGCGTGATGCCGACGCACACGCCGACGGGGTGCCTCATGGTTTCAGCGTCAACGCTTGCCGCAATGTTGGGCAGCGTATCGCCCATCAGCATCGTGGGAACACTGCAAGCAAACTCGATCATTTCCATGCCACGTTGCACTTCGGCCCGAGATTCGGGAAGCGTCTTGCCATGCTCACGCGTCACCAAGGCGGCGAGCTCCTCAAAATGCTGCGCAACTAGATCACGAAAGCGAAACATGAAGCGGGCACGCTCCACGGCGGGCGTTTCGCTCCAGGCGGGCAATGCTTCGGCAGCAGCGGCAACTACGCTGGCAGTTTCGTCCGCAGTACAAAATGGGACCCGGGCAATCACTTGGCCCGTGGAGGGATTGTAGACATCCCCTCCAGCATTTTCCGAGTGCTTGTGCCACTTGCCAGCAAGCAGGACGGGGACGACGGGGAGAGAGGACTTGATGGTTGCAGACATGAGTGACACCTTCGAGATTGACAAGGGTGAAACTAAGTAGTTACCCCAGTGCTGGGAATCTTAGTTCTAGCCAATTGCTTTTCCAACGATTATCATACTTCTAATACGCACAGGATACCACCGGTGCGAACGACGAAGCGTGCCAACTTGCGGTTGGTACTCATTTTCAATTGGTTGCCCGAATGAGGAGGCACGTGATGCCCAGAAATGTCCGTGGTGCGTTGATTCAAGCTACTCTCTGTGAGCCGGTCACCTCCGGCGTCGAAAAAGTCAAACAGGCGATGATCGACAAGCACGTCGACTTGCTTGCCCAGGCTGCCGATAAAGGGGCCGAAGTAGTTTGCATGCAGGAGCTGTTTTACGGCCCCTATTTTTGTGCCGAACAGGACCCTAAATGGTATGAGCTTACCGAGCGAGTGCCGGATGGCCCGACGACCAAATTGATGCAGGATTTGGCGAAGAAGCACAAAATGGTGATCGTGGTGCCAATGTACGAGGAGGACCTCACTGGGGTGTATTACAACACCGCATCGGTGATCGACTCGACAGGCGAGTATCTCGGCAAGTTTCGCAAGATGCACATCCCTCATTGCAATCCGGGCTTCTGGGAAAAGTTTTATTTTCGTCCCGGCAATTTGGGTTATCCGGTCTTCGAGACCAAGGTGGGCAAGGTGGGTGTTTACATCTGCTACGACCGCCACTTCCCCGAAGGGGCTCGCTGCTTGGGACTCAACGGCGCTGAAATCGTGTTCAACCCTTCAGCCACGGTCGCGGGACTTAGTGAGTACCTCTGGAAAATCGAACAACCCGCACACGCGGTAGCCAATCAATACTTCATGGGTGCGATCAATCGGCCCGGTTTCGAGGAGCCCTGGCGGATCGGCGAGTTTTATGGCCAGAGTTATTTCTGCGACCCGCGCGGCCAGTTCATCGCCCAAGCCGAACGCTCCGGCGACGCCATCATCACCGCCGACATGGACCTGGACATGATCCGCGAGGTACGTAACACCTGGCAATTCTTCCGCGATCGACGACCGGATAGCTACGACCAGATCGTGGCGGGGTAGGCATCAGCCGTCAGGATCATCCAGGAGCATCTGCAAACGAATCGCAAGTTCGTTCGGTAGCTTAGCTGTCCAGGATTGGTCGATAAGTCCGACAGCTATCATATCTCGTAAGTGAGTACGGTCTTTATCACGGAAAGAAGTAAGCTTCATTCGCACAAGACCCTCTAGTGTCACGACTCGATAGGCAGTAAACGAATCGCTTTCGGAGACGTCGGGGACGGGTGCCAGATCGGACTCTCTCACTCTTTCGCCGCTGAATAAGATATGTACAGCATCTCGTGGCTTGGCTCCAGGCCCATCGAGAAACATGTCGATCTTGGCAACATGACGATAGATGAACCCTGCCTCAAGGAGGGCCTTCTTAGCAGACTCAAGGTCAACTCGACGAATCGCTAAATCTACATCCTGAGTTGCGCGCACAGCAGATTCATCAACTTGTTCAACCCAAGCAGCAACGGCATTCCCTCCCACAACTGCATAAGGAACTCCAGCTTTTTCAAGTGCGGCCGTCGCACGCAACAGTCGATCTCTGACCTTCCACACGGCCCGCTCCATTCGTTCGAGTGCTAATAATCCGTCGTATTCAAGCATCGTATCAAACCTGCATTCCCCGTTGTCGGCTTCTAAACTACATTGTACACAATGCCGGTCGGTATCACTGATGTCATTTTTGCTCTCCAGAAAGCTTCATCAACACCAAATACGCCACAAATGACACGCCGAAGCTGATGAACCAGGCGTAATGGTAGAGATCAGCCCAAAAAACTGGGACTGACTGCTTCCAACTGTCAGACACGGCAGCTAAAAAACCCGGCACACAGGGTGCGATGCCCAGCAGCATCGCAATGATTGCCAAAGGATTAAAGCCTCCGCGATACCAGTATGGTCCTTCGCGGCGGTAAAGACCAGCGAGGTCAAGTTGTGTCTTTCGCAACACTAAATAGTCAGCGAGCAACACCCCACCGACGGCACCCAACAAGGCCGAATAAGCTACTAACCAGCGGAAGATATATCCCGTTGGGTCGGCGATCAGTTTCCAGGGCTGCATCAGAATGCCGATCAGACCCGTGATGAATCCACCGGTGCGAAATGAAATTAATCGCGGGGCGAGATGGGCAAAGTCATTGGCAGGGCTAACGACATTGGCAGCGATGTTCGTAGCGAGCGTGGCAATGCAAAGCGACAACATCGCCACAATGAGCACAACTGGGTTCTTAAATTTCGTGAGCAAGATGACGGGATCCCAAATAGTCTCACCATAGATAACTGCGGTTGCACCCGTGACGGCAATCCCGATGAACGAGAAGAGGGCCATCGTGGTTGGCAGGCCCAATGCCTGGCCCAGTGCTTGATCGCGCTGTGAATAGGCGTAGCGGCTAAAGTCGGGGATATTGAGCGACAGCGTAGCCCAAAAGCCGACATTCGCCGTCAGGGAAGCAAAGAAAAAGGGCCAAAACTTACTAGCCTTCGAGCCACCAATGTCAAATGCTGATGGTTTCGAGAGCATGGTTCCAAATCCATTTGCTTCGTAATAGGCCCAGCCTAACAGGACGATGCCCAGCCCAATCAACAACGGTGCTTTAATGTTCAATAAGACTCGAATCGATTCCACTCCCATGTAGATCACCCACATGTTGATGGCCCAAAACAACAGAAAACAGGCAACTTCAGCGGCATTGATATCAATGATAGGGAGATTCTCCAATGAACTCCACACGGGCACGAATGCAACCAGGATTTGATAAATCGCTGCTCCGCCGATCCAAGCTTGAATGCCGAACCATCCACAAGCCACCAGCGCCCGCAAGAGTGCTGGTATGTTTGCACCAAGAAGTCCAAAGGAGGGCCGGCAGTACACCGGAAACGGGATGCCATATTTCGTGCCGGCATGAGCATTCAATATCATGGGCACAAGTACGATCAAATTGCCGAGAAAAATCGTGACAATTGCTTGCCACCAATTCATCCCTTCTTCGATCATGCCCGAGGCTAGCATGTAGGTCGGAACACAAGCCGACATCGAGATCCACAGCACGGCCATGTCGCGGGTCGACCACCGTCGCCCCGAGCGCGGTACGGGTGCCATATCCTCGCTGTAGTAAGGAGAGGGCGAGAGATCCAACGTGAGTTCTTGAATTCCGTCGTTGGACGCGACCGGGCTTTTGGCTTTACCTGCCATTGTGTGATCCCCGAATCCAGTAATAGTTCAGTTGGCTTGAAAGTGAGGAAACTCAGCGATGAAGTAAGAATAAGCGTTTCCCGCAAAGTAGCAAATTACACTGCCTCCAGTAAATTGACTGTGCTGGGCAGGGTCAATGGCAATCGTTAGAATCAAGGGGAACTTCTGCCCCATATCCAGAGCCCCGTTGAGGGAACGTTATGAGTACCACCAGCCTGCAACTTCCTGTCTGCAATCACTCCCCTGCCATATACGATGGTCCTTCTCGAGACGAAGTCATCGCGCTGCGACATGAGTTCGTTTCACCGGGTGTGCTTACGTACTATCAGCAGCCGCTAATGATCGTCGAAGGGAAGATGCAATACCTTTGGGATGAGACCGGACGGCGCTATCTCGACGGTTTCGCGGGGATCGTCACCGTGAGCGTGGGACATTGCCATCCTCAAGTGATCGAAAAGGTCCGTGAGCAAACCGGTCGGCTCCAACATACCACGACAATCTATCTGCATCCTGCCATTGCCCAGTTCGCACAGAAACTCGCCAGCAAGATGCCCGCCGGGCTCACTCGCAGCTACTTCACCAACAGCGGTAGTGAAGCGAACGAAGTGGCGATACTTTCCGCCCGCGAGTACACGGGCAATGAACCGGTGATCGCCCTGCGCAACGGCTACCATGGCGGCACCTCAATCCCCATGGGGCTTACTGCTCACGGGACTTGGAAGTTCAAATCGAACCCGCAGCTCAACATCCTGCACACCAACCCCGGCTACTGCTACCGCTGCCCGTATGATTTGGAGTATCCTTCCTGCGAGCTCAAGTGTGCGTATGACGTAAAGAATGTGATACAGTACCAGTCCCCAGGAGAAATCGCCTGCTTTATCGGCGAGCCGATCCAGGGAGTGGGCGGTACCGTCACGCCACCCAAGGACTTTTTCAAAGTGGTGTATGAGATTGTCCGCCAACATGGCGGACTCTGCATCGCCGACGAGGTCCAGGGAGGCTTTGGCCGGACGGGAGTTCACTATTGGTCGCATCAGAATTACGATGTGGTGCCCGACGGCATCTCAATGGCTAAGGGAATCGGCAACGGGGTTCCCCTGGGAGCGTTTACAACAACCGAACCGATCTCGGAAGTCATGAAGAATCGCATCCACTTCAACACTTTTGGCGGCAACCCGATTAGCATGACCCAGGGCCTGGCCACGCTCGAGGTAATCGACGCAGAGAACATTCAGCAAAATGCCCTCGAAGTGGGCACCCATCTGAAAAATCGCCTCTTGGAACTGCAAGAAAAGCAGCCACTCATCGGCGAAGTCCGTGGGTTGGGGCTGATGCTCGGCCTAGAACTGGTTCGCGATCGCATAACCAAAGAACCCGCCAATACTGAAGCCTCCGCCGTGATGGAAGAATGCAAAAATCGCGGGCTGATCATCGGCAAAGGGGGCCTGTTCGGCAACACACTCCGCATCAAACCCCCGATGTGCATCACCAAGGACGATGCCGATTTCATGGTGGATTGCCTCGACGAAGTACTCGACATCATTCACGTTCAGTAGCCTCGACAACACGCATCGCCCGTCTCAATTGCTAGCACACTCCCATTAGGCTGAGCGCAGCAGGGCCAAAATGTCGATGCACTAAGCTACAGAGTGTTCTGGTGCGCATCTCGTGCGTACCGTGTGTTCATGGCTTTTAGGGGGGAACTAGCGCCATGTTTCGAATGAAATCCGCCGCTGCGCTTATGGCGCTGCTGGCTTGTGCTGGCTGCAAAATGTGTTGTAGCTACACGGACAACTTGCCGCCGGTTCTTGATGGGCCCTATTCGCATGTCAATGGACGGGCTGGCTCGATCCTCTCGGAAGGTTATCAGTCGCCGCTGTATGGTCCGGTTACGGAACTGCCAGAGGTGGGCGATCAGGCACTGACAGAGGATTAGAATTGCGAGATTCGCCTGAAGTTTGAGAAGATTCGCGATTGAAAA
This sequence comes from Bythopirellula sp., assembly GCA_041738415.1. Taxonomy (GTDB): domain Bacteria; phylum Planctomycetota; class Planctomycetia; order Pirellulales; family Lacipirellulaceae; genus Bythopirellula. The sequence goes on from JBGSPU010000036.1 coordinate 11,010, forward strand.
ATGCAGGGTCGAATGGATCTCGCGCACCGCGATGGCTCGGTGCGCCGACATGACGGCTAGGCTGCGCGCTAGGAATCGATTCGGTCACAGACTCCTCATCCGTCAGGGAAGCTCTCATTGGCTCAACCTCCTCCACCTGTTCTTTCGTGAGCTGGGTAATCCAGGCTCGCAGTATGGCTACCTGTCGCGGGCTGAACGCCGGTGAGAGTTTCTGCCCCTGGGTACCATGCGCTGCAAGCCCTCGAGCCAATAAGAGACTGGTCTCCGGTTCGTTGAAATCAACTGCTCGAATTACCGAATCCAAGTTTTGTTGAATCAATTCAGGACTACCGATTCCAACCAGTGCCTCACGATCCAGTTGCAACTTTTGCGAGGAGTCGGGATTGTGACAGCCTCCCGTCGCACAGGTGTGAATCAACATCGGCTGAATGCGCCGAACGAATTCCACCCGCGCCCACTGCGGAATCTCATGGGCAAGTAGGAGGGGAGTTTTTTGTGTAGGTTCAGCTTGTGCTGAACTCACGTCTGGCAATGACTCAGGCTCAACACTCTTAGTAGCTATGGCTCTAAGCTGTTCGACTTGCCGAGTGAGTCCATCCAGCATTTGATGTCCGGAATCCAGTGACCGAGCCTCTGAGATCTCTTCCAAGGCGTGTTCCAACATGCCGTTTTGTACACACCAACGTGCCAACTCAACATGTGAGTCGGCTGAGTTTACTCGACTTCTTTCCCGGCGGCGGGCATAGGCTTCCTCGAGGCTTTTAGTGAAAAAGTCGACCTGGGTCGCGCGGACCAAAAGTTCGCCTTTGGGGAGCATCACGCGGTAAAGCTCTCCTTCGAGACTGACGACCCCCTTCAGGATGCTGCCGTTCGTGAGTACCAACAGACCGGCCTGCGGAGAAGGTTCCATAAATCCGTCAGCAGACACGCCTAGAGAGAAATGCGATCCAAATACGCCGCTCCAGAGAATCCCCAATATCATTCCATACTGCAATTTTCCCATCATGGTTCGAGAAGGCTACGAAACCCGACATACTGGGTCAAGGCGATTGGGTCCTCCGCGCCACCTGGGGGCGCAGGAATGCGATAGCCCCCGGTTCCTGACAACCCGGTACCAGATTAGCGATGCTGCACCCGCCACCTGGAATAAGCTCCTATCGTCAGCTATATTGGAAAGACTACATTTCTCGATAGTAGAGGGTATGGGAGATTTAAAGGAATTGGAGAATGGACCTCGAAAGACGCCATGTTTTTTATTCGGGCCATGTACAGGGGGTGGGATTCCGTTACTCGGCACAGAAAATCGCCAAAAACTTCGCTGTCACCGGCTTTGTACAAAATCTTCCCGATGGTCGCGTAGAATTGGTCGCGGAGGGGACAATCGGAGAATTGCAGGCATTTTTGCAGGAAGTAGCTGAACGACTTGGCAACTGCATTCGTAGCACTGCTGTCGACCGTCGGCCTGCCACGGGGGAATTCCACGCATTTCGCATCCGCTATTGAACGCAGATGGAGGATCATGGCCCCCTGTTTTTTTCTCGAATTAAGAGAGCATAGACGTGCAATTCCAATCGGTAGGCGGAGAATACTGGTGGAATGGAAAGGAGGTTTCAATGTACGTTCGATTCTTGTGTGTTTTGTCGTTTACATTCTGCTGCTCTGTCTGTTACGCCCAAGAGCCATTGGAGATCCCGCGCAATCAAATCTGGGGATATGAGATTCCGGGCACTCGCCCGCTAAAGTTTGGCAGATGGTCGTCTACGGGAAAGCATATCTCGGCTGAATCTCCACTGGTCGAGGAGATATTTCGTTCACTCGATATTATTAAATACGACTTGTCTTCAGGACCTAGCTTTGTCGTCGAAGGGACAGGCATCGACGCGTTGAAAAATGCTCATGCGATTTGTATTAAAAAACGTAAGTCAGAGAATATGTTCAGTTCTGAGAAAGAATTGTCCGCATTTTTCTTTTCTCATCCTGCAGGACGCTACGTACGAATTATAGATGTCGTACGGCATGGCAAGGAGATTGTTATTCAGTATCGCTTTGAACCCCACCTGGATGCTGGGCTATCATCGCATTTTGCCCTCATTCCCCTCGGCACGCTTTTGCCCGGAAAATATGAGATCAAAATAATTCAACTGCCGATGGAAACGCAATTCCAAAACATTGGTGTGTTTTCTTTAACACAAAAAGATGTGGAGCGAATCGTTTGTAAGTCATCAAGGTTTACCATCCAATCACAACTGATCCCAAGTTCTGAAGGACCGAAACCATGAAAGACATTAGCATATTCCTGAGTTTCAAACTCCCATTGCCTTTGACGAGCATTGCTCTAGCAAGTGTGGATTCGATCGGACCCAATGGTGTCCCTTCTAGCGTCTTGAGCCTTACAGGCGATAATATTGACATTGGACAGGTAGAATTATCTCGTGCGGGCGATCCAACTTTGGACTCGACTGCTGCTAGTAATTCAAGTGTTAGACCGAACTCAGTCTTCGACAGAGCTTTTGTCAACTTTGCCGCTTCAACAAATATGAACATACCTGCACATGCCGAGGAAGTTGCTAGCATCATTATCTCTACTGATGCAGTTGCGAAGGGCGTTGCTCCAGACGCAAATCTATTGTCATTTGCTGGCAGCTTCGTCAATCCAGGAGACCCAGACCCCCAATTAAATATCGAAGCAATTTATACTCAAGCAGCCCAATCTGCGAACTTTTTGGCAACTCTAACAACACACGATGTAAAAGCGATAAATCTCAGCATTGGAGTTGCTGGCGGAACGCCCAATGTGGTGAATGGAGCTGATGGAAAATCTAATTTTACTTCCTTTATTGATTGGTCTAGCAAGACTCATGATGTTTCGTATGTAGTAGCAGGATTTGAAGCAGCTTCATCTGGCAGTGTTCCTGCTGATAATTTTAACGCAATCACAGTAGGAGCATCAGATAAAGAGAACGGCGTCTATCGACGGGTAGGAGTTGCTAACGACTTTCGATTCGATGCAGCGGGAAACCGCTCATTAATCGACATTTTGGCACCCAGCCGCGATGTAGAAGTCGCTACTCTTAACACCCAAGTTCTGTCCAGAGGTACCCTTGGTGGAACAAGCTTCGCAGTTCCTCATGTTACGGGTACTCTTGCCCTACTACATCAACACGTGAACAACCAAATCACTGCTGGTGCCGCTAGATTTACCCCCAACGCCCATCGACATGAAGTAATGAAAGCCGTGCTAATGAATTCGGCAGATAAATTCATCGATAATGGCACGGTCATGTTCGACGGCAATACGGTTGCTCAGGGGGGATTGTTAGGGATGGAGCGAACGGTCCTGAAACAAGATGGAACATCTACATGGTTTGAATCGGATGCATTTGATGATTTCGCCTCTGGAACCGGTGGTACCTTTTTTGACGGAGGAGCTTTTGCACTGGATACCGAAATGGGGGCTGGGCACTTGAATGCAAAGCGTGCGTTGCAGCAATTCATTCCGGGAGAATATGAAGCCGATAGTACGGCTATTCCTACAATTGGATGGGATTTTGGGACAACCAGTGGCACTAGCGACATCAACAAATATGCGTTCAATCAACAGATGACTGCGGGCGATTTCATTTCTGTTACTTTGGCTTGGGATCGCAAAGTAGAATTTGATACGGATACCGCCCCGATTGGAGTTTTCAATCCAGGGGACACTTTCAAAGAATACACTATCGACGAGCCTAATGCGGATGATGTAATCAGTGATTTGCAACTCTATCTCGTTCCTACCGGCTCCTTCTCAATCAATCAAGCCGTGGCTCTTTCCATTGGAGAGGGAACGGTGCAACACATATTTTTTCCCATTCCTACAACGGATACTTATGAAATTTGGGTGCGGCAGCTAGATGACGATGCGGGTGCTCAGGATTATGGATTGGCATGGTGGTATGGAGTTGCCCCACTACCAGTTGTGCAGGGCGATTTTGACTCCGATGGCGACGTAGATGGGCAAGGTTTCCTCGTCTGGCAACGCAATCCCAACGTCGGCAGTTTGTCCGACTGGCAATCTAACTATGGCAACCCATTGGTAGCAGCTTCTCAAGCGGCCTCAGAACCCTCTGCTTGGTTACTACTGGTACTCGGTGTCCTTTTCATGCAGAATCGTATTAGCTCAAGTTACATCAGCCGCAGATGGCCCTGTGAGATTCAGTGCTCTACTGGCTACTCTCGGCTTATTTGACATTAATTCTTTGTGCTTTCACTACTAATTTGGTTAACATATCTCTATGTCCAATCTCTCCATCTGGCTCAAACCAATTTGGCTTCTTTCACTAGGTACGACTGCCGGACTGGCGATTTTGCAGGTCTTGTGGGGCATTCTTTTTCTGATAAATCGTCGCGCTGCAACTGCCGTGGGAAATTCTGTCCGCGAGGGGATTCTCTTGCCAATCACCTACACGTTAGCAGCCCTAGGTATCTTGGCCCTGCTGGCCAGTCCCACCATGAATCCAAGTGAACTCATCAACTCCCTCAAGCGGCTTACCAACGTGGGCCGAGTGGAAGTCACGGCCACGATACCTGCCAACACGCCTGATTATCCTCTGGAAATAGCATTCCGGCCCGAAGAGTTGCAGAGCTATTCGTTCGATAGCGAACAGGACCTGGCTGTCAACATCGAAAAAGGTAAAGGTTACATTGAGCCCGTGCTGCAAGTCGAGGGGAACCAACTCTATCAATGGTCCCCTGGTAGCAGTTTGCCTCGTTCCTTCGAGGACGAGGTGGACACACTTTTTTTCACGAATGAGACTGATTTACCGAGTAAAGTGACGGTGATTTTCACCAGCGACGTCGCCATTCCCGAAGTCCACTCTCTGCCCGTGGCGGCCCTGAGTGTCGTGGGGTTGTATCTCGGATATCTGTTAATCAATCTGCTGGCTCCGAAGGCCGCAATCATCGCTTCAGCCACCTCAAAAGAAGCCATCTCCCAGCCGCTATTTCTGCTTCTGATACTGATCGGTATCGCTGCCTTGGTCTTGTATGTCTACGTGCCCTACAACACTTTTGGCGAAGATGTAAAGATGCTCAAGACCTCCGGCATGGCAACGATCAAGGTTCTGGCCATCATCTTCGCCCTCTGGACGGCGAGTGTATCTGTTGCAGATGAAATCGAAGGCCGTACTGCACTCACGGTACTCTCCAAACCGGTGAGTCGTCGCCAATTCATCTTAGGCAAGTTTCTCGGTATCGTCTGGCCGATCCTGCTCATGTTTTTGATCCTGGGCACGATTTTTCTGCTGACGGTTTCCTATAAAGTTGTCTACGATGCCCGCGAGTCTGCCAAGACTTCGCCGTTGTGGAATGAGTGTTTTGCTGAGGTAGTGCGCATTATCCCGGGTCTGATCTTGGCCTTTTATGAAGCCGTGGTGATGGCGGCGATCAGCGTCGCAATTTCTACGCGTCTGGCGATGCTGCCTAATCTGATTATTTGTGGATCGATCTACGTGCTCGGACACCTCGGTCCATTGATTGTTAAATCCTCTGCGGGCGAGATCGTGTTCGTAAAATTCATTGGCCGCTTGATTTCCATTGTTCTGCCGGTGCTGGACCACTACGAAATCGAAGGAGCGATAGCGGGTGCCTCCTCGGTTCCGACCGAATATTTACTTCTGGCACTGCTCTACAGTTTGCTCTATTGCGCGGCGGCAATGCTGCTTGCCCTGCTATTTTTTGAAGACCGCGACTTGGCCTAGTCTTTTGTCGGATTCGCCAAACCGAGAAATCCTTGCGCATTAAAGTAGTCGCATCAAGTCGATTGGCGGTTACAATTCAGGATGGTTCCTTTTCTTCAATTGAATGAAAAAGTGGGAGTTAAGCTCGCGTGAATTCTTCAGCTAACCGTCAGTATTATACGTCTTCCAGAATATGCATCCTGCTTTCAGCAGTTTGCTTAATGATTCCTTTGGATGTTCATCAGGCTGCTGGTGTTGGAGTTGGTGAACCCAATGTTCGTACCGGAGACGAAATAGTCGTTTGTGGGCAGTTCTTCCACACGACCGCCCCCGTAGTGCTCTGGATGGATCCAGGTGGGTATGACGCCTATCGAGTCGAGCGTCGTTTCAGCCCACTTGAGAAATCCGAATGGGACGTTTCACGCGAAGAAGCAAAGCTGGATACACCCAACAGGTATGGCATCCGCCAGGAAAAACTGACTCCCCAACAACTCGAACAAGTGCGCGGAGGCGGGTGGACTCTGCCTCTGCTTCAAGACGTCGTCGATCAATTCGTCATGCACTACGATGTGTGTGGTACCAGCGAGCGCTGTTTTCAGGTTTTGCATGATAGCCGAGGCTTGAGTGTGCATTTTATGCTGGATATTGATGGTACGATCTATCAAACTTTAGACCTGAAAGAGCGTGCCTGGCATGCCACGATTTCTAATTCGCGTTCCATCGGCGTGGAAATCGCCAGCATCGGTGCCTATCCTGCCAATCAGAAATCGGTGCTCGACAAATGGTACGTCACCGATGAAGAAGGAGTGGTGCATCTGCGGCCTCCGCGTACGGTTGGACACATTGGGGTGCGAACCAAACCATTCTATGGCAAACCCGCTCGGCAGGAACTCATTACCGGAACAATTCAGGGACAAGCGCTCCATCAATACGATTTCACCCCCGAGCAGTACGATTCACTGATCAAGCTCACCGCCACACTGTCGAGCGTGTTCCCCAAAATCAAACTCACCTACCCGCAAGATGCCGAAAGAAAGCTTATCCCGCACGTGCTCGCGGACCAAGAATGGAAAGACTTCCAAGGCGTCCTCGGCCACTATCACGTTCAAAAAAATAAGACCGACCCCGGTCCCGCCTTCGACTGGCCCAAAGTAATCGGCGGCGCCCAAGCCCTTCTTAAGTAACACTCTGTTTATCCACGCCACCCCCGTTTAGACGCGGCGCGAGGCGAGCCGCGTCGTCCCCGTCCAATCCCGAGTGACGAGTTGGTGGCTAGCCCAACTTCCCCAACAAGGGGCCAAGAACCATCTTTCCCTCGGGTTTTATGAATTCTTTCGAAGTTTTTCTGAAAACTTTCCAGCGTCTGTTGACACCGATAATCCACTCTGTTAAATTTAGTCAACTAAACGATCTTTTCGCTAATCAGGAGGAACTTCCCGAATGGGGGCTACCAAGTTAGGTCGGGTTCAACTGCTCATCATGCAGGTGCTCTGGGATAAGCGACAAGCGACCGCCCGCGAGATTACCGATGCGATCAACGCCTTCGAACCGATCGCTCATAGCACGGTGCAAACGCTGTTACGTGGCCTGGAGGAAAAAGGCTCAGTTTCTCACGAGGCCGAAGGGCGCACGTTTGTTTTCTTTCCCCTCGTGCGGGAGGACAAATTCAAACAGACCGCCACCCGCGACCTGCTCGAGCGCGTCTTTGGCGGCAATGCCGCGACGCTCGTAACGCATCTCTTGAAAAACGAAAACGTCTCTCGGCAGGAAATCGAAGAAATCCGCAAACTGATCAATCACCGCGGCAAAAAATAAAGGGACGACCATGTTAGAGTCTTACCTTGTAACATGCGCGCACGCTGCGCGCATCATTTGACATGAAGTTTGGATCGGATATGCTGAAGGGGAGTGCAAGAGCCACCCCAGCCGACGACGTGACGATCGGTGGGGCAAGAATCGAACGCACAATGCGTCGACGTACTAACGCCAAGTCCGATAAGGACTTTGAGTTCCTATTGGGAACCGTGAACACCGTAAAGTGTTGGTGTTCGCAACATCATTTCAGAATTGGAAACCATACCTTCGGCTCCTGCGCGCAAAAACGCCGACTTCTCGGCGGTGCTATTCGTATGCGCGTTTCTCTTTGGTTGCGGCCGTAGGCCGCGTTAGG
>JBGSPU010000069.1:0-33916 GCA_041738415.1 Bythopirellula sp.
TCACCCAACTCGGCCAACAACTGCTCGGCGCGATTGTTCAACTGCACTATCATGGTCTGTCAAAAGCAGCTTGAAATTTACGTATGCGCCGTGCGCGCATGTTACGAAGAAAGACTCTAATCGCTTCGTATGAACATTGTAGCACTAACAGGCTAATCTCAAAAAGCGGCGGTCGCTGCCGGAGTACGCACACCGTTGTAGCCCCAAGAAATTCACACAGCATCAGTTGTCTGCCTGTCTCGTGCTGTAAAACTTCCTGCAGTCTGACTACCGCGGTTTGATTGGCCGCCCATCTCCAGAATCATCCGACGTTGTTGGCCGCATTGGAAATGCAATAAGTTTCTCATTTCACTACCTTTCAGAGAGCCTCCTGCCGTTTGTTGAAGGGACGTCCGCGCGGAAACTTCTTTCGGCCACCGTGCGTCTCCACCTGGGTCGCAAGCAACGGGTGAAACGGGTAGCCATCGACTCCACCGGCCTGGAGGGCAGAGCGGCCTGCAACTACTTCGTCCGCCGACGCAACCGTACGGAAAGCTTCTGGAAAACGGTCGTTTACCACCGGTACCCCAAACTGGGTTTGGTGTTGGGCATCGACGATCACTTCATTTAAGCCTACCAGGTTGGTCGCAGCCCACGGCTCGACCAGCTACGAGCCGTGTGAATATACGCGATTCGCTCTGCCGAGCTCCACTCGGCGGGCGCGTCGCGGCTAACGATGTGGGGCAGATTGTCCGCAGGCCGTGCGGGGCTCCTGTGAATCTGTAGCGGATGTTTCAAGTTTAGGGGTTGGGACGCCGATTTAATGCAGTGGATTTCCATGTCGGCAGCCAATTAAATTGCGATAACACCGTTGGATGAAGAATTTAGGGTGTTTGGGCTGTTTTCTAGTGTTCATGTGGCGGTTCTTTGACAATTTGATGCTTTTTTCAGGTCGTTTCAGGCTCGGCTCTAGGATTGGGGACGTGTCGTAAGTCGTTGAGCGACTTGCCCGAACCTTGACACTAATGCTTATGCCAATTAGACTTGGAGCAAGTGGACTTGATTCGCTTCTTGAACTTAGCTCATCTGATTACGCACCTCTGTGGTCATTCAGGAGGGCTTTTCGCAGGGGACCTCGTCGTGACAAAAAAAGAGATCGTTAGGACTATTTCTGAAGAAATTGGCCTGACTCAGTTGAAGACGAAGGAAATTGTGCAAAAGACCTTCGACGCGATCGTGGAAACGCTCGTCGAAGACAGGCGGATCGAGTTGCGGAACTTCGGCGTTTTTGAGGTCAAACGGCGTGCTGCACGTAAGGCCCGAAATCCTCGAACCGGTGAAAAGGTCTTTGTTCCCGAGAAGTTCGTGGTTACGTTCAAGCCGGGCAAAGAGATGGAAGAACGGGTTCGCGAACTTGAGCGGCAGGCCAATGCGGCTGCCGAAGCGGCTCATAGGGCGGCCACTAGTTCGCCGCCACCGATCAATACAACAAATCACGAAACTCTTTCTCCGTCAACGAGTTACGTTCCTAAAGCCGGCGCTTGATTGCTAGCTTTCACGTAGTTGAGACTCTCCTACGTGAAAATTCTGCTCTCGGCGCGGTAAGCGGAGGTTGCTATCCTTCGCGCGACTTTTCTACAAGACAAGCGACCATTAGACGACTCGGATTGCAATGCTCGGGTCGGGTGATGGGATGTTTGTCACCGACTTTTCACTATTTTTTGCGGGACTGGCAGCGATTCAGGAAGGGATTTTCCTGGAAAACTGCCAATTAATTGGAAGCTGACTACCAACTGCGTGCGCTGTTGGGTTGGCTTCAGTGCTCAAGGAGGAGCTACGCCCATGCGTAAATGGCTCTTAGTCATGGCGACTGTCTGCTCGTTAGCCGGCAATACCGGCTGCTTGCTGCCGGGGTATTCGGCAGATCCGACTAGGCGATCGCAGCAGTTGATTTACACATCCGAGGATCTGCGTTCCATGCTTGATACATGGGAACGCATTTGGTTTCTTGACCAACCATCTCACCTGACGCCCTACAGCGTCCACGGCGGGATTATCTAAGCTCATTGACACTAAACGCTTTGCGTAAGGGTCAAGAACAGGGCTGCGCTATCGGTACGTGCATGGCATGAGGTAGTGAAGTGACTGGGTGGATTTGGTAGATTATGTTGTAGTCTGCCTTTAGCATAAAACGCAGATTATGCGGACATACGCGAATCGGAATGGTTTCTTACGAAGCTGCGTTGATCTGCCAAATTTGCGTTTGTTCATGGCCCATTTCCTCCCACTTGATTCCCACGAAAAGCTACCATGCCAGAACTGTCGGCGGCCCAATCCAGCGCCGCACCTCCTCTGCAGATTGATTTGGCGGTCAGTTTGGGCCGACTGCAACTCGCTAACCCGATCCTGGTTGCCTCAGGGACGTTTGGCTATGCGCGTGAGATGGAGTCGCTGGTCGATCTCTCTCGACTGGGGGGGATAGTTCCCAAGACGATCACCAAGCTCCCGCGAAAAGGGAATGCCCCGTGGCGGACGATTGAAACGCCCTCGGGCATGCTCAATTCGATCGGGCTGGATAATGACGGGATCGACTTGTTCATCGCTCACCACTTGCCCTATCTTGCTACCTTGGGCACGGCAATTCTAGTGAGTATTGCCGGGCGGACCCACGAGGAGTTTGTTGCGATGGCGGAGCAGCTTTCCTCAGAAACGGGGATCGCCGCTGTCGAGTTGAACATCTCCTGTCCGAACGTGAGTGGTGGAGTCGATTTCGGCACTGACGTCAGAATGTGTGAACGGCTGGTTGCGGACTGCCGTCAAAACACGTCGCACCCTCTCATCGCTAAGTTGACGCCCAACGTGACCAGCGTCGGAGAGATGGCACGAGCTGCCTCAGGGGGGGGAGCGGATGCGATTTCGCTGATCAATACTTGCCAGGGGATGGCCATCGATTGGCGAAGGAGGCGGCCCCTGTTGGGCAATGTCGTGGGGGGGCTTAGTGGTCCTGCAATCAAGCCCATCGCCCTGCGGGCCGTTTACCAGGCCGCTCAAGTAACTGAGACTCCCATCATCGGCATCGGGGGGATCGCCACCATCGACGATGCGATGGAGTTTCTCGTGGCAGGAGCTACGGCGGTTCAACTCGGCACGGTAAACTTCTATAATCCAACGGCTTCGATGGAAGTGCTTGACGAGCTACCGACGGCGATTGGCGAATTGGGTGCCGCGAGTGTTCGGGAAATCGTCGGGACGATGCAGTGTGAATGATGAATGATGAGGAATAAATGCGGAAGCATAGGCATCCGGCTCCCCAACCACTGAACACGAACCACTGACCAACTTCATGCGCGTTCTTAGCGGAATCCAACCTACCGGCCGGCCTCATTGGGGGAACTACTTTGGTGCTATTGTGCAGTACATAGCATTGCAGGATGCCGAGCAGGCGTATTATTTTATTGCCAATCTTCATGCGCTGACGACGGTCCGCGACAAGCAGTTGCTGGCGCAATATTCGCTCGATGCGGCGATGGATCTGCTGGCCTTGGGGCTTGATCCCCAGCAGGCTGTGCTGTTTGTCCAGTCGGACGTGACTGAGGTGAGCGAGTTGTGCTGGATACTGCTCACCGGTACTCCGATGGGGCTACTGGAACGCTGTCATGCTTACAAGGACAAGAAAGCCAAAGGACTCACCGCCGACGCGGGGTTGTTCGCTTACCCCGTCTTGCAGGCAGCCGACATCTTGGCCTATGACAGCGATACGGTGCCGGTCGGCGAGGATCAGGTCCAACACATCGAAGTGTGTCGCGATATTGCCGGTAGTTTTAACCATCACTATGGCGAAGTCTTTGTGTTGCCAAAGGCGAAGGTGCTTGACAGTTCCGCCCGAGTGCCGGGGACGGATGGGGAAAAGATGAGTAAGAGTTACAACAATACCCTGGCTGTTTTTGAAGATGCTAAGGTGCAAAAAAAACAGATCATGCGGATCGCCACCGATTCACGTCCAATGGACCAACCCAAGGATCCACAAAGCGACGTGCTGTACCTGCTTTATTCGCTAGTTGCGTCAGAGAGCGATCGTGAAGCGATGGCGGCGATTTATCAGCGTGGTGGGTTTGGCTATGGAGATGTGAAGAAACGGTTGGCCGAGGCGGCGGAAACTTTTTTCTCAGATGCTCGCTTGCGTCGGGACGATTGGCAACGGCGTCCTGACGACGTGCGTGACATACTTGCCACTGGGGCTATACGGGCACGAGAAAAAGCAGCCGAGGTACTCTCGCGTGCTCAGGATGCTTGTGGGCTCAAGGGATATTAACCGTGGCACTTCAAATCCTTGGCATCGGCACCGATATCATCGAATGTTTGCGGATCGCGCAGATGATTGATCGTCACGGCGAGTTGTTTATCAGTCGAGTGTACACATCGCACGAAATTGCTTATTGCTCCACCAAGAAAGCGGCGACTCAACACTATGCAGGTCGCTGGGCTGCCAAGGAAGCCGTGCTCAAGGCGCTCGGCACGGGTTGGCGGCGCGGCATTAGCTGGCGAGATATTGAGGTCCGCAACCTCTCTGGCGGGGCACCAACGATCGCACTCTGCGGAGGTGCCCGCGAAGTTTTCGAGCAATCGGGTATTACAAGAATGCACATCAGCATTTCGCATTGCCGCAGCCATGCGACGGCCTACGCGATTGCCGAGGGGGAAGTATGAGAGAAATCCTAGCCCCCTAAGAGGCCATTTAAGCTGCTCACAATGGTGGTGTCGGATGGAGCAATTTCGCCCAGAATTGTCAGGCCAAATTGATTTTTCAACTGTTGGGTCGTGAGGCCCACGTATTGATTTGGCAAATACTGCTGAGGCATTGGGAAAGGTATGGCATCGGCCTTCTGCGCTAGGGAATAGAGTCTTCGATTCTGGTACGGTCCGTAATTTAGCAAGACTGAAGACATGTAAAACGCATGGTCGATCGTGCCGTGTATGGGAATGAGCCTAAAATCGATGGATACGTCTTGCTGTGGGTTACTGCCAAATATTTCTGACGAAACCGGAAACATTGTGAATGCTCCTTGGACAAGCACAGAGCGATTTGGATTTGAGCCGGGAAGAACCAAAACTCCTATCTTCGAGGCAAAGGTGCCTCCATTTACAACGGTATATCCTCTCGCCGCCGCTTGAACGCCCAAGTAATATCCTCTGATGTTCAAGTTGTCATAAGTTATGTCAGTGGAAATAGCATTAGTACGAACTGCAAGTTCAGCTCGGGGGGCCAAGCCGTGGAGAATGTTCAGATTTCGCAGGACGATATTCTGTGAATAGGGTACTTCAGCACCGGTAGCGTTTCCCCAAAACGTCGAATTCTCAAAAACGCTTTGCTGATTGTGTGTTGCATCTCGAAGATTGTACCAAATTGAGAGCCCTACCTGTGAAGCGTAACCAAGGTTGCCCGAGAATTCTTTGATAGGCACAAAATCAGTGGGAATCTGACTTGCTCCGTTAGAAATCGATGGATCTACCAAGTTAGTGGTCAAAAAGGTCGGACTTTGGTTGCCAAATTTCAATCCTCTTGAAAAGAAAATAAATGCGTTCCCCGCCGAGGATGCTGAAACATTATCAGAAACAGAAATTCCAGTACCCTGAAACCAAAATCCATCTCCTGTGTGTCCGAAGTCTTGGATCGCCTGCCTATCTTCGATTCCATCTCCAGAAGATTGAGTATGAATCGAGATATTGTTACGAAATAAGCCGATTTCGTCACCAACCTCAGTGACAAACGAAGCACCGGTCACGTCATAAGCAACATTGTCTGTGATGTCGACGTGGCTACTGTGATTGACAAAACCCCAACCCACGCCGTTGTCAACTACACTTCCGCGAACCGTGGCAGCCGGATCCGATATCTTAGTTCCAGTCCGATGAAAGTGCACTGAGTAACGCGCACGGGGGTTCGTCCCCGTACCTGAAATAAGGTTCCAGTCTGCATCCACCACGGGGTCGTTGACAGGTAACGATTTATTCGTGCGACCCAGGCCATTGAATGACGCATAACTTATTGATACATCGTTATTGTGCATAAACATAACGTGGCCGCGTCGCTCGGGAGACGAGTTCTCCGATTCAATCACAATATTGCGAGTCAAATTAGCAACGTGAACCGGTAAATCTGGTGATAAGGTCAGATGGTTGTATTGCAAAGGATCAACGAAAACTCTGTTGCCGGCGATACCTAATATTGTGCGTTCTTCATCCTGCTCTAACCCGATTGTGGTGCCGGCGATTACTAGTTTGTCTCCGACGCTCCATCCGATGGGAACTTGTGCCAATTGCAGTACTGTCGTCCCAGCAGTCACGTCGCCGGTGACACTCGCATAACCAGTGACCTCTTTGCCTGCCATTCTTACAGTCCCGTGGGTAATCAATCCTCGGCTAATGCCGAACGGATCCCAGTTGCGATCGATAGCCCCATTGTCCGTAAAGAGTATTCTTGCGGAGTTGTTTGCGTTAATCGGGGCCGCATCTGTACCTATGTGTAACTCACCCACGTTGGAAACAACCAATGTATCGACCTTAAGTAGGGTATTGGCCTGAGCAGCAAACGAGAGCGTTCCGTCGACGCGAATGGTGGTAATTTGCTGGGGAAGAATTGAATCAATCGTGACTTCAGTTTCCACTGGAATCAAGACACGAGCCCCATTCTGTGGAACTAGGTTGTCTTGCCACGTCGCGGGATCACTCCAGTTTCCATCGGACCTAGCAATATGCGTGACTTGGTCGTAGCGGACCAATTCGAATAATGACAAATGTTCGCGACGCATGCTCGCATTGGAGGCATGGGGAACCAGAGTATGCAGTGCTTCAACTGGGCCAATGTCAGTGAGACTATCTAGCGAATCTAATAACGCGAATCCCTCCATCACTGGCAAATGATCGATGATGTGGGCATTTCCATGATGGTCGACCGGCAACGCAGGGCCATTTCCTGAATGATGACCGTTGGGATCGTAGGTGCTGAGGGCCCCAGTTAGAAAGAACCAATCTTGGCCATCCCCACCCAGGAGTTCGTCAGATACATAGTCATCAAGTACAGTCACTTCAGATCTGAGTTGAGCAAAGAAGTCTTCGCGTTCTATCGCTGCAACACGGGTATCGTAGCTTTCGCTGGTCGCCCAGCGAGCCAGCAAGACATTCAGAGCAACGAGGTCGTGGGAAACCAGCCCGCCGATCAACAAATCGTCCCCTCCCTCGCCTTTTAATATATCAGCTTCGTGGCCACCAAGCAGGACATCATTGCCTATTCCCGCGAACAGTACATCGAGACCATCGTCCCCCAAGAGCAAATCGTCTCCTTCTTGACCATAAAGTACGTCGTCTCCGATTCCGCCGAGCAATCGGTCATTTCCGGAATCTCCTAGGAGGGTATCATTACCGTCTCCGCCATAAAGTACATCTTGGTCGTCTCCTCCGACTAATTCGTCGTTTCCCTCATCCCCATAGAGATGGTCGTCGCCAGCTCCGCCGTTCAGGAAGTCATTGCCAGTATTTCCCAGAAGGTAGTCACGACCGTCCCCTCCGAGAAGTCGGTCGTCTCCACTTCCCCCCGAGAGTACGTCATCTCCTGTTAGACCGTAGAGCAAATCATCGCCGGCTTCTCCAATGAGTTGATCGTCTCCTGCTTCGCCACGGAGCGTATCGTTCCCGTCTCCCCCATATAGTAAATCCTGGCCATCTCCTCCGACTAATCTGTCGGTTCCATCAATCCCGAATAGCCGGTCATTACCTGCTTCGCCATATAGGAAGTCATCACCAGTATTTCCGTAAAGCAAATCTTGGTTGTCTCCCCCAAACAATTTGTCCTCTCCAACGCCCCCGTTGAGCAGATCGTCTCCCGCCAGTCCGTACAGCAAATCATCGTCGCCCTCTCCAAAAAGTGAGTCGTTTCCGGCATCTCCTTGGAGGGTATCATTTCCGTCTCCCCCATAAAGTAGATCCTTCCCGTCTCCTCCGACTAATTTGTCGGTTCCGTCAATCCCGAACAGCTGGTCATTGCCAGCTTCGCCGTTTAGGAAGTCATCACCAGTATTTCCGTAAAGCAAATCTTGGTCGTCTCCCCCAAACAATTTGTCCTCTCCAACGCCCCCGTTGAGCAGATCGACTCCCGCCAGTCCGTAGAGCAAATCATCGCCGGCTTCTCCAAAGAGTTGATCGTCTCCTGCTTCGCCAAGGAGAGTATCGTTCCCGTCTCCCCCATAGAGAAAATCTTGTCCGAAACCACCAACTATTTCATCGTTTCCCCCTTCACCATATAATTCCGAAATAACAAAAGTCCGATTCTCGATGTGGTCATTTCCATCACCACCGAGGATGATGATTTTTTCAACGAGGCTCCTATTGAACTCCGTCAAGAGAGACTCGCTTTGACTGGAATGCCAAACTTGCAGCACATCATTCGTTTTTTCGGAGACGACCACGTGATCATTGAATTCGTTTCCTTGGATCACTAGCTCGAAGGTGTTGAGGTTCAATTGAGGTTGGCTGAGACTCAGCATCCTGCGTTGCTCGAGCAACTCTGCTCTCAGGACCTTTGAGTGACCCTGTAAAGATTTATTGATTTGACGCCTTCCTTTAAGAAGTCTTAACAGTCCCGTCCACCTTTTCTTGATTGACATCGATGCCACTCCTGAGTTAGCTACAATATGAACCTGTCAGTGATATTGAAAACGTTTTCAACAAAATTCGATGTGATTCCTTCCAGAGGAATGTCCCCAAAAGGAGCCCTGGGCTATCCTGCCAAGCTCCACTTATCAATTTAAGTGGGACGTAAGATGGACTAACCACCGATAGAAATCTGTTCCGAGCACCCTTTTGTCCGAGTGGACGATGCTAATCTAAGCAACTTACGCGATTATTGCGGGCAGCGAAACTGTGATTCAGACGTTTTTTGGAAAATTAGAGTAACTTGTATGTGTTGTGTTAATTCTCATTGCTCAACATCCAGTGAAGTAAGTAATTGATAGGCCCGCGGAATTAGTTTATAGCTGCCAACTATTGCGTCTGCGGGACATCCGAGTGGAATTAAGGGACAGATCCGCAAGTCACACCCCACGAACAGGGGGTATGGACCTCCTTGTTGGCACTGTTGTGGAATACTTGAATGAAAAATTACTTGGTGAATTGGCCGGTGAAAGTTGGTAGCCTTGCAAAAATCGAGTTGTTAGGAGAAGTCTATTCGACAAAATGCATGATGCTTCCGTACGATCTCGCAAAATAATTCCCAGCTACTGGCCTTCCCAGGCATTGTGCGCAGAGAGTCTTTTATCAAGAAGTGAATCCGATTTGCAGGTGCCGTGGCAGAGAGGGCATGGGTCGAGGTCACGCTGATCGATCCTGCCGACTTTTCTTTCCTCTCATGGATGAGGTTTTGGAGTAGGATTAAAGCCTCCCAGAAAATGCGATGAAGCTAAAGTAACTGTTCGTCGTCCATGATGGACTGGTGATTTCCTGTCCT
Organism: Bythopirellula sp.; assembly: GCA_041738415.1. GTDB lineage: Bacteria > Planctomycetota > Planctomycetia > Pirellulales > Lacipirellulaceae > Bythopirellula. The sequence continues at coordinate 9,479 of JBGSPU010000069.1, forward strand.
GAGGAGAATAGTCCGATCACCCCGCTGTTCAGGAAACCATCGATTGGGTCTCTCGACCTGTGCCAAGTGAGTGGCCACTTGCACCCTATATCGACAAAAGTAGCCGTGGTGATGGCATTTTTTCCCGGGCTGTTGGGTGGCCAACTAGGGCTGGACGACGTTAGGGCCATCCTGCAATAAATTGGCGTGTTCGTCGTGCCGGATCAGCGGGCCATTTCCCAAGCACCGGATGCGATTTGACACAGAAGGTAATCTTTTCGACGATTCTACTAAGCAGGCGATCCATAAACTTAGACAAGGGCTGGTAGTCTTGCTGCAGCGACTGGCCCGCTATTGAGTTGGATATTTGCGGAACCTACCTAGCATTGGGAGATTCTCGCTAGGCGGCGCGTGACCTACTCTGCTAATCTAGTAGGATAACCATTCACTTATTTGAGTCAATCTAGGTAATCCATGATCGAACCAGCCGAATTGATGCAACTTGCTATCGAGACTTGTCGTGAGGGGATCGCACATGGTCAGAGCCCTTTTGGCTGTGCGATTGCTATCGGGGATCACGTGGTTGCCCGGGCACACAACTCTGTCGTATTGACAACCGATATCACTGCCCACGCCGAGGTGAACGCGATTCGAGTGGGATGCAAAACGATTGACGACATATTTCTGACCGACGCGATTGTTGCAACCACCTGTGAACCTTGCCCGATGTGCATGGCGGCTTTGCATTGGGCACGAGTCGGCACCGTTTACTATGGTGCTACGATCGCTGACGCCGACACGGCAGGATTCAATGAATTGCAATTGCCGGCTGCCGATTTATTGCGAATCGGTGGCAGTCAAGTCAAACTCATTGGTGGTTTGCTGATTGACGAGTGCCGTGAGTTGTTTGACTTGTGGAAAACAAGTCCTAGCAAGGTAGCCTATTAGCGGCGAGATTAGGAAGGACTCAGAACAACGATGGTCACGAAACTGGATCTTGCGAGGGATTGGCTTCCTCGCTACACGGGGATGCCGCTCAAAAAGTTTGGTGATTATGTCCTGCTGACGAATTTTCGTTCCTACGTCAGCAAGTTCGCCAAGAAATTTGGTTGCGAAACCTACGGCGAAGATCGTCCGATGCAAGCGGCTACGAACGAAGATGGTTTGACCATCGTAAACTTTGGGATTGGCTCGCCGAATGCGGCAACCGTGATGGATCTGCTAACGGCCTATCATCCCGAAGCAGTGTTGTTTCTGGGAAAGTGCGGGGGGCTCAAGACCTCGACGGAGATCGGCAATTTTATCCTGCCCATCGGGGCGATTCGTGGCGAGGGGACCTCTGACGATTATTTGCCGAAGCTTGTTCCGGCGTTACCCTCGTTCAAGCTGCATAAATTCGTTTCTGACAAGCTTGTCGAAAGAAAACTGGACTATCGCACGGGCGTAATCTATACGACCAATCGGCGTGTTTGGGAGCACGATGAGCACTTCAAGGCCCGCCTCGTTGAATACACGCCGATCGCGATCGACATGGAAGTTGCCACGCTCTTTATCGTGGGGCACAAAAACGAAATTGCTCGCGGTGCTTTGCTCTTGGTCTCCGACTTGCCGATGTCCGAGCACGGCATCAAGACCCAAGTGAGCGATGCCAAGGTCGATTCCAAATGGTCCGATGTACACTTGGAAATCGGCATCGAATCACTCACCGAGATTGGTGAGAAAGGCGAAAAGATTAAGCATTTTCGGTATTAGGTGAGTAGGTGAAAGTGCATAGGAAAACTGTGCAAATTCAGATTGCTAAGGTGTAATATTGGTTCCAGGTTTTGCAGTGAGAAATGTGAGAAAGTTGAAATGCCTCCCTCTGTTGTTGCATTGATTGACCATGCTGTCTTGAGTCCTACCCAGACGGATGCCGATTTGCGGCAAGCATGCACGATGTGCATCGAGGTAGGGACGGCTAGTGTTTGCGTGAAGCCATCGATGGTTGCTTTGGCGAGCGAATTGCTGGCAGGTTCCAATGTGGTTCCTAGCACCGTGATTGGATTTCCTCACGGAGGGACGACTACGGGCACTAAGCGGCGCGAGACCGAGATTGCTTGTCAGGATGGCGCCCGTGAGGTTGATATGGTGGTCAACATCGGACGAGTCCTCCAGGAAGATTGGGCCTATGTGTCTGCCGATATTCGTGCAGTGGTCGAGGCAGCAACTGCGGTTGGAGCAAGCACCAAGGTAATCTTCGAGACGGGATTACTCCCTCAGGACTCCCTTAAAATTAAGCTCTGCGAGATCTGCGAAGGGGCGGGGGCAGCTTTTGTGAAGACCTCGACAGGTTTTGGTTTTGTGAAAGCTGCCGACGGCTCGTTGCAGGCTACGGGGGCAACCGAGCATGACATTCGACTGATGCGCGAGTACACCAGCGACAAAGTGCAAGTGAAAGCCTCGGGTGGTATTCGCAATTATGCCGACGCATGTCGGTTTGTGGCCTTGGGGGCCACGCGGCTGGGCACGAGTGGCACGTTGGCTATCTCCCAGGGTGAGCGCGGTGGAAATTCGGAAAGTACAGCCAACTATTAACACATTCCATTACACATAGAGACTTCCCGCATGTTAGAACTTTACGACCAGGCACAAGCAGCCGCTGAGGCGATTCGGGAGCGATGGGATCAAACTCCTCGAGCGGGCATCATCCTGGGTACCGGACTGGGCCGATTTGCCGATGGCATTGAAGACGCCGTGACGATTGATTATGAACAGATCCCCAACTTCCCTCGCTCCACGGCCGTGAGTCACCGGGGGCGCTTGGTCTGCGGAAGACTCGAGGGCTTGCCCGTAATGGCTATGGAGGGGCGTTTTCATCAATATGAAGGTTACTCACTAAAACAGATTACGTTACCTGTGCGTGTGATGAAGGCAATGGGAGCTGAACTGATGATCGTGACTCATGCCGTCGGCGGATTGAATCCCTACTACGTCCCTGGCGACGTGATGATCATCGACGATCAGATCAACCTGATGGGCGACAATCCTTTGGTGGGGATCAACGATGATCGCCTTGGGCCACGGTTTCCCGACATGAGTGCGCCCTACACGCCCGAGTTGATCCTTGTCGGCCAGGAGATCGCCCGCCGCGAAAACTTTCCTGTCCAGCGCGGTGTAATGGTGGCCGTCACGGGACCGAATCTGGAGACCCGGGCCGAGTATCGGTTTCTGCGTCAGATTGGGGCGGATGTCGTCGGCATGTCCACGGTGCCGGAGGTGATTGTCGCCGTCCACAGCGGGATGCGGGTCTTCGGACTGTCGGTAGTTACCGATATGTGCCTGCCGGACTGTCTGAAGCCGGCGAATGTGGAAGAGATCATCGCCGTGGCAAACTCTGCGGAGCCTAAGCTGCGCTCTTTGGTGTTGGGCGTGTTGGCCAACCAGCGGGCGCGAGGTTAACGAGCCGATGCAAGAGGCAGCCAAACAGATTGCCGCCGCGGTCGCCTCCGTTCGCCAGCGGTGGGATGTCGCGCCGCGGGCTGGTATCATGCTCGGTTCGGGGTTGGCGGGGCTCGCTGACAAAATCGCCGTCGAGCAGGCCTTCGACTATGCCGAGATTCCGCACTTTCCCCGCACGACGGCCCTCGGACACGTGGGGCGATTAGTTTGCGGTCGTTTGGCGGAAGTGCCTGTGATCGCCTTTCAGGGTCGGTTCCATTTATACGAAGGGTATTCGTCCCAGCAGGCAGCGCAACCTGCGCGGCTCGCGCGTGCTTTGGGAGCCGACACGTTGATCGTGTCCAACGCTGCCGGGGGAGTGAATCCCCGCTATGCCGTCGGCGATGTGATGCTGATTGATGACCATATCAACTTCCTATTCGACAATCCATTGATTGGCGTGAACGATGACAATCTGGGTCCGCGTTTCCCAGATATGTCGAGCCCTTATGATTGCGAGATGATGGAGGTCGCAGCCGGCGTAGCTCGTAAACAAAATTTCGTCCTGCATCGTGGTGTTTACGTGGCTATGTTGGGGCCGACGTACGAAACTCGTGCCGAGTATCGGCTGGCTCGCCTCTTGGGAGCCGACGCGGTGGGGATGTCCACCGTTCCCGAGGTGATTGCGGCTCGACACGCAAACATGCGAGTGCTGGGATTATCCACGATCACAAACGTCGGGTCGCCAGACACCCCCAACGGGACTTCGGGGCACGACGTGATCGCTGCAGCAAAGTTGGCCACGGATAAGTTGACCAAGATCGTGCAGGGCGTCGTCGCTTCTCTCAAATAAACTCTTGCTGCGAGACTCTTATGAATCCGGTCTGGACTATTGCAAAAAAACGCGACGGCGGGGAACTCACGGCGGCTGAGATCGGCGAGTTCATTGCCGGTTATGCGCGGGGTGACGTCCCCGACTATCAAATGTCCGCCATGGCGATGGCGATTTATCTGCGCGGAATGACGACTGCGGAAATCGCGGCCCTCACCGACAACATGTTGGCCTCGGGTGCCCGCTTCGAATGGCCCGCCGGCGGACTGCCGAAGGTCGATAAACATTCAACGGGGGGAATTGGGGACAAAGTTTCGTTGCCTTTGGCACCAATGCTCGCTTGCTGTGATCTCCAGGTGCCGATGATATCAGGAAGAGGGTTGGGTGCTACAGGAGGCACGCTCGACAAGCTCGAATCGATCCCTGGTTATCGCACGGATCTCTCGATGGACGAAATGCGTACCGTCGTTGACAAGGTGGGTTGCGTGATTAGTGGTGCCACCGCCGATTTGGTTCCTGCCGACCGCAAGCTTTACGCCCTCCGCGACGTGACCGCCACGGTCCCTTCGATCCCGCTCATCACCGGCAGCATCATGAGCAAGAAGCTGGCCGAAGGGCTCGATGCGTTGGTGCTTGATGTCAAATTCGGCAGCGGTGCATTTATGAAGACCGCCGAGTTGGCTCGTGAGTTGGCTGAGTCGATGGTGGCCACAGGTCGTCGGATGAACGTGTCGACGACCGCCGTGTTGACAGACATGAATCAGCCTTTAGGCCGCATGGTGGGCAACGCAATCGAAGTGGATGAGTCGGTTGCCGCACTCGAAGGAAGGGGGCCTGCCGACCTGATGGAAGTGACCCTCGCTCTGGGGGCGGAGTTGTTGGTCTCGACCAGGCAGGCTGATTCGACTGTATCCGCTCGCGCGCGATTGCAGCAAACCATCAATTCCGGCGCTGCCCGTGAGAAATTTGCCCAAATGGTCGCTGCTCAGGGTGGCAATCTGGAGGCGCCGCGTGATGTCGCTCCAGCGAGCGACGTCCCGGCTGGTCGCACCGGTTTCATCGCAACCATGGATGCCGAGAAGCTCGGCCAGGCGGTGATCGCCATGCGAGGTGGCCGCAAGCAACTGGGAGACGTGCTTGACCTTTCCACCGGTTTTGAAATGCTGGTCCGCCTCGGCGATCAAGTGGAAGCCGGAGAGCCGTTGGCCAGACTCTTTTCGCCGGCCAATGTTGCCGATGAGGGACGAGAACTCTTTCTCTCGGCGATTCAGATCTCCGAGGAACCTCCCTTTGTGGGTCCCTTGATTCTGGAACGGGTGGGCTAATTCATTCTGCTCTGTCAGTCGTCACACCCCATCGATGGCGATCCCGCACTTACTCGCTTGTTCCATGGGGGCGGATCTCTGCACCCTCACGTTTGGTTAGCGTATCCCCAAGCGCCGCGCGGGCTACTTCGGCTCCCTTGGTCAAACGCTCAACAATGTCAGGATGTTGCTGGATAACATTCCTAGTTTCCCCAACATCGTTTTTTAAGTCGTAAAGTTCCAAGCCCGTCTTGCGTTGGCTATAAGGCACAGGGACGCCATCACGTCCGCCCGGTTTTCCAGCTAGGGTCCGATATTTATGCGGGAAGTGCAACTTCCAGCGGCGGTCGCGGACCGCGTGCAATTCTCCTCCATAGTAACAGTAGAAAATCTCATGGGGACTCTTAGCATTCGGCTCGCCTGACATGAGTGGCCAAATGTCTTTTCCATCGATAATTCGTTGTGCAGGCAGTTCGAATCCAATCAGGTTTGCCACGGTCGGTAGCAAATCCATTGTGGTAGCCAGTTCGTCACATTTCGTGCCGGCAGGAATTTTACCAGGCCAACGCATGATGCATGGTTCTCGATATCCCCCTTCGAACATGGTCCCCTTCCCCTCGCGTAGCGGCTGTGCCGAGCCGGCATGGTCACCATAGTTTAGCCAGGGGCCGTTGTCCGAGGTAAAAACGACCAACGTCTTTTCGTCGAGCTTGTTCCGCGAAATCGCATCAAGAATTTGTCCGACGGACCAGTCAACTTCCATCACCACGTCACCAAAGAGACCACTGCCGCTCTTGCCGCGAAACTTACTAGATACAAAGAGTGGCACATGGACCATTGAGTGCGGAACATAAAGAAAAAATGGGCGCTTTGCATTGTGCGCGATGAAATCGACCGCTCGCTCGGTGTACCAAGTCGTCAGTTGAGACTGATCCGCGGCCGTCACCTCCTCATCGATGATTCGATTGCCGTCAAACAACGGCAGATTTGGGAAGTTTTTTTTGCGATCTGCTGCTCCGGGAGGCAGTTTCACGTAATCTGGGTGCAGCGGCCACATGTCGTTGGAGTAGGGGAGGCCAAAATACTCGTCAAAACCATGTTGCAGCGGCAGAAAGGGGGGCAAATTGCCCAGGTGCCATTTGCCGAAGATCGCCGTGGCATATCCTCGCTGTTTGCACACTTCTGCCAATGTCAGTTCGTCGGAATTGATTCCGTGTTTCGCGTCGGGGGATAATGCACCCAGGATGCTCACGCGCTCGGGATAACAACCCGTCAGCAGCGCAGCCCGTGCCGCGGAACAAACGGCCGTCGCCGAATTGAAGTTGGTAAACACGCGGCCCTCTTGGGCCATGCGGTCCAGGTTGGGTGTGGGGTAATCGACAGCGCCGAAGGGGCCGATGTCGGCATAGCCCATGTCGTCGATGAAAATGACGACGATATTCGGAAGTTCCGGAGCGGATTCTTCAGACGCCCTAATTTTCTGAATTTGCCCCAGACATGCCAAGGATAAAGCTAAAATCTGAATCTGAGAGGGAAGAGAATATGCATTCATTGAGCAATGACCTCGCCACTTTTCCAATTATTTCATCTTGAGTGATTGGTATGTTGACTGCAGGAGGGGCCCTTCGTCACTCAGCAAACTGCAAAGGGTCATATCTCGCAATACCTCTTCAATTCGCATTGGAGATCCATCAACGACTGCCCATTGATCTACCAGCCGAATGCCGTGACTATAATCGACGTAAGAGTCGATATGGATGGTCGTCAGCGGCTGAATCGGTTTGCCGTCGAGCTGATGCCAACCATAAATCGCAACATGGCTAGGACGCTCAAGGAGTTCATTCGTTACCACAACATCTTTTTTGATTCCGGAAATCAACTTACCTGCATCGTTGCTTTTCAACTGATCCTGGATTAGTTGATTATGTTGGCTAAAGGTAGCCAACGATTCACGCTCCAGGGTAAGGGGTTGGGGCGCCAGCTTCAGCAAGGCGGCCTTGTGGATATCGTCCACCATTTTCCGCGTCGGTAAGACACATCCCATCATGTCGGCCAGATGTTGCGCCGCGTAGGGAGTTAGCGGTACACGCACAAAGTCTTCGTTCCCCCCGATAGCCAGATAGTCGGGCGATACTCGATAAACGATTCTATGAACCTCACCAGTCCCGGTATGAATCTTTGCGGAAACATTTGTAAACTTTCGTCCCCATCCTGGTAGATTGCCTTGCAGGATTTCCTTGGCAAGAGTCGATTCTCTCTCAATAGGTGGAACCTCAATCAAGGACTTCATGAGAGAAGTGCCGCTTGGTGCATGAGCCCGACGTGGTTGCAGAGCGGGTGCTACGCCTTGCCAGGATGCAGGCTCCAGCGGCTCTGGTTCGATCCAGTCGCCATAGGCCCGGGGCGGAGCCAGTTCGCCCCATTTGCCGTGGTAGGTTGTTCCGATGGTGAGTGCCGTGAGCAAACCATTCATCTCGCCGACAAGTCGGGTATGCAAAATCTGGTTCTTGGGATTTGGGTGAACGAATGCGATGAATTGGTCGTCATGGCCCTCATACTTCTTGAACTCTCCTTTTACACCTTCCTCGATAGTAATCCTGGTTTTAAGATCATCCAACATCCGCTGCGTGGCGCGGTAAGTCCCACCGGTCGGACCGACGACTTTCTTGCCGTTGAGTTCAATATCACGGTCATCATACGCCAGCACACAGAGGTGATGCGATGGGTCGGAATTTAACCACCGGTACAACTTGTCTCCATGATGCTGGTCGACGTCGTAGCCATAGTTGGCGTCTAGAAAGGCGATCCGTTCGATCTGAGGTGGAATCACCTCGGCCGCATCCACATAGCCGAAAAGAAAACTCCCCCCGCCGCTGTGGCCGGTGAGCACAATGCGAACTTGCTCCGCAGGGAGGCTGGCAGCCAGTGAATCGACGATCCGCCGAATAATTTTCGGCCCATCGGTTCTTTGGCCCTTCCAGCTTGGCCAACTCAGATTGTTGGCCTGCACACACGCAAGCACAACCGTTTGCTTACTCTCCAAAGAGGAAAAGTGCCTCCACTGCGCCGCAACGTGCTGAATATCAAAATGCCAATCCATCCCCTCAGAGAACTGGCAACCGAGAGTCTGCTCGGCAGTGTTGCCGTTGGGAGTGGCGAAGATTACCAGCAAGATGGGCCGATCGGGTTCAATTCGATCTGGCGATGGTGCCAGGACAATTGCGCGGGCATTTTCGGCGAAACGGATTTCCCTTACCTGCTCATTGTGGGAGCCTTGAAAAAGGAATCCCGGCCAGCGCTTCGACTCGATTCCGTTCACTTCCACCGAAAACAACAAGCATGCCAACAGTGTGAGAGAAATTCTGGAGCTAATCACTTGGCTGCTTTCGAAAATTTTTATCAGGAGATTCGTCGGGGGCATGGTCTTTCGCAGATTCTCTGAGCCACCAGCTATCGGTGGCGATCGCGCCGAAAGTGAGCACTCCTAATACGGCCAGTTCCCAGAGGACGAGTTGCGTGCCGTGCCTATCGAGCCAGGCGAAGAGGGGATGATTCGCCTGGCTAGTGGCTTCGATAATGGTGCCGTTGACGGCCAGAAAGGCCATGAAACCGTAAGCAAACACGGTCACTACGAATGCCATGCCCACCGGGATTAGCAGCGTGTAAAACGGGTTTTTCCATTTAGTGACAGGCATAGGGCGTTTTCTGGGCGAGTGTGGTTGTGTGAAGATGCGATGCTGTTTATCGCACCTTCTCATTGTGACGTGCTGCCTGGGCGGATTCAATCTGGGTAAGTCTCGCCTCGGCGATACGCTTCTCCCTCGCACTGCCGTGTTTGACGACCCGGCGGTAGAAGACCTTTGCGACCTCGGGTTGACCTGCTGCTTCTGCGGTGCGACCTCTGCGCAAATAGGTGGCGGCCCGTTGCCTTTCCACTGGATGGATAGCGATTGGCCTGGCAGAGATTCGATCAACGTCCACCGGCCGACCAAGCACGTCGACATCTGCCCCACGTCGGCGGGCGGCTTCGGCCAGGACGGCGCGGTCCATTTCAGCGAGGTCAATCACCGTGGCACTGAGCAAGAGACCACCGGAAAAAGAATCCACCCCAACGGTACCACTTCCCACTCGGTCGAACCGAGTTCGGGTGCTGCCTCCAATGCTTCCCATGGAGATTGTCCCTTGAGTCGGCACAACGACCGTCGTCGAAGTTCCAAAGAAATGGAAAGTCGGCAACTGAACTGTCTGCACCTGCGTCACTTGAGCTGAAGCATGGCACACCATCCAAGCGGCGACTGAAATGGCAAAGGCTAAGAAGCGAATTTTCATGACAAGCCTCCGGTGAGTCGGTGAAATCCTTGCACTTCTTAAGTGTACTCCTTTCGAGCCGTTGGCAGCAAGCCAATGGTTTTTTCCGGCAACAACCAGGGGTTCCCGCCAATGGCAATTGCGGAATACTCGCAACGAATCAGAGCGATTAGTAGCGCTTCTGCAAGACGCCATCGGCGCGGTTGCCCAGTTGTTCTAACACTTTAGCATCGGTGTCTTCATTGAGTGCGCGGCAAGAGCCATCGGCCAAGGCGATATTCACAATGCCTGGATGGGCACTGGCGAAGCTTCCGACTTCTAAAGGTCCTGGAGGTGCGATATTGGAATCATTGATGCGCCGAAATGAACGATCTTCGATCTTACTGGTGTTGCGCAGTGTCGCTCGAGTACCACTCACCCAGCCGAGGCTAGTTTCCCTGGGGAGCATTTCACCGATAAGTAAAGTCTGGGAACTCCCGTCGAAAATATCGCGATAGCGGATGCTGCTGTTGAGAAAAAGTACACCATTGTTATCGTCGTTGATTGGCGTTTCGCCCCCATCATGGCAACCGGCATACGTGCCGAACGCAATTGTGTCATTTTCATTCTTTTCACTGCCGGGAAAAGAAGGACACCACAGCAAGGAAACATGAACCGCCCGAATAGAGGCGTTGACGGGCGCGTATGCGCCCGCTTCCTGATCGAACAGGTCGTAAACGGTGCGCATCTCCATGTAGGGGAGGATTTGCACGATCCAACTCACATGTTGACCATCCGGCTCGCTGCGAATTGGGCCGGTGGGATTGATCACTCCCGCGGGGAGATGTTCGACGCCAAACTCGTAGTTGTGGGTAGCGAGTGCCAATTGAGAGATGTTGTTTAGACACCCTGTTCGCCGCGCCGCCTCACGGGCAGCTTGCACCGCGGGCAACAGCAGCGCGACTAAAATGCCGATGATGGCAATCACGACTAAGAGTTCGACTAAGGTAAAAGCACTCAAGGGACGGGAATGAATTGTGGATTTCATGGAATTACTCCTTGTTGGAGAGGGACGGATTATCGAAAACAAATTCGTAGGATCGTTGCACTCGCTGTAATTCGCCACCAAGTCGGGCGGTGACGCCGATGATGCGGGACTCCTCGGCTGGTTGGACAACGATTTCAATGGTGGCAAGTTGGCCACCTGGGATGGTACCGGCGGCCAGTTGCCAGATTTCTCCTTCATAGTTCGGATTTGCCACCACTTGCTGATAGGCCCGCATAATGCCCGCTTCAAGTACCAGCTCCGTCTGTCGCAACTCACGTTGCCGGCGAACTTCAAGGTGGGATCGCAAGGCCGATCGGATTGTCGTGGTGACCATTGCCGTCACGATTGCCAGACAGGCAAGCACGCAAATCAGGATCGCACCCGGGCGACCGGAGTGAAATGCACGGCGTTGGCTAAGTTTTAAGCTCATTCTTCCGGCTCCTGGGGACTGGCTAAGCGGACGAGTCGTCCCACTTCGGCCACGGTGTGCAACAGCGGGAGAGGGGGAATTCCTGCTAACTTCAGGTCGTGGGTGATCGAGAGTTCTAAGCGGCTTGGCGATTCCTGCTCGGTAAAGCAGACGGCAGCGTCGGCGGGCAAATCATAAGCCTCCTGCTGCACGTGTGCGCCGGCGACTTCCTGTTCGCGCAGCAGATATCTTTCTGCAATGTTGTATGTAGCAAACGTATCGTCGGCAAACGTCAGCACCAGCGCCGCTTCCTGGTCCAGGTCAAAAGCTACCGCCCGCTGGACGTCGTGACGGAAATCGTGACTCAGCCGTGTGAGGGATCGGCTGACACGGATCTCATCGCGTGAACTGGATTCCAGATTCAGCACACGATGCACCATCCCCATCGACATCACCAACAGCACACTGCTGACTGATATCGACGCCATCACCTCGACCAGTGTAAATCCGCTGCGTCGTCTCATCGTTTTTGCTCCTCGTCGTAGTCGTCAGGAGGCTTGATCCAGGCCATGAGCGAGAGCGGTTCTGCCTGGCCCAGCCGATCCCACTGAATGCGTATGACAAGGCGTAGGCCATCGGCATCGTCAATCGTTTCGGCTGAGAGTTGTGGATTGGGCAGCGCTGCCTGTGCCTCCTTGGACGGAGCCAATTCCGTCAGTGCCGCTGACCGCTCGTCATCCGGCAAGGCCGTGAGTTGCTCAATTTGATTGGACGCTTCTTCAAGGGCAGATTGATAATGGCGGGCGTCCTGCCGGAGTCTTCCGCTCCGCACGGAGAGGGGTCCAAGGAAAGACATCGCCCCAATTAAGAGCGTGGCGGCCACTAACAACTCCGTCATGCAGAGGCCACGTCGAACCAATCTACTGCTGTTATTAGTCATAGTTATTCTCATTTCATGCCAGCCCCGAGACCATGTCAAAAAGTGGGACTAAACAAGCCAGGGCCACGAGCAACACCGCCCCGGCTAGCAGTAAGATCACCACCGCTTGCAATAGCATCACAACCATTTCGATCCGTCCACCCACACGTCCCCGCCTCAGTTTGGCTAGTTGTTTCATGGCCCAAGCACGTGATTCGGACGAGGTGGAATCGTTTAATGCACGGGATTCGCTGGGAGTCAATAGACGAGCCGCGGCCATACTTTCCCAGATGTCGGCACCTTGCTCGATTTCATTGCGGACAAAGAGCAGCTTGTGTCGCACCAGCGCGTCGTAGTGGTAACGCGCCAAGGTGGAGAGTGCTCCGGCCAACGGCCTCCCGGAGTGGACCGAGACTGACAATAGGTTCAGCAGGTCCGCACTGCGGAGTTGGGCCACTGTCGGCAAGATTCGCGACCCGAGCTTGCGGCGAAAGAAACGGCGTGATCTTTCTGAACGAACCAGCCAAATCATTGCTACGATGGCGAGTACGATGAGAAACCAATACTCTTCTGCAAAGCGGCTTGCGCCAATCACCAGTGTCAGCGGTTCCGGCATTTGCAGATCAAAATCATCGTGTATCGCTTGGTAGCTCGGGATTATTTTGATCAGAATAAAGCTCAACACGAGAACAAAGATGGACAACGTGATAGTCGCATAAAAGCTGATCTGCCGAAGTCGCCTATCTACTTCCTTGGAGGTCGTTTCGTCATGCTCGAGGAGGTTCGTAAGGATAGCCGGTAACGTGCCAGATTGCTCTCCAAAGCGAATCGCCAATTGTTGCTGGTCGGAAACTACCCCGGGGGTTTGCTCCAGGGCATCAGAGAGCAGCGTCCCAGTGGCCAGGCGGCGGGACAAGAGTCGCAACCGGCGACGAAAACGAAAGCGGTCTTCAGCCGCCAGACTGGCAACTAGAGGTGCTGCTTCCAGTCGTTCAGTCGCCGCCAACTTCAAAATCCTCAGCAAGGCGCGCTGTTTCAATGGGAGTCTATCTGCAGACCACCAGGGTGTAGTCAGCACCGGCGAGAGTCGTCGCAGGGCATGCTTAACTCGATCAAAGGTGGGGAAATTGGCTTGCAAAGAAATTCCTTCGACAACTGATTACTTATTGACAAAACCGTAAGCCAGAACGAGTTACACGAGTTCCGGCAATCCCAATGTCAGCTATTCTGCCGGAACTCGTTGCACTCGTTCCGGCCTACATGTCCTATCCCGTAAGTCCATTGATTAAGGTGACCAGTGGCAAATAGAGCGCGAGAACGACTATTCCAACTACGATACCTATCAGCAGAATCATCAGTTGGGACATGAAGCCGGTGCTCCAATCGAGTCGATCGCGAACCCGTTCCGCGTACAGTTCGGCCAACTCACGCAAAAGTGGCAGGCTCGGCGCGCCGGATGGGCCAGCCCTCAGGGCATAGGAAACCGTCGCTGGCAAGCGCGCCTCTTGCGTGGTCGTTTCGGGGAGGCACCACTCGTTTTCGGCGGTAGCGGCAAGTGTCTCCGCTTCGCGGCGGAGCCAACGCAGATTGCTACTCTTGCCGGCCATTCGTAAGGCACAGGAAAGTGAAAAGCCTGCCCCCAAGGCCTCGGCCAAGGTTCGGGCGAAGACCGCCAAAGCTGCCACCTGGTTAGAACTCCCAGAGGTAAAATCCCCCAGCCATCGTCCAGTGAACCCCCAATGTTTGAGCAAGTAAAAAGCCAAAGAAATGATGACAATCACACCTGCGACGGATATCAGCAAACGCACCGGATGAAAGAGGAGTTGGTTGGAGAAGTCGACTACCACCATAGTCACTCTGGGCAATTCGAGATCAAAATCGTTAAAAATATCCGTGAAAGTAGGAACCACAATCAGTCCCAAAAAAATCAACACGGCACTCGCGAGCAGGACGACAAAAAGCGGGTAAGTTAGGATTCGTACTCGCTCCGTTCGTGTGCGATTTCTTTGTGCGGATTCTGCCAGCAGGTTCTCTAGCGAGCGATGCGAACCCCGCATCGCATCGTTGCCCAGTAGCGGCAACAAAACTGACAGATTCGTATCGCTTACGATTTGCTCGGCGCTGGCTCCGTCGCTAAATTGCACAGCGAGCTTCCGCAACTCGCGGCGCGGTCGTCCGGTTGGCATTTCCGCGGCGAACGCCTTAAGCGCTGGGGCAAGCACTTCGCGTTGTTCGAGCAGTTGACTCACCCGTTCCTGAAGGACCCGCTCGCATTCATCCTGCGGCACTGGGGTTACGACTGCATTGCCGGCAGATTCAATAACTACCACCTGCCGCAGGGATTGCACTGCAAGTCCTTGCCCTGCTAAAGCCGCCGTCGCCGCAGCAGCACTCTCCGCCGCAATCCGACCAGAAGTCGCTTGCCCTTCCGTGTTGAAAGCTCGGTAATCAAATTCAAGCATGCTATAGCTCGTCATCCTGCCAAATCTTGCAACATTTCGATATATGGCCAAAAAATGCTCACTCCGTAGACCAGCACAATAGCCCCTCCGAGTAGGCCGCCGAGGAGGATGGACAAGGCCGTCTGCCAGATGGCTGAGAGCCGTTCGGCAGATTGGCGATAGGTCTGAGCCGCAAAACGCAGTACCCCCGGCAGAGTTTGCTCTCCCAGATTGCCCGAGAGTGCCCAGCGCAATAAGGGTGGTAAGGCTCCAAGTCGTGGGTCCTCGTTGCTCATTGGTTGGTTGTCGTCGCTTGCCAACGCTTCACAAGAATCGATTAGCGCAGTGTCTCCAGTGATTCCACTGGCCATTCGTGCTGCCTCATGCAAGGGCATCTTTGTTCCCACGAGCCGCGCTAGTTCCTCAGCAAACAGCGCGTGCTTGAGGGCTTGTAGATAACGGTATGCACCAGGAATCCACTTCGGCGGTTGCCCCTTACTTCGGCGCCAGAGGACCAGTGCAATCAGCACCAAGATTGGCACGAGTGGTATCCAAATCGGCATTGCTACTCGACAGGCCTCAAGCAACCGCACCGGTATGCTTGGCTGCTTGCGAAGCTGTTCGTACATGTCGGTCATCTCAGGTACAAACAGGGAGCACGAGACTATAAATCCGCAGTAGGCGAGAGCCAACACGATCAAGGGCTGCACCATCGCCCGCCCCATCGCGCTCCGCAATTCGTCACGTGCAGTCGACTCACAGATCACACCCGCGAGCGTGAGCTCTGATGCGTCCGTCGACAAACCAGCAAGCAACGCATGTTGATATATGGGCGGCAGCTCAGGGTTGTCGACAATCGCGGCGTCGATCTCTTGTCCCAAGCTGGTTCGCAACTTGAGGCTCTCATTGATCCGCTCCAACGTGCCCTTGGTCGAGGTGACAGCGGGCCCCAAGCGAATCGGTACTCCGGCATCAGCCAAGGAACCGATTTCCCGATTGATGGCGAGGACATGTTGAAGGGTTGCGTTTGTCATAATTGTATGCCGGAACGAGTTCCGCGAGTTCCGGCGAGGTGATGCGTGAGGGGACTCTGTGCCGGAACTCGTGTTACTCATTCCGGCCTGCAAGAGAGATGCGCCAAACGTGCCGGTTTGTCTAAAATTCTGCCAAGCGACTACAGAGAGTCCTTGAGCAGATTGGCTTGTTTGCTACGGAGTTCGCAGAAGGCCTCGTAGAGGGCCCAACCGGGGGTCATGCCAACCCCCGCTTCGCGCTGCAGAGTTTGCTGTCGCAATTGAAAATCGTGATTAACGGTCGTAGCCACAATTGGCCGCTCACCAAGCTGGCCAAACTGGTTCGTCGCCTGTCCCACCGCCACCAACAGCACGGCAGCAATCATCGCGCCGACGCGCCAGTTGGTGCGCCGCTGAAAACGCGCCGAACGGGCAGCTTCGAGCGTGTTGGGACGCAGATCGTCGGTCGGCTGGAGGTAGTCGCCCGCCCGGCGAATTGCCTGCTCCAATGCGGCAAACAGATCGCCATCTGGTTTGTTGTCAAACTCGTTCATGCGTCACCTCCGAACTCAGATCCACGAGCTTGTCAGACAACTTTTGCATGCCGTAGCGATACCGACTCGCGGCGGTGAAGGCCGAGACCTCCAGCACCGCGCCGATCTGGGCGAATGTCATTTCCTCCCAGATTTTCAGCACCACGACCTCAGCTTGCTCGGTAGGGATCGTGCGCAGGGCAGCCCAAATTGCCCGATGCGATTCTTCCCGCTCGGCATCATCCACCAGCCGACGAATCACGAGATCCGACAAATTGGCGACAAACACCCAGCGCTTCTTGCGGCGCACGATCACCAAGGCTTCATTGCGTACCATCCGCAGCAGATAGTGCCAGGGGTCGATAGTCTGGTGGAGCAGATTCACTTGCTGAGCGACTCGCACGAGGGCCCCCTGCACTGCGTCCTCGCCGTCGTGCTGGTTGCGGGTGATGGTCGTCGCATAGCGAGTGAGCCGCTGGGAGGTCAAATCGAACAGGCCCCCCAAAGCCGAAACGCCACTCTCGGCCATGCGCCCAGCGCAGTCGCGAACCCGCTCTGAAAAATTGAGAGAAGCATCCATCAACCGTGAGGATGCGCGATCGAGGGGGATTTGTCTAGCTTTTTTGAGAAATTTTCAAAAACTGCAACCGTCGCCAGACGGTGGTGGGGCTGCAGTTTCCGTAAAGGCGCGCTCCTCTGCGCTGGCGCTGCGAGTCGCGGCTAACCTGGGATGCGACGCTTATATCGCGCGCCAGAGGATTTCTTCGCTCAGAGCGAGGTCAAAGGCGTTTTCGCTACCATCTTCTTGGGACTGAAGCTGCTCGAAATCGAAGCGGCGGTGCAGGCCAGCCAGAGGCCGGTGGTGATTCGATTCTCGTAGGGCCAGGCCGATTTCTGCCAGTTCGCTCGACTTCTCGAAAACCTGATCGATGCGATGGGCTTCCAGCCGGGCCGCAACCTGCGGTCGGATGGGATTGTGCGAGCCAAATCGCCGTTCGACTTCGTTGGCAACTGCACTCAGAATGCGCTGGCTGGGGCGCGTGGCTGTCGATTCTTGAGCGGAGACTTCCGTCGTCATCACGTCTACGGACGAACTTCTAGTACTACTCGCATAAGTCACGACTTGGCTGGGCGCAGTGCTCACATCGGCTTCAGTGCTGAACTGCGTTTCGCTCGTGGAGAGAGGAACGACAATCGGTTGCAGAACTACGGCCAATTCGGCATCGACGTCCGAAGTGTTGAAGTCGTTGGCCGAATCTTCGTCCTCGTCTCCACCTGCCGTAAGAGCCACCACCAGCGGTGCTGAGGTAGTGCCATAGTCAGTCCGCCACTGTTGCAGGTCGAGACCGTTGACTTTGCCATCGCTATTGGCGTCGCCCTGGCTTGGAGCGGCACCATTGGTGATGCCAAATCCTCGTTGCCAGGCGAGGAAGTCGCGACCGTCGACATCGCCATCCTCGTCGAAGTCGGGACCATGCTCGATGACCGCAGGCACAACTCCCGGAGCGAGGGGGACCAAATAGTCTTCGACTTCGCCAATCAACGCGGGGCCGGTCACGCTATCGATGCCAAACTCCCCGTAACGGAATCGCGCAAAAATATCCGTAAGCGCCATACCCGCTGGTATCTGGAAAGTAACATCGTTGGGGCCCGGCAAGAGGGCCACATTCGAAATGACTTTCTCCGAGGCCTCGAAAACGCCGTTGTTATTAAAGTCGAACCAGCCTTGCAGGTTGCCACCATGGCGACTTGCTATGGCAACCAGGCTACCAGTCGTGCCTGGCACGAGGGGTTGAACAATGATGCCGTCTTCGTCGTCTAGATTCGTCGTGTCGTCTCCGTCAGCAGCCTCAGAGGGCTGGCCATCCAGATCGACATCGAACGAAGTGCCTAAGAAGAACGCACTCCTGGCATGGCGGGCACCGTTTTCACTCAACAGCGTGATGCCGTACCTCGCTGGCAAGTCGCCAAAGTCGAAATTAGCCCCACTGGGATTGGTTCCCAAACCGATACCAAACTCAATCTGCGAGACCGTGCCGCCTCCTGCCAAAGTGACGACACGTGGCACGCCTGGCCCAGGATTGATTGACATGAACGGTGCCGTGGGGATCGCTCGTACTCGATGGATTCCCGGTGCGACATTGGCGAAAATATAGGCGCCGTTGACGTTGGTCGTCGTTTGCGGTTCGCCAACTTCGCGGGTGCCATTGTTGTTGACGTCAATGAAAACAGTCGTGTTGGGAACACCCAACTCACTGG
Organism: Bythopirellula sp.; assembly: GCA_041738415.1. Classification (GTDB taxonomy): domain Bacteria; phylum Planctomycetota; class Planctomycetia; order Pirellulales; family Lacipirellulaceae; genus Bythopirellula. The sequence goes on from JBGSPU010000069.1 coordinate 27,920, forward strand.
CCTGGCGAGTGCCATTGTTATTCACGTCCTCGTAGATGTTCCCGAGCAGATAGCCCGGTTGACTGGTGCCATTGCCCGCCCCGACCCCCAGCGGAGGTTGCATCTTGAAATCGATTCCCGTGAACACATCTCCAGGCTTGCCAAAAATGGGCTGAACTCCAGTGGCTGGTGTGGTAAAAGTCCAGCCTCCCGGCTTGACAATGCCGATGTTGATTACGTTGGCGATGGTCGCGGGCACGGTCAAATTGTATTGGCCAGTGGCATTTGTCTGGGTGAACTGCTCGCCGGAGTCGAAGACACCATTGCGATTCACATCGGCAAAGACGGTGACGAGCGGCACATTCACATCGTTGCCGTTGAACAACCCATCAGCATTCAGGTCAGCGCTCACGACGCCGGAAAATTGAACCTGAGGAGCAACGGGTGGGCCGGGATCCAGGAGGAAGTTGATATTATTGACATGATACTGAGTCGTAACGCCATTAAATGGCAACGGAACCCCATTGGCGTCGACTGCTACTTCAAGATTACTGTCAAACTCCCAGACCTTGAAGAAGTCGGAAGTAACAGTCCACTCGGTGCGGAAGTGTTGCAAGATATTGGAGGGACTGAGGGTATCCTCAATGGCCGCCCGACCCAGGGGGTCCTCTACCGAGATGATGTAGTCATCCGGCACAAGGTCAAAATAGTAATTGCCGTCAGCACCGGTAACAAATTGATCGACAATGACATTATCGCTCGCCCGCCGGACGACGACGGTCACATTGGACGCCATGGATTCATGGGAGGTATCAATGATGTTTGAAACCTCTCCAAATCGCAGTGTGTTTGGATCTCCATCAATATCACCAACACTTAGATTGACTCTGCTGAAGTTGAAATCGTTGTTTTGATCGTCGTCGACGCCTACAAGGCCTTGAATGCGTTGAGTATTTGCGGCGATGGGGGTCCCGTGCCAGACCATTTCTAGTCCCGCCAGGCCGAATGCGTTGGTGGAATCATAATTTTCAATAAACAACCTCCAACCCTGCACGTCTCCAGAGGGCTCTCCAGTCGTGGGGTCAAACACGATTGCGTCATCGGACCGTTCACCCCAATTGCGATTGGTGCTGAATGTCCAGACGAAATTCCCTGCGCCATCGAAAGTCGAACCAGGAACACCACTAATCGTAGCTGGACTTATGTTCTGTAAAGAGAAGGGATTATTTGGCTCCACCCAGAATTGATTCAATTCTGAGTGAGTGCCATTGGGGGAGACTAGAAGCACTCTGGCGTGATTCATAAATTCAGCGCCATCCCCGGAAATGGAAAGCTTGACTTCCACATGATCAACAACCATCGAATTTGTGTCAGGAACTGAGAATTCCAGGAATCCACCTCGAACGTCGTCATCGTCGAAGTCTGCAAATGGGTCATCGACAAAGAACTCATTCCAGTAGTCGATAAAGCCGCCGCCCACCGTTCCACCGATCCCACCTGGCACAAGCTGGAATCCACTATCCTGGTTGCCTTTTTCAGCAGCCGAAATATTGATGTCCGGACCCTCGGTCGGTGTCACAAAAGTCGTGAATGTAAGCTCAGCGGGAAGTGCTTGATTTTTTGTGTGCCATTGTTGAGCCAGTTTGACAGCAAGGTCTGCATCAACAACACCGTGGGCATAACCAATATTCTCTGCTGCAGGAGACACCCCCTGGCTAACCGTAAAGCCCGCTCCATTGGTCAGGACAATCGGGGTGGGTGCGTAGTGAGCGCCATTGAAACCCGCCCTGAGTGTCGGGTCGAGGGTGGGGAAGAGAGTTTGAAGTATGGGTGAAACGCCCGGATCGAAGATATCAGGGTCGTGGAACACCGGCATCTGGTTGATAATCCAGGTGTTTTGCGTACTTCCAAGCCCGACGGTTTCCGGTATATCAAACTCAGCGTTTTGCCTGGCTGAACGCACCAAAATTTCTTGCACATCTCGCCAAGATAGATTGGGATTTGCCTCTAGCATCAGAGCTACGACTCCCGAAGCTATCGGTGTCGAAGCAGAGGTACCATTAAAGCGAGACGTGAAGTCGGTATCCTCGAGAAAGTCTCGAAATGGATCAAGGAGTGTCCCATCTTGGTTAAAACCAAGATTACCGACGAGATCGGTCGTGACTATTCCGCTTCCAATGCCCGTATCGTCACCAATATCAAAGAAGATCGAACCGGTGGGAGCTGCAATTAACACTGCAGTACTTACTTCGGGATAAGAGGTTAAGGTGCCATCAATGTTGTTGGCGAACCCGTCATGATCCACCCCGGTGACGCCAATCGTATATCGGGTGTTTATATAGGCATCATATGCAGCGGTATCAAAGATCCCATCGGGGAAACCCTGATCGAAATCGGCACCGGCGCTATTGCCGGATGCGAACAGGTTGATGATGCCGAGCCCATCCCGACCGAATAACACGGTATCTCGTAAAGCAAGAATCTCTTGTGGTGAGATGCCTCCTAATCCCCGAGTGGTGATTCCAGGTCCCCAACTGTTATTTGTAATGTCGACGCCATTGTCTAGTGAAAAGCGGAACGCATCCACGATCTGTTGATTTGTGATGGGAGTGCCATCGATCAATCGTATCGGCACTAATGTAACCCCAGGTGCGACGCCAGTTCCTCCCACTCCGTTATTTGCAATCGCACCAATTAACCCGGCTACCGCTGTGCCATGGGCATTTGCAGGATCCGCTACGTTCGGATTGGCATCCGCATCGCCGGTTATGGCGTCAAACTGGAGACCAATGTTTGCTGCCAGATCTGGATGACTACTTTGCACTCCAGAATCAATCACGGCCACGACAACCCCAGTACCAAATATTCCTTGGTTCCAAACGGGTGCCACATTGATATCTTCACCAGGGATACCGAAGATTGCCTGAAAGTCTGGATTGCCCACTTGTTGGCCGGTGTTGATCAGATGCCATTGCAAATTCAGCAGCGGATCAGTCGGGACTGCACGAGTTGCCAGATTGGCTGGGGTCGAGGAACTTGCTGAACTCCCTCCGACGAGGGATTGCCAGTACAACTCATTTTGAAGAATTGCAAGATTTCCAGCCAAATCGTTGCTTGAAAACGATGTAGCCTGAAGACTTACATTTTCGGCCACATTTCCCTTCAGAGCGGCCAATGGCGACTCGGCCGACATCACGCGGCGATCCTCGAGCGTTTCGAAACCGAGCTGACGCCGGCGCCGGCGGCTAATCCCGGCAGGCCGACGGGACTTTTTCGCGGAGGACTGAGGCTGTTTGGTATTGCGATTAAAAAGCATTGACATGTTTCGTTTTCCCGATTCGAAGGACCTCTAAGGTGAAGTCGCGCAAGTAATACCCCAAGCTCTGTTTATGAGTCCACTGGCGTGACTCTTCGCTGTGACTTTCCACTGGCAACACATAGGCTCAACATCCCCATGAGGGCACACCCTCAGCCGGCGCCGTTCTCTGCTGTTGTTGCTAAACTCTGGCGAGGGGCTGCAGCGACGCGACAGTAAGTCGCGCAAAGCAACTCTAAGTTCCAGGTGGAATAGTTTGTTCCGTTTGGTAGGCCTAGCAGGTTCCATGCCTCTGAGATGGAAACCCAGCAAGGAAAACTCCCTGCAAGGGTTCTGCTAGCAGTCTGTTGGCTGGCGACTGGCCTGAGGGGTACTGGCATATCCCTGCGGGGACTCTGGCCAAGGTCCCCTACATCGCTCACCTAACCGTTTATATTACTTACCTATTCAATCGTCGTCAAACTTCTGGCACCTGTTCCGACCTGCCAATCTCCTTAATTTGGGGAAAAATCTCAACTTGCCAAGAGAATCTCCACAGAGAGAGTCTCCTAGACAGCAGTTTCTGGCCTCTCCATCTAATGGTCGTATTCTTCGCAGCCTGTCACCCAACCTGATCATTTTTTTTCCACTTATGAGGCTTGGGGTCTGCTTGCTGGGGAGTCAGAGGACAGAAGACAGGGAACTGGGATCAGAATAGGGGAAAACTAGGAATTGGAATACGGATTGGCCACAGTCTTCCTAACCCGAAGCGTGAGCGAGGAGCAAGCGTAGAGCATCTCTCCCCCTCGCTCACGCTTCGGGTTACAAGATGGTGACGGCATTCCTGTTAGAAGCGTTGGCGAAGTACTTATCTGATGATCTCTGTAGGAAAGCCAGCACTCGGAGTGAGTTGGCTACCCTCTCAAAGCGATTTGGCAAAAAACTCCATTCGTAACGGAAATTCTGATTTTTCCGGTCCTGCCGGTCCGATAAACCCTATCAGTCGGACTATTCTGCGGGGTGCTGTTTGGTGAGTTGCCCACATGCAGATGGTCCACATGAGGCAGGTGCTCAGCAAAACAACAAGCCAATTCGTGCCGGGTAAGGGTACGGAACATTCTCCAAGAGTGCGACGAGCGAGTCCTTCAAGGAGAATAGAGGGGGATTTTTCGATGGAACGATATTTTGGGACGCGACAATTCTCTGCACGGCCAGTCCTGGCGAGAGCGGCATGGGGACTAACGCTGGCTGTGATGGCGACGGGCCTGCTCCAGGCCCAGCAATATGCCTTGCCAGGCAGCAACAACTACCCGCCCGCAGGGGCTATGATGCCTGGCCAGATGGGATTGGGCCAGATGGCTCAGCCGCCGATGGCGCAGAATGGACCCATTCACCAGCCGCCGATGCACATGGCCTCACCGTTGGCCGGTGGACCTGCGGCAGCGCAAGGGAATCAATTCACAGACGTCTATGGCAATCCGATCATCATGCAGACCAGCTACAGCCCGTCGGGACCTGAGGGTTTCTATGGAGGTGGCTACGGTGGTGGCCCCGGTGATCCCATGGCGGTCGACTTTGGTGGTTACACGGAGGACCAGATCGGTCCCCATTACTTCGACGTCTCTTTTGGCGCCGTCTTCTTAAAATCAGATGATCTGCTTGCTGATGTTGGCTCCTTGGGCTCGATTACGGCCGGTGCTGCCGCACCACGGATCCTGAATCCTAGTACCGAATTGGGGGATTACGATACTGGTTGGCAGATCGCTCTGAGGTATGATCTGGGGGCCTTGTCTGTCTTGGAAGCCACCTACATGGGCCTGTACGATATTGGCTACACCGACACAGTCAACTCCAATCAAGCCACCATAAATCCACCCAACCAGTCAAATCAGTTATTCACTGTGTTCTCCAGTTTCGGCGTGCCATTTCCAATCGACGGCCTGGACGACGCGGAAAATCTTACTGCCGACTATCAGGCGGACTTGCAGAGCACCGAGTTTAGCATTCGCCGCTATTGGGTCGGCAACAATCCCCGCATCTCAGGTACCTATCTGCTCGGCTTCCGCTACGTCCGGATGACTGAAGATTTTAATTTCGATTCCGAGGCCTTACTGGGCAACACTTCCCTGTTCTGGGGAGGCGAGAATGATATCTTGGGCTTCCAATTCGGCGGCGACGGCTGGTTTGGACTGCGACAAGGCCTCCGGATTGGAATCGATGGCAAAGCAGGTGTGTACAACAATCGCTACAAGTTCGCTGCTACTGGCGACTTCGCCGACGTAGGCAACTCCCCAGATGACTATGCACTGAGCACCGAAGGCAACAATGTGGCTTTTGTCGGTGAAACAGGTGTTAGCATCGTGATGGACATTCTGCCCAGTTGGTCGCTGAAGTTTGGCTACAACGCACTCTACATTGACAATCTGGCAATGGTTGGCGCGAATATCGACACCACCAATTTCGTCCCCGCGACGTTCTTCGTCAAAGATGACGTGCTTTATCACGGCTTCAATGCGGGAACCGAGTACGTCTGGTAAGCTGGCCGAATAAAAACACATCTCCACTTGAAAACAGGCCTTCATGGCTCTGTAGAAAACATCGCGATCCCTTGCCGGAGTGAAAAGTCAAGCCTCTCTAAATCCTGTGATTCGTGGAGATTAGATAAAGTGGCGAGAGCATTTGTTCACTAAAAATTGAACCTTTTCTACAGAGCCGGCCTTCAT